>NZ_LNHM01000038.1:0-97611 GCF_001462935.1 Enterobacter sp. 50588862
TCCGGCTTGTCGGGGGCGGGCGGAGGTAACGTCCCTGTAAAGCCCGCCCTCTCGGCGCATCCATGCGCCTCGCCCCGGCCTACAGGAAACGCCTCAGCGATTTACAGCCGGACCAGGACATCGCTGTTAGTTATTCATTTCTCTGAAGCAATGTTCATCGCTTCAGGAAAAAATTACTGGGGATTCCTCAGCCCTGTGGGAGAGGGCCGGGGTGAGGGCACCAGCCCGCACGGTTCAAACCAGCCGGTTTTTCGCATCCGCAATCGCCTGCGACACCTGCTTCGGCGACACGCCGCCTTTCGCCGCACGTTTATCCAGGCAGGACTGCAGCGCCAGAATCGGGTACACATCCTCCCCGATCGCCGCGCTGAATTTTTGCAGGTCGGCAAGCGCCAGATCTTCCAGCGGTTTACCCTGACGAATCGCTTCCACCACCGCTTCGCCCACAATATGGTGCGCCTCGCGGAACGGTACGCCCTTCGCGACAAGGTAGTCCGCCAGTTCGGTAGAGTTGGCATAGCCCTGCTGCGCCGCTTCCTGGCAGCGCGGACGTTTCACCTGAATGCCGTCCAGCACCAGCGCGCCCATGTGCAGACAGTCCAGCCAGGTGTCGAGCGCGTCGAACAGCCCTTCCTTGTCTTCCTGCATATCTTTGTTATACGCCAGCGGCAGCCCTTTCAGGGTCATCATCATGCCGGTCAGCGCGCCCTGCACGCGACCGCACTTGCCGCGGATCAGCTCCAGCGCGTCCGGGTTTTTCTTCTGCGGCATCAGCGATGAGCCTGAGGTCACGCGATCGGACAGCTCAACGAAGCCCGCTTCGCCGGAGTTAAAGAAGATCAGGTCTTCGGCAAAGCGTGAAAGATGCACCATCCCGATAGAGGCATTGGAGAGCAGCTCCAGCACGTGGTCACGGTCAGATACGCTGTCCAGGCTGTTGCGGGTGGCGGAGGCAAAGCCCAGCCAGCCTGCCAGCTGTTCGCGGTCGATTTCATACGCCGTACCGGCCAGCGCGCCGCTGCCCAGCGGGCTGACGTCCAGACGCTTCAGGGTATCCTGCAGACGGCTTTCGTCACGCGCCAGCATCTCAACGTAGGCCAGACACCAGTGCGCAAAGGTCACCGGCTGCGCGCGCTGCAGGTGGGTATAACCCGGCATCACCGCGTCCTGATTATTCTGTGCGGTCTCCACCAGCGCGGTCTGCAGCTGACGGTTAGCCGCCAGCAGCTCGCCAACGGTCTCTTTACACCACAGCTTCAGGTCGGTGGCGACCTGGTCGTTACGGCTCCGGCCGGTGTGCAGCTTTTTACCCAGCTGGCCTACCTTGTCGATCAGTTTGCCTTCCACCCAGCTGTGAATATCTTCGGCATCGCTCTGCAGAATTTGCTGCGGATCCAGACGCACCTCTTCCAGCAGGTTGTTCAGCGCCTCTTCCAGCTGCTGCTGTTCGTCTGCGGTCAGTACGCCAACGGTCACCAGCGCTTTGGACCAGGCCACAGAGCCGACAATATCCTGTTCGGCCAGGCGGTAGTCGAAGCGCAAAGAGTCATTGAACTGTTTGAACCGCTGATCCGCTGCCTGTGTAAAACGCCCACCCCAAAGTGCCATAACATCGTTCCTTTATTCGTTAGTTCCGCCGGGTGGCGCTACGCTTACCCGGCCTACGGTCATTCATTAAAAACTTACGCTAAAATACGTGTGCCAATCGGCGTGCCGTTAAACAGCGCCGGCAATTGCTCCGCGTGACGCCAGGAGGCAATATCTACCGGACGGCCCAGCGTGCGCGCCGCATCCAGCGCGGCGTTCACTTTGACGATCATGCCGTCGGTAATAATGCCCTGAGCGATCAGCTGCTCGGCTTTGGCGGCTGTCATTTCCGCTATGCGCTGGCCTTTACCGTCCAGAATGCCGCTGACGTCGGAGAGCAGGATCAGGTCCGCGCCCAGCGTTGCCGCCAGTGCGGTTGCCGCCTGGTCAGCGTTAACGTTCATCAGCTCGCCCTCTTCGGTCACGCCGATAGAGCTCACCACCGGCAGGAAACCGCCTTCCAGCAGGGTGTTAATCAGCTTAGGCGAACCTGGCTGCGCCAGTCCAACATGGCCGAGCTCTTCGTCGAGCTGGGTCACTTTTACGCTGTCACCGTCGCCCAGGTAGAGGCCAACGGACGCAATATGGTGTTTCTTCGCCCATGCCAGCAGCGTTTTGTTCGCCGTGCCCGCCAGCGCGCCGGTAATGATGTCAATCTGGTCAGCAGGCGTGACGCGCAGGCCATTTTTCTTTTTCACCGGCAGATTCAGCCCTTTCATCAGCTCATCCACCACGCAGCCGCCGCCGTGCACAATCACCAGCGGACGCTGGTGCGATTCGCGATAGTTCACCAGCGCGGTAAACAGGCGCTCCAGCGCTTCTTCGCTGTCCAGCAGTACACCACCGAGTTTGATAATTAATGGGTTCATCATCACACCTTAAATAAGAGCCTGCGTTTCAGGGAAGCCGAAACGAATATTTGCACACTGCATTGCCTGTGCGGCAGCGCCTTTGAGTAAGTTATCTTCTGCGGCGACCACAATCAGATGCTCGCCCTGTACGGCAAAGCCGATATCGCAGAACGGCAGGCCAACCACATTTTTGAGCGCCGGCACGCCTTTGTCGTACAGACGCACCAGCGGCTTATCCGCATACGCCTGCGTGAAGGCCTCGCTCACCTGCTCTTTCGTCACGCCCGACTTCAGGCGACAGGTGATGGTTTCGAGGATCCCGCGCGGGAAGCTGCCCAGGTGCGGGGTAAAAATCACCTCCGCGCCCAGATGGGTGGTGATTTCAGGATGATGGCGGTGATTAAACACGCCATACGGCTGAAGGCTCACTTCGCAGAAGCTGTTGGAGATAGCGGCCTTGCGCCCCGCACCGCTCACGCCGCTGGTGGCGTTGATCACCGGCCACTGGCTTAGATCCAGCAGACCGGCGTCGATCAGCGGCTTCAGGGAGAGCTGTGCCGCCGTCGGGTAGCAGCCCGGAACGGCAATCAGGTCCGCTTCTTTCAGTTTATCCGCACTCCACTCCGCCAGGCCGTACACCGCTTTTTCAAGCAGATCCGGATGCTGATGAGTGAAGCCGTAATATTTTTCGTAGAACGCGCCGTCGTTAACGCGGAACGCGCCGGAGAGGTCAAACACCACGCAGCCGGCCGCCAGGAACTGCGGCGCAAGGTCGTGGCTGACCTCGTGCGCGGTGGCTAAAAACACCACGTCGACGCCGTCGGTAAACTCGCTGATGTCAGACATCGGCTGCAGCGGCAGATCGACCATGCCCTTAAGCTGCGGATGCAAATCGGAAATTAACTTTCCTGCATCATTGCTTTGCGCTGACACGGTCAAAGCGGTTATGGTCATATGAGGGTGGCGATTTACGTAGCTTACAAGCTCTGCGCCCGCATAACCGCTAGCGCCTACAATCAGCGTATTCAACATCGGGTTCCTTTATGCTCAACGTTAATGTATTTTTATTCACATTTATTGCATGAATATTGATACTATCACGACCTAAGGTGTGTCAACAATGAAAATGAACTTACCGCCATTTATCGAGATCTACCGCGCCCTGATTGCCACACCGTCCATCAGTGCGACCGAAGAAGCGCTGGATCAGAGCAATGAGTCTTTAATCAATCTGCTGGCGGGTTGGTTTAGCGATCTTGGGTTTAACGTTGAGGTTCAGCCCGTCCCCGGAACACGCCACAAATTTAACCTGCTCGCCAGCACCGGAACCGGCGCGGGCGGCCTGCTGCTGGCCGGCCATACCGACACCGTACCGTTTGACGACGGCCGCTGGACGCGCGATCCGTTCACCCTGACCGAGCATGACAACAAGCTCTACGGTCTGGGCACCGCCGACATGAAAGGCTTCTTTGCCTTTATCCTCGACGCGCTGCGTGACGTGGACGTGACGAAGCTGAAAAAACCGCTCTACATTCTGGCAACCGCCGATGAAGAGACCAGCATGGCGGGCGCACGTTATTTCTCTGAAAACACGTCGATTCGTCCGGACTGCGCGATCATCGGTGAACCGACCTCTCTGCAGCCGATTCGTGCGCACAAAGGCCATATTTCTACCGCGGTGCGCGTGCTGGGCCAGTCCGGTCACTCCAGCGATCCGGCGCGCGGCGTGAACGCCATTGAGCTGATGCACGACGCCATTGGCCGCATTATGACCCTGCGCGACGATTTGAAAGAGCGGTATCACTACGAGGCATTCACCGTGCCGTATCCGACGCTGAACCTCGGTAGCCTGCACGGCGGCGATGCGTCCAACCGCATCTGCGCCTGCTGCGAACTGCATATGGATATCCGTCCGCTGCCGGGCATGACGCTGAGCGATCTGGATGGCCTGCTGAATGAAGCGCTGGCCCCGGTGAGCGAGCGCTGGCCGGGACGCCTGACAGTCTCCGAACTGCATCCGCCAATCCCGGGCTACGAATGCCCGCCAGACCACCAGCTGGTTCAGGTGGTGGAAAAACTGCTCGGCGAGAAAACCGACGTGGTGAACTACTGCACCGAAGCGCCTTTTATTCAAACGCTTTGCCCGACGCTGGTCCTCGGCCCTGGCTCCATTAATCAGGCCCACCAGCCGGATGAATATCTGGAAACCCGCTTCATCAAGCCCACCCGCGAGCTGATTACCCAGGTTGTGCATCACTTCTGCTGGCATTAAAACCGCACCGAAAAGTCCCCTCTCCCTGTGGGAGAGGGTTAGGGTGAGGGCAACAAATCGCATGATCACCGTCACATTTCCATAAGCATCTCTTATCTGACGCAATGCGAATTAAATTTCGTAAATTGCCCGCATTTATTCGTTTGCTGAACCGTTTTCGCAGCAATTGACGACGGGGGTTTTACGTGGCTTTATAAAGGGAGATGACAAAATAATGTCCAGAAGATTTTCACATGGGCATAAACAAAAATGATGGGGTGACTGGGTTTTTATGAACGAACAATATTCCGCGTTGCGTAGTAATGTCAGCATGCTCGGCAAAGTGCTTGGAGATACCATCAAAGACGCATTAGGGGAGAACATCCTCGACCGCGTTGAAACCATCCGCAAGCTGTCTAAATCTTCCCGTGCCGGTAACGAGGCCAGTCGTCAGGAGCTGCTCACCACCTTGCAGAACCTCTCTAACGATGAGCTGCTGCCCGTTGCCCGCGCCTTCAGCCAGTTCCTGAACCTGGCAAACACCGCTGAGCAATACCACAGCATTTCGCCAAACGGCGAAGCGGCCAGCAACCCGGAAGTCATTGCCCGCACCCTTCGTAAACTGAAAGACCAGCCAGACCTCAACGAAGCCACCATCAAAAAAGCGGTGGAGTCCCTTTCGCTGGAGCTGGTGCTGACCGCACACCCAACCGAAATCACCCGTCGTACGCTGATCCACAAGATGGTGGAAGTAAACAGCTGCCTGAAGCAGCTGGATAACAAAGACATTGCCGACTACGAGCGCAACCAGCTGATGCGCCGTCTGCGCCAGCTGATTGCCCAGTCCTGGCATACCGATGAAATTCGTAAGCATCGCCCAAGTCCGGTAGACGAAGCCAAATGGGGCTTTGCGGTGGTGGAAAACAGCCTGTGGGAAGGGGTACCAAACTACCTGCGCGAGCTGAACGAACAGCTGGAAGAAAACCTGGGCTATCGTCTGCCGGTAGACTTTGTGCCGGTGCGCTTCACCTCCTGGATGGGCGGTGACCGCGACGGCAACCCGAACGTGACCGCGGAAATCACCCGTCACGTCCTGCTGCTGAGCCGCTGGAAAGCGACCGACCTGTTCCTGAAGGATATTCAGGTGCTGATCTCCGAGCTGTCGATGGTTGAAGCGACGCCGGAACTGCGCGCGCTGGCCGGTGAAGAAGGTGCCAGCGAGCCGTACCGCTTCCTGATGAAAAAGCTGCGCGGTCAGCTGATGGCCACCCAGGCGTGGCTGGAAGCGCGCCTTAAAGGCCAGCGCCTGCCGAAGCCGGAAGGTCTGCTGAGCCAGAACGAACAGCTCTGGGAGCCGCTGTACGCCTGCTATAAATCACTCCAGGCCTGTGGCATGGGCATCATCGCCAACGGCGAACTGCTCGATACCCTGCGCCGCGTGAAGTGTTTCGGCGTACCGCTGGTGCGTATCGACGTCCGTCAGGAAAGTACCCGCCATACTGAAGCCCTGGGCGAGCTGACCCGCTATCTCGGCATCGGCGACTATGAAAGCTGGTCCGAAGCCGACAAGCAGGCGTTCCTGATCCGCGAGCTGAACTCCAAGCGCCCTCTGCTGCCGCGCAACTGGGAGCCAAGCAACGACACCCGCGAGGTGCTCAACACCTGTAAAGCGATCGTCGATGCGCCGAAAGGATCGGTGGCCGCCTACGTGATCTCTATGGCGAAAACCCCGTCCGACGTGCTGGGTGTTCATCTTCTGCTGAAAGAAGCGGGCATCGACTACGCCCTGCCAGTCGCCCCGCTGTTTGAGACCCTCGACGACCTGAACAACGCCAACGACGTCATGACCCAGTTGCTTAACATCGACTGGTATCGCGGCTTTATTCAGGGCAAACAGATGGTAATGATCGGCTATTCCGACTCCGCGAAAGATGCGGGCGTGATGGCGGCGTCCTGGGCGCAGTATCAGGCTCAGGATGCGCTGATCAAAACCTGCGAGAAAGCCGGTATCGAGCTGACCCTGTTCCACGGTCGCGGAGGCTCCATTGGCCGCGGTGGCGCACCTGCTCACGCAGCACTGCTGTCTCAGCCGCCGGGAAGCCTGAAAGGCGGCCTGCGCGTGACCGAGCAGGGCGAGATGATCCGCTTCAAGTATGGCCTGCCGGAAGTGACTATCAGCAGCCTGTCGCTCTATACCAGCGCGATCCTGGAAGCGAACCTGCTGCCGCCGCCGGAGCCAAAAGAATCCTGGTGCCGCATCATGGACGAGCTGTCAGACATCTCCTGCGATCTGTACCGCGGCTACGTGCGTGAAAACAAAGACTTCGTGCCTTACTTCCGTTCAGCCACGCCTGAGCAGGAGCTGGGTAAACTGCCGCTGGGCTCGCGTCCTGCCAAGCGTCGCCCGACCGGTGGCGTTGAATCCCTGCGCGCCATTCCATGGATCTTCGCCTGGACGCAGAACCGCCTGATGCTGCCCGCCTGGCTGGGTGCCGGTGCCGCGCTGCAAAAAGTGGTGGAAGATGGCAAACAGAACGAACTGGAAACCATGTGCCGCGACTGGCCCTTCTTCTCTACCCGTCTTGGCATGCTGGAGATGGTCTTCTCGAAGGCCGACCTGTGGCTGGCGGAATACTACGACCAGCGGCTGGTGAAACCTGAGCTGTGGGCGTTGGGTAAAGAACTGCGCGAACTGCTGGAAGGCGACATCAAAGTGGTGCTGGACATCGCCAACGACTCCCACCTGATGGCGGACCTGCCGTGGATTGCCGAGTCTATCCAGCTGCGTAACATCTACACCGACCCGCTGAACGTTTTACAGGCTGAACTGCTGCACCGTTCCCGCCTGGCGGAAGAGGAAGGTAAAGAGCCGGATCCGCGCGTTGAACAGGCGCTGATGGTGACGATTGCGGGCGTTGCGGCGGGTATGCGTAACACTGGGTAATGCTTTATGCCGGGCAGGCGTTTTTAGCGCCGCCCGGCACGTTTCGGTAGTCTTCTCATGTATTCCGATATCACCCGAATTTTGGCTGACCTGGTGAACCGTACGTTACTGCTGGGTCAGATTCATTTCTCAGCGCTGGCTGAACAGCATCCCCGAACATCTCCCTGCCTCGTCATTACCCTTGTTCCCCCCTGTGAGGCGATATTTTCATCCTTTGGACACATCACGCTTCCACCGCCTAACGTCCTGAGCATACATTTCGGTAAGCAGCAGCTGACTCTCGATTTACAGCGTGACAACGCGCTTTTGCAGCAGCTGCAGGTTCCCCGGCGTGGCCCGCGAACGGGTGCTTTTCTTCTGCAAGCGCTCACCGAATTACAGATGCAGCCAGACGAGCAAGACACAGCCATGCTGGTGGTATTAAGCTTGCTCAGCCACTGCCGGGATCTGCTTGGCAGTGACATCCACACCGCTAACCGCAGCCGGGCGCTATTCGAAGCCGTTCGTAGCTATATCGAAGAAAATTACGCCTCTTCGTTAACGCGCGAATCCGTGGCACAGGCGTTCTACATCTCGCCGAACTACCTTTCCCATCTCTTTCAGAAGATCGGCCACGTGGGGTTCAACGAGTATCTGACACAAACGCGGCTGGAACATGCACGCCAGCTGCTGAAAGGCTACGATCTCAAAATTAAAGATATTGCCGCACGCTGCGGATTTCCTGACAGCAACTACTTTTGTCGCCTCTTTCGCAAGCACACCGAGCGTTCCCCTTCCGAATATCGTCGCCAGTATCACAGCAAGCTTATCGCCAAAAAATAGCATTGTGATCGCTATCGCACTTCGCTAAGGACATTACATTTGTCCAGTATTTGGCAAAATTGACCTGTATCCGCCGCACTCAGCCGGGCCTTATCCTTTATTCAACCTTTCTGACTTAAGGAAAAATAATGGAACTGTATCTGGATACCGCGAACGTGGCGGAAGTGGAACGCCTTGCACGCATCTTCCCCATCGCGGGCGTCACCACCAACCCAAGCATCATTGCCGCCAGCCGTGAATCCATCTGGGACGTGCTGCCGCGCCTGCAACAAGCCATCGGGCCGGAAGGCACGCTGTTTGCTCAAACCATGAGCCGCGATGCCGAAGGCATGGTGGCGGAGGCCAAACGCCTGAGTAATGCCATCCCGGGTATTGTGGTGAAAATTCCGGTCACCGCGCAGGGGCTTATCGCCATTAAACAGCTGAAAAGAGAGGGTATTACCACGTTGGGTACCGCCGTTTACAGCGCCGCTCAGGGTTTACTGGCCGCGCTGGCAGGCGCGAAATACGTTGCGCCGTACGTCAACCGCGTCGACGCACAGGGCGGTGACGGTATTCGCATGGTACAGGAGCTGCAGTCCCTGCTGGAACTGCATGCGCCGGAAAGCATGGTGCTGGCTGCCAGCTTCAAAACACCGCGTCAGGCGCTGGACTGCCTGCTGGCCGGATGCGAGGCAATCACGATCCCCTTAGACGTAGCGCAACAAATGCTCGGTACCCCAGCGGTAGAGTCGGCCATAGAAAAGTTCGAGCAGGACTGGAAAAACGCGTTTGGTAACCTCAATCTCTAAGAGAGAACAGGTTCGCAAAAAGAACTCGATCGCCTGAAAAGCGGGTGACAGCTACGCCTTACCCCGCCTGGATGACTGGCAAAAAAAATCCCCGCCGTGGCGGGGATTGCTTTTACTTCACGTCAAACCGATCCAAATCCATCACCTTCGCCCATGCGGCAACGAAGTCACGGACAAACTTCTCGTGCGCATCGCTGCTGGCGTAAACCTCGGCCAGCGCGCGCAGGACCGCGTTCGAACCGAAGACCAGGTCGGCGCGGGTCGCGGTGTATTTCACTTCACCGCTGGCGCGATCGCTTCCGGCAAACAGTTCGTTTGAATCGTCGGTCGCTTTCCACTGGGTATTCATATCCAACAGGTTCACGAAGAAGTCGTTGCTCAGCACGCCCTCGCGGTTGGTGAACACGCCGTTCTTACTGCCATCAAAGTTCGTGCCCAGCACGCGCAGGCCGCCGATCAGCACCGTCAGCTCCGGTGCGGTCAGGGTCAGTTGCTGGGCTTTGTCGATCAGCAGCGACTCGGTGGTAGACACATCCACCTGTGCGCGATAGTTGCGGAAGCCGTCGGCAATCGGTTCGAGCAGGTTAAACATCTCGATATCCGTCTGATCCTGACGCGCATCCACACGGCCCGGCGTGAACGGCACGTTGACGTAAACGCCCGCGGCTTTCGCCGCCTGCTCAACGCCCACAACGCCCGCCAGCACGATGATATCCGCCAGCGAGGCTTTATTGGTGGTGCGCTGAATAGCTTCCAGAGCCGGTAACGCACGTACCGCCGCGGCGTTCACATCCCAGTCGCGCTGAGGCGCCAGCGCCAGACGCGCGCCGTTGGCGCCGCCGCGCTTGTCGCCACCGCGGAAGGTCGATGCAGACGCCCATGCCACGGAAACCAGCTCGCTCACGGAGAGGCCAGAGGCCGCGATTTCCGCTTTCAGGCTTTCAATGTCTTCCTGCGTCGGATGGAACACCGGCTGAGGCAGCGGATCCTGCCAAATCAGATCTTCTTTCGGCACTTCCGGGCCGATGTACCGCGCTTTTGGCCCCATATCACGGTGGGTCAGTTTGAACCACGCGCGCGCGAAGGCTTCGTTAAAGGCCTGCGGATCGTTCAGGAAGCGACGGGAAATTTTCTCGAATTCCGGGTCGAAACGCAGCGTCAGGTCGGTGACCAGCATGGTTGGCTTACGTTTTTTCGACGGGTCAAACGGGTCTGGCATGATTTCTGGCGCATCCACGGCTTCAAACTGAATCGCGCCTGCCGGGCTGCGGGTCTGCACCCATTCGTATTTGAACAGGTTCTCGAAGAAGTAGTTGCTCCACTGGGTCGGAGTTTGCGACCAGATGACTTCCAGCCCGGAGGTGATGGCGTCAGCGCCAATACCGGTGCCGTGCGTGCTGGCCCAGCCTAAGCCCTGCGCTTCAATCGGCGAGGCTTCCGGATCGGTACCTACGTGCGTGGCTTCACCCGCGCCGTGGGTTTTACCGAGCGTATGGCCGCCGGCAATCAGCGCGACGGTCTCTTCGTCGTTCATACCCATGTTGCCAAAGGTGGCGCGGATCGCCGCCGCAGCAGACAGCGGTTCACCGCTGGCGTTTGGCCCTTCCGGGTTCACGTAAATCAGCCCCATTTCGGTGGCCGCCAGCGGGCGCTTCGCCAGTGCTTCCGGGTCACGGTGGGTCAGCCAGGCTTTTTCATCACCCCAGTTCACGTCCAGATCCGGTTCCCAGACGTCTTCACGACCGGCGCCAAAACCAAAGGTGCGGAAGCCGGAGTTCTCCAGCGCCACGTTACCTGCGAGAATAAACAGGTCGGCCCAGGAGATTTTTTGTCCGTATTTTTGCTTGATTGGCCACAGCAGGCGGCGCGCTTTATCCAGGCTGACGTTATCCGGCCAGGAGTTCAGCGGCGCAAAGCGCTGTTGGCCACGTCCGGCACCGCCGCGTCCGTCAACGGAGCGGTAAGTACCGGCACCGTGCCAGGCCATGCGAATAAACAGACCCGCGTAGCTGCCCCAGTCGGCAGGCCACCACGGTTGAGAATCGGTTAACAGGGCTTTGAGATCGCCCTTGAGGGCGGAATAGTCGAGCTTGCTGAATTCTTTGCGGTAGTCGAAGTCTTCACCCAGAGGGTTCGAACGGTTGGAATGTTGGTTTAGAAGATCGATGCGGAGTTGTTTAGGCCACCACTCTTTGCTGCCGGTACCTGCGCCCGCGCTGTGATCGACGCCGCCCTGATGGAACGGACATTTGCCGGCGGATGCCGCGTTATTGGTCTCGTCTGACGTGCTCATCGCTATGCTCCCTTTACAGTGATACCGTTACGATATACACCACTAGCAATAAGATATAGTTGAATTAATCCACAGATTCGATAGTTAATACCTTTTAACTTTTTATATGATTAAAAAGCCCTCACTTTATGAGGGCTTTTTGCTGATTACGCCGGACGAACGCCCAGCGTATGACAAATGGCGTAGCTCATCTCCGCGCGGTTAAGCGTGTAGAAGTGGAAGTCTTTCACCCCTTCGCGGCTTAAGATCTTCACCATGTCCATCGCGATATTGGCCCCCACCAGCTTGCGGGTTTCCGCGTCATCGTCCAGCCCTTCGTACATTTTGGACATCCACAGCGGAATGCGAACGTTGGTCATATCGGCGAACTTCTTCGCCTGTTTGAAGTTAGAGACTGGCAGAATGCCCGGGATAATTTCGACGTCGATACCTGCCGAGACGCAGCGGTCGCGGAAGCGCAGATAGCTTTCCACGTCAAAGAAGAACTGGGTGATGGCGCGGTTGGCACCGGCTTCCACCTTACGCTTCAGGTTAAGCAAATCCGCCTGGGCGCTTTTCGCTTCCGGGTGGACTTCAGGGTAGGCGGCCACGGAGATATCAAAATCAGCAACGTCTTTCAGCAGCGCGACCAGATCGGTAGCGTACATGTCCGGCTTGCCGCTTCCCGGCGGCAGATCGCCACGCAGGGCAACGATATGGCGAATCCCGTTGTTCCAGTAGTCCTGGGCAATGGCGCGCAGCTCATCGCGGGTGGCGTCAATACAGGTCAGATGCGGCGCTGCTTCCAGACCGGTACGATCTTTGATGCCTTTAATAATGCTGTGCGTGCGGTCGCGCTCGCCGGAGTTGGCGCCGTAGGTCACGGAGACAAACTTCGGCTTAAGGCTGCTCAGGCGATCGATAGAGCTCCACAGGGTTTGCTCCATTTCACTGGTGCGCGGCGGGAAAAATTCAAAAGAGACGTTAATCTGGCCGTTTACTTCGGCCAGGCTCTGATTCAGTGCTTCCCGCTGGTTGGCGTGAAAAAAGCTCATACCTTACCTCTATCTTTCGCGTGTCATTGTCTGTTGTGTTGTGAACTTCTATACGTTTAGACGTCCAGATGTAAAAATGACGGAAAAGCGGCGTGACGTCAACAGAAATAATCACAATAACGGTGAGGTTTGCTCAGGGAAGATGAAGGGAGTTCATGATGAGGGTGAGCGCGGTCTGATGCCCTCACCCTAACCCTCTCCCACAAGGAGAGGGAAATTCACTTTTTACAGCAGCTTAGCCAGACGGTTAATATCGGACTGGATAGCCCCAGCGGTGACATCGCGCCCCGCGCCCGGGCCGCGGATCACCAGCGGGTTATCGCGGTACCAGCGGCTTTCAATGGCGAAGACGTTATCGCACGGCAGCAGGGCCGCCAGCGGATGGTCAGGACGCACCGCCTCGACACCCACACGCGCCTTACCGTTCGCCTCGAAACGCGCCACGTAGCGCAGCACCAGCCCCATCTCGTTTGCCGCTTCCAGACGCTGCACCATCTGGTCATTCAGCTCGTCGCCGTTTTCGAAGAAGTGGTCAACAGAACCTTCTTCGCAGCCTGCAGGCACCAGCGACTCGACGCGTACGGAATCCGGCTCGATGTCATAACCGGCTTCACGCGCCAGGATCACCAGCTTGCGCATCACGTCTTTACCGGAGAGGTCAACGCGCGGATCGGGCTCGGTTAAGCCCTGCTGCCACGCCTGATCCACCAGGTCGGTGAACGGTACGGTGCCGTCAAACTGCAGGAACAGCCAGGAGAGCGTGCCGGAGAAGATCCCGCTCAGCGCCAGAATGCTGTCGCCGCTTTCAATCAGGTCACGCACGGTATGGTTAACCGGCAGGCCCGCGCCAACGGTGGCATTATAGAGCCAGTGGCGGCCCGTTTTTTCAAACGCGTCGTGGATCTGACGATATTTATCGGTGCTGCTCGCCCCCGCCAGCTTGTTGGCGCTGATGACGTGGAAACCGTGGCTGGCGAAATCCAGATACTGATCGGCAAGCTGTTCGCTGGCGGTGACATCCAGCACCACCAGATCGTCATACGGGTGCGCGCGCATCCACAGGAACAGTGACTCTTCATCCTGCTCAACCGCTTCATCGTTAAAGAAGGCAAGCGCCCGGCTGGCGTCCAGCCCTTCGTAGTTCAGCAAGCTGCGGCGGCTATCCACCACGCCCGCAAGAATAAATTCAAACCCGGTACGCGCCGAAAGCGTGACCTGTTCGCGGGCGAACAGCTCCAGCCAGCGGGAACCGATGTTACCCTTGCCAAACAGCACCAGGCCGATGCGTTTTTCCGCGCGGAACAGCGAGGTGTGCAGACCCTGAATCAGGCTTTCGGTTGGGCCTTTACGCAGCACGGCGACCAGGCTGATGCCCTCTTCCGACTGCCAGGTGAACTCCACCGGCTGGCCCTTCAGCTGCTGCCAGAAGCGGTGGCAGTGCAGCGGGTTACGGGTGACGCCCGCGCCGACCATCGCCACCAGCGCCAGCCCCTGACGCAGGCGAAGCTCGCCCGGCAGGCCCGCTTCGTCGAGAATTTTCAGCGCGCTGTCCGCCACTTCGGCGGTATAGCAGAACTGCAGCAGCTGACGATCGTTATGCACGCCAACGGCCAGCGGACGCACCTGGGCGCGCTTCAGGATCGTGTCGATATCTTTATGCGCCAGCCTGAAGTCCTGACCCGCAGGGACCTGGAACTCGATCAGGCAGATGTCGTCGTGGCTGGTGACGATGCGCGCGCCCGTGCCGGACGCCAGCACGCGCTCAATGCGGGTAGACCCCTGATCCGGCGTATAGCTACAGCGCAGCTGCAGGTCAATATCGCTGCCGGAAACCGGCTGCAGCGTACGGGCGTGCAGAACCGGTGCCGCCAGACGCGCCAGCTCGCTGGCTTCGTCGAGACGCAGCAGCGGAAGCAGGCAGGCATCTTTCACTTTACGCGGGTCCGCGCTGTAGACACCGGCCACGTCGCTCCAGATGGTAACGCGGGACACGCCCGCCAGGGCACCAATCTGCGTTGCCGAGTAGTCCGAACCGTTACGACCCAGCAGCACGGTTTCACCGGCGTTGCTGCGGCTGATAAAGCCAGTGACGACAATACGTTTGCCCGGATGCTGCACCAGCAGCTGTTGCAGCAGCGGATAGGACAACCCTTCGTCCACCTGCGGCTGCGCGGCGCGTTCCGCACGCAGGAAATCACGCGCGTCGAGCCAGGCCGCGTCCACGCCCAGGTGTTGCAGCACGGCGGCCATCAGGCGCGCGGACCACACTTCACCGTGGCCCACCACTTCGGCATACACCGCGTCGGTAATCCCGCTGTCCAGCAGAGCAGCCAGACGCTCAAGGTCATGCGTGAAGGCGCTGATCAGCCCGTCCGCCACGTCCGCAGGCAGCAGGCCGGCAATCAGCTCGCTCTGGTAACGACGTAAGGACTGTTGCACCTGATGCGCAGAAAGGCGATCGGTCTGGCTCAGTTTCAGCCAGCTAATCAACTGGTTGGTGGTGCTGCCCGCCGCCGAGACAACCATCATGTCACCCGGCTGTGAATATTCGGTCATGATCCCTGCGACGCGCAGATAACATTTCACATCAGCAAGACTACTACCACCAAACTTGTGCAGCTGACGACCCTTCGCCCCTGCCTGCGCTATCACACTCATGATTACCCCTTGGCTGCGACCCGGAAGCCATTTTCCAGATCGGCAATTAAATCTTCAGAATCTTCAATACCGGTCGAGATACGCAGCAGCGTCTCGGAAATCCCGGCGGCGGCACGTGCTTCCGGTGCCATACCTGCGTGCGTCATGGTCGCGGCGTGGGAGATCAAGCTTTCAACCCCACCTAAGGATTCCGCCAGCGTAAACAATGACAGCCCGCTCAGGAAGCGACGCAGCGTTTGCTCGTCACCGTCCAGTTCAAAACTTAACATCGCGCCAAATCCCTTCTGCTGGCGCGCGGCAATCTCATGCCCCTGGTTTTCCGGCAGCGACGGGTGATAAAGCTTCTTCACCAGCGGCTGGGTTTTCAGGAAATCGACAATCGCATGGGCATTACGCTGCGCCACGTCCATGCGCGGCGACAGCGTGCGGATGCCGCGCAACAGCAGGTAACTGTCGAACGCGCCCGCGGTGACGCCAATGTTATTAGCCCACCATGCCAGTTCCGTGACAACGTCGGGATCTTTTGCAATCACCACGCCCGCCACCACGTCAGAATGGCCGTTCAGATATTTAGTGCATGAATGCAATACCTGATCCGCACCCAGTGCTAACGGGTTCTGAAGGGCCGGACTGAGGAAGGTATTATCCACTACACTTATCGCTCCCGCATCCCTTGCGAGCTGACAAATTTTCGCAATGTCGACAACGCGCAACAATGGGTTGCTTGGACTTTCCACCAGAACCAGCTTCGGCTTCTCTGCCAGCGCCTGTTTCAGCGCCTGTTCGTCGTTTTGATCGACAAACAGCACGCGGTAGCAGCCGCGCTTTGCCAGGCTGTCAAACAGACGATAGCTGCCGCCGTAACAGTCGTGCGGCGCAACCAGCAGATCGCCAGGCTTCAGGAACACCGTGGTCACCAGGTGAATGGCAGACATACCGGTATTGGTTAATACCGCACCCGCGCCGCCTTCCAGTTCCGCCAGCGCGCGCTGGGTTACATCACGCGTAGGGTTGCCGCGACGCGAGTAGTCATGCGCGCGCGGTTCATTAAATCCGGTGAAATTGTAGGTGCTGGAAAGATGAATGGGCGGGACAACGCAGCCGTACTGCTCGTCATCATTTAATCCGCTACGCACTGCGATCGTGGCCTGTTTACGCGTCATGGTGAGGGCTTCCTGGCGAATGAGGTGAAAAGTCAGCCACCAGAGTAAACATTGAAAGTATGGACGTCAATACATCTGGACATCTAAACTTCTTTGCGTATAGATTGAGCAATGCGCAAATAGCCGTTAAAATTATATGCTTTAGTGCACGCTGCAGCGGCAATATCCGTGCCACGGTATCGTCTCTACGGTAAACTACGCAAGATTACGGTTCAAAACGGGCAGTGACCGGTTTGCACCTTTAGATTAATGACTGAGAGGATTAAAGGTATCTCATGGCTGAATGGAGCGGCGAATATATCAGCCCATACGCTGAGCACGGTAAGAAGAGTGAGCAAGTAAAGAAAATTACGGTTTCCATTCCTCTGAAGGTGTTGAAGATCCTCACCGATGAACGTACGCGTCGTCAGGTGAACAACCTGCGTCACGCGACCAACAGCGAACTGCTGTGCGAAGCGTTCCTGCATGCGTTTACCGGCCAACCGTTGCCGAACGATGACGATCTGCGCAAAGAGCGTAGCGACGAAATCCCGGAAGAGGCGAAGGTGATCATGCGTGAACTGGGTATTGACCCGGAGACGTGGGAATACTGAGAAGCGGATACAAAAAAGGCACCTTGCGGTGCCTTTTTTTCGGGAAACTTATTTAGCGCCCGGGATGCTGAAACGCTTGTTGAAGCGGTCAACACGGCCACCGGTTGCAACATCACGCTGCTTACCAGTGTAGAACGGGTGGCATTTGCCGCACACGTCCAGGTTCAGATCGTGACCCACGGTAGAGCGGATCTGGATAGAGTTACCGCAAGAGCAGTTTGCAGTAATCATTTCGTATTTCGGGTGAATATCTTTTTTCATGGGAGAACCTCAGTTAAGGCCGCGTCGCTCTTCCAGCCCTAACGCCAGACACCACGCGATGTTGAATGTAAGTTCTTTGGCGTAAAGTACACCAAAGGCGGCGAATCATACAGAATTTAACCAACGTATGCAAACTGATCCGCACGCCGCTTTTACTAATGTGTATACTAACGCGCCACTTTTCAAGTCAGGAAGATTCGATGCCCGTCGCTCACGTTGCCCTGCCCGTTCCGCTTCCCCGCACCTTTGACTACCTGCTGCCCGACAGCATGAGCGCCAAAGCGGGCTGTCGCGTGACCGTGCCGTTTGGCAAACAGCAGCGCGTGGGGATCGTCGTCTCCGTCAGCGATACAAGCGAATTACCCCTCAATGAACTGAAATCGGTGGTTGAGGTGCTGGACAGCGAGCCGGTTTACTCCACCAGCACCTGGCGACTGCTGCTGTGGGCGGCAGATTATTATCATCACCCGATTGGCGACGTTCTGTTCCACGCCCTGCCGATCCTGCTGCGCCAGGGCAAGAGCGCCAGCCACGCCCCGATGTGGTACTGGTTTGCCACCGAACAGGGGCAGGCCGTGGACATCAACAGCCTGAAGCGTTCGCAGAAACAGCAGCAGGCGCTGGCGGCGCTGCGCCAGGGAAAAATCTGGCGGCACCAGGTCGACGAGCTTGAGGTCAGCGAAACGGCGCTACAGGCATTAAGAAAGAAAGGGTTGAGCGAGCTGGCCAGCGAAGCGCCCGCCCTTCACGACTGGCGCGACGGCTTCTCCGTCTCGGGCGATCGCCTGCGCCTGAATACCGAGCAGGCCACTGCGGTAGGCGCCATTCATAGCGCCTCGGACCGCTTTTCCGCCTGGCTGCTGGCGGGCGTGACGGGCTCCGGCAAGACCGAAGTCTATCTGAGCGTGCTGGAAAACGTGCTCGCGCAGGGCAAACAGGCGCTGGTGATGGTGCCGGAAATCGGCCTGACGCCGCAGACCATTGCCCGCTTCCGCGAGCGCTTTAACGCGCCCGTTGAGGTGCTGCACTCCGGGCTGAACGACAGCGAGCGCCTCAGCGCCTGGCTGAAAGCGAAAAACGGCGAAGCGGCGATTGTGATCGGCACCCGCTCGTCGCTGTTTACGCCGTTTAAAAACCTCGGCGTTATCGTGATCGACGAAGAGCACGACAGCTCCTATAAACAGCAGGAAGGCTGGCGCTATCACGCCCGCGATCTGGCGGTCTACCGTGCGCACAGCGAGCAAATCCCTATTATTCTCGGATCCGCCACGCCTGCGCTCGAAACGCTGCACAACGTGCGCCAGCGTAAATACCACATGCTGCGCCTGACGCGCCGCGCGGGGAATGCCCGCCCGGCCATCCAGCACGTGCTGGATCTCAAAGGCCAGCAGGTGCAGGCAGGCTTAGCGCCCGCCTTGATTTCCCGCATGCGCCAGCATTTGCAGGCGGGGAACCAGGTCATCCTGTTCCTGAACCGTCGCGGATTTGCCCCCGCCCTGCTGTGCCACGACTGCGGCTGGATTGCCGAGTGCCCGCGCTGCGACCACTACTACACCTTCCATCAGGCCCAGCGACATTTGCGCTGCCACCACTGCGACAGCCAGCGTCCGGTTCCTCGCCAGTGCCCGTCATGTGGTTCCACGCATATCGTGCCGGTCGGTCTGGGCACGGAACAGCTGGAACAGGCGCTTGGCCCTTTCTTCCCGGACGTGCCTATTTCCCGAATCGACCGGGACACCACCAGCCGCAAGGGGGCGCTGGAGCAGCAGCTGGCGGAAGTGCATCGCGGCGGCGCGCGCATCCTGATTGGCACCCAGATGCTGGCGAAAGGGCACCACTTCCCGGACGTGACGCTGGTCGCCCTGCTGGACGTCGACGGCGCGCTGTTCTCGGCAGATTTCCGCTCCGCCGAGCGCTTCGCCCAGCTTTATACCCAGGTTGCCGGGCGTGCCGGACGCGCGGGTAAACAGGGCGAGGTAGTACTGCAAACGCATCACCCTGAGCACCCGCTGCTACAGACTCTGCTGCACAAAGGTTATGACGCCTTTGCCGAGCAGGCGCTGGCCGAACGCCAGACCATGCAGTTGCCGCCGTGGACCAGCCACGTCATCATCCGCGCGGAGGATCATAACAACCAGCAGGCGCCGCTTTTCCTGCAACAGCTAAGGAATCTCCTGCAGGCCAGCCCGCTGGTGGATAACCAGCTGTGGATCCTGGGCCCGGTGCCGGCGCTGGCACCAAAACGCGGAGGACGTTTCCGCTGGCAAATTTTGCTTCAGCATCCCTCGCGTATTCGCCTGCAGCACATCGTCAGCGGCACGCTGGCGCTCATCAATACCCTGCCGGAAGCGCGTAAAGTGAAGTGGGTACTGGACGTCGATCCCATCGAAGGCTGAAGACGGATCGAAAAATTTAACGCGCCTCACACTTTTTATGAAAATTCTGTAACCGATTCCATTAACTATCTGTAAAAATGGTGATGTCCGCAGTTCGGTGTTCAGGCGAGGAGAAGACGTTGAAGTCCAGGAAAGAGGTTGCCACGGCGACCATGAAAGACGTTGCCGAGAAAGCACAAGTCTCAACGGCAACCGTGTCCCGCGCATTAATGAACCCGGATAAAGTCTCCCAGGCGACCCGTAACAAGGTTGAACAGGCGGCGCTGGAAGTGGGGTATTTCCCGCAGGCGATGGGGCGGAACGTCAAGCGCAATGAATCTCGGACCATCCTGGTAATAGTGCCGGATATCTGCGATCCCTTCTTCAGCGAGATCATTCGCGGTATCGAAGTGACGGCGGCTGAGCAGGGCTATCTGGTGCTGATTGGCGACTGCGCTCACCAGAACCAGCAGGAAAAAACCTTTATCGACCTCATTATCACCAAGCAGATTGACGGCATGCTGCTGCTTGGCTCGCGCCTGCCGTTTGATGCCAGCATCGAAGAGCAGCGCAATTTACCGCCGATGGTAATGGCCAACGAATTTGCGCCAGAGCTTGAGCTGCCGACGGTCCACATTGATAACCTCACCGCCGCGTTCAACGCCGTAAACTATCTCCAGGAGCTGGGACATAAGCGGATTGGCTGCATTGCCGGGCCGGAAGAGATGCCGCTGTGCCACTACCGCCTGCAGGGCTATGTTCAGGCGCTGCGCCGTACCGGTGCGATTGTCGATCCGCACTATATTGCGCGCGGTGATTTTACCTTTGAAGCGGGCGGACAGGCGCTGGAGAAACTGCTGGCGCTGCCGGAACCGCCAACGGCGGTGTTCTGCCACAGCGACGTGATGGCGCTGGGTGCGCTTTCACACGCCAAGCGCCGTGGCTTACGCGTGCCGAAAGATTTGTCGATTATCGGATTCGATAACATTTCACTTTCAGAGTTTTGCGATCCACCGCTCTCCACCGTTTCACAACCGCGCTATCAGATTGGCCGCGAAGCGATGCTACTTCTGCTGGATCAGCTGCAGGGTCAAACGGTTAGCAGCGGCTCGCGTTTGCTGGACTGCGAGCTGATTATTCGCGGCTCTACCCAGGCATTGACTTAAAGTAAACGCCTTTCGGACACCCTTATCTGGTCAAAGCCCCGCCGCTTAAGTAACATGGCGGGCTGACGAACGAATAAATACAGCGAAACGATAGTGGCACAACGAGATTATGTACGTCGCGGCCAGCCGGCACCTTCGCGACGCAAAAAGAGCAGTTCAAAAAGCAAGCAGCGTAATCTGCCTGCGGTCTCGCCAGCAATGGTCGCTATTGCTGCGGCCGTGCTGGTGGCCTTTATTGGCGGCCTGTACTTCATCACGCACCATAAAAAAGAAGAGTCCGAGGCCCTTCAGGGCAACAAAGTGGTGGGAAATGGTCTGCCGCCGAAACCTGAAGAGCGCTGGCGCTATATTAAAGAGCTGGAAAGTCGTCAGCCCGGCGTGCGTGCGCCTACTGAGCCCTCAGCCGGTGGCGAAGTGAAGAATGCCGATCAGCTTACGGACGAGCAGCGCCAGCTGCTGGCACAGATGCAGGCCGATATGCGCCAGCAGCCGACGCAGCTGAATGAAGTGCCGTGGAATGAACAAACGCCAGCGCAGCGTCAGCAAACGTTGCAGCTGCAGCGTCAGCGCCAGGCACAAATTCAACAGCAGCAACAGCAGCAGTGGACGCAAACTCAGCCGGTACAGCAGCCGAAGGCCCAGCCATACCAGCAACCGCAGCAGCAGACGCGTACGGTGCAGTCGCAGCCTGTTCAACAGCCAAAAGCGCAGCCGCCAAAGCAAGCGGCGCAGCCGTATCAGGATCTGCTCCAGACGCCAGCGCATACCACCGCGCAGCAGCCGAAAACGCAGCAGGCCGCGCCGGTGACCAATGAGACCGAAGCGCCGAAGCAGACGGCAGAGAAAAAAGACGAGCGCCGCTGGATGGTGCAGTGCGGTTCGTTTAAAGGTGCCGAGCAGGCGGAAACGGTGCGTGCACAGCTGGCGTTCGAAGGATTTGATTCACGCATTACCACCAATAACGGCTGGAATCGCGTGGTGATCGGCCCGGTTAAAGGCAAAGAAAACGCAGACGGCACCATTTCCCGTTTGAAAGTGGCTGGCCACACAAACTGCATTCGACTCGCCTCCGGGGGTTGAAACCCCCAAAATCCCCCCCATCTATCATTTAATTCAGCCCTGAGCACAGGCTCAGGGCTTCTGTTTCCCGAATCTGTAACCAGGGGGTCTGCTCGTGACAACAATAGTAAGTGTACGCCGTAACGGCCAGGTGGTAATTGCCGGTGATGGCCAGGCCACGCTGGGTAATACCGTCATGAAAGGCAACGTGAAGAAAGTCCGTCGTCTCTACAACGACAAAGTGATCGCCGGTTTTGCAGGCGGCACGGCGGATGCCTTCACGCTGTTTGAACTGTTTGAACGCAAGCTGGAAATGCACCAGGGTCATCTGGTGAAAGCTGCCGTTGAGCTGGCAAAGGACTGGCGTACCGACCGTATGCTGCGCAAGCTCGAAGCGCTGCTGGCGGTCGCGGATGAAACCGCTTCGCTTATCATCACCGGTAACGGTGACGTGATTCAGCCGGAAAACGACCTGATTGCCATCGGCTCTGGCGGCCCTTATGCCCAGGCTGCAGCCCGCGCGCTGTTGGAAAATACCGACATGAACGCGCGTGATATCGCGGTGAAGGCGTTGGATATTGCAGGTGATATCTGCATCTATACCAACCACAACCACACCATCGAAGAATTGACCTCCAAAGCGTAAGGATCTCCCATGTCTGAAATGACCCCACGCGAAATTGTCAGCGAACTGAACAAACACATTATCGGCCAGGATAACGCCAAGCGCTCCGTGGCTATCGCGCTGCGTAACCGCTGGCGTCGTATGCAGCTTGATGAAGAGCTGCGTCACGAAGTCACCCCGAAAAACATTCTGATGATCGGCCCGACCGGCGTCGGTAAAACCGAAATCGCCCGTCGTCTGGCGAAGCTGGCGAACGCGCCGTTCATCAAAGTTGAAGCCACCAAGTTCACCGAAGTGGGCTATGTGGGTAAAGAAGTGGACTCTATCATCCGCGACCTGACCGATTCTGCGATTAAGATGGTGCGCGTCCAGGCGATTGAGAAAAACCGCTACCGCGCGGAAGAGATGGCCGAAGAGCGTATTCTCGACGTGCTGATCCCACCGGCGAAAAACAACTGGGGCCAGGCTGAACAGCAGGCTGAGCCTTCAGCCGCGCGTCAGGCGTTCCGCAAAAAACTGCGTGAAGGCCAGTTGGACGACAAAGAGATTGAGATCGACCTCGCGGCCGCGCCGATGGGCGTGGAGATCATGGCGCCTCCGGGCATGGAAGAGATGACCAGCCAGCTGCAGTCCATGTTCCAGAACCTGGGCGGCCAAAAGCAGAAAGCGCGTAAGCTAAAAATCAAAGACGCGATGAAGCTGCTGATTGAAGAAGAAGCGGCGAAGCTGGTAAATCCGGAAGAGCTGAAGCAGGACGCTATCGACGCGGTTGAGCAGCACGGTATCGTGTTTATCGATGAAATCGACAAAATTTGTAAGCGCGGCGGCAACAGCTCCGGTCCGGACGTGTCCCGCGAAGGCGTACAGCGCGATCTGCTGCCGCTGGTTGAAGGCTGCACCGTCTCTACCAAGCACGGCATGGTGAAAACGGACCACATTCTGTTTATCGCTTCCGGTGCATTCCAGGTAGCCAGCCCGTCGGATCTGATCCCCGAACTGCAGGGTCGTCTGCCGATCCGCGTTGAGCTGCAGGCACTGACCACCGAAGATTTCGAGCGCATCCTGACGGAGCCAAACGCCTCTGCTACCGTACAGTACAAGGCGCTGATGGCGACCGAAGGCGTGAACCTCGAGTTCACCGAAGACGGTATCAAGCGTATCGCCCAGGCCGCATGGCAGGTCAACGAAACCACCGAGAACATCGGTGCGCGTCGTCTTCACACCGTGCTGGAACGTCTGGTTGAAGACATCTCATATGACGCGAGCGACCTCAACGGTCAAACCATTACCATCGACGCAGACTATGTGAGCAAACATCTGGATGCGTTAGTGGCAGATGAAGATCTGAGCCGTTTTATCCTATAATCGCGGTTACTGCATTCTCATCACTGTTAATGGGGGCTAAGGCCCCCATTTTTATTGGCTAAATTACTATGACTGATATCAGCCGTACTCAGGCGTGGCTCGAAAGTCTGCGCCCTAAAACGCTTCCTCTGGCTTTTGCCGCCATTATTGTCGGCACCGCGCTTGCCTGGTGGCAAGGGCATTTCGATCCGCTGGTGGCAGGTCTGGCGCTCATTACCGCCGGGCTGCTGCAAATCCTCTCTAACCTCGCGAACGATTATGGCGATGCGGTAAAAGGCAGCGACAAGCCTGACCGTATCGGGCCGCTGCGCGGGATGCAAAAAGGGGTGATCACCCAGGCACAGATGAAGCGCGCGCTGATTATCACCGTGGTGCTGATTTGCTTATCTGGCCTGGCGCTGGTGACGGTCGCCTCGAAAACCACCAGCGACTTCATTGGCTTCCTGGTGCTGGGCCTGCTCGCCATTATCGCGGCCATCACCTACACCGTCGGCACGCGCCCTTACGGCTATATTGGCCTTGGGGATATCTCTGTGCTGGTGTTCTTCGGCTGGCTGAGCGTAATGGGGAGCTGGTACTTACAGGCGCATACGGTGATCCCTGCCCTGTTCCTCCCGGCGACCGCCTGCGGCCTGCTGGCGACGGCGGTGCTCAATATCAATAATCTGCGCGATATCGACAGCGATCGTGAGAACGGCAAGAACACGCTGGCGGTGCGTCTGGGGCCGGTGAATGCGCGCCGCTATCATGCCTGCCTGCTTATTGGCGCGCTGGTTTGCCTGGCGCTGTTTAACCTGATTTCCCTGCACAGTCTGTGGGGCTGGCTGTTTGTGCTTGCCGCGCCGCTGCTGGTTAAGCAGGCCCGCTTTGTGATGCGTGAACTCAGCCCGGCAGCCATGCCGCCGATGCTGGAGCGAACGGTAAAAGGCGCGCTGCTGACTAACCTGTTGTTCGTCATCGGGATTGTGTTAAGCCAGACGCTCAGTTAGCTGACAAATATCAATTAACAATTGATGATTTTGCCAACAACGCATTTCGCACGATATACTGAACACATTCGCAGCAACTGAGCGTTAAACCTATGAAATACGATACCTCCGAGCTTTGTGACATCTACCAGGAAGATGTCAACGTCGTTGAACCGCTGTTCTCCAACTTTGGTGGGCGGTCATCGTTTGGCGGGCAAATCGTCACGGTGAAATGTTTCGAGGACAACGGGTTGCTGTACGATCTGCTCGAACAGAACGGCCGTGGCCGCGTTCTGGTGGTCGACGGCGGCGGGTCCGTGCGTCGCGCACTGATTGATGCTGAACTGGCCGGCATTGCCGTCCAGAACGAGTGGGAAGGCATCGTGGTGTACGGCTCCGTGCGTCAGGTGGACGATCTCGAAGACCTGGATATCGGAATTCAAGCCATCGCGGCCATTCCGGTAGGCGCTGCGGGCGACGGCATCGGCGAAAGCGACGTGCGCGTTAACTTCGGCGGCGTGACCTTCTTCTCCGGGGACCATCTCTACGCCGATAATACCGGCATTATCCTTTCTGAAGATCCGCTGGATATTGAGTAATAAAACCATAAGCGTGAACCATAAAAAAACCGCCATCAGCAATGTGGCGGTTTTTTTGTCCCTCGGGATTCGCGGTCCGTTGGGTGGTCTTGCAGCCCCTACCCGGGATTTTTATCATACCCTCCTGTAAGCAGATGGCAATCCCTCGAATCCTTTATAAATTCCTAATTTTAATCGGGTATCTTACCTTTGCAGCGGATGTTAATTATGATGCTGCGTCCCTTTCCGCCATCTCGCAAATGGGCATCGGTCCCGGGAAAGGTGTATTTTCAGCCGTAAAGCAGCCCGCCTACCCGGGCTTGTGTCCACCGACTTATCACCGGTGGTGAACGGTGGAGCGGTTAGCGGCAGGGACCGCATAGTGAAACGCTATTTATGCATCGCGTTCATTGTCGCCAGCGTACTCGTTGTAAAAAGTGATGAACCGATCGGGTTTGTTGCGTTTACCACGATAGCGCAGGACAACCATAAAAAAAGCCGGGTGGCGGCTTCGCCTTACCCGGCCTGTACAGTGCAATCCCAACAGGAATTAGACCTCTTCCATACGTCCCAGCAGCGCCTGCAGGCGATCCTGCCAGCCGTTCTGCTGTTCGCGCAGCTGGTTGTTTTCGCGCTCCAGTTCTTCGCGGCCGTGCTGAGCGTTCTGAACTTCCTGCGCCAGGCTGTTGTTCTTCTCTTTCAGCTCTTCAATTTCCATCTGCAGCAGCGTGATGGTGTCAATCGCCTGCTGTACTTTCGCTTCCAGTTTCTCAAACACTTCTAAAGACATGATCCTACCTCTCCTGAATTGCAAGGCGACGCTTTAACGTAAACGCGCACAACATATGTTCCGATTGTATGGAGCGCAGTCGCCCCTGTCCAGCGGCATGCCACGCAGATCGCGGTTTGCAACACTTTTCGGCCTCGTCCTGGTGCGTTCGCGGCATATACCTCTAAGTTGTTAACCCATTCGTTAAAAAAATGATTCAGCTCACCATGCGCGACTGATGCAAAAACGCGCTTTATGGCGCGAAAACGCTCATTTTATTGACACAGACCACACATTTTAATTTCGATATTTCTCGTTTTTGCTCGTTAACGATAAATTAACACTATGTCTACAGGGCATCGTGGCTGTCACGGGCGGCCACGCTAACAATAAACATCAATTTCTTCAGGATTCCGATTATGAGTCAGACATCAACCTTAAAAGGCCAGTGCATTGCCGAGTTCCTTGGTACCGGGTTGTTGATATTCTTCGGAGTGGGCTGTGTCGCTGCACTGAAAGTGGCGGGTGCCAGTTTTGGTCAGTGGGAAATCAGTATCATCTGGGGTCTGGGCGTGGCGATGGCCATCTACCTGACTGCAGGGGTCTCTGGCGCACATCTTAACCCGGCGGTGACTATCGCACTGTGGCTGTTCGCGTGCTTCGACGGACGCAAAGTTGTTCCCTTCATTATTTCTCAATTTGCCGGCGCGTTTTGCGCAGCGGCGTTAGTTTACGGGCTTTATTACAATCTTTTCATCGACTTCGAACAGACGCATCATATGGTGCGCGGCAGCGTCGAAAGTCTGGATCTGGCAGGCATCTTCTCAACCTACCCTAACCCACATATCAATTTTGTGCAGGCGTTCGCAGTTGAAATGGTGATTACCGCTATTCTGATGGGCGTCATTATGGCTTTGGGCGATGATGGTAACGGCATTCCACGTGGCCCGCTGGCACCATTGCTGATTGGCCTGCTAATCGCCGTCATCGGTGCGTCCATGGGGCCGTTAACAGGGTTTGCGATGAACCCGGCGCGTGACCTGGGTCCAAAAACCTTCGCCTTCTTTGCAGGATGGGGCGACGTGGCTTTCACCGGCGGCAAAGATATTCCTTACTTCCTGGTACCGCTGTTTGGACCAGTCGTAGGGGCGGCACTGGGTGCATTTGGCTATCGCAAATTAATTGGTCGCCACTTACCGTGCGACACCTGTGTGGAAGAGGAGAAGGAAACGACTTCTACCGCACAACAAAAAGCTTCGCTGTAATCTGACTACGGGACACATACCATGACCGAAAAAAAATATATCGTTGCGCTCGACCAGGGCACTACCAGCTCCCGCGCTGTCGTAATGGATCATGACGCGAATATCGTCAGCGTGTCACAGCGCGAATTTGAGCAAATTTATCCTCGTCCAGGCTGGGTAGAACACGACCCGATGGAGATCTGGGCGTCACAAAGCTCCACGCTGGTGGAAGTGCTGGCGAAAGCCGACATCAGTTCCGACGAAATCGCCGCGATTGGTATCACCAACCAGCGTGAAACCACCGTGGTGTGGGAACGCGAAACCGGTAAGCCGATTTACAACGCCATCGTCTGGCAGTGCCGCCGTACGTCAGAGATCTGCGAACAGCTTAAGCGTGACGGGATGGAAGAGTACGTGCGTAGCGCCACCGGCCTGGTGGTTGACCCGTATTTCTCCGGCACCAAAGTGAAGTGGATCCTCGACCACGTGGAAGGTTCACGCGAGCGTGCAAAACGCGGCGAACTACTGTTCGGTACCGTCGATACCTGGCTTATCTGGAAGATGACTCAGGGACGTGTCCACGTTACTGACTACACTAACGCCTCGCGCACCATGCTGTTCAACATCAACACCCTGGAGTGGGATGACAAGATGCTGGACGCGCTGGATATTCCGCGCGCGATGCTGCCTGAAGTGCGTAAGTCGTCTGAAGTCTACGGCCAGACCAACATCGGCGGTAAAGGCGGCACCCGTATTCCTATCGCCGGTATCGCCGGTGACCAGCAGGCGGCGCTGTTCGGCCAGCTGTGCGTCAAGGAAGGGATGGCGAAGAACACCTACGGCACCGGCTGCTTTATGCTGATGAACACCGGCGAGAAAGCGGTGAAATCAGAAAACGGCCTGCTGACCACCATCGCCTGCGGCCCGCGCGGCGAGGTGAACTATGCCCTGGAAGGTGCGGTGTTTATGGCGGGCGCATCTATTCAGTGGCTGCGCGACGAGATGAAGCTGATCAGCGATGCGTTTGACTCCGAGTACTTCGCGACCAAAGTGAAAGACACCAACGGCGTGTACGTGGTGCCAGCTTTCACCGGTCTGGGCGCACCGTACTGGGACCCGTATGCCCGCGGCGCAATTTTCGGCCTGACGCGTGGTGTGAACTCAAACCACATCATTCGTGCGACCCTGGAATCCATCGCCTACCAGACGCGTGACGTACTGGAAGCGATGCAGGCAGACTCCGGCATTCGTCTGCACGCCCTGCGCGTGGACGGCGGCGCGGTGGCCAACAACTTCCTGATGCAGTTCCAGTCCGACATTCTGGGCACCCGCGTTGAGCGCCCTGAAGTACGTGAAGTGACGGCACTGGGCGCGGCGTATCTTGCGGGCCTCGCGGTAGGCTTCTGGCAGAACCTGGACGAGCTGCAGGAGAAAGCGGTCATCGAACGCGAATTCCGCCCTGGCATCGAAACCACCGAGCGCAACTACCGCTACAGCGGCTGGAAGAAAGCGGTGAAACGCGCCCTTGCGTGGGAAGAGCACGAAGAGTAAGCCTATATTCCCTCTCCCTGTGGAAGAGGGTTAGGGTGAGGGGCATCGACCGCACCGGTCCCCTCACCCCTCCCCACTCTGTGATAAACTTCGTGCAATTCCTTTTGATTGTACGAGTCCCTCATGAAACGTGAACTTGCTATCGAGTTTTCCCGCGTCACCGAAGCAGCCGCCCTTGCAGGCTATAAATGGCTGGGTCGTGGCGACAAAAATACCGCAGACGGCGCGGCCGTCCACGCCATGCGCATTGTGCTTAACCAGGTCAACATCGACGGCACTATTGTCATCGGTGAAGGCGAGATCGACGAAGCGCCGATGCTCTACATCGGTGAAAAGGTCGGGACCGGCAAAGGCGATGCGGTGGATATCGCGGTGGACCCGATCGAAGGCACGCGCATGACGGCGATGGGCCAGGCCAACGCCCTGGCGGTGCTGGCCGTGGGCGATAAAGGCTGCTTCCTCAACGCGCCAGACATGTACATGGAAAAGCTGATTGTCGGCCCTGGTGCGAAAGGCGCAATCGATCTCAGCCTGCCGCTGGACGCCAACCTGCGCAATATCGCGGCGGCGCTGGCTAAACCGCTCAACGAACTCACCGTGACCATTCTGGCGAAACCGCGCCACGACGCCACCATCTCTTATCTGCAGGCACTCGGCGTGCGCGTGTTTGCCATTCCGGATGGCGACGTTGCCGCCTCTATTCTGACCTGCATGCCGGACAGCGAAGTCGACGTGCTTTACGGCATCGGCGGCGCGCCAGAAGGCGTGGTCTCTGCGGCGGTGATCCGCGCGCTGGACGGCGATATGCAGGCGCGCCTTCTGCCGCGCCATGAGGTGAAAGGCGACAGCGACGAAAACCGTCGTATCGGTGAGGACGAGCTGGCGCGCTGCGCTGCGATGGGCATCGAAGCCAATAAAGTACTGGCGCTGAACGACATGGCGCGCAGTGATAACGTCGTCTTCTCTGCAACCGGCATCACCAAAGGCGATCTGCTGGACGGCATCACCCGCAAGGGCAACATGGCGACCACTGAAACGCTGCTGATCCGCGGTAAATCGCGCACCATCCGACGCATTCAGTCCATTCACTATCTCGACCGTAAAGACCCGGACGTGCAGACGCACATTCTGTAAAACCGTTTGATCGATAGAGCTTTCCGGCCCGAAGGGGCTGGAAATGTTTCCCACAAGTACGGAAGATAGAACAGAGAAACAGCACAGGAGAAGATCATGGCGGACTGGGTAACAGGTAAAGTCACAAAGATAGAATTCTGGACCGATGCGCTATTTAGTCTCACCCTGCATGCTCCCGTTCACCCGTTTAAGGCCGGGCAATTTGCCAAGCTGGGTCTGGATGTCGACGGCGAGCGCGTGCAGCGCGCCTACTCTTACGTTAACGCGCCGGATAACCCGGATCTCGAGTTCTATCTGGTCACCGTTCCTGACGGTAAGCTCAGCCCGCGCCTTGCCGCCCTTAAGCCCGGCGACGATGTGCAGATTGTGAGCGAAGCGGCAGGCTTCTTTGTGCTCGAAGAGATCCCTGACTGTGACACGCTCTGGATGCTGGCAACCGGCACGGCCATCGGTCCGTATCTCTCTATCTTGCAGTACGGTAAGGATCTGGAGCGCTTCAAAAACATCGTGCTGGTGCACGCCGCGCGCTATGCCGCAGATTTAAGCTATCTCCCGCAGATGCAGGCGCTGGAACAGCAGTACGGCGGAAAGTTAAAGATTCAGACGGTAGTCAGCCGCGAAACCGTAGCAGGAGCGCTTACCGGTCGCGTACCGGCGTTAATTGAGAGCGGCGCACTGGAAGACGCGGTGGGTTTACCGATGACGGCCGAAACCAGCCACGTCATGCTGTGCGGTAACCCGCAGATGGTCCGGGACACGCAGCAGCTTCTGAAGGATACCCGGCAGATGACGAAACATCTTCGCCGCCGGCCGGGTCATATGACCGCCGAACACTACTGGTGATCAGCGGTATTTCACCTCGACGGTATCTTTACCGTATTTATTTTCGCTCTGGGTGCCGATAAACGCGCCCAGATCGACAATTATCATCACGAAGATGACCGACGGCAGCAGCCTGCCCACGACCCACGGCAGGATGGAAGGCAGCATCGCCCAGTTCCCTGCCACCAGCATCCACGCCAGTATGATCAAAAATGCCCACGCGCCGGAGCGGCCGCGATCGTGCAGGCGTTTCACCACGACGGCCGCCGTTGGCCATAGCAGGCAGACCAGTGCAAATGCCGCCGTTTGCGTGCTCAGCCAGGCGTTGTAGGCAACGAAAAAAAGAAGCAGCATGGCGACGACCCACGTCACCATCCAGACCCAGAAATCACGGCGTCCAATACGCCCTTTGAATGAAAACAGCCACTGCTGTATGGTCATGTAAGGTTCCTTATTATCGTTTAGCCCGCATTTTACCCTGGAGTTGTGACCTTTTGACAAGCCGACCAGATATCGTTTTAATCATGAGCACTTACGGCCAGGTGCAATGTTGATGAAAAATTCGGCACATTCTCTTTTCCTGTGTTTAGCGATGCTCGGCGCGGGTTTTCCGCTGCACGCCGCCAACACCGCGGCCCCCACCACTGCGCCGTATTTGCTGGCGGGCGCACCGTCTTTCGATCAGTCCATCAGCCAGTTTCGCGAAGCTTTCAATCAGGCCAACCCAGGGCTGCCGCTGGATGAGTTTCGCGCCATTGATAGCTCGCGCGATACCCCTACACTGACCCGTGCAGCGAGCAAGATTAACGAGAATTTGTATGCTTCCACGGCGCTGGAGCGCGGTACGTTAAAAATCAAAAGCATGCAAATCACCTGGCTGCCGATTCAGGGGCCAGAGCAGAAAGCGGCTAAATCGAAGGCGCTTGATTACATGAGCGCGGTGCTGCAGGCGTTTACGCCTGCGCTGACGAAAAAGCAGAGCCAGCAAAAGCTGCAAAAGCTGCTGGCCGCCGGTAAAAACAAGCGGTACTACGCCACAACCGAAGGTGCGATTCGCTATGTGGTGGCGGATAACGGCGAAAAAGGACTGACCTTCGCCGTTGAACCGATTAAGCTGGCGCTATCTGACACCCTTGGCGGGGCCAATTAATGACAAAAAGCAAAGCCTTTCGAGGGAAAATCTCTATACTGATTCACAGACCATGCTGCCCGACAGGGCGGCCATATTCCTTAATTCGCTTATTTAGCGTGGAGAATTGAAATGCGACATCCTTTAGTGATGGGTAACTGGAAACTGAACGGCAGCCGCCACATGGTAAACGAACTGGTTGCAAACCTGCGTAAAGAGCTGGCTGGCGTGACCGGCTGCGCGGTTGCTATCGCTCCGCCGGATATGTACCTGGATCTGGCTAAACGTGCCGCTGACGGCAGCCACATCGTGCTGGGCGCGCAGAACGTTGACGTTAACCTGTCTGGCGCGTTCACCGGTGAAACTTCCGCTGAAATGCTGAAAGATATCGGCGCGAAATACATCATCATCGGCCACTCCGAGCGTCGCACCTACCACAAAGAATCTGACGAGTTCATCGCGAAGAAATTTGCCGTGCTGAAAGAGCAGGGTCTGATCCCGGTTCTGTGCATCGGTGAAACCGAAGCGGAAAACGAAGCGGGCAAAACCGAAGAAGTGTGTGCACGTCAGATCGACGCCGTGCTGAAAACGCAGGGCGCGGCAGCGTTCGAAGGCGCGGTTATCGCTTACGAGCCAGTCTGGGCGATCGGTACCGGCAAATCTGCTACCCCTGCGCAGGCTCAGGCAGTTCACAAATTCATCCGTGACCACATTGCTAAAGCCGACGCGAAAGTGGCTGAGCAAGTGATCATCCAGTACGGCGGCTCCGTAAACGCCTCCAACGCTGCTGAGCTGTTTACCCAGCCAGATATCGATGGCGCGCTGGTTGGCGGTGCATCCCTGAAAGCGGACGCTTTCGCGGTGATCGTTAAAGCGGCAGAAGCGGCTAAACAGGCGTAATGGCCTTTGTGGCGGGTGGCGCTTGCGCTTACCCGCCGCTACAAACGCCCTAACACGCTAAACCACAGATAATCCAGCGGCAGCAGCACCAGATACGTCGCAATCGCCAGCGCCAGGCAGAGCACCATCCCCGCCCTTGCAGGCACCTTTCCTAGCCCCATCGCCACCACAATCGGCGACGCCTGATACGGCAGCAGCGGCGTGGAATAGCCCAGTACCTGAATCATGATCACCGACAGCAGCGGGAAACCGGTCGCGTCCGAGAAGCTCTGCGCCAGCGTGGTGTACAGCGCCGGAACGCCGTTGGCAGTCATAATGAAGTTGAGTGCCGTAGTAATTCCGGTTAGCGCCAGGAAGCTGGTGAATGGTTTGTCCACATCCAGCGGCATTATGCGCAGCAGCGCCTCGCCTACGGCCGCTCCGATACCCGTTTGCGTCACGACGATCGCCAGCCCGAGAATACCCGCAACGTAAATGCAGGTGCGCATATTTACCCCCGCCGAGAACTCCTCGCCGGTGATAAAACCAATGCGCGGCAGCATAACGATAATCGAGGCCGCCAGCCCCGTCCACGCCGGCCCCACGCCGTGCCAGCTCTCCGTCACCCACATCATCAGCACCACCACCAGCAGCCAGGCGAGTCGTTTTTCGTCACGCCCCATCGGTTCAGACAGCGTGAAATCCTTCGCTGGTTTCGGGCTGCCAGGGAACAGCCAGCAGATGAGGCCAATCAGAATCAGGCCTTTGAGAATACCGAGCACCGGCGTGTGCAGCAGCAGATACGGGACATAGTTCAGGTGAATGCCGTACGAGCCTTCCGCCGCGCCGCTCATGACCAGGTTAGGCACGTTGGCGGGCAGAATGGTGGCCGAGAGCTGGAAGGTACCGAAGCCGACTGCCAGCGCAAGGCCGAACCAGGCGCGGGAGCCGTCGGCGATACCGGCGCGTTTCGCCATCGCCGCGACAATGGGCATCAGCAGCGCAATACGTCCCATGTTTGACGGCATCACAAACGCCAGCGCGTAGCTGAGCAATACCACGCTCGCCACCATCAGCATCCAGGAGTCGGTGAGCTTTGCCGACAGCGCCCGGGCGGCCCTGTCCGCCAGGCCGGTTTTACGGATCGCCACGCCGAGCACAAAGCCGCTGAAGACCAGCCAGAAGGCCGACGAGGCAAAACCGCCAAAAATCACCTCCGGCGGGGCGATTCTGGCGGTCATCGCCGCCGTGAAAAACAGCAGCGCGGTGATAAATTCCGGCAACAGCGACGTCGCCCACAGCACGATGGTGACGCCGACGATCAGCGAGGGCAGCAGCAGAGGATGCGTTAACCAGAGCGACATACCTGTCTCCTGTAGATTTTTTCAGCAAGTCTACGGTGACAGGCAGCCTGAGTAAACGCGATTTATAGTGGGGTTACTTCAGGATAGCGCATTGATGATCCTGCAATTCCTCTGCCGACGCGCGGTTAAGCGTGAGCAGGTTACGCTCGGTCGCCAGCAAAACAAACGAACCATCCGACTGCTGCGCCATCGCCAGCGCGAAGCGTCCCATATGGTCGCGCGCCTCCGGCAGCTCTTCCGCCAGCATCATAAACGGACTGCGCTGGACCAGTTCATTCTCCGTCACCCGGCGTGCGAGGTACTCATGCCCTTCCAGCCCACCCGGGAACGGTAGCCACTGGGTGCTGATGTCTCCCTGCGCCGCGTTGAGCTTCTCGCGCACGTCCGGGCGCAGGCAGGAGATATGGATATGGAAATGGTTTTGCGTGCGTCCGGTCGGTGAGTTAATCGTCAGCGAAATAGCGCTGTCCGGCACTTCAGAGCCACGCTTCAGGGTCATAAAGCTGCGCGACTGCCACGCCAGCCAGAAGAAGTTTGGCGTATGAGGCTCGGTCAGGAGCGGGCTTTCGGTGCCGTTGATGCGATACGTTGGCATCAGCAGATACTGCAGCGGCCCGTTGCGGTCCTTAAATACTACATAGCCCGCATCAGGCTTCACCTGCGCGCAGGGTGCCGGGTTACGGTGTTGCAGCTGATTAGGCAGACACTGGTCGAGGACGATATGGCGCAACGCATTCGGATTACCCGCTTTTATCCAGTACACGCCACCTGCGGCAAGGGCGATGACAATCAGGATCAATAAGATAATTTTCTTCACAACGCGTTCCCTGTTTTCAATAGAGGCAAAAGAGTAACGCAAAATGATGACCAAATAAAAAACCCGGTGGATTTCTCACACCGGGTCGCCGTGTCGTTTGCTAACCGTTAACGCTGGCTAATCTGGTCGAAGGTGCCGCCATTAGAGAAGTGCTCTTTCTGCGCTTTCGTCCAGCCGCCGAACACATCATCAATGGTGAAGAGCTTAAGTTTCGGGAATTCGCTGTCGTATTTCTTCGCGACAGCCGCATCGCGCGGACGATAGAAGTTCTTCGCCGCGATTTCCTGGCCTTCCGGCGAGTAGAGATACTTCAGGTAGGCTTCCGCCACCGCTTTGGTGCCTTTCTTATCAACGACCTTATCGACCACGGAAACGGTCGGCTCGGCGAGGATGGATTCGCTCGGAGTCACGATCTCAAACTTGTCTTTACCCAGTTCGTGGGTCGCCAGCAGGGCTTCGTTTTCCCAGGCAATAAGTACGTCGCCAATTCCGCGCTCGACGAAGGTGTTAGTGGCACCGCGCGCGCCGGAGTCCAGCACTTCAACGTTTTTGTACAGGGATTTGACGAACTCCTGTGCTTTAGCCTGGTCACCGTTGTTGTGGTGCAGCGCGTAGCCCCAGGCCGCCAGGTAGTTCCAGCGTGCCCCGCCGGAGCTTTTCGGGTTCGGGGTAATCACAGAAACGCCCGGTTTGATCAGGTCGTTCCAGTCCTTAATCTGTTTTGGGTTGCCTTTACGCACCAGGAAGACGATGGTCGAGGTGTATGGCGCGGAGTTGTCCGGCAGGCGTTTGATCCAGTTTTTGTCGATACGGCCACGCTCGGCGATAGCGTCGACATCATAGGCCAGCGCCAGGGTAACCACGTCGGCTTCAATACCGTTAATCACAGATGTCGCCTGCTTACCGGAGCCACCGTGAGACTGACGAACCACCACGTTATCGCCGGTTTCCTGCTTCCAGTGCGCCGCGAAGGCTTTGTTGTATTGATCGTACAGCTCACGCGTCGGGTCGTACGACACGTTGAGAAGTTGAATGTCCTTTGCCAGTACGCTGGTCGATGCCAGCAATAATGTTAACCCCACGCCCCATTTATTCATCGCCCAGCTCTCTTGTGTAGTGTTTTGATGAATGCAGCGTGCCAGAAAGCGAATCGATGATTAAAGAATAAAAAAAGATTGGCTATAACGTGGAGGAATAAAAGCCCTCTTCAGAAAGAAGAGGGCTCGAAGGATCAGTACAGTTTTTTCGCGCAGTCCAGCCAGTCACCTTTGAACGGACGCTTCATGTTTTCAATCGCGTCGATGATGTCATGGTGCACCAGCTGTTCGTTCTGAATACCGACGCAGCGGCCGCCGTGGCCCTGCAGCAGCAGCTCGATAGCGTACGCACCCATACGAGACGCCAGAATGCGGTCGTACGGGCCAGGGGAACCGCCGCGCTGGATGTGGCCCAGAACGGTCGCGCGGGTTTCGCGTTTGGTTTCGGTTTCGATGTACTTCGCCAGCTCGTCAACGTCACAGATGTGCTCGGTGATAGCCACAATCGCGTGTTTCTTACCTTTCGCGATACCGGCTTTGATTTCAGCAACCAGATCTTCGCGGCTGAATTCCACTTCAGGAACCACCACAAACTCACAACCACCGGCGATAGCCGCTGCCAGGGTCAGGTCACCGCAGTAGCGGCCCATCACTTCAACGATAGAGATACGCTGGTGAGAAGAAGAGGTGTCACGCAGGCGGTCAATGGCTTCCACAACGGTGCCCAGCGCGGTGAAGTAACCGATGGTGTAGTCAGTGCCTTTGATGTCGTTGTCGATGGTGCCCGGCAGGCCGATGCACGGGAAGCCCATTTCGGTCAGACGTTTTGCACCCATGTACGAGCCGTCACCGCCGATAACGACCAGCGCGTCCAGACCACGCTTTTTCATGTTCTCGATAGCCACTTCACGGATGTGTTCGTCACGGAATTCCGGGAAGCGCGCAGACCCAAGGAAGGTACCGCCACGGTTGATCATGTCAGACACGCTGTAGCGGTCGAGCTGAACCATACGGTCTTCATACAGACCCAGGTAACCATCATAGATACCAAAAACTTCCAGACCTTCCGTCAGCGCTGCACGGACAACCCCACGAATTGCCGCGTTCATGCCCGGCGCATCACCGCCGCTTGTCAACACACCGATTTTCTTAATCATGACTACCTCTGAACTTAGGAATGCAAAATTGAAATCTGTTGCCGGAAGAAACTTATCGACCAACGAATACTGCAAATAGTATATCAATCCCTTCTGGCTGAATTGATTCAGGTCAGACCAAATGGCGGTAATTTATACACAAAATGCTGGCCTGGCTCACTTTTTTACAACGAATTACGAAAGCCCAACATGTCCGGGTACAACCGAGCAGGGATCCTGGTGAATGATGACGTCTGAACCAGGAAAACGCTGCAAAATCGCCTGCTCGACCTGCTCAGCAATAACGTGAGCCTGTACCAGTGGCAGGTTGTCTTCCATTTCAATATGAATCTGAATAAAGCGGGTCGGCCCTGACTGCCGCGTTCGAAGATCGTGTGCACCGCTGACGCCGGGCCAGGAGGTCACGATAGAAAAAATTTCGTTACGTTCTGAGTCCGGAAGAGCGCGATCGAGCAGTGATTGCACCGCGTCATACCCCATCCGCAGGGCGCTATATAAAATATAGATACCAATCCCTAACGCAAACAACGCATCGGCCCGATGCCAGCCATACCAGGCCAGACCGAGCGCAATAAGAATAGCCCCATTCATCATAACATCAGATTGATAATGAAGCATATCCGCCCGTACGGCCTGACTTTGCGTTTTGCGAACGACCCAGCGCTGGAACGTTACCAGAACAAGTGTGCTTATAAGTGCAATGACCGTGACGGCCACGCCGACACCGGGATTGTTCATCGGTGAAGGCGAAACCAGATGCTGGATACCGGTCAAAAACAGGAACAGTGCAGAGCCAGAAATGAACATACTTTGCGCCAGCGCCGCGAGCGATTCCGCCTTGCCGTGCCCAAACGTGTGTTCTTCATCCGCCGGCTGCAGCGAGTAACGCACCACCAGAAGATTGGTCAGCGAGGCGGCGATATCGACCAGTGAATCCACCAGTGCCGCCAGAATACTGACCGAGCCGGTATACCACCAGGCAAAGATTTTGATCAGCAGCAGGCCAGAGGCCATGACGGTCGCCGCAATGGCGGCCCGGCTTACCAGCCTTCCATAGGATTGATTCATAAACGCTCCTGTCATGTCATGCCGCTAGTATAACGGAAGCATGGGGAGGCAAAGGATGAATAAACGGTTAACAAATCAGAATGCGGGGCAAAAAAAACCCCCACATCATGTGGGGGAAGACAGGGATGGTGTCTATGGCAAGGAAAACAGGGTTTACTGGTTACTACGGGTACTGCTATTGCTACTGAAAAACGTCGCTTCTGAGCTTCGCTGCATCCGTGCAACCTCACGCAGCTGGTCCATACGCTGCTGATGTTTGGCATTCAAAACCGCTTGCTGCTCGGGCGTTAGCAGGTGGAACATCTGGTTGCGGACCTTCGCCATTTCTACCTGGCGGGCAACCTGTTCCTGTGCCATTTTTTCGGCCTGAGCGCGAACAGCGCTTTCGTCAAAATTTTCTGCGGTGACAAGGCGATGCATTGTCTCCATTTCGCTAACATTAACAGGGGGCTGGTCGTGTCGTGCCCTCTGCATCAGATCTCGCATCTGTTGACGCTGATGTTCGGTTAAACTTATGCCGTCAAACATATGGCTTTGGCTGCTGTGCTGCGTTGCGCCCTCTTGCGAGGAACCGTTATCGCCGATGATAGCTACAGCAGCCTGGCTAAACGCACTGAACGCCAGCGTTGAGGCCATGACGGCAGCGGTAACTTTGCGCATCACTTGCTCCCAAAATCTTTCGTGTCGCGATTCAACGAGAGACAGTCTACGATTCAGGCTGCAAACATGCGTCAGGGGGTGTAAAACAACGTAAAGTCATGGATTAGATAGCCTTGATGTCGTAATTTCTGCCTCGGAGGTATTTAAACAATGAATAAAATCCTGTTAGTTGACGATGACCGAGAGCTCACATCCCTTTTAAAGGAGTTGCTCGACATGGAAGGTTTCAACGTCCTGGTTGCCCATGATGGCGAGCAGGCGCTGAGTCTCCTTGACGACAGCATCGATCTACTTTTGCTCGACGTAATGATGCCAAAGAAAAACGGTATTGATACGCTGAAAGAGCTTCGCCAGACACACCAGACCCCCGTTATCATGCTGACCGCCCGCGGCAGTGAGCTTGACCGCGTTCTCGGCCTTGAGCTGGGTGCGGATGACTATTTACCGAAGCCGTTCAACGACCGTGAACTGGTGGCCCGTATTCGCGCGATCCTGCGCCGTTCCCACTGGAGCGAGCAGCAGCAGAATACCGACAACAGCTCGCCAACGCTGGAAGTGGACTCCCTGAGCCTGAACCCGGGCCGTCAGGAAGCAAGCTTCGACGGCCAGACGCTGGAGCTTACCGGCACCGAGTTCACACTGCTGTATCTACTGGCGCAACATCTTGGCCAGGTGGTATCGCGTGAACATTTAAGCCAGGAAGTGCTGGGCAAACGCCTCACGCCGTTTGACCGCGCCATCGACATGCACATCTCTAACCTGCGCCGCAAGCTGCCGGAGCGTAAAGACGGTCACCCATGGTTTAAAACCCTGCGTGGTCGTGGTTATCTGATGGTTTCTGCTTCATGATAGGCAGCTTAACCGCCCGCATCTTCGCCATCTTCTGGCTGACGCTGGCACTGGTTTTAATGCTCGTTTTGATGTTGCCAAAACTCGACTCACGCCAGATGACGGAGCTGCTCGACAGCGAGCAACGTCAGGGCGTGATGATCGAGCAGCACGTGGAAGCGGAGCTGGCAAACGATCCGCCGAACGATTTAATGTGGTGGCGCAGGCTGTTTCGCGCTATCGACAAGTGGGCGCCGCCAGGACAACGTCTTTTGCTGGTTACCAGCGAAGGCCGCGTGATTGGCGCCGATCGCAATGAAATGCAGATCATCCGCAACTTTATTGGCCAGGCGGATAACGCCGATCACCCACAGAAAAAGAAATATGGTCGGGTAGAGATGGTCGGCCCTTTCTCGGTACGGGATGGGGAAGATAACTACCAGCTCTACCTGATTCGCCCTGCGAGCAGTTCCCAGTCCGACTTCATCAACCTGCTGTTTGACCGTCCTCTGCTACTGCTGATCGTCACGATGCTGGTCAGTTCCCCGCTGCTGTTATGGCTGGCGTGGAGCCTGGCGAAACCGGCTCGTAAGCTGAAAAACGCGGCGGACGAAGTGGCACAAGGCAACCTCAGACAGCATCCGGAACTGGAATCCGGGCCGCAGGAGTTTCTGGCCGCCGGGACCAGTTTTAACCAGATGGTCAGCGCGCTTGATCGGATGATGACGGCCCAGCAACGCCTGCTGTCGGACATCTCACACGAACTGCGCACCCCGCTCACGCGCTTACAGCTGGGCACCGCCCTGCTGCGTCGCCGCAGCGGGGAGAGCAAAGAGCTGGAACGTATTGAAACGGAAGCGCATCGTCTGGACAGCATGATTAACGATCTGCTGGTGATGTCGCGCAACCAGCAGAAAAACGCGCTGGTGAGCGAAACGGTGAAAGCCAATCACCTGTGGCACGAGGTGCTGGACAACGCGGCGTTCGAAGCGGAGCAGATGGGTAAATCGTTCACCGTCAACTTCCCGCCGGGCCCGTGGCCGCTGTACGGTAACCCCAACGCGCTGGAAAGCGCGCTGGAGAATATCGTGCGTAACGCCCTGCGCTACTCGCACACGAAGATTGAAGTGGCGTTCTCGGTGGATAAAGACGGGATCACCGTCATTGTCGATGACGACGGTCCTGGCGTCAGCCCGGAAGATCGCGAGCAGATTTTCCGTCCGTTCTACCGCACCGACGAAGCGCGCGACCGTGAGTCTGGCGGCACGGGGCTGGGGCTGGCGATTGTAGAAACCGCCATGCAGCAGCACCGCGGCTGGGTGAAAGCCGACGACAGCCCGCTGGGCGGGCTGCGGTTAACGCTGTGGCTACCGCTGTATAAGCGTTCGTAACGGTATGTGCCGGGTGGCGGCTTCGCCTTACCCGGCCTACTTTCTACGGAACCTATTTCCCCCACAATCTCCGCGAACTACTCTCGATCTTCCCGCTTATACGCCGCTTTTGCATCGTTCTCGTCCAACTGGTAGACAACCCCGCCGCCGACAGCAGGTGATGATACTGTTCATCGTCGAAAGGCATATGCCAGGCAATCGCGCAGGCGTCGTACACCGACACCTCACTCAGGCGCGACGCGAGCTCAAGCGGCGCATCCGCCGAAACCTGTCCCGCCTGCACAACGCGGTACAGCCAGCCGGTTTTACCCGCGTTTTGCAGCTGGGTCGACATATCCTGAATCCCGAAATGGTAGTTGAGCTTAAAGCACGGCGAGCGCGGCTGGGTGATCTGAATCAGGGCATCGCCCCAGCGGTAAATATCGCCAATAAAGACGTTCTTTTCCGTCAGCCCTTCCGTTGAGAGGTTTTCGCCAAACGCGGGCGCGACGAAGAGGTCCGCCTGCTCAGGAAATTCGGTTTTCCAGTGCTGATAGTGTTCGCGCGGATAGTGGCACAGTGCGCGATCGGGCCCGCCGTGGATTTTCTTTTCGGCCTGCTGGTCGCCCACCAGCCCGAGCTCGGTCAGCGACAGCTCACCGTCGACCTGCATTTTGGCGATGGCGCTCGGGCGGCTGCCGTCGTATTCCCTTACCTTGCCTGTAAACACGTTCACCGGGTAATGCATCGCTGCCTCCATTACGCAGATACAAAAAAAGCGAGTCATCAGACTCGCTTCTCACAGGCGTCAATGCAACCTTATTTTTTAGCGGCGAAACGCGCTGCTGCTTCGTCCCAGTTCACGACATCCCAGAACGCTTTGATGTAGTCAGGGCGACGGTTCTGGAACTTCAGGTAGTAAGCGTGTTCCCACACGTCCAGACCCAGGATTGGGAAACCGGATGCGCCAGAGATCGCTTCACCCATCAGCGGGGAGTCCTGATTAGCAGTAGAAACCACTGCCAGCTTGTCGCCTTTCAGAACCAGCCACGCCCAGCCAGAGCCGAAGCGGGTTGCAGCGGCTTTTTCGAATTCCGCTTTGAAGTTGTCTACGGAACCGAAGTCGCGCTCGATAGCCGCTTTCAGGTCGCCCTGCAGGGTGGTACCGGTTTTCAGGCCTTTCCAGAACAGGCTGTGGTTAGCGTGACCGCCCGCGTTGTTACGCAGTACGGTTTTCTTGTCTGCTGGCAGCTGGTCCAGCTTGGTGATCAGCTCTTCAACAGGCAGATTAGCGAACTCTGGCAGGCTTTCCAGCGCAGCATTCGCGTTGTTCACGTAGGTCTGGTGGTGTTTAGTGTGATGGATTTCCATCGTCTGCTTGTCGAAATGCGGTTCCAGTGCGTCGTAGGCATACGGCAGGGATGGCAGTGTATAACTCATAATCCTCTCCATTATTGTCGGGCGGCACAGCTGTTAATGCCGCGTAAGCAGTTGGTTCATTATAGTTAATTAAATGATATTGAAAATGATTATCAATGCCGTAGTTTTTATAAGGTTATTCGGTTTTTGAGAAATAAAAGAATTGTGAGTCTGCTCACGCGCTTAACGTGCTGATTGCCATTCAAAACAAAAGTGCGGCAACCTTCTGAAGGTTCCTGAACAGCCTAATTTTTACACTCATCAAGTCGGGGGGAAGCCTCCGGCTATAAAAACGATGAGGACGTAAAAATGAATCATGCGATTACGATGGGTATCTTCTGGCATTTAATAGGCGCAGCCAGTGCAGCCTGTTTCTATGCCCCGTTCAAAAAGGTGAAAGGCTGGTCGTGGGAAACCATGTGGTCCGTTGGCGGTACCGTGTCCTGGCTGATTTTGCCCTGGACAATCAGCGCCATGCTGCTGCCCGATTTCTGGGGCTACTTCTCCTCCTTCAACGCCTCCACCCTGCTGCCGGTATTCCTGTTCGGCGCGATGTGGGGCATCGGCAACATCAACTACGGCCTGACCATGCGCTACCTCGGGATGTCGATGGGTATCGGCATCGCGATTGGCATTACGCTGATAGTGGGCACCCTTATGACGCCCATTCTTAACGGCCATTTCGACGTGCTGATCAACACCCAGGGCGGGCGAATGACGCTGCTGGGCGTGCTGGTGGCGGTGATCGGCGTGGGGATCGTCACCCGCGCAGGCCAGCTAAAAGAACGCAAGATGGGCATCAGGGCCGAAGAGTTCAACCTGAAGAAAGGGCTGCTGCTGGCGGTGATGTGCGGGGTCTTCTCGGCGGGCATGTCGTTCGCCATGAACGCCGCCAAACCGATGCACGACGCCGCTGCGGCGCTGGGCGTTGACCCGCTGTATGTTGCCCTGCCAAGCTATGTGGTGATCATGGGCGGCGGCGCGCTGGTAAACCTCGGTTTCTGCTTTATCCGTCTGGCAAAAGTGAAGAACCTGTCGGTAAAAGCCGACTTCTCGCTGGCAAAACCGCTGATCCTTACCAACGTTCTGCTCTCCGCGCTCGGCGGCCTGATGTGGTATCTGCAATTCTTCTTCTACGCCTGGGGCCACGCCAGCATTCCGCCGCAGTACGACTACATAAGCTGGATGCTGCACATGAGCTTCTATGTGCTGTGCGGTGGGCTGGTTGGGCTGGTGCTGAAGGAGTGGAACAACGCCGGACGTCGTCCGGTTGGCGTACTGAGCCTGGGCTGCGTGGTGATTATCATTGCGGCCAATATCGTCGGCCTCGGCATGGCGAACTGATTACGCTGCTTTTCGACTGCGATGACGCCACTGAACCGGCGTCATTCCCACCTCACGGTTAAACACCACCGAAAAGTAGTTACTGTCCTCAAAGCCGCAGCGCATCGCCACTTCACTGACCATCAGCTCCGTATGCTGTAACAGATACTGGGCGTGGCAGATGCGCAGCTGGCGCAGGTAATGGTTTATCGTCATCCCCGTCTGGGTGCGGAACTGCTGGCGCAGCGCGCGCTCGCTGCACTGCTCCTGCTCGCAGAATTTTTCCAGTACGAAACTCTTGTTCAGACTGCCCGCAAGCCGGGCGATCAGCTTATCCAGCAGCGCTTCCTGCGTGGTGGCGGAAGGATTATCCGTGGCGTAACGATGGCGCTTCAGGGTCATCACCAGCTGGGCGAAAAGCAGCTCCGACATCTGGTTTGCCACCGGGTCGCTCTTCTGGCTCTCCTGCTCCAGCTGGGAAATCGTCTGGCGCACCTGAGCCATGCCGCTACTGCTTAAGCGCCAGTGCGGTTCGCCTCCGGCATTCAGAATGCCCGGAATGTTGCTCGCCCAGTCGACATTCAGTTTAAGCCTGTCAGGGCAGTAGATGACGTTCTGCAACACCAGATCGTTAACCGAGGCGTAGGCGTGTTTGTCTTCGGCGCGAATGTAAAACAGATCCCCGCGCGTGATGCGGTAGGGCCGGTCGTTGAGGACGTGCAGGCCGTTGCCGCGCCACACCAGCACCAGCTCGCAGAACTCATGGGTGTGCTCGGCAAAGACATTTTGCGGGTAACGGTCGGCCACCGCGACGGCCTGACTCGCGGAGGCAAAAAAATCATCTTTGCGAAGAATTAACTGAGCGGCCACACGACAACCTCTACGGCGAATAACCGGGCATTATTAGCTTTTTTGCGGCCTGAAAACGGTGACTGCCCTCGCGTTACTGAAGCAACGCGTCTTTCCCCTGACGAATATCGCGCGGCGACCAGCTAAATTCCCGGCGAAATAGCGTCGAAAAGTGGTTACTGTCGCCGAAACCGCAGCGATAAGCAATTTCTGTAACGCTTTCGTCGGTATGCCGTAAAAGGTGACGCGCTTTGATCAGGCGCAGACGGTTAAGGTAACGCTGCGGCGTGAGCCCGGTATGCTGCTTGAGCTGACGATGCAGCGTGCGCAGCGAGAGCGAAAAGTCGTCCGCCAGCGTTTCCCAGCAGACATCTTCAGCGAAATGATCTTCCAGCCAGGCCATGAGCTGGTTCAGCCGTGCGTCATTATTTTCTATCCCTTCCACCAGGCTGCTTCGGCGCAGCAGCACCAGCAGCTGCATAAACAGCAGCTCGCGGGTGGCAATCGCGTGCGTCTCCTGCCCGTCCTCGCTCTGCTCCATCTGGCTCACCAGCTGACGCACCTGCTGTAACGTGGATTGATTCACCCGCCAGTGCGAAGGGTAGTGGCCGTCCTTCTCCTGCGGCAACAGCTGATTCAGCCCGGAGAGAAACTGGAACGCATCCGGAGAACGATAGAGCACATTGGTCAGGCACAGGTTGTCGGTATGTTCATACAGGTGCCTGTCGTGATCGCGCACGAAGCACACCGTACCGCCGCTGATGGTATACGGCTGACCGTTAAACACGTGGATGCCCGTTCCGTGCTCGACAATCACAATTTCATGAAAATCATGATGATGCTCCGGGAACGCAGCCTGAGGCAGCCGTGGCTCAATCGCAACCGGCGAAGCCCCCGAAGGAAAAAAATCGACGCTGTGCAGTACGGTCATAACGGCCCCCACCAATGAGAAAAGTTCTCAAAATAGTAATTAAGGCCTTCCACGCTCACCTTAAATTTTTGACAGTAAACCGCGCAAAAGCTGTCGGTTTTTCAAGAAACAGGCGGAAAGATCGGGAAATGCGGTCAGCGTCACACTGCCTGCAAACCCCGCCATTACTGGAAACTGTGAACTCCCTCACGTTCATCTTTGCTTTCTTGCCAGCGCGAGATTTGGGCTGTCAGTGGCGAGAAGGTGGCTATTTCTTCCCTTTCTTACACTCCTCGGTAATGACTTAAGAAAGGACCCGACCATGACTTTTCGCCATTGTGTGGCTGTCGATTTAGGCGCATCCAGCGGCCGTGTAATGCTCGCCACCTGGGACTGCGACCTGCACACCCTTACGCTTCGCGAAATGCACCGTTTCGCCAACTGCCTGCAAAAGCAGGACGGTTTTGAGACCTGGGATATCGATGCCCTGGAAGCGGAGATCCGCACCGGACTTCACAACGTCTGCGAAAACGGTATCCGCATCGACAGTATCGGCATTGATACCTGGGGCGTGGATTACGTGCTGCTGGACAGTCACGGCGAACGCGTCGGCCTGCCTGTTTCCTACCGCGACAGCCGCACCGATGGGCTGATGGCGCACGCCATCGCGCAGCTTGGCAAAGAGAATATCTATGGTCGCAGCGGCATTCAGTTTCTGCCGTTTAACACGCTGTACCAGCTGCGCGCGCTGGTGGAGCAACAGCCAGAGCTGGTTGAAAAGGTGGCGCATGCGCTGCTGATCCCGGACTACTTAAGCTATCGTCTGACCGGCAACATGAACTGGGAATACACCAACGCCACCACCACGCAGCTGGTCAATATCAACACCGATAACTGGGATGAACACCTGCTGGCATGGACGGGCGCCTCGCCGTCCTGGTTCGGCGCGCCAACCCATCCGGGCAATGTGATCGGCCAGTGGATTTGCCCGCAGGGGAATGAAATTCCCGTTGTCGCCGTCGCCAGTCACGACACCGCAAGCGCGGTCATTGCCTCGCCGCTCGCCAGCAAAGACGCGGCCTATCTCTCCTCCGGCACCTGGTCGCTGATGGGTTTTGAGAGTAAAACGCCTTACACCAGCGACGCCGCGCTGGCCGCCAATATCACCAACGAAGGCGGTGCCGAAGGACGCTACCGCGTGCTGAAGAACATCATGGGCCTGTGGCTGCTCCAGCGGGTGCTGAAAGAGCAGAACGTCACCGACCTGCCCGCACTTATTGCGGAAACCGAAAAGCTGAAGGCCTGCACCTTCCTGATTAACCCGAACGACGACCGCTTTATTAACCCGGTGCACATGAGCGCTGAGATCCAGGCCGCCTGTTTTGACGCGGGGCAGCCGGTACCTTCCCGCCCCGCCGAGCTGGCGCGCTGTATTTTTGACAGCCTCGCCCTGCTCTATGCCGACATCCTGAGCGAACTGGCTGACCTTCGCGGTAAACCGTTCAGCCAGCTGCACATCGTGGGCGGCGGCTGCCAGAACCAGCTGCTGAACCAGCTCTGCGCCGATGCCTGCGGCATTACGGTGGTGGCAGGCCCCGTAGAGGCTTCCACGCTCGGCAACATTGGCATTCAGTTGATGACGCTGGACGAACTATCAAACGTCGACGATTTCCGTTCGGTGGTGACGGCGAATAACAGCCTGACCACCTTCACCCCCAATCCCTGCCATGACATTGCCCGCTACCGGGCGCAGTTTCAGCAAAAACGACTGACTAAGGAGCTTTGCGCATGACCACTCAACTTGAACAAGCCTGGGACCTGGCTAAACAGCGTTTCGCCGCCGTCGGCGTGGATGTCGAAGAGGCGCTGCGCCAGCTCGACCGTCTGCCCGTCTCCATGCACTGCTGGCAGGGTGATGACGTCGCCGGTTTCGAGAATCCGGGCGGTTCCCTGACGGGTGGCATTCAGGCAACGGGTAACTACCCGGGCAAAGCGCGCAACGCCACCGAACTGCGTGCGGATCTTGAAATGGCGTTGAGCCTGATCCCGGGGCCAAAACGCCTGAATCTGCACGCGATTTATCTCGAATCCGACGCGCCGGTCGCGCGTAACGAAATCAAACCGGAACACTTTAAGAACTGGGTGGAGTGGGCAAAGGCCAACCGGCTGGGACTGGATTTTAACCCGTCCTGCTTCTCGCACCCGCTGAGCGCGGACGGGTTTACCCTTGCACACGCCAACGACGAAATCCGGCAGTTCTGGATCGACCACGTCAAAGCCAGCCGACGCGTCTCGGCGTATTTCGGCGAACAGCTTGGCACGCCTTCGGTGATGAATATCTGGATCCCGGACGGCATGAAGGACATCACCGTAGACCGACTGGCCCCGCGTCAGCGGCTGCTGGCCGCGCTGGATGAAGCCATCAGCGAGAAGCTGGATCCGGCGCACCATATCGACGCGGTGGAGAGCAAGCTGTTCGGCATTGGCGCAGAAAGCTACACCGTCGGCTCGAACGAGTTCTACATGGGCTACGCCACCAGCCGCCAGACCGCGCTGTGCCTGGACGCTGGCCACTTCCACCCAACGGAAGTCATCTCCGACAAAATATCCGCCGCCATGCTCTACGTGCCGCGCCTGCTGCTGCACGTCAGCCGTCCGGTGCGCTGGGACAGCGACCACGTGGTCTTGCTGGACGACGAAACCCAGGCGATTGCCAGCGAAATCATCCGCCACGATCTGTATGACCGCGTGCACATCGGCCTCGACTTCTTTGACGCCTCCATCAACCGCATCGCGGCGTGGGTTATCGGCACCCGCAACATGAAGAAAGCGCTGCTGCGCGCTCTGCTGGAGCCGACTGCTGCGCTGAAACAGCTTGAAGAAAACGGCGACTACACCGCGCGTCTGGCGCTGCTGGAGGAGCAAAAATCCCTGCCGTGGCAGGCGGTATGGGAGATGTACTGCCAGCGTCACGATGCGCCTGCGGGCAGCCAGTGGCTGGACAACGTGCGGGCGTATGAAAAAGACGTGCTCGCCGCTCGTCAGTAAAAAATATCGCCCGGCGGCGCGTTGCTTGCCGGGCCTACAGGTAAAAGCTGGCCGGGTAAGCGTAACGCCACCCGGTATTTTCAAAGGAAACACTGTATGCAGACCATCACCACCTCCTGGTTCGTCCAGGGCATGATCAAAGCCACCTCCGACGCCTGGCTGAAGGGCTGGGACGAGCGCAACGGCGGCAACCTCACGCTGCGCCTGGACGATGCGGACATCGAGCCCTACGCCGCCGATTTTCACCAGAAGCCGCGCTATATTGCCCTGAGTCAGCCGATGCCGCTGCTCGCCAACACGCCGTTTATCGTTACCGGTTCCGGCAAGTTCTTCCGTAACGTTCAGCTGGACCCGGAAGCCAATCTCGGCGTCGTGAGGGTGGACAGCGACGGCGCGGGCTACCACATTCTGTGGGGGCTAACGGACGACGCGGTGCCGACCTCTGAACTGCCGGCGCACTTCCTCTCCCACTGCGAGCGCATCAAGGCGACCAACGGCAAAGACCGCGTCATCATGCACTGCCACGCCACTAACCTGATCGCCCTGACCTACGTGCTGGAAAATAATTCTGATTTCTTTACCCGCAAGCTGTGGGAAGGCAGTACCGAATGCCTGGTGGTCTTCCCGGACGGCGTCGGCATTCTGCCGTGGATGGTGCCGGGTACCGACGAGATCGGCCAGGCGACCGCCAAAGATATGCAAAAACATTCGCTGGTGCTGTGGCCGTTCCACGGCGTCTTCGGCAGCGGTCCGACGCTGGATGAAACCTTCGGCCTGATCGACACCGCCGAGAAATCCGCGGAGGTGCTGGTGAAGGTCTATTCCATGGGCGGCATGAAGCAGACCATCACCCGGGAAGAGCTGATCGCGCTGGGCAAACGTTTTGGCGTTACCCCGATGCAGTCGGCCCTGGATTTATACGCGTAACGCCACAGGCGATAGTTAAGGAGAATTATCATGAGCTTTATGTTGGCACTTCCCAAAATTAGCCTGCATGGCGCGGGTGCAATCGGCGATATGGTCACCCTGGTGGCGACCAGGCAGTGGGGCAAAGCGCTGATTGTCACCGACGGCCAACTGGTGAAACTGGGCCTGCTCGACAGCCTGTTTACCGCGCTGGACGCCCATCAAATGTCATATCACCTGTTCGATGAGGTGTTTCCGAACCCGACGGAAGCGCTGGTGCAGAAAGGCTATGCGGCATATCAGGACGCGGAGTGTGATTACATCATCGCCTTTGGCGGCGGCAGCCCGATTGATACCGCCAAGGCGATTAAAATCCTCACCGCTAATCCAGGCCCGTCTACCGATTACTCCGGCGTCGGCAAGGTGAAAAACGCAGGCGTGCCGCTGGTGGCGATTAACACTACCGCAGGCACCGCGGCAGAGATGACCAGCAACGCGGTGATCATCGACTCCGCGCGTCAGGTGAAAGAGGTGATTATCGACCCGAACATCATCCCGGATATTGCCGTGGACGATGCCAGCGTGATGCTTGATATTCCGGCCCCGGTGACCGCCGCGACCGGTATGGATGCGTTAACGCACGCCATTGAAGCCTACGTGTCCGTTGGCGCGCACCCGCTGACCGATGCCAACGCGCTGGAAGCGATTCGCCTGATTAACCTCTGGCTGCCGAAAGCGGTCGACGACGGTCATAACCTGGAAGCGCGCGAGCAGATGGCGTTTGGTCAGTACCTGGCAGGTATGGCGTTTAACAGCGCCGGGCTGGGGCTGGTACATGCTCTGGCGCACCAGCCGGGCGCAACGCACAACCTGCCGCATGGCGTGTGCAACGCCATCCTACTGCCGATCATCGAAAACTTTAACCGCCCGAACGCGGTCGCGCGTTTTGCCCGCGTGGCGCAGGCAATGGGCGTCGATACCCGCGGGATGAGCGATGAAGCCGCAAGCATGTCCGCCATTCAGGCGATTCGCGACCTGAGCGCCCGCGTCGGCATTCCGTCAGGCTTCAGCCAGCTCGGCGTCACCAAAGCCGATATCGAAGGCTGGCTGGATAAAGCCCTCGCCGATCCGTGTGCGCCGTGCAACCCGCGCACCGCCAGCCGCGACGAGGTCCGCGAGCTGTACCTGGAGGCATTATGATCCGCAAAGCGTTTGTGATGCAGATAAACCCGGATGCGCACGAGGAGTACGCGCGTCGCCACAATCCGATCTGGCCCGAACTGGATGCGGTGCTGAAAACCCACGGCGCGCACCACTACGCCATTTACCTCGACAGAGAACGCAACCTGCTGTTTGCGACGGTGGAGATTGAGTCGGAGGAGCGCTGGAACGCGGTGGCGAATACCGACGTGTGCCAGCGCTGGTGGAAATATATGGCTGACGTCATGCCGTCGAACCCGGATAACAGCCCGGTGAGCGCCGGGCTGAAAGAGGTGTTTTACCTGGAGTGATGCGTTAACGCTGCCGCCCCTGTGGTGGCAGCAATCTCCCGCCTGCTGCTCAGCGTAAACGCCGACACCACCGTAATCGCCAGCACGAAACAGCCCAGCATCAGATACGTCTCCTGAAAGCCGATCCGGTCATACATATTTCCGGCAAAGGCGGAGAGGAAAATCGCTGCCGACTGTTTGGCAAACTGAAAACCAATCAGATAGATGGTGGCCGACAGGCGCGTATCAAACACTCCGGTAATGTATTTGAATGCCCCCACCAGCAGGAACGGGACTTCCAGGGCGTGCAGCATCTTGAGGGCGATGACCTCCACGGCGGTGGTGGCAAACGACGAGCCGATAATGCGCGTCGCCATAATCACCCCGGCGATCAGCAGCGTGTTCTTCGCGCCGATGCGGTTAATGATCCACGGCGAGCAGAACATGATGATGGCGTTACAAATCTCCCCCGCCGTGGTGGCAAAACCAAAGGCACGGGTCCCTTCCTGCGGCGTGGCGAAGAAGGTTTTAAAGAAGGTGGCAAACTGCTGGTCGAAAACGTCATACACGCAGGCCACGCCAATCACGTACAGGATGAACATCCACATTCTGCGCTGGCGGAACAGGTTGAACACGGTTTTAGCGGTGATCTGCGGCTGGTTCGCGCCCAGGGCGTTCATCACCTGCGCCGTCTGGTTGGGCTTCGGTTTCGCGACCACCAGCAACAGCATCAGCAAAAGTGCCGCCGCCGATCCCATCCAGAAAACATACGACGGATCGATGCCGAACAGGATGCCGCCCGTTGAGGCGCACAAGCCCCAGCCGAGGCAGCCAAACATGCGCGCCTTGCCGTATTCAAAGAGGCTGTTGCGGCTCACGCGTTCAATGTAGGCCTCAATGGCCCCGGATCCGGCTGAAAAAACAAAGCCGATATACAACCCGCCGCTCAGCGCGCCCAGCCAGATATTGGTTTTCAACAGTGGCGCAAAGACGTACAGGAAGAACGGCGCGAACAGAAACAGCAGCACCGAGATTATCCACAGCAGGTGTTTTTTCAGCCCCAGCTTGTCCGAAATGACGCCCAGCACCGGCTGGAACGCGATGGCCGACAGCGAGATGCAGGAGAAGACAATCCCGGTATGGGTTTTATTCAGGCCAATGATGTCCGACAGCCAAATCGGCAGGAACGGAAAGCAGGTGGCCATGATGAAGAAGTAGAGAAAGAAGAACAGCCCGAAGATCCAGAAATTGGGGTTGTCTTTGTGGGTACAGGTTGTTGTGTTCATTATTTTTATCCTCAACGGGGGGCCGGCTGCCCGGCCCGTCACCTTTACACGCGTTCCACGCCAATCAGAATGGCGGTTTCCGGATCCAGAATCGGCAGCGCAATACCCGCCCGCATCAGCCATTCGCCGCTTGCCGTTTGCGGGGCTTCCATCCACGCCGGCAGCTTGCGCATGGTGTGCCCGCCCTCGCCCGTGATCTGAATGTTCGGGTGATCCAGCAGCGTGATGCGGTACTGCGCGCTGGCGTCTAGCCCCGGCATGCGCAGCGGCATCAACAGGGTGTAATCCGGCATCGCGAGCTGGCTGACCATAAACAGCCCCTGCGTTTTGTCTTCGCTCACTATACCCTGCGCCAGCGTGGTGGCATCCGGCATGTCCACGCGCCATTGGGTACCGTGATGAATCACCTCACGCCACCGCTTATACAGCGCGGCATAATGGCGATAGCCCTCACGCTCCTGCGCATCGACGGTGAGCGGATCCAGCTCCAGCCCCATATGCCCAAACAGCGCCGTCAGCCCACGGAAAGCGATGCTGTGCTGGCGGAAGGTAGCGTGACATTTATGATGACCGATATGCGCCCCCATCACCTCCGGCGGGAAGAAATAGCTCATGCCGCGCTGGATCGTGTTGCGCTCCAGCGCGTCGTTGTTGTCGGAAGCCCAGAAGCGGTGGCTGCGGGTCAGCACTTCATAATCGATTCGCCCCCCGCCGGAGGAGCAGGACTCAAATTCAATGTGCGGAAAACGCTCGCCCAGCACGTCCAGCAGGCGGTAAAACTGGCGGGTCTGCGCGTCGGCGGCGGCTTTACCGTTGTGCCCGGGCTGCACCAGCTCGCGGTTCATGTCCCATTTCACGTAGTCAACCTCGTGCTCGCCCAGCAGCCAGCTCATGCGCTCCACGAGATAATCAAAGGCCTCTGGGATGTTGAGATTAAGCACCAGCTGGTGCCGTCCGGTCGCCTGGGGATAGCCCGGCAGCGCCAGCACCCAGTCAGGATGCGCGCGATACAGATCGGAATCCGGGTTAATCATCTCCGGCTCGATCCAGATGCCAAACTCCATGCCGAGCCGTTTAACGTGACTGATTACCGGCGTCAGGCCGTTCGGGTATTTTTTCTCATCCAGGTACCAGTCGCCCAGCGCGGCATGGTCGTCGTTGCGGCCTTTGAACCAGCCGTCGTCAATGATAAAGCGCTCCACGCCCAGCGCGGCGGCCTCGTCGGCCATGCGCATGATGTACTCCGGATCGTGGCTGAAGTAGATCCCCTCCCAGGTATTGAGGTGTACCGGGCGCGGTTTGTTTTCCGGGAAGCGGATGATGCTGTCGCGCAGGTAGCGGTGGAACTGCTGGCTCATGCCGTTCAGCCCGTGCGGGGAGTAGCTGGCATACAGGCGCGGCGTCCAGAGCGTTTCGCCCTCTTCAATCGCCATTTCACCCGGCAGGTAGAGCGCTTCGGCCTGTATATAACGGCGACCATCGGTTTTCGCTTCGGCGCGCAGGCGGTGGTTGCCGCTCCAGCCCAGATGCACGCCCCAGACATCCCCCTGCATTTCGCTGAACGATGGCGTACCGGCGATCAGCGCCGGAAAATGTTCGTGGGACGTTTTACCCCGACGGTTTTCAATGACAAAGCTGTCGTGTTCAAGCGTGACGCGGTGCGGCTGAAATTCTCTGATCCAGCGTCCGTGAAAGGCCATAACCTCCTGCGCGCGCTCGGCCACCGGCAGCGTGACGGCGAATCGGTCCACCTGCCACGCCAGCGCTTTCAGGTTGGTTACTCCATGGCGCACCACCAGCACGCCGCTGGCCTCCAGCGTCAGCTCGCTGGTCAGACGCAGGCCCGCGCATCCATCTTCGGCGGTTATCGTCAGGGTGTTTACGTCCTGCTGCACCTGCGTGGTTTTAAACACCGGAGAACCGTCCAGCCGCTGGCGATGCCCCTCAATACCGGGCGAGCCAAACAGCCCGTGCCCCAGCTCGGCCATCAACGTTACCGGGGAGTCCACATCCAGCCTGCCGTTTGCCACCGGCCGCGCCAGCGTAGCGACATTCTGCGGCGAATAGTGCTGAAGGTGCGGCCCCCAGTAGAGAATTTCGGCGAACGGTTGGGTTTTTATCACCACGTCAACCGTGGTGCTTTCGAGTCGTAAAATGGCATCTTGCATCAGACATCTCCTGTCGTCGGGATGCCTTGAGTGTTGATCCGAAACGTTTCGGATACAAACCAAAACGTTTCGGATCTGTGATCGGGTTTGGAAATTTACGCGGTTTAGGCCGTCTGGCCCGGGAAGAATTCGGGCTGCCAGAGCACCTGGAGCCGTTCGACGTCGTCGCCGTTAATCAGCTGGCGCACCATATCGGCAATCTGTTTCCCGACGCCCTGACGAGTGGACTGGATCACTGCCGCCACGTCAGCATCAACGATGCTGTCCTGCGGAAGTCCGTCATAAACCACCAGCGCAACGGCGTTCTCGCCTGTCAGGCGGCCCAGTTCCGCCAGCGCCATCGCCGCGCCGTCGCCGTGGGTGTTGCAGTCGGTAATGATGGCCGTGGGCGGCTGTGGCAGGGAGAGAAGTTCTTTCGTGGTGGCATACCCCACGCGGCGCGAAGGGGGCATAGCGCGCAGCCATTCGCTGGAGAGCCCGGCTTCACGCAGCGCGTCCAGGTAGCCCTGTCGCCGCTGGGTGATGAATGCCTGATTATTGCTTTCGCCCAGCAGGGCGATGCGCTGATGGCCTTTCTCAATCAGCCAGCGGGTGGCCTGGTACGTGCCAGCATAGTTGTCGAAGTCGAACCATGCGTACGGCTGCGGCAGCTGGCTGCGGCCAAGCGCCAGAAAAGGGAATCCGACGGCCTGCAGCTGTTCAAGTCGCGGATCGTGATCCAGCGTGTGGGCCACAATCAGCGCATCCACGCGGCGGCTTTGCACCATGCGCATATAGCTGTGCTTATCCGCCAGATCATCGTCGGCGATGAGCAGCAGGTCGATCTCATGTCGCGCCAGTTCGTGACTAATTTCGCCGACCATGTCCATAAAAACGCTGTTATTGAGCGGAACAGGATGCACGGGAAAAACGAGACCGACGGCATCAATTTTGCCCATCTTCAGGCGGCGCGCAAACGTATTAGGTCGGTAACCACGGCGCTGGGCCTCCGCCTCCACGCGGGCGCGCGTCTCAGCAGAAACATCGTCATACCCGTTGAGGGCGCGGCTGACGGTAGTGACGGACAGCCCCAGTTCTTTAGCAATGGCTTTGAGCGACATGATTTTCGTATCTTCGTTAATTTTGTTCCGCCACCAGAAGGGCGTGGGTGTCTGGCTCCAGCGCCTTAAAGATATGCGGCTGATCGGCAGGGTAGCAAATGTAATCGCCCGGGCCGAGTTCTTCCGCGGCGTCGATCAGGCCGACCATCGCCCGCCCCTGGGTCACGATAATATGCTCAACCGACCCCGGCGGATGCGGCTGGGAAATACGGTCTGCGCCCGGCTGCGTCAGCAGCAGATAGATATCACGACGCGCGCCCGGCGGACACGCCGCCAGCAAAATCGCCTCGTAGTTTGCCTGCCCGGCAACCACCTTGGTGCCCTCGCCGCGGCGGATCACCTGCGTGACGGGCTGCTGCGGCTCCAGTAACCGGGCAAATGGGATATCCAGCGCCACGCAAAGCGACCAGAGCGTTTCCAGGCTAGGATTGCCGTTGCCAGACTCCAGCTGAGAAAGCGTAGATTTGGCGATCCCGGCACGGCGGGCAATTTCCGCCAGTGACAGCCCGGTTCGCAGGCGTTCCCGCACCAGGCTTTTGGCGATCACGCTGATTGGCTGCGTCATAAAAACGGCCTCTTTCTCTCTATAACGAACGATTCGTTCATCTTGTAAAACGATTGTGATGCGTTCATTATAATGGAAATACGTTCGATATGGCTAAAATGATATGAAGAATCCCCTCTCTTGCCTGAAAGGCGACACGATAAAAGCGATAATTTTGGTCTGCCTCGCGGTAGGCGTGGTCGGCATGTCTTACGGCTCCCTGGCAATGGCCTACGGTTTTCCGCTGTGGGTGCCGTTTGTGCTTTCCCTCACGGTGCTGGCGGGCGCATCCGAGTTTATGTTTATCGGCATTGTGGCAAGCGGAGGTAACCCGCTGGCGGCAGCGGCCGCCGGTTTGCTGGTCAACGCGCGCCATGTGCCGTTTGGCGTGACGGTGCGTGAACTGGTGGGCAAACGGGGTTTGAGCTATCTCGGCTGTCACATCATGAACGATGAAAGCGTGGTCTTTGGCCTGTCGCAAAAAACGCCCGAGCAGCGTAAAGCGGCCTACTGGCTGTGCGGTTTAGGCGTGGCGATTATCTGGCCGGTGGGGGCGCTGCTGGGTGCCATGGTCGGTAAACTGCTGCCGGACCCGGAGACCATCGGGCTGGACGCGGTGTTTCCGGCGATCCTGCTGGCGTTAGTGGTACCCGCGTTTAAAAACCGTACCACGCTGATCCGCGCCTGCAGCGGTGCCGCGCTATCACTGGCTGCCGTGCCGTTTGCCCCGGTGGGTTTACCGGTTCTGCTTTCGTTACTCGGTCTCGCTGCGAGGAAAAAATAATGGGAAACATGACGTTTTTTATTCTCGGCATCGCCATTCTTTCTGCCGGAACCTACCTGATGCGTCTCGGCGGGGCAAAGCTGGGCAACCGGCTGGCGCTTTCTGAACGTTCGCAGGCGCTGCTTTCCGATGCGGCTACCGTTTTGCTGTTCTCCGTCGCGCTGGCGACCACGTTTTATGAAGGGGAACATTTTGCGGGCATGGCGCGCGTGCTGGGCGTGGGGTTCGCGGTGTTCCTGGCATGGCGAAAAATGCCGTTAATTGTGGTGATCGTCGCGGCAGCGGTGGTGACGGCGCTGCTGCGTCTGGCGGGTATAAACTAAAAAAGCGCCCCAGGGGCGCTCTTTCGACGGTATAGCGAAATTATTTGTTCAGTTCAGCGGTCATGTGTACGCGGTTACCGGTGAACGCCTGGGTAATTTTGTAGGATGACGCGCCCGCTTCCTGAGCCTGAGCCGCGATTTTCGCTTCTGCGCTATCAATGGTGGAGGCAGAGGCGGTCACTGTTTGTGCAGCGAAAGAACCGAAAGAAGCAGCCAGAGCGATTACAGCGACAAAAGTTTTGATGCTTTTCATGATATAAACCCTTTCATTAAGTTGTTTAGGTAAGGCACCGTGCCTTGATGAGATAAATACTAGCCCTCATACTGAACAACTAAAAGCGGAAGGATTTGCTATTATCGTTCAAAATTACTGATCAACCATTAACCGCTGCGGATGGGTATAAATCGTCGCCCTGCCCGGCTTGCAGAACCCCACCAGCGTCAGATTGCAGCGCTCCGCCACCTCCACCGCCAGCGTGGTTGCCGCCGACACCGCAAACAGAATCTCCACGCCGCACATCGCGGACTTCTGCACCATCTCATAGCTGGCGCGGCTGGAAACAAGCGCCGCGCCCTGCTGCCAGAGATCGCTTTCCCCTGCACGACGGCCTAATAACTTGTCGAGCGCGACGTGGCGGCCCACGTCCTCATGCCCTCCAGCAATATCTCCTGACGGCAATACCCACGCCGCCGCGTGCGTGCAGCCGCTCAGTTGGCCGATGGGCTGAACATCGTTGAGATTTTCCAGCGCACGGTCGAGATGCGCCAGATTGAAGGTCTGGGTAAACGGCAGTGGCGCAACGGGCTTGCCAATATCATTAAGCTGCTCAACACCACAGACACCGCACCCGGTACGCCCGGCCAGCGCGCGGCGGCGCTCTTTCAGCCCCATAAAGCGGCGGCTGGAGAGTTCGATTTGCACTTCAAGACCGTTACACGCCTGAACCACGTCCATGCCGTAGATCTCCTGCGGGTGCGAAATGATGCCTTCCGAAAGGGAAAAACCGATGGCGAACAGTTCGAGATCTTTGGGTGAGGCCATCATCACCACGTGCGAAATACCGTTGTAAACGAGGGCAACGGGCACTTCTTCAGCCAGAAAATCGGGTGTGGCATGGGTAATGCGGGGCGGTCTGCGTACCGACATTTCCACAATGCCCGCAGGCAGTGGCGATGAGCGGGTAGCACGGTTTTGTTTAGACACAGCGGTATTCCTGAACAACCACGGAAGTAGGCCTGCTATTGCAGCATAAACCGCAGGCCTTACGCATAGTATGGATCAACTTTTCGACACTCATTGTCCTACTCATTAAGAAGAGGTGCAACCCGGCCCCCGCTACACCCCTTTAACATGCAGAGCTTATAGTGTGATCAGTGTCACACTTTATAATCAACACAGTGATAATACGTTCACTTTGTATTAACGCCGTTGGAACAGGTATACCGACATTGTGGTATTCTGATGATATCCCTCGGAGAAATGAGGGATTAACGCAAATTTTTCTCCTTTGCGGTCAATTCTCAACCGCGAAGTTAAAACTACATATATAAGCAATGTCGAACAAGGAGTGACCCATGCAGGTCAGCAGAAGGCAGTTCTTTAAGATCTGCGCTGGCGGTATGGCAGGCACCACGGCGGCGGCACTGGGCTTTGCGCCCGGCGTAGCGCTGGCGGAAACGCGGCAGTATAAACTGCTGCGCACCCGCGAAACCCGTAACACCTGTACGTACTGCTCCGTCGGCTGTGGGCTGTTGATGTATAGCCTCGGCGACGGTGCGAAAAACGCCAAAGCGTCTATTTTCCATATCGAAGGCGACCCGGACCATCCGGTCAACCGCGGCGCGCTGTGCCCGAAAGGGGCCGGTCTGGTGGACTTTATCCACTCCGAAAGCCGTCTGAAATTCCCGGAATATCGCGCACCTGGCTCCGATAAATGGCAGCAAATCAGCTGGGAAGAGGCGTTTGACCGCATCGCAAAACATATTAAAGAAGACCGCGATGCCAACTTTATTGAGAAGAACGCCGACGGCGTTACGGTCAACCGCTGGCTCTCCACCGGGATGCTGTGTGCTTCTGCCTCCAGCAACGAAACCGGCTATTTAACCCAGAAATTCACGCGCGCACTCGGTATGCTCGCGGTCGACAACCAGGCGCGTGTCTGACACGGACCAACGGTAGCAAGTCTTGCTCCAACATTTGGTCGCGGTGCGATGACCAACCACTGGGTCGACATCAAGAACGCCAACCTCATTGTGGTGATGGGCGGTAACGCCGCTGAAGCGCACCCTGTCGGGTTCCGCTGGGCGATGGAAGCCAAAATCCACAACGGTGCGAAACTGATTGTGATCGATCCCCGCTTTACGCGTACTGCGTCAGTGGCGGATTTCTACACCCCTATTCGTTCAGGTACTGACATCACTTTCCTGTCAGGCGTACTGCTGTACCTGATGACCAACGAAAAATATAACCGCGAGTACACCGAAGCCTATACCAACGCCAGCCTGATCGTGCGTGAGGATTACCACTTCGAAGATGGCCTGTTCAGCGGTTATGACGCGGAAAAACGCAAGTACGACAAAACCAGCTGGAACTACGAGCTGGATGAGAAAGGCTTTGCGAAGCGCGACACCACTCTTCAACACCCGCGCTGCGTATGGAACCTGCTGAAAGAGCACGTTTCCCGCTACACGCCGGACGTTGTCGAGAACATTTGCGGCACGCCGAAAGCAGACTTCCTGAAGGTCTGCGAGCTGATCGCCGAAACCAGCGCGAAAGACAAAACCGCCTCGTTCCTGTACGCCCTCGGCTGGACGCAGCACTCCATCGGCGCGCAGAACATCCGTACCATGGCAATGGTGCAGCTGCTGCTCGGCAACATGGGGATGGCAGGCGGCGGCGTGAACGCCCTGCGCGGTCACTCTAATATCCAGGGTCTGACCGACCTCGGCCTGCTGTCGCAGAGCCTGACGGGTTACATGAACCTGCCGAGCGAGAAACAGACTGACCTGCAGACCTACCTGACGGCCAGCACGCCAAAACCGCTGCTCGAAGGCCAGGTGAACTACTGGGGCAACTATCCGAAGTTCTTCGTCTCGCTGATGAAAGCCTTCTACGGCGACAAAGCGACGGCGGAAAACAGCTGGGGCTTTGACTGGCTGCCGAAGTGGGACAAAGGTTACGACGTTCTCCAGTACTTCGAAATGATGCACCAGGGCCAGGTCAACGGCTATATCTGCCAGGGCTTTAACCCGGTGGCGTCGTTCCCGAACAAGAACAAGGTTGTTGAATCCCTCTCGAAGCTGAAGTTCCTGGTGACGATTGACCCGCTCAACACCGAGACCTCGACCTTCTGGCAGAACCACGGCGAGTCGAACGACGTCGATCCGTCGAAGATTCAGACCGAAGTGTTCCGCCTGCCGTCTACCTGCTTCGCGGAAGAGAACGGTTCTATCGTCAACTCCGGCCGCTGGCTGCAGTGGCACTGGAAAGGCGCGGATGCCCCGGGCATCGCCATGAACGACGGCGAGATCCTGGCCGGTATCTTCTTACGCCTGCGTAAGATGTATGCGGCAGAAGGCGGCGCGAACCCTGAGCCGGTGCTGAACATGACCTGGAACTACTCGACGCCGGAAAATCCTGCGCCGGAAGAAGTGGCCATGGAGAGCAACGGTAAGGCGCTGGCGGACGTTATCGACCCGGTCACCGGCGCGGTTCTGGCGAAGAAAGGCGACCAGCTCAGCACCTTCGCCCACCTGCGCGATGACGGTACCACCTCCAGCGGCTGCTGGATCTTTGCCGGTAGCTGGACGCCGAAAGGCAACCAGATGGCCAACCGCGACAACGCCGACCCGTCGGGCCTCGGCAATACGCTGGGCTGGGCATGGGCATGGCCGCTCAACCGCCGCATCCTCTATAACCGTGCCTCCGCTGACCCGCAGGGCAACCCGTGGGATCCGAAGCGTCAGCTTCTGAAGTGGGACGGCGCGAAATGGGGCGGCGTGGATATTCCGGACTACAGCACTGCCGCACCAGGCAGCGACGTCGGGCCGTTTATCATGCAGCCTGAAGGGATGGGCCGTCTGTTTGCTATCGACAAGATGGCGGAAGGGCCGTTCCCGGAACACTACGAGCCGTTTGAGACACCGCTGGGCACCAACCCGCTGCACCCGAACGTGGTCTCTAACCCGGCAGCGCGTATCTTCAAGGGCGACTTTGAAGCGCTGGGTAAAAAAGACAAGTTCCCGTACGTGGGCACCACTTACCGTCTGACCGAACACTTCCACTACTGGACCAAGCACGCACTGCTTAACGCCATCGCTCAGCCGGAACAGTTTGTGGAGATCGGCGAGAAGCTGGCGAACAAGCTCGGCATTGCCCATGGCGATACCGTGAAGGTCTCCTCTAACCGCGGCTACATCAAGGCCAAGGCGGTGGTGACCAAGCGTATTCGCACGCTGAACGTTCACGGTCAGCAGGTGGATACCATCGGCATCCCAATTCACTGGGGTTATGAGGGCGTGGCGAAGAAAGGGTTCATTGCGAACACCCTGACGCCGTTCGTCGGCGATGCGAACACGCAGACGCCGGAGTTTAAGGCCTTCCTCGTGAACGTGGAAAAGGTGTAACGGAGACGACTTATGGCTTATCAATCTCAAGACATTATCCGTCGTTCCGCGACTAACGGTTTCACGCCCGCGCCTCAGGCGCGGGACCACCAGCAGGAAGTGGCGAAGCTGATCGACGTGACCACCTGTATCGGCTGTAAAGCCTGTCAGGTGGCCTGCTCTGAGTGGAACGACATCCGTGACGAAGTGGGTCACAACGTCGGGGTGTACGACAACCCGGCAGACCTGACCGCCAAGTCCTGGACGGTAATGCGTTTCTCGGAAGTGGAGCAGAACGACAAGCTGGAATGGCTTATCCGCAAAGACGGCTGTATGCACTGCGCGGATCCGGGCTGCCTGAAGGCGTGTCCGTCAGAAGGGGCTATCATTCAGTATGCCAACGGCATCGTCGACTTCCAGTCCGAGCAGTGCATTGGCTGCGGCTACTGCATCGCGGGCTGTCCGTTCGACGTGCCGCGCATGAACCCGGAAGACAACCGCGTCTATAAATGTACGCTGTGCGTAGACCGCGTAAACGTCGGCCAGGAGCCAGCGTGCGTGAAGACCTGCCCAACCGGCGCTATCCACTTTGGCTCCAAAGAGGATATGAAAACGCTGGCGGCAGAGCGCGTGGGCGAGTTGAAAACCCGTGGTTACGACAACGCGGGCCTGTACGATCCGGCCGGGGTTGGCGGTACGCACGTGATGTACGTGCTGCACCACGCCGACAAGCCGAATCTGTATCACGGCCTGCCGGAGAACCCGGAAATCAGCGCCACCGTGAAGTTCTGGAAAGGCATCTGGAAACCGCTGGCCGCGGTGGGCTTTGCTGCCACCTTCGCAGCGAGTATCTTCCACTACGTCGGCGTTGGTCCGAACCGTGCGGAAGAGGAAGACGACAACCTGCATGAAGAGAAAGACGAGGTGCGCAAATGAGAAAACGTGACACCATCGTGCGCTACACCGCGCCGGAACGCATCAACCACTGGGTCACCGCCTTCTGCTTCATGCTGGCGGCGATAAGCGGGCTGGGGTTCTTCTTCCCCTCCTTCAACTGGCTGATGCAGATCCTGGGCACGCCGCAGCTGGCGCGCATCCTTCACCCGTTCGTGGGTGTGGTGATGTTTGCCTCGTTTATCATCATGTTTTTCCGCTACTGGCACCATAACCTAATCAATCGGGATGATATCTTTTGGGCGAAGAATATTCGTAAGATCGTCGTCAACGAGGAAGTAGGTGATACCGGGCGTTATAACTTCGGCCAGAAATGCGTATTCTGGGCGGCGATTATCTTCCTGGTCCTGTTGCTGGTGAGCGGCGTGATCATCTGGCGTCCGTACTTTGCGCCTGCTTTCTCAATCCCGGTGATCCGATTTGCGCTAATGCTGCATTCATTTGCCGCAGTGGCGTTAATTGTGGTTATCATGGTGCATATTTACGCCGCCCTCTGGGTGAAAGGCACCATTACCGCGATGGTGGAAGGATGGGTAACCAAAACGTGGGCGAAGAAACATCACCCGCGCTGGTACCGTGAAGTCCGCCAGAAACAGGAAAAGTCATCTGAATGAGTATTCGCATAATCCCGCAAGATGAGCTGGGGTCGAGCGAGAAACGTACGGCGGAGTATATTCCGCCGTTGTTATTCCCCAGACTCAAGAACCTCTACAACCGCCGCGCAGAGCGTCTGCGCGAGCTGGCAGAGAACAACCCGCTGGGCGATTTTCTGCGTTTTGCCGCGCTGGTCGCCCATGCGCAGGAGGTGGTGCTGTACGACCACCCGCTGCAAATGGACCTGACCGCGCGCATCAAAGAAGCTAACGAGCAGGGCAAGCCGCCGCTGGATATTCACGTCCTGCCGCGCGACAAACACTGGCATAAGCTGCTGCATTCGCTGATTGCCGAGCTGAAGCCGGAAATGAGCGGCACGGCGCTGGCGGTCATTGAAAATCTGGAAAAAGCGTCCGAACAAGAGCTGGAAGAGATGGCGAGCGCGCTGTTTGCCTCCGACTTCTCGCTGGTCAGCAGCGATAAAGCGCCGTTTATCTGGGCCGCGCTGTCGCTCTACTGGGCGCAAATGGCGAGCCTGATCCCGGGCAAAGCCCGCGCCGAATACGGCGAAGCGCGCCAGTTCTGCCCGGTCTGCGGCTCAATGCCGGTCTCCAGCATGGTGCAGATTGGGACCACGCAGGGGCTGCGCTACCTGCACTGCAATCTGTGTGAAACCGAGTGGCACGTGGTGCGCGTGAAGTGCAGCAACTGCGAGCAGACTCGCGATCTCAACTACTGGTCGCTGGAAAATGAAGACGCGGCGGTGAAAGCCGAAAGCTGCGGCGACTGCGGCACCTACCTGAAGATTCTGTATCAGGAAAAGGACCCGAAAGTCGAAGCGGTGGCGGACGATCTCGCCTCGCTGATTCTGGATGCGAAGATGGAGCAGGAGGGCTTTGCCCGCAGCTCGATCAACCCGTTCCTGTTCCCGGGTGAAGGGGAGTAATCTCCTGTGAGAGTGCCGGGCGGCGCGAGCTTGCCCGGCCTACACCTGGTAAGGCGTAAGGACCTCGTCAATACCCGCAAAATCTTTCGTGTTGCGAGAAATCAACGGACATTTTCTGCTCTGCGCTGTAGCCAGGATGATAGCATCAGGCAGTTTCATCCCATGCTTCTCACGTAGTAAAACGCTTCTTTCCGCGATATCCCGAGACACATCAATAATTTCAAAAGCGCCCATCACGGCTGCCGTTTTCGCTTCATGACCATGCCTGCGAGCGCCCACCATCACTTCCATCCAGGTAATTAAGCTGATGGCACGATGCGACGCGGTATGCTCAATCGCATCCGCAGCTTCAACACGGTTGTTGAAGAGATCAATGAGAATATTGGTATCAAACACTGCCATGTGCTCCATGATTACCACTCCTCACGCAGCTTGCGTTCATACTCAAGCCCGTCCTCTTTTCTGTCTCCCCACAGACCAAGCGCATTTCGGATAACAGAAGAACTCTGCTGGTCGAGATACAGCTCAATCGCTTCGCGAAGCAGTTCAGCACGTGGTTGATTTCGCAATTGCTTGAGGTTATCCAAACGTTGAATCACGTCATCAGACAAATCGATCAGTATTCTGCCCATATCAAGGTCCGCCAAAAGACTCATATATCACCTTAGTATATCATCTGCGGTTAATTTTCAGGCAATATATCCACATTAAAAACAGAGTTAAAGGGCATAGCCAAGGTAGTTGCAGGTTTTGCGAGCCGCTTTCCAGAATGTTCACACCCGCAAATTTCTCTGTTTTCATCTGCCGTAAACCAGGCTATAAAGCTGTATATAAACACAGTGTAAGGACGTAGCCATGGCGCTGGAAAAGGGTATTAAAAAGCTTGTTCAGGATTTTATTGCGGCAGGACGGCCCTCCCCGCGAAAGCAAAGTATTGATGACCGCAGAGCCGGGTACATTGCGAGCACAGAACTTGCCGGTGAGACTGAAAATCGCGTCCTTGTTGAAACGCTCGTTCTTGAGGAGATGACCTTTCGGGTGTTTTCACCTCTCAATGCACCCGAAACCTTACCTGCAGCCATCTACTATCACGGCGGTTGTTTTGTCAGCGGTGGGTTTGAAACGCATGATAATCAGCTTCGCCAGCTGGCGTTTAAAGGCAACTGCCGTATCGTTGCGGTGCAGTACCGGCTTGCGCCAGAACATCTTTTCCCCGCCGCACATGACGACGCTGAAAGAGGGGCAGAGATAGTTTGGCAGTATGCCGACAGGCTTGGGGTTAACAGAAACCGGATAACCCTTTGCGGAGACAGTGCAGGGGCACATCTGGCGCTGGTGACGTCGCTGCGGCTCAAAGCGAAAGGTGTCTGGCAACCAGCACAGCTGATCCTGATCTACCCAATGCTCGACGCGACGGCTCGTTTTGAAAGCTATATTCTCAACGGCGCGGATTATGTCATCACTCGCGACACCCTGCTCAGCGGGTATGAAAAGTATCTGGCCAGCACCGATCGCCAACATCCAGAAGCCAGCCCACTGTGGCGGGATGATTTTTGCGGACTTCCGCCAGTGCATATTGTTACCGCTGAGTATGATCCGCTCTGTGATGAGGGCGAGATGCTGTATCGGCATCTTTCAGAGCAGGGGGTGACGTGCACGGCCCAACGGTGGCTGGGTGTGATACACGGTTTCTTTCAGCTTGGCGGCGTGAGTCAGTCGGCGAGGGACGTGATGCGGGATATCGCCTGGCGGATCAGTGCCGCCCGGCGATAAAAACGGAAGAGACTACTCCTCCTCGTTCCCACCCTCTTCATAAGCGCCATACGGCTTCGCAGGAAGAACGATATAGGTTCCTTCAAACACCGCGCCCGGCGTTTCATCGCCGAACAACTCAACCTGCATCTGCACGCGCGCTTTGCGGCCACGTGCCAGACGATCAAGATCGCCGCCCAGCGCGCCCAGGTCAGCCACCGCGCTCGGCTTGCCGCTGATCGGCGCGCTGTAGCGAATGTGGGCATCGGCCAGAATAATGGTGCCGCCAAGATGCCGCTCGCGCAGCATTAGCCAGATCAGCCCCCAGCCGGTGAGCGTCGCCAGGGAAAACAGGCTGCCGGCAAACAGGGTGTGGTGAGGGTTCTGATTGCCGGTTTCCGGCATGGTGGTAATGAATTTTTGCCCGGTGTACTGCTGAATACGCACGCCCATCTTTTCACTCAGAGGGATGTGTTCATACCAGGCCTGCTGCAGCTGCCCGCACCAGTCCGCGCGATGAAGAATATCGTCCAGCGTGGCGATGGGTTTGATCATCAAAAAGTGGCGAATCGGCGTGGTTTGCGGAGCGGTGATTTCACCCTGGTTAACAAAACCGAGTTTGGCAAAAAACTCCACGGCATCTTCCCGGGCGCTACAGGTGACGCGCTTAACGCCTTCCTGACGGGCGACGGACTCCAGCGTCATCGCCATTAGCGTCCCCAGCCCTTTATCCTGCACGGAAGGGTGAACCGCCATAAAACGAATCGACGCTTCGTTATCAGCGTTGATATACAGTCGCCCGACGGCGACGAGGTTGCCCTCTTCGTCCATCACCATCTGATGATGGGCCATCGCATCCCAGGCGTCGCGTTCAGATCCTTTTGGCTGATGCAGTGGCTTGCGCAGCATTTCCCAGCGGAACTGGTAATACGCTTCTAACTCTTCTTCCGTTTGCGGTACTCGAAGGTGATACATAGCTGTACTCTCTCTTGTTACCCGCGGCCACGCCGCCAGTTGGCTCATACCTGAAGCCAGAATGTGACGGGGCCATCGTTCACCAGCGAGACCTGCATATCTGCAGCGAATCGTCCGGTTTGCGTATTCATTTCCTGTTGGCGACAACGCTCAACAAAGTATTCGTAAAGTGCTTCTGCACGATCCGGCGCGGCGCCTTTAGAGAAACTTGGGCGCATGCCGCGCTCGGTATCCGCTGCCAGCGTAAACTGGGAAACCACCAGCACGCTGCCGCCCGCCTGCTGGACGTTCAGATTCATCTTGCCTTCCGCATCGCTGAATATGCGGTAGCCCAGCACGCGCTCGCATAAGCGGTTCGCTTTTTGTTCGTCATCATCCTTTTCGACACCTAACAACACCAAAAGTCCTGGGCCAATTTCACCCGTCACCTCTCCCTCCACGGTGACGCTGGCACGGGTTACGCGCTGTATCAATGCAATCATGGTTGGTCTGCTTCTAATTGTTTTTCAGCTTCTGCTGCTTTTTTAAGTTCGCGGTATACGCCGAGAGTGACAGTTATTTCGGCACCAAGCAAGACGATACACCAGGTCCAGTAAACCCAGACAAATAAAATGGGGATCACCGCCAGCACGCCGTAAATCAGCTGATAAGACGGGAACATGGTGATGTAAAGCGCGAATCCTTTCTTGCCCAGCTCGAAGAGGACGGCTGCGACCAGCGCACCCACGATGGCATCACGGTTAGGTACGCGCGTCGTCGGCACCACGCTGTAAAGCAGCCAGAATGAGAGCCACGATAAAATGAGCGGGAAAATGCGCAGAACGTTATCAATCACGCTGTTTAAGTCACTCGCCCAGCGCAGAGAAAGAAGATAGGAACTTATCGCCAGGCTCGCCCCCGCCAGCAGCGGACCGAGGGTCAAAATCATCCAGTACACGGCAAAGGAGTAAACCTTAGGACGGATTTTTTTGCTTCGCCAGATGGTGTTGAGAGCACTGTCGATGGAATACATCAAAAGCAGCGCCGTGACGATGAGGCCGCAGGCGCCCACCGCCGTCATCTTGCTGGAGTTGGCGACAAACTGCTCAATATAGTTCTGAATAACGTCGCCGGTGGCCGGAATGAAGTTTGCAAAAACAAAATGACGAAGCTGCAAGCTGACATCTGCAAACATCGGAAACGCGGAAAACAGGGCAAAGATGACCGCCACCAGCGGCACCAATGAGAGCAACGACACATAGGCGAGATTCCCCGCCAGCGTCGTCATGTTGTCCTCATCAATGCGGTGCCAGAGCAGCTTCAGCCATGCCCGGAGCGGCCGAGTATGGTGCGTGGCTTTTTGATGAACGGTTTTTAGCATAACTGCTTCGCAAAATAGTTCGGTATCGTCTCTTTTCCGGTCACCAGAATTGACGTGATACCTAACTGGTTAGCTCCCTCTATATTATCGGCGTTGTCGTCGAAAAAGACCGCATCGGCCGCGGAGAATCCTTCTTCCTGCAGAACCGCCTGATAAATACGCGCTTCAGGCTTGCGCATGCCCATCTCCTGGGAGAGATAAATTTTATCTGCTGCCGCGTGGATCTCCGGGTATTCATCCGGCCAGAAGGTGGTATGCAGGCGGTTGGTATTCGACAGCACCACCACGCGATGCCCCTGCTCGCGCAGTTTATGCATGATGTCGATCACTTCGGGGCGGATCGCGACAAATATGGCCTGCCAGCCGTGGGAAAACTGCTCATAGCTTAACGAGAGACCCATTTCCTGGCAGAAACGCTCTGCGAACGTTTCATCGCTGATCTCACCGCGCTCGTGCAGATGGAAAGTGTCGCCCATCGCGAAATTCTGCTTTAACGTCGCCAGCGGAACACGGCTAAAATCGCTCCATGCGCCCAGCACCCGGTTAAAATCGATATCGACGATTACATTTCCTAAGTCAAAGATATAAAGCATGTTTATCTCCTTTCGCCGTGGAAAAGTAACTGTAGCGGGAAAGAGTAACTTTAGCTATGCGCCAGATTCAGCTTAGAGAAAGGAAAGGCCCGAATAGGCATATCGGGCCATCAGAAGGTCAGCCAGCCTGCTGCTCTTCTCCGGAATTGACTTCAACAACCTCAACCTTGCTGGATTTAAGGTGGTTTTGCAGCGCCGAGCCGGGCAGTTCGTCGGTGAACAGCGCCGTTGCCTGCGCCACGTTGCCGATTTCAACCGCCGCGGAGGCGTGGTATTTCGTATGATCGGCCGCCAGCAAAATGTGGCGAGAGTGGGCCATCATGGTTTTCACCACGCTGGCTTCATTCACGTCAAACTCCATCATCGCGCCGTCGTGCTCAATCGCCCCGACGCTGGTCACAAGATAGTCCGCCCGAAAACCAGACACAAACGCCGTCGCCGCAGGCCCGATAATGCCGCCGTTGTGCGGGCGCAGCGTGCCGCCCGGCACCATCACTTCAAAGCGCGGGTTCTTATACAGAATATGCGCCACCCGCAGGCTGTTAGTGATGATGCGCAGATGATTATGGTTAAGCAGTGCCCGGGCAACGTGCTCTACGGTCGTGCCGATCGTAATAAAAATAGTTGAGCCGTCGGGAATATAGTCCGCAATGGCTTCGGCAATCGCCCGCTTCTCTTCGGTAAGCGACACTTCGCGCTGTTCGAACGCCGTGTTCACCACGCTGGATGCCCTGCCCGCGCCGCCGTGATGACGCGTGATCAGCCCCTGCTCGCTGAGCTTACGGATATCCCGGCGCACCGTTTGCGTCGACACGTCCAGCAGCTGCGCCAGTTCATCAATGTTCATATAGCCGCGATCGGCAATCAGCGTCAGCAGCTGATCGTGACGCGGGTTGCCGGTCAGTTCGGTAAGGCTCATGGGCTGTCCTCTGAAAACCATCACGCTCCGCATTTTATACAAAAAGTGACAAAAAAGAGCGGGTTTGATCACAGTCGGGTATACCCGCGCGCCCGCCGGGCTTTGTGCATTTCAGGGCTGCGACGGCGCTGGCAAAACGCACGGCGTCTGCGGCGGTGGATTGCTGCCCCAGGCTGAACGCCAGCGCGCCGTGGAAAACGTCGCCCGCGCCGGTGGTATCCACCACGTTCACCTCAAAGCCGGATTGATGACACAAGGCGCCGTTTTCCAGCCAGTAGCAGCCGTCTCGCCCCTGAGTGACATACACATGTCCATTTGTGAGCGTTTGTGCTTTTTTAAGGGCATCTTCTGCTTTATCCAACTGAGTTAGTCGCCGCAGGCCCGGCGCGGAGAAGGCCGCGTGGTCACTTAAGGCTATCAGCTCCGCGATGTCCTGCGGGGTAACGTCGGCATCAAGCAAAGTAGGAACGCCCTGCTGACGGGCCAGGGTAAACGCCTGTTTTGCCCCGTCATGCCAGCGCACGTCTGCTAACACGATATCCCATTGCGAGAAGTCAATGTCACACAGCCAGTCTGCCGTGGCAGGGAGATCGGGGCTGGGATAATTCGCTATAACGCGCTCCCCGCAGCCATCCACCAGCACCGCCGACTGTGACGAACGGGCTCCCCTAAACACGCGCGTAAAGCGGGTATTCACCCCCAGGGATTCCAGCTCCGCGAGCAGGCGTTTTCCGGTATCGTCGTCACCCACACGGCCAATAAAATCCACTTTCGCCCCCAGTTTTGCCGCAGCCACCGCCGCAGTCGCCGCCGGACCGCCGCCCACTTCGGTATAGTCTTTTGCGACATATTTCCCACCTTCCTTCGGTAAATCATCGAGATACCAGATGCGATCCAGCACGGTAATGCCGACACAAGCGATGCGAGTCATGGTGATTCCTTCTGCGATTTCTGATGCCTTCATTTTAATTTCATCAAATGTTTAAAAAGTGACCCGTGTCAATTTTTTGACTATAAATTACAAATACGATCAAAAACAGACAACGAAAACGCGCAGAAATTGACACGATGTGACAGGAGAGAGGCATGGCAGCAATCGCATTTATCGGTTTAGGGCAGATGGGCGCGCCAATGGCGAAAAATCTGCTGAAGCAAGGCCACCAGCTTCACGTCTTTGACGTGAACCCGCAGGCGGTGCAGGCGATGGTGGAGAGCGGCGCACGGGCGGCGGTAACGCCCGCGCAGGCCGCCACGGACGCCGAGTTTATCATCACCATGCTGCCAAACGGCGACCTGGTGCGCAGCGTACTGTTCGGTGAGCACGGCGTATGCGAAGGGTTATCCCGCGACGCGCTGGTCATTGATATGTCTACTATTCACCCGCTGCAAACCGACGCGCTGATCCGCGACATGGCTGAACGCGGCTTCAGCCTGATGGACGTGCCTGTCGGACGCACCTCAGACCATGCCATCGCCGGCACGCTGCTCCTGCTGGCAGGCGGCACCGCGCAGCAGGTGGAACGCGCCACCCCCGTCTTAATGGCGATGGGCAATGAGCTGATTAACGCCGGCGGGCCGAGCATGGGCATCCGCGTTAAGCTCATCAATAACTACATGAGCATCGCCCTGAACGCGCTTTCCGCCGAGGCGGCCGTGCTGTGTGAAGCGCTTGGCCTCTCCTTTGACGTGGCGCTCAAGGTGATGAGCGGCACGCCTGCGGGTAAAGGCCACTTCACCACCTCATGGCCGAACAAGGTGTTGAAAGGCGATCTTTCCCCGGCCTTCATGATCGACCTTGCGCATAAAGATCTGGGGATCGCCCTGGACGTGGCTAACCAGCTCCACGTTCCGATGCCGCTGGGCGCGGCGTCCCGCGAAGTTTATAACCAGGCTCGCGCCGCCGGGCGCGGGCGCGAAGACTGGACGGCCATTCTTGAACAGGTTCGCGCATCTGCCGGGCTGAAAAAATCACACTGATACGAAAGGACTGAGGAATGACGATGTACACCCTGAAAGATATCACCCGACCTTCCGGCGGTTTTGCAATGCTGGCCGTGGATCAGCGCGAAGCGATGCGCCTGATGTTTGCCGCCGCAGGCGCGCCGGTGCCGGTAACCGACCAGCACCTGACGGATTTTAAGGTCAACGCGGCGAAGATTCTGTCGCCGTACGCCTCTGCCATTCTCGTCGACCAGCAGTTCTGCTATCGCCAGATTGTGGAGCAGCAGGCCGTAGCCAACAGCTGCGCGATGATTGTGGCGGCCGACGAGTTTATTCCGGGGAACGGTATTCCGGTCGACAGCGTGGTGATCGACAAAAGCATCGACGCCCAGGCGGTCAAACGCGACGGCGGCAAGGCGCTCAAGCTGCTGGTGCTGTGGCGTAGCGATGAAGATCCGCAGCAGCGCCTGGAGATGGTGAAAGCGTTCAATACGCTGTGCCACGACAACGGGCTGCTGAGCATTATCGAGCCTGTGGTGCGTCCGCCGCGTCGCGGAGCCGAATTTAACCGCGAACAGGCGATTATCGATGCGGCTAAAGAGCTGGGCGACAGCGGTGCCGACCTTTACAAGGTGGAGATGCCGCTGTTCGGCAAGGGCACCCAGCAGGAACTGCTGGCGGCCTCGCAGAAGCTGAACGAGAACATCGCCATGCCGTGGGTGATCCTCTCGTCCGGCGTGGACGATAAGCTGTTCCCGCGCGCCGTGAGCGTGGCGATGCAGGCTGGGGCATCGGGCTTTTTAGCCGGTCGCGCCGTCTGGTCCTCGGTGATTGGCCTGCCGGATACTGAAATGATGCTGCGTGACGTCTCTGTGCCGAAACTGCAGCGTTTGGGTGAGATCGTCGACGAAATGATGGCTCGCCGCTAAGAAAGGACCCGAACATGAAATGGTTTAACACCCTGAGCCATAACCGCTGGCTCGAACAAGAGACCGACCGCATTCTCGATTTCGGTAAAAACGCCGCCGTGCCGACCGGGTTCGGCTGGCTGGGTAATAACGGCCAGGTGCGCAGCGATATGGGCACCCATCTGTGGATCACCGCCCGCATGCTGCACGTATACGCCGTTGCCGCAAACATGGGGCGTCCCGGCGCGTATGCCCTGGTTGAGCACGGTATTAACGCCCTCAACGGCCCGCTGCGCGACAGCCAGCACGGCGGCTGGTATGCCTGCGTCAACGATGAGGGCGTGGTCGACGCCTCCAAGCAGGGTTATCAGCACTTCTTCGTGCTGCTGGGTGCGGCGAGCGCCGTGACCACCGGCCACCCGCAGGCTCGCCCTCTTCTCGACGAAGCGATTGCGGTGATCGAACGCTATTTCTGGAGCGAAGAGGAGCAGATGTGCCTCGAGTCCTGGGATGAAGCCTTCAGCAAAACGGAAGATTACCGCGGCGGTAACGCCAACATGCACGCCGTGGAAGCCTTCCTGATTGTCTATGACGTGACCCACGACCGCAAATGGCTCGACCGCGCCCTGCGCATCGCCTCGGTGATTATTCACGACGTAGCGCGCAAAGGTGAGTATCGCGTTAACGAGCATTTCGACACCGACTGGAACCCGATCCGCGATTACAACATCGATAACCCTGCCCACCGCTTCCGCGCCTACGGCGGCACGCCGGGACACTGGATTGAGTGGGGCCGCCTGATGCTGCACCTGCGCGCCGCGCTGGAAGCGCGCTTTGAAACCCCGCCGGAATGGCTGCTGGAAGATGCGAAAGGCCTGTTCCACGCCACCATCCGCGACGCCTGGGCACCCGACGGGGCCGATGGATTTGTCTACTCCGTGGGCTGGGACGGCAAGCCAATCGTCCGCGAACGCGTGCGCTGGCCGATCGTCGAGGCGATGGGCACGGCCTATGCCCTCTATACCGTGACCGGTGAGGCGCAGTACGAGGCCTGGTATCAGAAGTGGTGGGATTACTGCATCAAATACCTGATGGATTACGAAAACGGTTCATGGTGGCAGGAGCTGGACACAAATAACGAAGTGACCACCAAAGTCTGGGACGGTAAGCAGGATATTTACCATCTGCTGCACTGCCTGGTGATCCCCCGCCTGCCGCTGGCGCCGGGCTTAGCGCCTGCCGTCGCCGCCGGATTGCTGGACAGCCAGGCCAAATAATAAAGACGGAGTTTTTATGCGTACCCTACACAATATTGACCTGAAAAATAACGAACGTGGCTTTATTGACCTGAAAAATAACGAACGTGGCTTTACCCTGCGCTGGCAGGATCGCCTGATTTTGTCCCACTCTGAAGAAGCGCCTTGCCTGTGGATCGGAGCAGGCGAGGCCGATATCGAGATGTTTCGCGGCAATTTCAGCATTAAAGACAAGCTCAACGAAAAGATTGCCCTGACGGACGCGACCGTCACGCAGCAAAGCGCGGGCTGGGCGATCCGCTTTACCCGCGGCGATGCGGTAAGCGCGACGCTGCTGGTGGGCGTGGATGCGGAAGGCCGTCTGGAGCTGAAGCTGAAAAATGATGCTCCCGGCCACAACCGCATCTGGCTGCGGCTGGCGGCGCAGCCGGAAGATCATATCTACGGCTGCGGCGAGCAATTCTCGTACTTCGACCTGCGCGGCAAGCCGTTCCCGCTGTGGACCAGCGAGCAGGGCGTGGGCCGCAACAAGCAGACCTACGTCACCTGGCAGGCCGACTGCAAAGAGAACGCGGGCGGCGATTACTACTGGACCTTCTTCCCGCAGCCTACCTTCGTGAGCACCCAGAAGTACTACTGCCACGTGGATAACAGCTGCTACATGAACTTTGACTTCAGCGCCCCGGATTTCCACGAGCTGGCGTTCTGGGAAGATAACGCCACGCTGCGCTTCGAATGTGCACAAACCTACGTCGATCTGCTGGAAAAACTCACCGGCCTGCTGGGGCGCCAGCCTGAGCTGCCGGACTGGGTTTACGACGGCGTGACGCTGGGCATCCAGGGCGGCACCGAGGTGTGCCAGCAGAAGCTCGACGCCATGCGCGAGGGCGGCGTGAAGGTGAACGGCATCTGGGCGCAGGACTGGTCCGGCATCCGCATGACCTCCTTCGGCAAACGCGTGATGTGGAACTGGAAGTGGAACAGCGAGCTCTATCCGCAGCTTGACGAGCGGATCGGGCAGTGGAAGCAGGAGGGCGTACAATTCCTCTCCTATATCAACCCGTACGTCGCCAGCGATAAAGATCTCTGCGAAGAGGCGGCGAAACGCGGCTATCTGACCAAAAACGCCAACGGCGAGGACTACCACGTTGAGTTCGGCGAGTTCTACGCGGGCGTTATCGACCTGACCAACCCGGAAGCCTACGGCTGGTACAAAGAGGTCATCAAAAAGAACCTGATCGAACTGGGCTGCGGCGGCTGGATGGCCGATTTCGGGGAGTATCTGCCAACCGACACTTTCCTGCACAACGGCGTGAGCGCGGAGATCATGCATAACGCCTGGCCTGCCCTGTGGGCGAAATGTAACTACGACGCGCTGGAGGAGACCGGCAAGCTCGGGGAGATCCTGTTCTTCATGCGCGCGGGCTACACCGGCAGCCAGAAGCACTCAGTGATGATGTGGGCGGGGGATCAGAACGTTGACTGGAGCCTGGACGACGGTCTGGCGTCCGTCGTGCCCGCAGCGCTGTCGCTGGCGATGACCGGGCACGGCCTGCACCACAGCGACATCGGCGGCTATACCACCCTGTTCGAGATGAAGCGCAGCAAGGAACTGCTGCTGCGCTGGTGCGACTTCAGCGCCTTTACGCCGATGATGCGTACCCACGAGGGCAACCGCCCTGGCGACAACTGGCAGTTCGACGGCGATGCGGAAACCATCGCGCACTTCGCGCGCATGACCACCGTGTTCACCACCCTTAAGCCGTACATCAAAGCTGCGGTTGCGCAGAACGCGAAAAGCGGCCTGCCGGTGATGCGTCCGCTGTTCCTGCACTATGAGGACGACGCGCGCGCCTACACGCTGAAATACCAGTACCTGTTTGGCCGCGATCTGCTGGTGGCACCGGTTCATGAAGAGGGCCGCCGGGACTGGTCGCTCTATCTGCCGCAGGACAGCTGGGTCAATGCGTGGACCGGAGAAACCTGCCAGGGCGGTGACGTGACCGTAGATGCCCCGATCGGCAAGCCGCCGGTCTTCTATCGCCAGCACAGCGAATGGGCAGATCTGTTTAGCACCTTACGTGATATCTGATAAGGCTCGCCCGCAGGGAAACCTGCGGGCAGACGGAGAACAATAATGAGTCAACATACTTCCGATCCGGCAACCCTACGCCTGCCGTTTAAAGAAAAACTCGCCTACGGGATGGGCGATCTCGGCTCTAACATCCTGCTGGATATCGGCACGCTCTATTTGCTGAAGTTTTACACCGACGTGCTGGGGCTGCCGGGCACATACGGCGGGATTATCTTCCTGATTGCGAAGTTTTTTACCGCCTTCACCGATATGGGCACCGGGATCATGCTCGACTCCAGGCGCAAGATCGGCCCGAAAGGGAAATTCCGCCCGTTCGTGCTGTATGCCGCCTTCCCGGTGACCTTACTGGCGATTGCCAACTTCGTCGGTACGCCATTTGAGATGACCGGCAAAACGGTGATGGCGACGGTGCTGTTCATGCTGTACGGCCTGTTCTTCAGCATGATGAACTGCTCTTACGGCGCGATGGTGCCCGCCATCACCAAAAACCCGGACGAGCGCGCCTCGCTGGCGGCCTGGCGTCAGGGCGGCGCCACGCTCGGCCTGCTGCTCTGTACGGTGGGCTTTGTCCCGGTGATGAACCTGATTGAGGGTAACGACCAGCTTGGCTACATCTTTGCCGCCACCCTCTTCTCGCTGTTCGGGCTGTTCTTTATGTGGTGGTGCTATAAGGGCGTCACCGAGCGTTACGTCGAGACGCAGCCCGCTAACCCGGCGCAAAAGCCGGGGCTGCTGCAGTCGTTTCGCGCCATTGCCGGGAACCGCCCGCTGTTTATCCTGTGCATCGCGAACCTGTGCACGCTGGGCGCCTTTAACGTCAAACTCGCTATTCAGGTCTACTACACGCAGTACGTGCTGAACGACCCGATCCTGCTGTCGTACATGGGTTTCTTCAGCATGGGCTGTATTTTTATCGGCGTCTTTATGATGCCCGGCGCGGTGCGGCGCTTCGGCAAGAAAAAGGTCTACATCAGCGGGTTGGCAATTTGGGTGGCGGGCGATCTGCTCAACTACTTCTTCGGCGGCGGCTCGGTGAGCTTTGTGGCGTTTTCCTGCCTGGCGTTCTTCGGCTCCGCGTTCGTGAACAGTCTAAACTGGGCGCTGGTGTCCGATACCGTGGAATACGGCGAGTGGCGCACCGGCGTGCGCTCCGAGGGAACGGTCTACACCGGCTTTACCTTCTTCAGGAAGGTATCCCAGGCGCTGGCCGGCTTCTTCCCGGGGATCATGCTCACCCAGATCGGCTATGTGCCCAACGTGGTGCAGTCCGCCGGGACGGTTGAAGGGCTGCGGCAGCTGATATTTATCTACCCGAGCCTGCTGGCGGTCATCACCATCGTGGCGATGGGCTGCTTCTACAACCTCAACGAGAAGATGTATGTGCGCATCGTGGAAGAGATCGAACTGCGCAAACGTACGGCCTAAATGACGTGATAGAGCGCCCTGCGGGGCGCTCTGAGGATCGACCATGACATACAATACTGATCCGTTAACCCTGAAATTGAGCCTGCGAGAGAAGTGCGCCTACGGGATGGGCGATTTTGGCTCGAACCTGATGCTCTGTATTGGCACGCTGTATTTGCTGAAGTTTTACACCGATGAACTGGGGATGCCCGCGTTCTACGGCGGCATTATTTTCCTCGTCGCGAAGTTTTTCACCGCGTTTACCGACATGCTTACCGGGGTGCTGTTGGATTCCCGGCGAAACATCGGACCGAGGGGGAAGTTCCGGCCATTCATTTTGTATGCCTCCGTCCCGGTGGCGCTGGTTGCCACGGCGCAGTTTATGGCCAACGACTTTAGCCTGACGGTCAAAACGGCCCTCGCCACCGTGCTCTTCATGATGTTTGGGCTCTGCTACAGCCTGATGAACTGCGCCTACGGTGCGATGGTCCCTGCCATCACCAAAAACCCGAACGAGCGCGCGCAGCTTGCCGCGTGGCGTCAGGGCGGCGCAACGGTGGGGCTGTTACTCTGCACCGTCGGCTTTATGCCCATTCAGGCGCTGTTCGTCCACCAGCCCTCCCTCGGCTATCTGGTGGCTGCGCTGGTGTTCGTCACCGGCGGCCTGTTCTGCATGTGGTGGTGCTACAGCGGGGTGAAAGAACGCTACGTCGAGATAACGCCCGATCACCATAAGCCCGGCATTCTGAAATCGTTCTGCGCGATTTTCCGCAATCCGCCGCTGCTGGTGCTGTGCATTGCCAACCTGTGTACTCTCGCCGCGTTCAACATCAAGCTGGCGATTCAGGTCTATTACACCCAGTACGTGCTAAACGACCTGCATCTGCTGTCGTGGATGGGCTTTTTCAGCATGGGCTGCATTCTGATTGGCGTGTTTCTGGTGCCCGGCGCGGTGAAGCGCTTTGGCAAGAAGCCGGTCTATCTGGGCGGACTGGCGCTGTGGGCGGTGGGCGACGTGCTGAACTTCTTCTGGGGAACCAGCTCCCTGCTGTTCGTGCTGTTTTCCTGCATGGCCTTTTTCGGCACCGCGTTTGTGAACAGCCTGAACTGGGCGCTGGTGCCGGACACCGTCGATTACGGCGAGTGGAAAACCGGCATTCGCGCCGAGGGATCGGTTTATACCGGCTATACCTTCTCGCGCAAAATCTCCGCCGCTCTCGCCGGCTTCCTGCCCGGCATCATGCTGACCCAGATCGGCTACGTTCCTCATGCGGTGCAGAGCGCGGGCACGCTGCTGGGTTTGCGTCAGCTTATTTTCCTCTGGCCGTGCGGCCTGGCAATCGTCGCCGCCGTGAACATGGGGCTGTTTTATAAACTCAACGAAGCGCGCTTCGCCTTTATTATCGAGGAGATTGGAAAACGAAAAAAACAATCAGCGAATACCCCTGAGATAACACCCAACAATAAAGCGTCAGCAGTCACTTTATAACAATAAATCCGGCCAATATGTCCTTCCTGTTTAGCAGGAGGGAGGCCTTTCTGTACCTGATACATGGACAAATTATGAAAAGAGTCATTACCGTACTGATCGTGTCGTCTGTGTCCTGCCCGGTATTTGCCGGGGCCTATGTCGAAACCCGCGAAGCCTACAATACGGCTTCTGAGCTGCACGAGGTGATCCTGCGTGCGGGCTATAACTTCGATATGGGCGCGGGGCTGATGTTCACCAACGCCTACAACGTGGGCAAATGGGATGAGCTAAAGCACAGCTATAACGAAATAGAGGGGTGGTATCCCCTTTTTAAGCCGACCGACAAACTCACCTTCCAGCCGGGCGGGTTAATTAACGACAGCAGCGCCGGGTCCGGTGGCGCGGTTTATTTAGATACCAACTATAAATTCACGGACGGGTTTAATCTGACGTTCCGCTATCGCTATAACCATAACAATTACGATACGCCGGACTATAACGGGCAGATGGATAAGAACGACACGCACGAATTCGCCAACTACTGGAATTTCAAGGTGACGGATGCGTTTTTCTACACCTTTGAGCCGCACTTTTTCCAGCGGATAAATGATTACCACAGCAAAAATGGCAAAGACCATCACTGGGAAATTACCAACAAGTTCAGTTATAAGATCGACAGAAACTGGCTGCCGTACCTCGAACTCCAGTGGCTGGACAGATGGAATGATTACAACCGCGAGCAGTACAGGATCCGCCTGGGGTTACGTTATTCGTTCTAATAAAAAAGCCGCTGATTTCTCAGCGGCTTTTTTTACTACGGATTGACCGTATTAGTCTTCTTTCGCACCGCGCATAGCACGTTTACGATCGTTCTCGGTCAGGTGACGTTTACGGATACGAATTGACTGTGGAGTCACTTCTACCAGTTCGTCATCATCGATGAACTCCAGAGCCTGCTCCAGGGTCATCTTGATCGGTGGAACCAGAACCGTTGCTTCGTCAGTACCGGACGCACGCATGTTGGTCAGCTTCTTACCGGTCAGGCAGTTTACCGTCAGGTCGTTAGAACGGCTGTGAATACCGATGATCTGGCCTTCGTAAACTTCAGCACCGTGACCCAGGAACAGCTTACCGCGATCCTGCAGACCGAACAGCGCAAACGCAACCGCTTTACCCTGACCGTTGGAGATCAGTACGCCGTTGTTACGCTGGCCCACTTCGCCCGGACGAACGTCGTCGTAGTGGCTGAAGGTGGAGTACAGTAGGCCGGTACCGGAGGTCATGGTCATGAACTCAGAACGGAAGCCGATCAGGCCACGGCTTGGGATCACGTAGTCGAGACGTACGCGGCCTTTGCCGTCTGGATTCATGTTTTTCAGGTCGCCTTTACGCTCGCCCAGTGCCTGCATCACAGAACCCTGGTGCTGCTCTTCTACGTCCAGCGTTACGTTTTCGAACGGCTCTTGTTTACGGCCATCGATTTCGCGGAAGATTACTTTCGGACGGGAAACCGCCATCTCGAAACCTTCACGACGCATGTTTTCGATCAGAACAGACAGGTGCAGCTCACCACGACCGGAAACGCGGAATGCATCAGCGTCTTCGGTTTCTTCAACGCGCAGCGCAACGTTGTGCACCAGCTCTTTGTTCAGACGGTCAAGGATCTGACGAGAGGTAACGAACTTACCTTCTTTACCACAGAACGGAGAGGTGTTGACGTTGAAGAACATGGATACGGTTGGTTCATCAACGGACAGGGCTGGCAGCGCTTCGACGTTCTGCGGATCGCAGATGGTGTCGGAGATGTTCAGTTCACCCAGACCGGTGATCGCGATGATGTCGCCCGCTTCAGCGATGTCGCTCTCGATACGCTCAAGACCCAGGTGAGTCAGGACTTTACCGACTTTACCGTTACGGGTTTTGCCTTCGCTATCGATGATAGTGACCTGCTGGTTAGGCTTCACTTTACCGCGCTTGATACGGCCAATGCCGATTACGCCAACGTAGTTGTTGTAGTCGAGCTGGGAGATCTGCATCTGCAGGGTGCCTTCCAGGTCAACGTTTGGCGCAGGAACACGGTCAACAATCGCCTGATACAGCGGGGTCATGTCTTCAGCCATGTCTTCGTGGTCCAGACCTGCGATACCGTTCAGCGCAGAGGCGTAAACGATAGGGAAGTCCAGCTGCTCGTCGGTCGCGTCGAGGTTAACGAACAGGTCGAAGACCTGGTCAACAACCCAGTCAGGACGCGCGCCAGGGCGGTCAACTTTGTTGATAACAACGATTGGCTTCAGACCATGGGCAAAAGCTTTTTTGGTCACGAAGCGCGTCTGTGGCATTGGGCCATCCATTGCGTCAACGACCAGCAGAACGGAGTCTACCATGGACATTACACGTTCAACTTCACCACCGAAGTCGGCGTGCCCTGGGGTATCAACGATGTTGATACGGTAGTCATTCCATTTAATCGCGGTGTTTTTCGCGAGGATGGTAATCCCACGCTCTTTCTCCAAATCGTTGGAGTCCATCACGCGTTCTTGGGTTTCGGCACGCGCATCAAACGTACCGGATTGCTGCAGCAGCTTATCAACCAGGGTAGTTTTACCATGGTCAACGTGCGCGATGATGGCGATGTTACGCAAATTTTCGATCACAACTTTGCCTCAGGCATTTAGAAATAGCGCGTTATTGTACACGGATTAATCGCACTACAAAACAGGATCACAAACATCCCCCGCAAACAAGTATTGCAGAGATGCTTTGTGATCGCTTTCACGGAGCGGTAAAAGGGCACTTTAACGTAAATTGCACCAATATGGTGCTTAATGTTCACATTGAAGCACTATACTGGTGCAACAAATCCATCATGGTGCAGCCCTTTTGCACTATGGTGCGCATGATAACGCCTTTTTGGGGTGTTTTAAAAGTTGGCACAGATTTCGCTTTATAAAAAATACATGGCAACAGCCAGTACCAACAGAAATTGAAGACCTCGTTACCACGACGACAATGACCAATCTGGAGAGTTAAGTATGTCCGCTGAACACGTTTTGACGATGCTGAACGAACATGAAGTGAAGTTTGTTGATCTGCGCTTCACCGATACCAAAGGTAAAGAACAGCACGTCACAATCCCTGCTCATCAGGTGAACGCCGAATTCTTTGAAGAAGGCAAAATGTTTGACGGCTCCTCCATTGGTGGCTGGAAAGGCATTAACGAATCCGACATGGTTCTGATGCCAGACGCAACCACTGCGGTCATTGATCCGTTCTTCGAAGAACCAACCCTGATCATCCGCTGCGACATCCTCGAGCCAGGCACGCTGCAGGGCTACGACCGCGACCCACGTTCTATCGCTAAACGCGCTGAAGAGTACCTGCGTTCCACCGGCATCGCGGACACCGTTCTGTTCGGGCCAGAGCCAGAGTTCTTCCTGTTCGACGACATCCGCTTCGGTGCCTCTATTTCTGGCTCCCACGTGGCTATCGACGACATCGAAGGCGCATGGAACTCTTCCACCAAATACGAAGGTGGTAACAAAGGTCACCGTCCTGGTGTGAAAGGCGGTTACTTCCCGGTTCCTCCGGTCGACTCTGCACAGGATATCCGTTCCACCATGTGTCTGGTGATGGAAGAGATGGGCCTGGTTGTTGAAGCGCACCACCACGAAGTGGCGACTGCGGGTCAGAACGAAGTGGCAACCCGCTTCAACACCATGACCAAAAAAGCGGACGAAATTCAGATCTACAAATACGTTGTGCACAACGTTGCGCACCGTTTCGGTAAAACCGCGACCTTCATGCCAAAACCAATGTTTGGCGACAACGGTTCCGGTATGCACTGCCACATGTCTCTGTCCAAGAACGGTACCAACCTGTTCTCTGGCGACAAATATGCCGGTCTGTCCGAGCAGGCGCTGTACTACATCGGCGGCGTAATCAAACACGCTAAAGCGATCAATGCCCTGGCGAACCCAACCACTAACTCCTACAAGCGTCTGGTCCCGGGCTACGAAGCGCCAGTTATGCTGGCCTACTCTGCGCGTAACCGTTCTGCTTCTATCCGTATCCCGGTGGTGGCGTCTCCTAAAGCGCGTCGTATCGAAGTTCGCTTCCCGGATCCAGCGGCTAACCCATACCTGTGCTTCGCAGCGCTGCTGATGGCCGGTCTGGACGGTATCAAGAACAAGATCCACCCAGGCGAAGCGATGGACAAAAACCTGTACGACCTGCCGCCAGAAGAAGCGAAAGAGATCCCACAGGTTGCTGGCTCTCTGGAAGAAGCCCTGCAGGCGCTGGATGCAGACCGCGAGTTCCTGACTGCGGGTGGCGTATTCACTGACGACGCTATCGATGCTTACATCGCCCTGCGTACTGAAGAGAACGACCGCGTGCGTATGACTCCGCATCCGGTTGAGTTCGAACTGTACTACAGCGTTTAATTTAGTTGTTTTACCCGGCGTCAAAAGCGCCGGGGGTAGTTGCCGTGGAAACTTTTAGCCCATCTCCGGATGGGCTTTTTTCTCCACCAACAACCTGATCTCACGCGCTTTTTACGCCGAAACCGCTATACTGCACTAAAACAGTGCAACGACTCCAGGAGACTGCTGAATGGCAACTGGCACGCTGCCCGATGCTGGGCAGATCCTCAATTCTTTGATTAACAGCATCCTGCTGGTCGACGACGAGCTGGCCGTCCATTACGCCAACCCGGCGGCGCAACAGCTGCTCGCCCAGAGTTCACGCAAACTGTTTGGCACCCCGCTTCCTGAGTTGTTGAGCTATTTCTCGCTGAATATTGGCCTGATGCAGGAAAGTTTGCAGGCCGGTCAGGGGTTCACCGATAACGAAGTCACGCTGGTGATCGACGGGCGCTCACATATTCTTTCCCTTACCGCGCAACGTTTGCCGGAAGGACTGATCCTGCTGGAAATGGCGCCGATGGATAATCAGCGTCGCCTGAGCCAGGAGCAGCTTCAGCATGCGCAGCAAATTGCCGCCCGTGACCTGGTGCGCGGTCTGGCGCATGAAATCAAAAACCCGCTGGGTGGGTTACGCGGCGCGGCGCAGCTTCTGACCAAGGCGCTGCCCGATCCCGCGCTGGCGGAGTACACCAACGTCATCATTGAGCAGGCGGACCGCCTGCGTAACCTGGTCGATCGCCTGCTCGGGCCGCAGCAGCCGGGTATGCACGTTTCAGAAAGTATTCATAAAGTCGCTGAACGGGTGGTGAAGCTCGTCTCCATGGAGCTGCCGGAGAACGTCACGCTGGTGCGTGATTACGACCCAAGCCTGCCGGAACTGGCGCATGACCCGGACCAGATTGAGCAGGTTCTGCTGAATATTGTGCGCAATGCCCTGCAGGCGCTGGGGCCGGAAGGCGGCGAGATTATTTTACGCACCCGCACCGCCTTCCAGCTTACGCTGCACGGCGTGCGCTATCGTCTGGCGGCACGCATCGACGTTGAGGATAACGGGCCTGGCATTCCTTCTCATCTGCAGGACACCCTGTTCTACCCAATGGTAAGCGGGCGCGAAGGCGGTACGGGACTGGGCTTATCTATCGCCCGCAGCTTGATCGATCAGCACTCCGGAAAAATTGAATTTACCAGTTGGCCGGGACATACCGAGTTTTCGGTTTTCCTGCCGATTAAAAAATAAAGGTGACGTTTATGCAACGAGGGATAGTCTGGGTAGTCGATGACGATAGCTCCATCCGTTGGGTGCTTGAACGCGCGCTCACAGGGGCAGGTTTAAGCTGCACGACGTTTGAGAGCGGCAGCGAGGTGCTCGACGCACTCACCACCAAAACGCCGGACGTTCTGCTGTCGGATATTCGCATGCCGGGCATGGACGGACTGGCACTGTTAAAGCAGATCAAACAGCGCCATCCTATGCTTCCGGTCATCATAATGACGGCTCATTCCGACCTGGATGCCGCGGTGAGCGCCTATCAGCAAGGGGCATTCGATTATCTGCCCAAACCGTTCGATATCGACGAAGCGGTGGCGCTGGTTGAGCGCGCGATTAGCCACTACCAGGAGCAACAACAGCCGCGCCACGCGCCCGATTTTGGGCCAACCACTGACATCATCGGCGAAGCGCCGGCGATGCAGGACGTGTTTCGCATTATTGGCCGTCTGTCCCGCTCGTCCATCAGCGTGTTGATTAACGGAGAATCGGGTACAGGTAAAGAGCTGGTGGCGCATGCGTTACATCGCCACAGCCCGCGGGCAAAAGCGCCGTTTATCGCCCTCAATATGGCGGCGATCCCGAAGGATTTGATTGAGTCCGAGCTGTTCGGCCACGAAAAAGGGGCGTTTACCGGCGCGAATACCATTCGCCAGGGGCGCTTTGAGCAGGCTGACGGCGGCACGCTATTCCTGGACGAGATCGGCGATATGCCGCTGGACGTTCAAACTCGCCTGCTGCGCGTGCTGGCCGACGGGCAGTTTTACCGCGTGGGCGGCTATGCGCCGGTGAAGGTGGACGTGCGTATTATCGCCGCGACGCACCAGAACCTGGAGCTGCGCGTGCAGGAGGGCAAATTCCGTGAGGATTTATTCCATCGCCTGAACGTGATCCGCGTCCACCTGCCGCCGTTGCGCGAGCGTCGGGAAGATATCCCGCGCCTGGCGCGTCATTTCCTGCAGGTGGCGGCCCGCGAGCTGGGCGTGGAAGCCAAGCAGCTTCACCCGGAAACCGATGCCGCCCTCACCCGTCTGGCGTGGCCGGGCAACGTGCGCCAGCTGGAAAACACCTGCCGCTGGCTGACCGTGATGGCCGCCGGACAGGAAGTGTTGATTCAGGATCTCCCTGCCGAACTGTTTGAGGCCACCGCGCCCGAAAGCAGCACCGGGCACGCGCTGCCGGACAGCTGGGCAACGCTGCTGGCGCAGTGGGCCGACCGCGCGCTGCGTTCCGGTCATCAAAACCTGCTGTCTGAGGCTCAGCCAGAGATGGAGCGTACGCTGTTGACCACCGCGCTTCGTCATACGCAGGGCCATAAGCAGGAAGCCGCGCGCCTGCTGGGATGGGGGCGTAATACCCTGACGCGCAAGCTGAAAGAGCTGGGAATGGAGTGATCGTACCCCGCTGTGTAAAGGTTATTAATTGAGCGCAAATTGCCGTTATTTTGCGCTTTACTGTTCCGATGAGTTTTGTATGATCGTGCCCGGAAATTGGGGGAACCATCATGCTGGAATCATTAGTGACTTTACTGTCGAGCGGAGCAGCTGAAAGCCACACGCCACAAACTGCCGTTGCGGCGGTATTATGTGCGGCGCTGGTTGGGCTGTTTAGCTAGCAGGGTGAAATGTAAAAGCCGGGTAGCGGCTTCGCCTTACCCGGCTTTGCGCCTTAAATCACCCGTGAAAACTGCTGCATACGCGCCTTCTGGCGCAGATACGCGTCAAAGCACATGCAGATATTACGGATCAACAGACGCCCTTTCGGCGTGACCTCAATCGCGTTCTCCGACACATCCACCAGCCCGTCTTTCGCCAGCGGCGCAATCAGCTTCAGGTCTTCCGCAAAATATTCGCTGAATGTCAGATCCCACTGTGCTTCCACGTCGCTAAAGTCGAGACGGAAGTTGCAGATAAGCGCCTTAATCACATCACGACGAATGCAGTCGTCACGGGTCAGCGCGATGCCGCGCCATAGCGCGTTGCCGGTTGCATCAACCTGCTGGTAGTAGAGCTTCAGCTCTTTCTGGTTCTGCGCGTAGCAGTCACCGATCATGCTGATGGCGGAGACACCCATGCCGAGCAGATCGGTATCGCCCTGAGTGGTGTAACCCTGGAAGTTGCGGTGCAGAACGCCGTCACGCTGGGCAATCGCCAACTCGTCATCCGGACGGGCAAAGTGATCCATGCCGATAAATTGATAGCCGCTCTCGGTCAGAGAGGTGATGGTTTCCTGCAGGATATCCAGCTTCTGCTGGGCAGAAGGCAGATCGGCATCTTTGATTTTGCGCTGGGCTGCGAATAGCGTCGGCAGGTGCGCGTAGTTAAAGACGCTCAGGCGGTCCGGGCTAAGTTCAGCCACGCGCTTCAGCGTGAAGGCGAAGCTCTCCGGCGTCTGCTTTGGCAGGCCGTAAATCAGGTCGATGTTGGTCGAGGTAAAGCCGATGTCACGCGCGTGGTTGAGTAAGGCGAAGATAAACTCTTCGTCCTGCTCGCGGTTGACCAGACGCTGCACCTCTTTATTGAAATCCTGCACGCCCATGCTCAGACGATTAAAGCCTTCGGCGCGTAAGTGATCCAGTACATCCAGCTCAATTTCACGCGGATCGACTTCGATCGAGATTTCAGCGTCGTCGTTAAAATTGAAATTTCCGCGCAGCAGCGTCATCAGGCGGCTTATTTGCGCCTTATTGAGATACGTTGGCGTGCCGCCCCCCCAGTGAAGCTGGCTGACGTGACGACCTTTAAATAGCGGCGCGCGGTGCACAATTTCCTGTTCGAGCGCATCGAGGTATTGGTCGGCTTTATGCTGCTGACGGGTCACGATTTTATTGCAGCCGCAGAAGTAGCAGAGCTTATGACAGAACGGAATATGGACGTAGAGCGACAGCGGACGCTCTGGATAGCGCGCGACGGCCTGCTGAAAATCCTCCTCGCCGAAGGCATCGGAGAACTCCAGCGCGGTGGGGTATGAGGTATAACGCGGCCCGGAATAGTTATACTTCTGGATTAGGGCCAAATCCCAGTCGATAGTTGGTGCTGACATGCTCACTCCTTCCGTTGGTGTCGCGTTCGTATACGGCGGCCCGTTCTGGCCCCATCGCGGGCCATCATTCGGGTGCGCAGCCACTTCTGTCGCCGCGACAACCGCCGTAGTTTAACGAATAACCACACCAGATAACATATAACCGGAAGGGTTATAAGCAGGACTATCGTGCCTGCCGGATGCAAATGTTAGTTTCCACCTTTCAGAAGACGCATCATATCTTCCTGCTTTTCTTCTTCCTCTTCGTCGTCTTCGTCATCGTAAGACAGACCCAGCTTCTGCATCAGCTCATCAATGCGGTCCAGTTTGGCATCTACCCATGACTGCTCTTCGGCGGTCAGGGTTTCACCCTCTTCAAGACGTTCCAGCAGCGCGTCCAGGCGCTCATCGTTCTCCAGCATATCCAGCTCAGCCTGCGGTGAAAGCATAGGTTTCTCGCTCTTTGGTTTGTGCTGCTTAGTGACCGGGGTGTCTGTCACGCCCAGTGGAATGGGAGTTTTACTGCCGATACGAGGGTCTTTCTGCTGTTTGCCTTTTGCAGAGGCGCCCGCTGCACCACCGCCGTTGGCACGGCTACCCGCAGCATGGCCACGATGTTTTTTATCGCGTTTGCGATCGCGCGCTTCCTGATTCAGTTCTTCGCGCGTTTTGCGGCGTGCTTTTGCAGGGCGTTTCGCGCCCGCAGCGGAGGTCGGTTTTTTCATGATGTTTTATCTTTAAGTCGTTTTCTTCAGTATAGAATTGCGGCGAAATCTAGCAGAAAGCAAGCAAAGAAAAAAGGCGACAGAGCAATCTGTCGCCTTTTTTCCTGACTCACAACCCTTAACGGGTCAGACATTCCATGTTTACCAACAACACACCCTGTTTATCCTTTGGCTGATACCGTCCGTGTATGGTTCCATTTCCTGTTAAAACGCCTCCAGGCGCTGGTCGTCCTGACTATCCTGCGTCTTCGCCTCCTGGCGCTCCTGACCCTAATCCTTAAGTCGATTTCCTGTTGGCTTCCTCGCCTTGCCGCATACTTTACCTTGTTCCGTTAAACTAACAAGCAACGAAACGGTACAAATACAGATTTTCAGATAATTACCTGGAAATAAGCTTATGATTTAAAACAGTTTGCATTTTTTGACGTCTGCGAATTCTCTGAAATCTCCCATAGCAACATTAGCCGATCTCTTACAGCCGTTTGGGCATTCGCCCGCAAGCCTCGTGCAATGAGAAAAGCCTTTTGCCCGCATTCGGGTATAATCCCTCCAGATTACGATTTTTGGAGACGACCACGTGACTACCTGGAACTACCAACAGACGCATTTTGTCACCAGTGCGCCCGATATTCGCCACCTGCCTTCTGATACCGGTATTGAAGTGGCATTTGCTGGCCGCTCAAATGCGGGGAAATCCAGCGCCCTGAATACGCTGACCAATCAGAAGAACCTGGCACGTACCTCAAAAACACCTGGCCGTACCCAGCTGATTAACCTCTTTGAAGTGGCTGAAGGTAAACGCCTCGTAGACTTGCCGGGATACGGCTACGCGCAGGTGCCAGAAGAGATGAAGATCAAGTGGCAGCGTGCGCTGGGCGAATACCTGGAAAAACGCATGTGCCTGAAAGGTCTGGTGGTGCTGATGGATATTCGTCACCCGCTAAAAGATCTCGATCAGCAGATGATCGACTGGGCCGTAGCAAGCGATATCGCCGTGCTGGTGCTGCTGACGAAAGCCGACAAGCTGGCAAGCGGCGCGCGTAAAGCGCAGGTGAATATGGTTCGCGAAGCGGTACTGGCCTTCAATGGCGATGTACAGGTTGAGCCTTTCTCTTCGCTGAAAAGACAGGGCGTGGACAAGCTGCGTCAGAAGCTCGACAGCTGGTTTAACGAGCTGGAACCCGCGACGGAAGCGGAAGAAGAGTAATACCGAGCGCGGCGATGTCCGCGCTTTTTTTTGTCCGAACTTTTCTTTGCCGCAATAAAAAACGCCCCAGTCATTACTGACTGGGGCGGCTAAAATATTCAGCCAAATCCGATTACGTGAAGTAAAAGGTCTGAAAGATAGAACATCTTACCTCTGTACCCTACGTCGATAACTCTACCCCTTTTTTTGCTGTAGAAAAAGCACTTTTTGTAGTTTTTTTTCATTCTTTACATAGGGAATTCTAATGATCGTCACAAAACGCGCGTTGTTATGTTGCTAACTTACATAAAAAGCGCGTTATTCACAGAACCTTTAGTGAGCCTGATCCCAGTTTTCACCACTTCCCACTTCCACCAGCAACGGCACGTCTAGCGTCATGCTGCTTTCCATCAGTTCGTGGATCTTCTTCGACACGGCGTCGAGGTCGTCCTTGTGCACTTCAAATACCAGTTCATCGTGTACCTGCATGATCATTTTCACGCGCGGCTTCTCTTTCTCCAGCCAGGCATCAACAGCGATCATTGCGCGCTTAATAATGTCCGCCGCAGTACCCTGCATCGGGGCGTTGATCGCCGCACGCTCTGCGCCAGCGCGGCGCGCCGCGTTGCTGGATTTGATGTCCGGGAGATAGAGACGACGGCCATCCAGGGTTTCAACGTAACCTTTCTCTTTCGCCTGCGCGCGGGTGCGTTCCATATATTCCAGAACGCCCGGATAACGCTCGAAGTAAAGATCCATATACTTCTGCGACTCTTTGCGCGGAATGTTTAGCTGGCGTGAAAGGCCAAACGCGCTCATGCCGTAGATTAGACCGAAGTTGATCGCTTTTGCACTGCGGCGCTGTTCGTTGGTCACGTTGTCCAGCGGTAAACCAAAGACCTCCGCCGCGGTCGCCCGGTGGATGTCTTTTCCTTCCGCAAATGCCGTCAGCAGACCTTTATCGCAGGACAGGTGCGCCATAATGCGCAGTTCAATTTGCGAGTAGTCAGCCGAGACAATCAGGTAGTCATCAGGGGCTATAAAGGCCTGACGAATGCGGCGCCCTTCCTCATTACGCACCGGAATGTTCTGCAGGTTAGGATCGGTTGACGAGAGACGCCCGGTTGCCGCTACCGCCTGATGATACGACGTGTGCACACGGCCCGTTTTCGGGTTGATCATCAGTGGAAGTTTGTCCGTGTAGGTAGACTTCAGCTTCGCGAGACCGCGGTACTGCAGAATCACTTTTGGCAGCGGGTAGTCCAGCGCCAGCTCTTCCAGCACCTCTTCAGAGGTTGACGGCGCGCCGCCAGGGGTTTTCTTCAGCGGCTTGATGCCCTGCTTTTCAAACAGAATGGTTTGCAGCTGCTTCGGTGAAGAGAGGTTAAACGGCTCGCCTGCAAGCTCATGCGCTTTCTGCTCGAGCTCGGTCAAACGCTGCGCGAGCTCGCCAGAGTGGTTATGCAGCACCGTTGGATCGATCTTAACGCCATTGCGTTCGATACGGGACAGAACGGGCACCAGCGGCATTTCAATATGCTGGAATACGTTCAGCGGACCTTCGTGCTTCTGCAGTTTCGGCCACATCTTCAGATGCAGTTGCAGCGTGACGTCGGCATCTTCCGCCGCGTAGCGCCCTGCTTCTTCAAGAGCAATCTGGTTAAAGGTGAGCTGATTTTTCCCTTTACCGGCAATCTCTTCAAAGGTAATGGTTTTGTGCTTGAGCCAGCGGTCAGATAAGGAATCCATATCATGGCGGCCCGCCACGCTGTCCAGAATGTAGGATTCGAGCATAGTGTCAAAGGCAATCCCGCGCAGCTCAATGCCGTAGTTCTGCAGAATGCCGCGGTCGTACTTGAGGTTTTGACCAACCTTCAGCGCCTTTTCGTCTTCCAGAATCGGCTTCAGTAGCTCGAGCGCGCGCTCGCGGGAGATCTGCTCCGGCGCATCCAGGTAGTCGTGCCCCACGGGAACGTAGGCGGCAATACCCGGCTCTGTCGCAAAGGACAATCCCACCATATTGGCTGAGATGTTGTCGAGGCTGTCTGTTTCGGTGTCAAAGGCAAAGACCGGCGCTTTTTTCAGTTTCTCGATCCAGGCGATCAGCTGTGACTCTTCCAGAATGGTTTCGTAGTTGTCGAAGGAGAGCGCTGCGGCTTCTTCTTCCGCCTGATCTTCGGCATCAACGACAATCGTCTCTTTCGGCTTAGCAGCAGGTTTGGCCCCTTTAGCCTGCAGCCATTTACCGGCTTCCACGTCAGTGGTCCAGCGCTTGAATTCGTATTTCTTAAACAGGCTCAGCAGGTCGTCAGCGGAAGGCTGTTGCACTTCCAGCTGCTCACAGCCCAGCTCCAGTTCCACATCGGTTTTGATTGTTGCCAGCTTATAGGAGAGATAAGCCACCTCTTTGTTCTCTTCCAGCTTCCCGGCCATGGTTTTTGCGCCACGGAAGGAAAGTCCGGCGATTTTTTCTGGTTCCGCGTAGAGCGTGTCAAGACCACCCAGCCCCTGAAGCAGCGCCTGCGCGGTTTTTTCACCGACGCCAGGAACGCCAGGAATGTTATCCGAGGAGTCGCCCATCAACGCGAGGAAGTCGATAATCAGCTCTGGCGGCACGCCATACTTAGTGACTACTTCTTCTGGCCCCAGAATGGTGTTGGTCATGGTGTTGATCAGGGTAATACCTGGCGTCACCAGCTGCGCCATATCTTTATCACCGGTGCTGATCAGCACCGGACGGCCCATTTTTTCAGCTTCGCGCGCCAGCGTACCGATGACGTCGTCGGCCTCCACGCCAGAGACGGCCAGCAGCGGCAGGCCCATTGCTTTCACCATGGCGTGCAGCGGCTCAATCTGCGCACGCAGATCGTCAGGCATTGGCGGACGATGGGATTTGTAATGTTCAAACAGTTCATCGCGGAAGGTTTTGCCTTTCGCATCAAAAACGACAGCCGCATGGGTGGGCTGATATTGAAGAATCAGGCTGCGCAGCATATTCAGCACGCCGTACATCGCGCCGGTAGGTTCCCCTGCGCTATTGGTCAGAGGAGGAAACGCATGGTACGCCCGATACAGGTAAGAAGAGCCGTCGACGAGAATAAGTGGGTTTTCTGGGATCTGAACCATAATGTCCGTGCCTTTAATCAATTTATGCGTAAAGGATGCCACAGAAGGATGAAAACATCAGTTATTCAGGTTCGATACAGGAAAAGATTTTGCGATCGTGAGGATCGCTCGCAAAATTCAAACTGTGGATAAGTTTGTGAATATTTTCACTTCAAATGAAAAACAGATACTAAAAGCAGGCACGCGTTGATAATAAATTATTAAATATCATAATGTTAACAACTAACACTGCATGAAAATAGCCTGCTGATGGCAATTTAGTCTATGTGGATATAAGTCCTGATTAGCGCACAATAATAGAGAAATCTTCTGCTTCAGGGGAAAAGCCGTCTATTGACGATATGAAAGCGCCATAATTTTGTCACTTTTCTGATAAAATCAGCCCCCAGCGCCGTATCATCGGCGGGTCCATTAAAGCTAACCACCTGAAAAAGCTCATCATGTCGAGATTGCTCGCTGCAATAACATTACCGCTAAGCATCATTTTAACAATTCTGGTGACGATTGCGTGTTCTGTGCCAATCATTATCGCCGGGATCGTTAAACTGCTGCTGCCTGTGCCTGCGGTGTGGCGATCCGTCTCTGCGTTTTGTAATTTCATGATGTATTGCTGGTGTGAAGGGCTAGCGATCCTGCTGTGCCTGAATCCGCATCTGAAGTGGGATGTCGAAGGGCTGGAGAGCCTCAACAAAAAGAACTGGTACCTGCTGATCTGCAATCATCACAGCTGGGCGGACATCGTGGTGTTATGCGTGCTTTTTCGCAAACATATCCCGATGAACAAGTACTTCCTGAAGCAGCAGCTCGCCTGGGTGCCCTTTATCGGGCTGGCCTGCTGGGCGCTCGATATGCCGTTTATGAAACGCTATTCGCGCAGCTATCTGATTCGTCATCCGGAGCGTCGCGGTAAGGATGTGGAGACCACGCGCCGCTCCTGTGAAAAGTTTCGCGCACATCCAACGACCATCGTGAACTTTGTGGAAGGCTCACGGTTTACGGAAGATAAACGTCAACAAACACGCTCCCCTTATCAGAACCTGCTTCCGCCAAAGGCGGCGGGTATTGCGATGGCGCTTAACGTGCTGGGTGCACAGTTCGATAAACTTCTGAACGTTACGCTCTGCTATCCGGAAAATGACAGGACGCCATTCTTCGATATGCTCAGCGGCAAGCTGACTCGCATTGTTGTTCGGGTGAATTTAGTGCCGATCGATGCCGGGCTGCACGGTGACTACGTTAACGATAAGAATTTCAAACGTGGTTTCCAGCAGTGGCTTAATACGCTCTGGAAAGAGAAAGACGAACAGATAGACAGCATTAAATCTTCATACAAAAACGCCGGTCAGTGACCGGCGTTTTCATATCAACGAAATTACTTCTTCTCAACCAGATATTTCACGGTATCAGCATACTGCTGTACGAAAATATCCATGCTGCTGGTGTCCATGCCCTGCATGTTCAGCTGATATTTGCCGTTAACAAACATCGCCGGAACGCCCTGAAGCTGCAGATCAGCAGCCGCTTTTTCCTGCTGAGCAACCAGAGATTTCACTACAAAGCTGTTCCACGCGGCGTCGTACTCTTCACCTTTCACACCGGCATCAACGAACACTTTGCGGATATCCGCAGTGGTCTGAACGGTCTGGGTTTTCTGTACGGCCTCGAACATTGGAGCAGTGATTTTATCTTCCACGCCCAGCGCCATCGCAACCGCCCACGCCTGAGTCAGGTCTTTACCCAACGGGCCCAGGAATTCAACGTGGTACTTGGTCATTTTGGTGCCTTCCGGCAGCTTTTTCTTCACGTTGTCAGAAACATGCAGCACCTCTTCGAATTGATAGCAGTGCGGGCAATAGAATGAGAAGAACTCCAGAACCTGTGGCTCGCCAGCAACCGGCTTTTCCAGCGTGATAAACTGTTTACCGTCGGTAAACTGCGCAGCAGAAGCGCTAAATGCCAGAATCATACCTGCCAGCGCCAGCCAAATTTTTTTCATGATTAACTCTCTCCTGGGTGTGTCCAATTAATACATCGGCGTTAATTGCAGAGGGGGTTCCTGAAGAACCTTAACCTGCTGAGTGAATGTAGATATCTGGCTGCGCCAGTAATCTTCTCCGGTAAGCCACGGGAAATTACGAGGAAATGCGGGATCGTCCCAACGCCTGATTAACCATGCGAGATAATAAACAAAACGCATCGCACGTAAAGGCTCAATCAGGGCAATTTCGTCTGAATTAAACGGGCTAAATTCTTCATAGGCTTCAATAATCGTTTCAAGCTGCATGCGCTGCTCGGTTTTGTCGCCATTGAGCAGCATCCACAGATCCTGAACCGCTGGTCCCAAGCGCGCATCGTCGAGATCGACAAACAACGGCCCATCGCGCCAGAGAATATTTCCGGCATGACAATCGCCATGCAGGCGCAGAACGGAAATATCATCACGCCAGCAGGTTTTCACCGCAGCAATAAGCTTATCGGTGGCGTTGAGGAAATCATCCTTTAACGCAGCGGGGATCAGCGCAGACGTTTCGAATATCTGACGTGGTTCGGTGAGATATTCATGAATCCCGATCGTTGGTCGGGCAGTGAACGCTGTTTTACGTCCCGTCTGATGAATGCGTCCCAGATAGCGAGCAACCCACTCCATCTGATCGATATTATCCGCTTCAAACTGGCGGCCACCCAGACTGGGGAATACGGCGTAGTAAAACCCTTCATGCGTGAGCAGCGTTTGGTTATTGAACTTTATCGGTGCGGCAACGGGGACGTCATCAACCAGCAGATCGTGAGCAAACTGGTGCTCCTCCTGAATTTGCTGTGCAGACCAACGTTCAGGGCGATAGAACTTTACGACGAAGCGCTGACGATCCTCGTCCTGAAATTGATAGACGCGGTTTTCGTAGCTGTTTAACGGAGTTAGCCCGGAATCCACACGAATACCCTGTTCAAACAGGGCATCCATAATGGTATCCGGGTGTAGTGTCTGGAAAGTAAAAGCCTGGTCGTTCATCCGATCATCCGGAAATTATACGAATGATTCAGGATATCATCTTGTAGCGATTTCGGTGGCTCCGCTTACAAGCTTTTACTCTTTAATTACGCCTCGGGCGCGCAGCAATGCAGTTTTAAAATCTTCCTCATAATCCTTCTGAATACCAGGAATAACAGCATCTTTGGCTGAGTCGCGCATTTTGAGGTGGTAGATCAGGATGTCGTCAGAAAGGTCTGCCAGATCGCCGTCAAAACCTGACTCTTTTGCCAGTTTCTGTAAGAATTGCATCAGATTCAGCTCTGGCTCTTTTTGCCAGGCTGGCTGGAGGAGTTCAATGACTTCATTCAGACGTTTACATTTCATGGTGGTGCTCCTTTCATTTAGAGTGACACGTTAGCAGGGTCAATCCCACAATAAAAGAGGCGATATTCGTGAATCTTAGCCTGGAAATCACTGGGGTCGTTCTGGCAGGCGGCAGAGCTACGCGGATGGGCGGGGAAGATAAAGGACTACAGCTCCTGAAAGGCAAGCCCTTATGGCAGCATGTCGCTGATACGCTTGTCGATCAGGTATCGGCAATGGCGCTGAGCGCAAATCGCCATATCGATATTTACCAGCGCAGCGGGTTTCCCGTTTATCAGGATAATCTCGCAGATTTTCCGGGGCCGCTGGCAGGCATGCTTTCGGTGATGCAGCAGTCGCAGGGAGAGTGGTTTCTCTTTTGTTCGTGTGATACGCCTTTTATACCCACCTGCCTGGTGGAACGGATGGTGCAACAGCGAGGTGATTCACCCGTGGTCTGGGTGCATGACGGCGAGCGCGACCACCCAACTATCGCGCTCATTAACCGATCCTTGATTCCTGCTATGAGCGACTATCTGGCTTCCGGAGAGCGAAGAGTGATGGTGTTTATGCGTAAGGTCGGCGGACATACTGTTGATTTTAGCGACATGAAAACATCGTTCGTGAATGTGAACACAATAGAAGATTTACAGGCCATGCAGGAGAAGAGATGAATTCTGTTTTAGCCATTTCAGCCTGGAGTGGGACAGGAAAAACCACGTTGCTGAAAAAACTGATACCCGCACTGTGCGCCCGCGGTATTCGTCCAGGCTTGATTAAGCATACTCACCATAATATGGATGTCGATAAGCCGGGCAAAGATAGCTATGAGCTGCGCAAAGTGGGTGCCGCGCAGACAATGGTAGCAAGCAACCAGCGTTGGGCATTGATGACAGAAACGCCGGATGAGGCACCGCTGGATCTCGCGTATCTGGTGAGCCGGATGGATCATTCCACGCTGGATCTGGTGCTGGTTGAGGGATTTAAGCATGAGGCCGTGCCTAAGATCCTACTGTTCAGAAGTGATGCCGGGCACGATATCAGCGAGTTAACGCTGGATGAGCATGTGATTGCGGTGGCCAGCGATGTTGCTCTCGATATTGAGGTTCCGGTGCTGGATTTAAATGATGAGGATGGGATTGCTGAGTTTATTGTGAAGTGGTGTGCGGTCTGACTTGCCGGGTGGCGGCTTCGCCTTACCCGGCCTACGGTTTGTGCAGCGCAGAAACGCAAAAAGGCCATCCTTTCGGATGGCCTCTTCACTTATTTGATGCCTGGCAGTTCCCTACTCTCACATGGGGAGACCCCACACTACCATCGGCGCTACGGCGTTTCACTTCTGAGTTCGGCATGGGGTCAGGTGGGACCACCGCGCTAAAGCCGCCAGGCAAA
>NZ_LNHM01000039.1:0-258 GCF_001462935.1 Enterobacter sp. 50588862
ACATGGGGAGACCCCACACTACCATCGGCGCTACGGCGTTTCACTTCTGAGTTCGGCATGGGGTCAGGTGGGACCACCGCGCTAAAGCCGCCAGGCAAATTCTGTTAATCTGTATCAGGCTGAAAATCGTCTCTCTCACCGCCAAAACAGCTTCGGCGTTGTAAGGTTAAGCCTCACGGTTCATTAGTACCGGTTAGCTCAACGCATCGCTGCGCTTACACACCCGGCCTATCAACGTCGTCGTCTTCAACGTTCCTT
>NZ_LNHM01000040.1:0-68385 GCF_001462935.1 Enterobacter sp. 50588862
GGCCGTCAGTCGCAGCAACAACCAGGATCGCGCCGTCCATCTGCGCAGCACCGGTGATCATGTTTTTAACATAGTCGGCGTGGCCTGGGCAGTCTACGTGTGCGTAGTGGCGAGTCGGGGTGTCGTACTCAACGTGAGAGGTGTTGATGGTGATACCACGAGCTTTTTCTTCTGGCGCGTTATCGATCTGGTCGAATGCACGAGCAGAACCACCGTAGGTTTTAGCCAGAACGGTAGTGATTGCAGCGGTCAGGGTAGTTTTACCATGGTCAACGTGGCCGATAGTACCAACGTTGACGTGCGGTTTTGTACGTTCAAATTTTTCTTTAGACACGGCTATATTCCTTACTATAGTGCTCTCCCCTCTGGAGAGAGCACGGGACTTAGGTTTTAATCCTGTGGATTACTTACCACGGGCTTCAATAACGGCCTGAGCAACGTTGTTAGGCGCATCATCATACTTCAGGAATTCCATGGTGTATGATGCACGACCTTTGGTCAGAGAACGCAGCTGAGTTGCATATCCGAACATTTCAGACAGCGGAACTTCAGCGTGGATCTTAACGCCAGTTACTTCGGATTCCTGACCACGCAGCATACCGCGACGACGGCTCAAGTCACCGATAACGTCACCGGTGTTCTCTTCAGGAGTTTCTACTTCAACCTTCATGATTGGCTCAAGCAGAACTGGTTTTGCTTTCTTAAAGCCTTCTTTAAAGGCAATAGACGCAGCCAGTTTAAACGCCAGTTCAGAGGAGTCAACGTCGTGGTAAGAACCGAAGTGCAGACGGATACCCATGTCAACAACCGGATAGCCAGCCAGAGGGCCCGCTTTCAGCTGCTCCTGGATGCCTTTATCAACGGCTGGGATGTATTCGCCAGGAATTACACCACCTTTGATGTCGTTGATGAACTCGTAACCTTTCGGGTTAGAGCCCGGCTCCAGTGGGTACATGTCGATCACAACGTGACCGTACTGACCGCGACCACCAGACTGCTTAGCGTGTTTACCTTCAACATCGGTAACTTTCGCGCGAATCGCTTCGCGGTAAGCAACCTGAGGTTTACCCACGTTCGCTTCAACGTTGAATTCACGCTTCATACGGTCAACGATGATGTCCAGGTGCAGTTCACCCATACCAGCGATGATGGTCTGGTTAGATTCTTCATCAGTCCATACGCGGAATGATGGGTCTTCTTTCGCCAGACGGCCCAGAGCCAGACCCATTTTTTCCTGGTCAGCTTTGGTTTTTGGTTCAACCGCGATGGAGATTACCGGCTCAGGGAATTCCATACGCTCCAGAATGATCGGGTGATCCGGGTCACACAGGGTGTCACCAGTGGTCACGTCTTTCAGACCGATAGCTGCAGCGATGTCGCCCGCACGAACTTCTTTGATCTCTTCACGTTTGTTAGCGTGCATCTGTACGATACGGCCAAAACGTTCACGCGCCGCTTTCACGGAGTTCAGGATGGTGTCACCAGAGTTAACCACACCAGAGTAAACGCGGAAGAAGGTCAGGTTACCCACGAATGGGTCGGTAGCAATTTTGAACGCCAGTGCAGAGAACGGCTCGTCATCACTTGCGTGACGCTCAGCCGGAGTATCTTTACCGTCGTCCAGGATGCCGTTGATCGCAGGAACGTCAACCGGGGATGGCAGGTAGTCAACTACCGCATCCAGCATCGCCTGAACACCTTTGTTCTTGAACGCAGAACCACAGGTTACCAGGATGATTTCGTTGTTCAGAACGCGCTGACGCAGAGCTTTTTTGATCTCTTCTTCAGACAGTTCTTCACCACCCAGGTATTTCTCCATCAGCTCTTCAGAAGCTTCAGCAGCGGATTCGATCAGGTTCTGGTGCCATTCGTCAGCCAGGTCCTGCATCTCAGCCGGGATATCTTCGTATTCGAAGGTAACGCCCTGGTCTGCATCGTTCCAGTTGATGGCTTTCATTTTCACCAGGTCGATAACGCCGGTGAAGCCTTCTTCAGCACCAATTGCCAGCTGCAGCGGAACAGGGTTCGCGCCCAGACGGGTTTTGATCTGGCCAACAACTTTCAGGAAGTTAGCACCCATACGGTCCATTTTGTTAACGAACGCGATGCGTGGAACTTTATATTTGTTCGCCTGACGCCATACGGTTTCAGACTGTGGCTGAACACCACCAACTGCGCAATAAACCATTACCGCGCCGTCAAGAACACGCATGGAACGTTCTACTTCGATGGTGAAGTCAACGTGGCCCGGGGTGTCGATGATGTTTACGCGATGCGGTTCGTACTGCTTAGCCATACCTGACCAGAATGCAGTAGTCGCTGCGGAGGTGATGGTAATACCACGCTCCTGCTCCTGTTCCATCCAGTCCATGGTGGCTGCGCCGTCATGAACTTCACCGATTTTATGGTTTACACCGGTGTAGAACAGAATACGTTCGGTAGTAGTGGTCTTACCGGCGTCGATGTGCGCACTGATACCGATGTTACGGTAGCGTGCGATGGGTGTTGTACGAGCCATTTGATTCCTCGTTTGTTTCTTTAGGCGTTCAGTTAAGTTACCCAGAGCGGGCAGCTTCTCTGAAGCGCCCGCCTGGTGACTAATACTCCGAAGGGATTACCAACGGTAGTGTGCGAACGCCTTGTTGGCTTCTGCCATACGGTGAACGTCTTCACGTTTCTTAACTGCAGTACCTTTGTTTTCTGCAGCATCAGAAAGTTCGTTCGCCAGACGCAGAGCCATGGATTTATCACCGCGTTTACGAGCAGCTTCAACGATCCAACGCATTGCCAGGGCATTACGACGAACCGGACGAACTTCAACTGGAACCTGATAAGTAGAACCACCAACGCGGCGGGACTTAACTTCTACAGTTGGGCGAACGTTGTCGAGAGCGACTTCGAAAGCTTCCAGTTCATTTTTACCAGAACGCTGAGCCAGGGTCTCCAGCGCGCTGTATACGATTGCTTCTGCAGTAGATTTTTTACCATCTACCATCAGGATATTTACAAATTTTGCCAGCAGTTCTGATCCGAACTTCGGATCTGGAAGAATTTTACGCTGACCAATGACGCGACGACGTGGCATGGGAATACTCCGTTGTTAATTCAGGATTGTCCAAAACTCTACGAGTTTAGTTTGACATTAAGATAAATCAGTTTGGCCTTACTTAACGGAGAACCATTAAGCCTTAGGACGCTTCACGCCGTACTTGGAGCGAGCCTGCTTACGGTCTTTAACACCTGAGCAGTCCAGCGCACCACGAACGGTGTGGTAACGAACACCCGGAAGGTCTTTAACACGACCGCCACGGATCAGGATCACGGAGTGCTCCTGCAGGTTGTGACCTTCACCACCGATGTAGGAAGTCACTTCGAAACCGTTAGTCAAACGCACACGGCATACTTTACGCAGTGCGGAGTTTGGTTTTTTAGGAGTGGTGGTATATACACGAGTACATACGCCACGTTTCTGCGGGCAGGCTTCCAGCGCAGGCACGTTGCTTTTTGCAACTTTGCGTGCACGTGGTTTGCGTACCAGCTGGTTAACTGTTGCCATTAAATAGCTCCTGGTTTTAGCTTTTGCTTCGTAAACACGTAATAAAACGACCTCATACAATATGAGGACGCGAAATTTTAGGGCTACGTCGAAAAGGTGTCAAGAAATATACAGCGATCTCAAATCACCAGTTCATTTGACTGGCGTGCGTCACAGTAAGATTGACGAAATCAGTATAGCCAACCACGTCAATTTTGGCTGAAATTTGACCAGAAAGACCCCGCGCATCCAGATCGTCCTTCAGCGCAGAGACCGTTATGGGGGCGTTCGTGAGAATTTCAACGAAACGTCCACCTTCAAGTGCAGCGAGCACGCCATCCTGAATCAGCAGCAGATCGTCACCTTCGCGCAGCATGCTCAACAGCGTGTCGATATCACATTGCCATGGTGAATGGCTGAGAATATGGAGCATGGAAGCCTCAGAAAGTCAGAATGGTGTCGTAGTGGGATAGTTGTTCACGCAGTGCTGCGGCAGGTAAGGTCGTCACATCCAGCACAAAAGGCGTCTTATCGCTTAAACCGCGCGCCGTTAAAGAGTCGGCACAGACATAGCAGGTTTCGATATCGTAAAGCGGCAGCACTTTGAAGGTGGCGATGTAGTCGCGCGCCAGAATGGCCTGCGGCTGTTGGCCCGCCAGAAGCTGAAGCACGCCGTCCCCCAGAAAGAAGACACCGATATCTTCTGTTAACGCCGATGTCGCAAGCAGCGCATCCAGGCCTTCGCGGCCAGAGGTGCTGCCGTGCGGCGCAGAAGTAAAAACAAATGCCACACGCTTCATCAGAATTGCACCACTCTGTCGCAGGTTAACGCCGCCTGAGCCAATGCGCCCAGACCACTCAACGAAAAACCAGGCTGCAGGTTAGCGCCTGATAATCCCAGGCGCTCGGCTTCGGCTGCATCCGTCACGCCGCGACGCAGCGCCGCCGCCACGCAGATATGCAGCTCAACGCCCTGCTTTTCATTTAACGCCTGCCAGGCGCGGACCAGATCAAACTCGTCGCTCGCCGGCGACGTAAACTGGTTCGCGTTATACACCCCTTCCCGATAGAAGAAGACGCTCGCCAGTTCGTGTCCGGCCGCCAGCAGCGCATGCGCAAACTGCAGCGCGCTGCTGGCCTGTTGAGTCCCATACGCCGGGCCCGTCACCATTAATGCAAAACGCATTACTTATCTTGCCCCACGAAATCGCCGCTTTTGAACTGACGGATGTAGAGGTAAACCGTATGCTTGGAGATGTTCAGACGATCGGCCACCTGGTTGATGGCATCTTTAATGTCGAAAATCCCTTTCTCGTAGAGATTGAGTACGATCTGGCGATTCTTGGCGTTGTTCGATACGTTGCGGTCAGCATTGACCTCTTCAATGGTGAACTCAAGCGTCTGCGTGACGAGATCTTCAACGGAGGAGGCAAAGTTAACAGAAGAGCCAACGTCTGGCGTTTCTGGCGGAATAAAGGTGCTCATGATCTGTGAGAATGGCACATCAAGGTTCATGTTGATGCACAGCAGCCCAATCACACGATGCTCGCGGTTTCGAATCGCGATGGTTTCTGATTTCATCAGCACGCCGCTTTTGGCGCGGGTGAAATAACATTTTGAGACGCTGCTGTCCGCGCCGGTCATGTCATGCAACATACGCAATGCAAGGTCGGTAATTGGCGAACCAATTTTACGGCCGGTATGCTCACCATTAGCAATGCGGATGGCGGAACACTTAAGATCTTGCAGGGAGTGCAATACGATTTCGCAGTGGGAACCAATGAGCATCGCTAACCCGTCCACTACCGCTTCATAGGATTTCAGAATATCGAAGTCAGTCTGGTCAAAAGGACGTTGATCCAGCAAATCAAGTTCACTGGTTTCGTTGGTTAAAAGCGACCTGGACATGAAAAAAACACTCCTTTTCAGGAGCCTGTCGTTAGGTTTTCAGGGCAGGCTCATTATCTACACGGACAACTAAATTAATACAGCGTGCCTAACGCTTTCCAGTGTTAATTATATCTGCCCCACAATAAAAAACCGCCGCCTTAAAAGGCGGCGGTTTGCATCACATTACTTCTTAGCGTCTGTCGCAGCTTTCTGATCTGCCTGCGCTTCCTGTTTCGCATCCGCTTTCGGCGCTGGTTTGATGTCCAGCAGCTCTACGTCGAAGACCAGCGTGGAGTTAGCCGGAATACCCGGGACGCCAGTTTTGCCATAGGCCAGATCCGGTGGGATAACCAGCTTGATTTTGCCGCCTTTTTTGATGTTTTTCAGGCCTTCAGTCCAGCCTGGGATCACACCGTCAAGACGGAAGGAAAGAGGTTCACCACGGGTGTAAGAGTTGTCGAACTCTTTACCGTCGATCAGCGTACCTTTGTAGTTCACCACAACGGTGTCGCTGTCTTTAGGCGCATCACCGGTACCTTCTTTCTCAACTTTGTACACCAGACCAGTAGAAGAGGTTTTCACACCCTTCTCTTTAGCAAAAGTGTCGCGGTAGGCTTTGCCTTTCGCTTCGTTGTCTTTAGCGTCCGCTTCCATCTTGGTCTGAGCGGCACCCTTCACGCGCGCTTCGAACGCCTGCAGAGTCTGTTCGATTTCCTGGTCAGACAGTTTGCTCTTATCAGCAAAGGCGTCCTGAACACCCGCGATCAGCTGGGCTTTGTCCAGTTTGATGCCCAGTTTCTCTTGTTCTTTCAGAGAGTTTTCCATGTAGCGGCCCAGAGATGCGCCCAGTGCGTAGGCGGATTTCTGGTCGTCATTTTTGAACGCCGCTTTGCTGTCTGCAGTGGCAGCAGGCTTCGCAGCAGTATCAGCAGCGAATGACAGCGGCGCGTTCAGTGCAACAGCCATCGTCGTCGCCAGCAGCGTTACTTTAAACAGTGATTTCATCCATATCTCCAGGGCCTGGGGACTCTCACCCCAGCGTTAAACGTAAATGAGTGACGTACTATAAAACGTTGCGGAAGAAATCTACAGACAGACACTTCCAATTCTCGCCACTTTTCAGACTATTTTTGTTTAAATAAGTTTCTTGCCAACGGGATAGAGACTGCACTTAAGGATAAACTCAGTTAAACTGCGCCGCCGCTGGGCCAATATGGCGTATCAGATATAAACGAGGTGAATGATGAAGGACACAATGATAGAAGCGAGAATGGCTGAGCTGGAAAGCCGCCTGGCTTTTCAGGACATCACCATCGAAGAGCTTAACCAGACCGTGACCGCGCACGAACTCGAAATGGCGAAACTGCGGGATCATATGCGCCTGCTTACGGAAAAGCTGAAGGCGACGCAGCCGTCAAATATTGCCTCTCAGTCGGAAGAGACGCCACCACCTCATTATTGAGGCGTAAAAAAAGCGGGATTATCCCGCTTTTTTATTTTCCGCATGATGGAATTAGTGGCAACCGCAGCCGCCGTTGCCGCAACCACCTTTACCGTGGCCGTGGTCATGACCATGGTCGTGGCCGTGACCACCGCAGCAGCCGTCGTGGCCGTGATCGTGATCATGGTCGTGACCATGCGCACCGTGAACGTGGCCATGAGCCAGCTCTTCTTCGGTCGCTTCACGGATCGCAACAACTTCTACGTTGAACTTCAGGTTCTGGCCAGCCAGCATGTGGTTGCCGTCAACCACAACGTGGTCGTCTTCAACTTCAGTGATTTCAACAGGAACTGGACCCTGGTCAGTTTCAGCCAGGAAGCGCATGCCAACCTGCAGCTCGTCAACGCCCATGAACACGTCTTTAGGAACGCGCTGAACCAGGTTGTCGTCATACTGACCGTAAGCGTCGTTCGCGCCTACAGCAACGTCGAATTTATCGCCAACTTCATGACCTTCCAGCGCAGTTTCCAGGCCGGAAATCAGGGAACCGTGACCATGCAGGTAGTCCAGCGGCGCACTCACCGGAGACTCATCAACCAACACACCGTCTTCTGTACGTACCTGATAGGCCAGGCTGACCACCAGGTCTTTTGCTACTTTCATGATATCTCCTGAGCGTGGGAAAATTGCTGGCGCAGATTGTAGCGGAAATCTGCACCCGTGTACCCTTAAGCTTAAAAAAACTCAGAGCATATCGCTAGTCTGGATGAAAAATGCCGATCACTTGCTCTTCTTTGCGAACGTGATCGCGTGCTTCTTTGTCAGCCTCACGCATCTGGTGACCGCACTTAACGCACTCAACTATATCAATATTATTTTCGCGCCACATGGCCAGCGTATCTTGAGCCTGGCAAGACGGGCACTTTGCACCCGCGATAAAGCGTTTACGTACAGCCATCTTTCGTTACCTTTTATTCAAATTCATCCCAGCCGTCGAGCTGGCGTCGTTCCTGCTGCATCTCTCGCTGAAAGATCTCCTCCAGCTCGCGCCGCGCTTCCCGCACGCGGGAGATCTGAGCGGTATCGGTATGCACAGGCATTAATTCGCGCAGCATGCGCATATCCAGCCGGCGGAAGTGCATCTGGGCGCGCTGCGCCTGATGCGGATGCATGCCGAGCGAGATCAGCGCCTTACGACCCAGCTCCAGCGCGCTGGAGAACGTTTCGCGGGAGAAGTGTTTCACACCCGCCTGCAACAATTCGTGAGCTTCAACACGTCCCCGCGCACGCGCCAGAATATGCAGATGCGGGAAATGCTGCTGACACAGCTCCACCAGCTTCATCGTGTCTTCCGGATCGTTACAGGTAATCACGATGGACTCTGCCGCTTCCGCCCCCGCCGAGCGCAGCAGCTCGAGCTGGGTGGCATCGCCGTAATAGACCTTATAGCCATATTTACGCATCAGGTTGACCGCGCTGATATCACGCTCCAGTACCGTGATGCGCATTTTGTTCGCCATCAACAGGCGCCCAATCACCTGTCCGAAACGGCCAAAACCCACGACGATCACCTGAGGCTTATCATCTTCCACCCAGGGCGCCTCGTCTTCATCGTCAGCCGGGTTAAATCGGCGCGACAGCAGTTTATCCACCAGCTTCATCAGCAGCGGCGTGGTCATCATCGACAGCGTGACCGTCACCAACAGCAGCGCCATCTGGTCATCTTTAAAGAGCTTCTGGGAAGATGCGGTAGAGAACAGCACAAACGCGAACTCTCCTCCCTGGCTTAGCACGCTGGCAAACTGCATGCGTTCCGAGCTGCGCAGCCCGTAAATACGAGCCATGACGTACAGCACCAGCGTTTTCACCGCCACCAGCACCGCCACACTCACGGCCACCCACAGCAGATGGGTATAAAGCACGCCAAGGTTCAGCGCCATGCCGACCGAAATAAAGAACAGCCCTAACAGCAGCCCCTTAAACGGATCGATAGCAATTTCCAGTTCGTGACGATATTCGCTCTCCGCCAGCAGCACCCCGGCGATGAATGTCCCCAGCGCCATCGACAGCCCCAGCGCATCCATAAACAGCGCAGAGCCAAGCACCAGCAGCAGCGTCGCGGCGGTAAACACTTCACGAACGCCCGAGGCGGCAATAAAGCGGAACACCGGACGCAGTAAGAAACGCCCGCCAATCAGCATCCCCGCGAAGGCCAGCACCTTCATGGAGATTTTTACCCAGTCAAAATGATCGTCACCGGAGCCCGCCAGCAGCGGCACCAGCGCCAGCGCCGGGATCACCGCCAAATCCTGGAACAGCAGCACCGAAAAGCCCAGCTGTCCGGCCTCATTGCGGTTCATCCCCTTGTCGCGCATCAGCTGCAGCGCCATCGCCGTCGACGACATTGCGAGACCAATCCCGCCAATCACCGCCGCCTGCCAGGAAAAGTTGGTCAGCATTAACAGGCCAGCCAGAATCGCGGCGCTAAACAGCACCTGCGCGGCGCCCACGCCAAAGATAGAGCGTCGAAGCTGCCACAGCTTCGAGGGGTTCAGTTCGAGGCCGATGATGAACATCAGGAACACCACGCCGAGCTCCGAGAAGTGGAGAATTTCATCCACGTCGCTGATGAAGCCCAGTCCCCATGGGCCAATGGCGATCCCCGCGAGCAAATACCCCAGCACCGCCCCGATGCCGATACGGGCGGCAAGCGGCACCGCGACGACGGCGGCAAATAAAAACAGCACCCCGGCGAGGAGTAAATTCGATCCTTCCATTAACGACCTCCTGCCGGAATCGGTGATGCCAGCCATTCGCCGTAGACTCTGGCGTGGCTTGCGAGCGCTTTCGGGTCCTGACGCCGCGCCCAGTAAACAATAATCGGGCTCATCCAGTGCATGCGGCACATGGCCGCCGTCAGCTCGAACGGCCTCAGGATGTCGCTCATGGGATAGCGGTTCAGCCCGTCGTGACGGTAAGCGCTTTCGGGTTCACCGGTGGTGATCACACTGCGCCAGTACTTTCCCGCCAGCTGGTTGCCCCCCACCCCGCTGGAGAAGCCCCGGCTCAGCACGCGGTCCAGCCACTCTTTCAGCAGTGCCGGACAGCTGTAGGTATAGAGCGGATGCTGAAATACAATCACGTCATGCTGACGCAGCAGTTCCTGCTCGTAAGGAATATCGATAAAGAAATCAGGATAGTGCGCGTAGAGATCGTGCACCGTGACGTTACTGAGCTGTGTGGCCGGCTTAAGCAGCACCCGGTTCGCCACCGAGTCCTGAGATTCCGGATGGGCATACAGCAGCAGCACTTTCGCTGTCTGAGACATCACTCCCCTCCCGGTTCTGTTTTTGTGTATTGTTGTCGTTTTGGGCTACCATGGCGGCCCGGTGGGGAAAATGGCCCACACCTTACATTATCATAATGACAAATTAACATAGTCGGAACATACGGCGCTTCTATGATTGTTTTCTCCTCGTTACAAATTCGTCGCGGCGTGCGCGTCCTGCTGGATAACGCCACTGCTACCATCAACCCGGGCCAGAAAGTGGGTCTGGTCGGCAAAAACGGCTGCGGTAAATCCACCCTGCTGGCGCTGCTGAAAAACGAGATTAGCGCGGATGGCGGTAACTTTACCTTCCCGGGGAACTGGCAGCTCGCGTGGGTAAACCAGGAGACGCCAGCCCTGAGCGAACCGGCACTCGACTATGTTATCGACGGCGATCGCGAATACCGTAAGCTCGAAGCGGAACTCAACGCGGCCAACGAGCGCAACGACGGTCACGCCATCGCTACCGTTCACGGCAAGCTGGACGCCATCGACGCGTGGACCATTCGCTCCCGCGCCTCCAGCCTGCTGCACGGCCTGGGCTTCAGCAATGAACAGCTTGAACGCCCGGTCAGCGACTTCTCCGGCGGCTGGCGCATGCGCCTCAACCTGGCGCAGGCGCTGATCTGCCGCTCAGACCTGCTCCTGCTCGATGAACCGACCAACCACCTCGATCTCGATGCGGTTATTTGGCTCGAGAAGTGGCTCAAGAGCTATCAGGGCACTCTGATTCTCATCTCCCACGACCGCGACTTCCTCGATCCGGTGGTGGATAAAATCATTCATATCGAACAGCAAACCATGTTCGAGTACACCGGCAACTACAGCTCTTTCGAGCGCCAGCGCGCGACGCGCCTTGCTCAGCAGCAGTCGATGTATGAAAGCCAACAGCAGCGCGTGGCGCACCTGCAGAGCTTCGTGGATCGCTTCAAAGCTAAAGCGTCAAAAGCCAAGCAGGCCCAGAGCCGCATTAAAATGCTGGAACGCATGGAGATGATTGCCCCGGCACACGTGGATAACCCGTTCCACTTCAGCTTCCGCGCGCCGGAAAGCCTGCCGAACCCGCTGCTGAAGATGGAAAAGGTCAGCGCGGGTTATGGGGATCGCATCATCCTCGACTCTATCAAGCTTAACCTGGTGCCGGGTTCGCGCATTGGCCTGCTGGGGCGCAATGGCGCCGGTAAATCAACGTTAATTAAGCTGCTCGCGGGCGAGCTTAACCCAACCAGCGGTGAAATCGGCCTGGCGAAGGGCATTAAGCTTGGCTATTTCGCCCAGCATCAGCTGGAATTTTTACGCGCGGATGAATCCCCGATTCAGCATCTGGCGCGTCTTGCGCCACAGGAGATGGAGCAGAAGCTGCGCGACTACCTCGGCGGCTTCGGCTTCCAGGGCGATAAGGTGACCGAAAACACCGAGCGTTTCTCGGGCGGCGAAAAAGCCCGTCTGGTGCTGGCGCTGATCGTCTGGCAGAGACCCAACCTGCTGCTGCTTGATGAACCGACCAACCACCTGGATCTCGACATGCGTCAGGCGCTGACCGAAGCGCTGATTGAGTTCGAAGGCGCACTGGTTGTCGTGTCGCACGATCGCCACCTGATCCGCTCCACCACCGACGATCTCTATCTGGTACACGGCGGCAAAGTCGAACCGTTCGACGGCGATCTTGAAGATTACCAGCAGTGGCTGACGGACGTACAAAAGCAGGAAAACCAGCCGGAAGAGTCAGCGAAAGACAACGTCAACAGCGCACAGTCGCGTAAAGACCAGAAGCGCCGCGAAGCGGAACTGCGCACCCAGACCCAGCCGCTGCGTAAAGAGATTGCCCGTCTTGAAAAAGAGATGGAAAAGCTCAACGCCACGCTTGCCGCCGTCGAAGAGAAGCTGGGCGACAGCGAGCTGTACGATCAGAGCCGCAAAGCAGAGCTGACGGACTGTCTGCAAACTCAGGCCAAAACCAAATCCAGCCTCGAAGAGTGCGAAATGGCATGGCTGGACGCGCAGGAACAACTGGAAGCGATGCTGCAGGCTGACTGATCCACCGGGAGGGCTATGAGTTTCGATACCACGAGCGAGATTACATTCCGTAAGCTCAGCATCTTCATGACGTTCATGGAGAAGGGCAATATCGCACGTACCGCCGAAACGCTGGGCCTGAGCGGCGTCAGCGTGCACCGCGCGCTGCATACGCTGGAAGAGAACGTCCGCTGCCCGCTCTTTGCTCACAAAGGGCGTAACCTGATTGCCCTCCCCTCCGCGTGGACGCTGCTGGAGTATTGTCAGGAGGTGATGCAGGTGATGGCGCGCGGCGTGGAAGAGTCCCGTAAAATTGCCGGTATCGGCCAGGGGCGGTTGCGCGTCGGCACGCTCTACTCTCTGACGCTGGAAACCGTGCCGCGCCTGATTATGGGCATGAAGCTGCGCCGTCCGGATCTGGAGATGGACCTGACGATGGGCTCCAACGACACCCTGCTCCATATGCTGGATGAGGGGTCGCTGGATGCGATTTTAATCTCTATTTCCGAAAGCGATATCGACCGTAACAGCCTCGAAGTGCTTCCTCTGTTCCATGATGATATTTTCCTTGCCGCACCGGCTTCCGCCACGCTGAATACCCGCGGGCCCGCGGATCTGCGTGATTACAAAGACCAGAAATTTGTCGCCCTGGCAGAAGGGTTCGCCACGTATGCCGGGTTTCAGGAAGCGTTTCATATCGCCGGGTTCGAGCCGGAAATCGTCACCCGCGTGAATGACATCTTCTCGATGCTGAGTCTGGTGCAGGCGGGGGTTGGATTTACGCTGATGCCGGGCAGGATGAAAAAGGTCTACGAGAATTCGGTGCAACTCCTGAAGCTGGCGGAGCCGTACCAGATGCAGCAGTTGATTGCGATTGTCTTTGCCCGCAACCGCGAGCAGGATCCGAGCCTGCGGGCATTAGCCGCCGAAGGGCGGATGTATGCGCGCAGCTTGCAGGATAGTGCGTGATGCCTTGCCGGGTGGCGACGCGTTGCGTCTTACCCGGCCTACGTTCGTGCAGTCGTAGGCCCGGTAAGGCGCAGCCGCCACCGGGCAAAAAATTCATTGCTGAAGCCGACCCGCCAGATGCACTGCCACGTCCACCCCGCTGCGCTCCAGCGAAATGGTCTCTCCTTCCCACGCTGCCTGCCGAGTCAGGCAGGTCAGTACGCCGCCGGGCGGCATCTCAATTGCCAGTCTCGCTTCGCGCTCGTTAGCGGAAATCACCGCCTCCTGCCAGCGCACGGTTCGCGCCATATTCATCGCTAAATCATCAGCGATCCTTTCCGGCTGCCAGAGCACGCGGCCTGTGCTGCCGCTCAGGTAGGCGCAGCGTGGACGAGCCAGCGTGACGGCCTCAAACGCCGCTATCAGCTTCTGCGCAGGTTCCGCCAGCAGCGCGCAGTGCGACGGCACGCTCACCGCTAGCCGTTTGGCCTTGCTTGCCCCTTTCGCCAGCGCGCGCTCGGCTACCTGCGCCATCCCGTCATCGGTTCCGGCGATCACGATCTGCGTTTCGGCATTCAGGTTCGCAATATAGGTCCCGGTGCCTTCGATAAGTTGTTCCACCTGCGGCAGGGTCAACCCCATAATCGCCGTCAGGCCATAGCCGTGGGGATACGCCTGCTCCATCAGGTCACCGCGCAGCGCTACCAGCCTCAACGCGTCCGCGAAGTCCAGCGCACCCGCAATAACCACCGCAGGATAAGCACCGATGGACAGCCCGCTGACGATATCCGGCGACACGCCGCGACGCTCAAGCTCGCGCGCCCAGGCCACGCCGGCAATCAGCAGCGAAAGCTGAACCGCACGGGTATGGGTTAACGAGTCTGCACTGTCCAGCGTATCCACTTCGGCGCCAAGCACCTCTCGCGCCTGTTCCAGCGCCACTCCCGGCAGGTTTTGCAGCATGCCTTCATGCTGCGTGCCCTGCCCCGGAAAAGTAAACAGTATTTTCATCACGCCTCCCTGTGCCACGGGTCCGCCACCAGGCGAGGTCCGCGGCGGGTTTTCAGCAGCGTTTTGCCGTCGCGCAGCCACTCCGCCAGCGCGAAACCTCCTTCGGAGGTATCGACCTGCGTATCCGCCCGACAAAGTGCGCGGCTCAGCTGCGACTGCCATGCGCTAAAAGCATCGGGGGAAATCGGCTGCGGAGCGCGGATCAGCAGATCAAGATCGCTGTCGGCATGAATAACCGGAATACCGGTTGCCAGCGCGTAGCCGGTGCTGCCGGTAATGCCCCACGTCCACGGCCACGCCTGCTGAGCCAGCTGCAGCGCCACCTGAACCGGCGGCTGGGTTATAAAGGGCGAACGCAGCAGGTCGGCGGCAACGCTCAGATCCTCGGGCGAAACCACGCGCAACACGTTTTCCGGCTTCACCCATCCGGCCGCCCGCTGGTCGCGACGCAATCCGCGTACGCCAACGGGAATACGGCCTTCGCTATCAACATCACGCCGCACCACGACCGGCAGGCCGGTATGCCAGGCCGCCTCCACCCAGGATTCGGTGATGCCTTCCAGCGCGTCATGCGCGGTAAGCCAGATGAGGTCATGCGGGCGTAATGTTGTGGTCATAATTACATTCCTGAAGTCAGCGAGATAAACAGCGGCAGCGACAGGATACACAGTACGGAGCTTAACAGCAGCACGGCTTCAGCATCCGGCGACTGCACGCCAAAACGGTTGCCGAACACCACGCCGAAGAAGCCCGCGGACAGCGCAATCATCAGGATGGCGGTGATCGCCACGGAGCCGTGCAGACCGAAGATTAAAACGATACCCCAGGCGATCGCTGGCTGGATCAGCAGCTTGGCGATAGTGGAAGTGATCACCATGGTGTTGATCTGAAGTTTACGCGCGGAGAGGATCACCCCGGTCAGGAACAGCGCCGCAGCGGTCGCAGACAGTCCCAGCGGTTTAATCGCCGCCAGCACCAGCTCCGGCATTTTGATGCCGATAGCGGACAGGATCACACCCAGCAGCGGGCCCATCACGATCGGTTTTTTAATAGAGCGCCACATCAGCACCGGCAGCATGGAAAGCGTTGAACCCGAGTTATTGCCTTCAGCGCGCGCTTTCTCACGCTCCAGAATCAGCAAGCAGAACGGGGTCATCAGCACAGAACCACAGGCGATGGAGACCGCTACGGAGAGTGAAGTAGAAGAACTTTCACCCAGCACGCTGCCCAGAATCGGCAGGCCAAGCGCCGCGTAGTTTGGCAGGGCGACGGTAAGCGTCAGCACAGCCGCATCCTGCGGGGATTTTTTAAAGACTTGAGTGGCGAGGAAGTAGATGACCGCATAGGTGATCCACATCGCCAGGGTGAGCACCAGGATCAGCGGCGACTGGGCCACGATGCCGGTCCACGGCGTTTGCACGGTGGCGCTAAACAGCGCGGCAGGCAGTGCAAAATCCATTACGAAGATATTAAGCAGGGAAACATTTTTGTTATCGACCATCTTTGCCTTGCCGGCCCAGAATCCCAGCAGCATGATGACGAAAATCGGTGCAAGAGCATGAACAATTACGTAAGTCATAAATCACCTGTAGTAAAAAAGTTTAAGCACTGGCGCGATGTTTATTATTTTCAGGATGCAGGTTCCCGCGTGGACGCAGCGGGCGCGCCCACGGGGTGATGCATCTGGCAGGTCTCTTTTTACTTACCAGCTGGCTCGCATACGTTCACGTACGAGCGCCGAGCTGCGGCGATTGTCAGCACCCAGACGGTTTTTCAACGTAGTGTCCTGACGAGCGTCACTGATGGCCTGTTGCAGGGTGGATTTCACCAGCGTCAGATCGTTATCGGAGGGGGCATCCGGGTTGCTGATATCCAGCAGGTTAGAGAGCAGCCCCAGCGTGGCGTAGTTGCTGATGTCGTAGGCCATTGGCGGAATGGTCGCCGCCAGTTTTTCCAGCGCGTCGACGGTACGCAGCGTGATGCGCGCCGCAGACTCTTTGCCCATCGCGTGGATCAGCACGCCTTTGTCGTTAAAGGCGATCAGGCGGTTAGCCTGGTAGCCGTGCGCCAGGAACGCGCCGGACATCGCCTTGCCGACGATCAGGCCAATCACCGGGTGACCGGCCAGGCGGGCATTTGCATAGGCTGCTGCCGCACCGGCCAGCGCCTGGTGAATACCAAACGCCTCTTCGCGTCGGCCATAGGCCTGGCTTGGGACGTCGATCACCGCCACAATCGGGCGCTTCACGGGTTTGTCAGCATCCGCCGCGACGGTTTCACTGACCACTTTCGCAAGCCACCAGCCTTCCAGCAGACCGACTTCCCCTTTCGCCGCGCGCGGGAAGTGGTTGTTGGCATCCGGCACCACGGCGACAAAGCGCACCGTTTCGCCGTTCAGCTCGCCGTCTGCCGCCCGGACGGATGGGCATAGCCCCTCGATATGTTTGGCGTTCGGGGCGAGATTTTCCAGCCAGATCTCGCCACGGCTTTTTGAATTACTCATCATTTCACCTCCCGGGCAAAAAGCGCTTTAATCTGTTCGGCATCGGCCTGTTTGCGGGTGTCGAAATTCGTCAGACGGTTCAGGTAATCGTCGTAGTTATCGGTGCGATGTTTCGCCGGTACGCCTTTGGCAATGGCTTCGTTCATCGCGGCTTTCACCGCGTTCACGCCGTCGCCCACCAGCGCGTCCACCAGTCCGCTTTCATAGCGCACTTCGCCGCCGGTCATGCTCCAGATAAACGGACGGTCGCGGGAGTCATACTCTTCAATGCCCGCCTCCTGCTCGATAACCTGCGGACCGTTGAGGCCGAGTCGCGCTTCGCGGGTCACAATCAGGTAGCTGCACAGCGCCGCGGCGATAGACATCCCGCCGAAGCAGCCCACGGTCCCGGCGACAATCCCGACGACCGGGGTATAGCGGCGCAGGTCAACGATCGCGGCGTGGATATCGGCAATCGCCGCCAGGCCGAGGTTGGCTTCCTGCAAACGTACGCCGCCGGTTTCGAGGCACAGCACCGCCTGAGTCGGAATGCCGTTGCGGTTATCTTCCGCCGCCAGCTCCAGCGCCGCCGCCATTTTGGCACCGGATACTTCGCCCATGCTGCCGCCCTGGAAGGTGCCTTCAATCGCCACCACCACCGCAGGCCGGCCATTGATGGTGCCTTTCGCGACGACCATGCCGTCATCGGCCTGCGGAACAATCCCCTGCGGCCCAAGCCACGGAGAGATAATGCCTTCAAAGGGATCCAGCAGTTCGCGGTAGCTGCCGTCATCCAGCAGCGCCTGCGCACGCTGGCGCGCTTTTAATTCGATAAAGCTGCTGTCATCACGCATGGTTCACCCCTTCAAAGACCTGTTCGATACGAATGCGCGCCACGCCCGGCGTCGCGCCGAAGTCGTGGATAGTCAGCTTGCCTGCGGGCAGGCTGCTGACGGTTTGCAGGCGGTTGAACAATGCCTCCCAGCGTCCACGGCTGTTGTCTACTGAAGTGGTGATATCAATGGTTAAGGTCTGGCCCGGTTCGGCGGTGAAAAGCACCTCCATATCCCCGGAACCGACTACCCCTACCAGCGCCCTGCCGCTTACTTCGCGGCTGGCGGGCACGGTCAATGTGATTTTTTCCATAACATCCTCTTAATGCTTTGAATAGGGCGTTTCGACGCGGTCAAGAAACAGCGTGGCGGCAAGCAGGTCTGCGGCTCCACCCGGCGAGGCGTTGAGCGACAGCATCTGACGGTCTAACCGCGCCAGCGCTTGCTGCCCCGCGAGCGCTGCGCATCCTCCGGCGTTCAGCACCGCACGGGCGCCGTTCTGCATGGCGTCCAGCCCCTGCATGCCAGCGCGCGACAGCACGCAGGTATCGGTGAGCGAGGTCATGATCGCCATCAGCGCGTCGAGTCTGGCCTGCGTTTCGCTGCTGCCGTTGAGACGGCTGAGGCGAAGCTGCGGCAGCGCGCGCTGCATAACGTGCGGAAACGCCTGCTGCGCCTCTTCACGTGCGCCCGGCACGCGGTAGCGATGCGTGGCGCGTAACCCCTTGCTGAACACCTTCGGCGCCGCATCATCCGGCAGCTTCGCCAGCTGAGCGGCGGTGTTCGCGACGACCTGCGCCCGGGCATCGCCGCCGAGCATCGCCACCGCGCTCACCAGCAACCCCAGCGCCCAGATCGCGCCACGGTGCGTGTTCACGCCGTCGGTAGCGGCCATCATCTGCCGTTCACCTTCGCGACCCAGGCGGCCAACGGTTTGCCTGAGGGCAATATCCGCCGGACGCTGCCAGCTCTGCTGCGCCAGCGCCTGAAACGTGGGGGTCAGGCTGTGAGCGGAGCGCTCCATCAGCGCAAGCGATAAATCGTGGTGCGCGCCGTTCCCCCGGCTGTCCACCAGACCGGGCTTCGGGCTTAAACGTGCTTCGTCAATCAGACACTGCGTGGCGGTTCGCGCCAGCCATTCGGCACCGCCTTCAACCTGGAGCTGGGGCAGAAGTTTCATTACCAGCTCCGGAATTTCGCAGGTGGGTTATACAGGCCACCGGACCACTCAACGAGGTCAGCCACGCTGCCCGCAGCCAGCAGAGAGCGGGTGGCGTCGGTGCGGTGAATACCCATATCTTCCGGATACACAACCTTTCCGCTCTGGCGCAGTTCCGCCACGCGTTTGGCGTCAACGCCCAGACCGATATCGGTGATACCCGCCACGGCGGCGACCATGGCGCGACGCTCTTCCAGATCTTTCGCCCGGTAGAGGTAAGCAATCCCCTCTTCCGTCAGCACGTGGGTGACGTCATCGCCGTAAATCATGACCGGCGCCAGCGGCATACCGGAGGCTTTGGCCACCTCGACGGCATCCAGTTTCTCCACGAAGGTTGGCTTCACGCCCGCCTGGAAGGTTTCCACCATCTGCACAACCAGCTTTTTACCGCGCTGCATCGGGTCAGGCTCGGTGATCATGTTCAGCCAGGCCGGTGTGGCATGGCGACGACCGTGCGGATCGTGGCCCATGTTTGGCGCACCGCCGAAGCCGGAAAGTCGACCGCGGGTCACGGTGGAGGAGTTGGCGTAGCCGTCAACCTGTAGCGTCGAGCCGATAAACATATCGACCGCGTACTGACCTGCCAGCTGGCAGAAGGCGCGGTTAGAACGCATGGAGCCATCAGCACCTGTAAAGAACACGTCCGGACGGGCGCGGATGTACTCTTCCATCCCCAGTTCGCCGCCGAAGCAGTGGACGCTCTCCACCCAGCCGCTTTCGATGGCCGGGATCAGCGTTGGATGCGGGTTCAGCGTCCAGTGTTTACAGATTTTGCCTTTGAGTCCGAGCTGTTCGCCGTAGGTTGGCAGCAGCAGCTCGATCGCTGCGGTGTTAAAGCCAATCCCGTGGTTCAGGGACTGCACCTGGTGTTCAGCGTAGATGCCTTTAATCGCCATCATCGCCATCAGGATATGTTCCTGTTTAATCAGGCGCGGATCGCGGGTGAAGAGCGGTTCGATAAAGAACGGCTTGTCGGCAACCACCACGTAGTCAATCCACGAGCCCGGTATATCCACGCGCGGCAGGTCGCACTCGTCGTCCACCAGCTCGTTTACCTGTGCGATGACGATACCGTCGTGGAACGCGGCGGCTTCCACCAGCGCCGGGGTATCTTCGGTACTCGCACCGGTATAGAGGTTGCCTTTGCGGTCCGCTTTAAAACCGGCAATCAGCGCCACGTTTGGCGACAGGTCGACGTATAAACGTGAGTAGAGTTCGATGTAGGTGTGGATCGCACCGATTTCGAGCTGACCGTCTTCCAGCAGCTGAGAGATACGCAGGCTTTGCGTCCCGGAGAAGGAGAAGTCCAGCTTGCGGGCAATGCCTTTCTCAAAGATGTCCAGATGTTCGCTGCGGCCCACGCTCGGCATGATCATATGCAGATCGTGCACGATTTGCGGGTTTACTTCCGCCAGTGAACGGGAAAGGAAATCCGCCTGCTTCTGGTTGTTGCCTTCCAGCACGACTTTGTCGCCCGGGGCGATCAGTTTTTCCAGCATGGCGACAAGATCGCCGGTTGGCAGTACCTTGCCCTGCACCGGTACGGATGCCAGACGACGCGCTTTCTCACTGCGTCGGGTGTTCCATTGCCGGGTGGGTGTTTGCCCAGATAACATTATTAACCTCCTGATTCAGCACATCATTCTGATTTGCTTAACGTTGAGTAAAGTCTGCGCTCTGGCGAGAAAGGCATCAATTAAGCGTAGAGAGGAATCATTAGCCTGAGAGTAATAATCAAGGTAAAGATTTGTGATCGGGATCAGTTCATGCTTCGGAAAAACGGGCTAAACGGGGTACAATTCGGAAGGTATAGTAAATTTCTGACAAGAATCAGCATCGCCCTTATGACCCAAATCATTCCATCAGACTTCGACATTGCAGCCGAAGAGAGCGCAGAGTTCGTGCCCATGCGCGGCGTGGCTAACCCCCACCTGCAAACCATGCTGCCGCGCCTGATCCGCCGCAAGGTGCAGTTCACCCCGCACTGGCAGCGCCTGGATTTGCCGGACGGCGACTTTTTAGATCTCGCCTGGAGCGAAGATCCGGATCGGGCCAGACATAAACCTCGCCTGGTGGTGTTTCACGGTCTGGAAGGCAGCCTGCACAGCCCTTACGCACACGGTCTCATTGAGGCGGCGAAAGCCCGCGGCTGGCTTGGGGTGGTGATGCATTTTCGCGGATGCAGCGGCGAGCCTAATCGTCAGAAACGTATTTATCACTCGGGTGAAACCGAGGACGGCACCTGGTTCCTGCGCTGGCTAAGAGACAATTTCGGCGAGGCGCCAACGGCAGCGGTGGGGTATTCGCTGGGCGGCAATATGCTGGCCTGCCTGCTGGCGAAGGAGAGCGACGCCGTACCGCTGGATGCGGCGGTCATTGTCTCTGCGCCATTTATGCTGGAGCAGTGCAGCTATCATATGGAAAAGGGGTTTTCGCGGGTCTACCAGCGCTACCTGCTCAACCTGCTGAAAGCCAACGCCGCGCGCAAGCTGAAGGCCTATCCGGATACGCTGCCTGTGACGCTGCAACAGCTCAAACGCGTGAAGCGCCTGCGCGAGTTTGATGATTTGATCACCTCGAAAATTCACGGCTTTGCCGATGCGATTGACTATTACCGTCAGTGCAGCGCCATGCCTTTACTGAATCAAATCACGAAACCCACGCTGATTATCCACGCCAAAGATGATCCGTTTATGGATCATCACTCGATCCCGGCGCCCGATCATCTACCGGCCAACGTGGAGTATCAGCTCACCCAATTCGGCGGACATGTCGGCTTTGTTGGCGGCACGCTGCGTCGGCCAAAAATGTGGCTTGAGACGCGAATTCCCGACTGGTTAACGGCATATCTGGACGGTAAATAATGATTATTCCCTGGCAGGATCTGGCTCCCGAAACGCTCGATAATCTGATTGAAAGCTTTGTCTTGCGCGAAGGCACCGATTATGGTGAACATGAGCGTTCGCTTGAGCAAAAGGTCAACGATGTAAAACGCCAGCTGAAAAGCGGCGACGTGGTGCTGGTGTGGTCAGAACTGCATGAGACGGTCAATATCATGCCCCGCAACGCGTTTCACGGCTGATCTTCCAACCTTTTCCGTCAGGGAGTTGCTATGTCTGCCAGACATCCCATTATTGCCGTTACGGGGTCGAGTGGTGCGGGAACCACCACCACCAGCCTCGCTTTTCGCAAGATTTTCGCCCAGCTGAATCTCCGTTCGGCGGAGGTCGAAGGCGACAGCTTTCACCGCTATACGCGGCCTGAGATGGACATGGCGATCCGCAAGGCACGCGATTTGGGTAAACACATCAGCTACTTTGGCCCGGAAGCCAATGATTTCGGCCTGCTGGAGCAAACCTTCCGCGAATACGGTCAGAGCGGTACCGGGCAGTCCCGTAAGTATCTGCACACCTACGACGAAGCCGTACCCTGGAACCAGGTCCCCGGCACGTTCACGCCCTGGCAGCCGCTGCCGGAACCGACCGACGTGCTGTTTTACGAAGGGCTACACGGCGGCGTAGTGACGCCTCAGCACGACGTGGCGCGCCACGTGGATTTGCTGGTGGGGGTGGTGCCAATTGTTAACCTTGAGTGGATCCAGAAGCTGACGCGTGACATGAGCGAGCGCGGGCATTCTCGCGAAGCGGTGATGGATTCCGTCGTGCGTTCCATGGAGGATTACATCAACTTCCTGACGCCGCAGTTCTCCCGCACCCACATCAACTTCCAGCGCGTCCCCACCGTGGACACCTCCAACCCGTTCGCTGCAAAAAGCATCCCTTCTCTGGACGAGAGCTTTGTGGTGATCCACTTCCGCAACCTGGAAGGCATTGATTACCCCTGGCTGCTGGCGATGCTACAGGGTTCGTTTATTTCGCACATGAATACGTTAGTGGTGCCCGGGGGAAAAATGGGGCTGGCAATGGAGCTGATCATGACGCCGCTGGTGGAGCGACTGATGGAAGGGAAGCAGATCGCGTGAACATGTTCCCTCTCCCCGTGGGAGAGGGTTAGGGTGAGGGCATCAACACGCACGATGCCCCAATAATTAAGCCTCGATCACTTCATACGAATGGGTGATTTTTACCGCTTTCTCCAGCATTAACGCCACAGAGCAGTATTTCTCCGCAGAGAGATCCACCGCGCGTGAGACCGCCGCGTCTTTCAGTTCTTTCCCGGTGACAACAAAGTGCAGATTAATGTGGGTGAACAGGCGTGGCGCCTCTTCGCGGCGTTCTGACGTGAGTTTGACCTCACAATCCGTCACGTCATGACGACCTTTTTGCAGAATCGACACCACGTCGATCGCGCTGCATCCGCCTGCCGCCATCAGCACCATTTCCATTGGGCTTGGAGCTTTATCGCCGGAGTTACCATCCATCAAAATCTGGTGTCCTGATGCGGACTCGCCCAGGAACGTTAAACCTTCAACCCACTTCACGCGCGCTTGCATATTCATTAACTCCAACGTTGCATTTTTGGTGACAGATTACGCGTGCGTTACATTTCTCGCAATGGAAGGCGACCTGCATCATGCTGAAGCGAGACACCAGGAGACACGCGGCAAAAGCTATGCTAAAACACTCAGGATGCTACAGTAATACATTGACGTTACACATGTATGCAGAGGACATCAAACTTTACTGGCTGCGAAACGTTACGACAGCCGACTTCCCAGGGTATGGGTAAGAATTCGATTGCAACCCCAGAGTCCGGATGCATCTGATGACTCTGGTGACAGCTTATAACAGAGGATAACAGCGCATGGTGCTTGGCAAACCGCAAACAGACCCGACTCTCGAATGGTTCTTGTCTCATTGCCACATTCATAAGTACCCATCGAAGAGCACGCTGATTCACCAGGGTGAAAAAGCGGAAACGTTGTATTACATCGTCAAAGGCTCGGTGGCAGTGCTGATCAAAGATGAGGAAGGCAAAGAGATGATCCTTTCCTATCTGAACCAGGGCGATTTTATCGGTGAACTGGGCCTGTTTGAAGAAGGCCAGGAACGTAGCGCCTGGGTTCGTGCAAAGACAGCATGTGAAGTGGCTGAAATTTCTTATAAGAAATTCCGTCAGCTGATTCAGGTTAACCCTGACATCCTGATGCGTCTTTCTTCCCAGATGGCGCGCCGTCTGCAGGTGACGTCAGAGAAAGTGGGTAACCTCGCCTTCCTGGACGTGACTGGCCGTATTGCGCAGACTCTGCTGAACCTGGCGAAACAGCCAGACGCGATGACCCACCCGGACGGCATGCAAATTAAAATTACCCGTCAGGAAATCGGTCAGATCGTCGGTTGCTCCCGCGAAACGGTGGGCCGTATTCTGAAAATGCTGGAAGATCAAAACCTGATCTCCGCCCACGGTAAAACCATCGTGGTTTACGGAACCCGTTAATCCTGCCTAAACGGCGTGCCATCGCGAGGTGTCACGCCGTTTTTGTCTCTTTTCCCCATGTGGCGCAGGCTGATCTATCACCCGGAAGTTAACTACGCACTACGACAAACGCTGGTGCTGTGTCTTCCCGTGGCCGTGGGCCTGATCCTGGGACATCTTCAGCAGGGCCTGCTGTTTTCTCTCGTCCCCGCCTGCTGCAACATTGCCGGTCTGGACACGCCCCATAAACGCTTTTTCAAACGTCTGATAATTGGCGGCTCGCTGTTTGCTGGCTGTAGCCTCGCGGTGCAGCTTCTGCTGGCTCGTGATATTCCCCTGCCGCTGATCCTGACCGTGCTGGCGATGACCCTCGGCGTCACCGCCGAAATCAGCTCGCTCCATGCCCGTCTGCTTCCCGCGTCACTCATTGCGGCCATCTTCACCCTGAGCCTCGCCGGTAATATGCCTGTGTGGGAGCCGCTGCTGATCTACGCCCTCGGCACGCTGTGGTACGGGCTGTTTAACTGGTTCTGGTTCTGGCTGTGGCGGGAGCAGCCGCTGCGCGAATCTCTGAGCCTGCTCTACGTGCAGCTTGCGGATTACTGTGAAGCCAAATACACCCTGCTCACCCAGCATACGGATCCGGAAAAATCCTTACCGCCGCTGCTGACGCGCCAGCAAAAGGTGGTAGACCTGATAAGCCAGTGCTATCAGCAGCTGCATATGCTCGCCGCCAACAAGAACCACGAATATAAACGGCTGTTGCGCACCTTTCAGGTGGGGCTGGATCTTCAGGAGCATATCTCCGTTAGCCTTCACCACCCGCAGGAGGTGCAAAAGCTGGTTGAGCGCAGCCATGCCGAAGCGGTGATCCGCTGGAACGCACAAACCGTCTCCGCGCGCCTGCGGGTGCTGGCCGATGATATTCTCTACCACCGCTACCCCACGCGCTTCAACATGGACAAACAGCTCGGCGCGCTGGAGAAAATTGCCCGTCAGCACCCGGATAACCCGGTCGGCCAGTTCGCCGCCTGGCACTTCAGCCGCATCGCCCGCGTGCTGCGCACCCAGCGCCCGCTTTATTCCCGTGACCTGATGGCGGATAAACAGAAACGTCTGCCGCTGCTGCCGGCGCTGAGAAGCTACCTGTCTCTGAAATCTTCCGCTCTGCGCAACGCTGCAAGAATTAGCGTCATGCTCAGTATCGCCAGCCTGATGGGCATGGCGCTCCACCTGCCGAAACCGTACTGGATCTTAATGACCGTGCTGTTTGTTACCCAGAACGGCTATGGCGCCACGCGGGTGCGCATTCTGCACCGGGCAGGCGGCACGATGGCGGGGCTGATTATTGCGGGCGTGACGCTGCATTTTCACGTGCCCGAGGGCTATACCCTGGCGGGCATGCTGGCGATCACCCTGGTAAGCTATCTAATCATTCGCAAAAACTACGGCTGGGCGATGGTGGGCTTTACCGTGACGGCGGTATATACCCTGCAGCTGCTGACGCTTAACGGCGAACAGTTCATCATTGCCCGCCTGATCGACACGCTGATTGGCTGCCTGATCGCCTTTGGGGGCATGGTCTGGCTGTGGCCGCAGTGGCAGAGCGGGCTGCTGAGGCAGAACGCCCACGACGCGCTGGAGGCCGATCAGCAGGCCATTCGACTGATCCTGAGCGACGATCCGCAGCCTTCCCCGCTGGCGTATCAGCGGATGAAGGTCAACCAGGCGCATAACGCCCTGTTTAACTCGCTGAATCAGGCGATGCAGGAGCCGGGCTTTAACTCACACTATCTTGCCGATATGAAGCTGTGGGTCACGCACAGCCAGTTTATCGTCGAGCACATTAACGCCATGACCACGCTGGCGCGCGAGCACACCATGCTGACGCCGGATCTGGCGCAGCGCTATTTGCAGTCCTGTGAAATTGCCCTGCAGCGGTGTCAGCAGCGTCTGGAGTATGACGCGCCGGGCGAGTCGGGGGATTCGAACATTCTGGAGGCACCGGAGACGCTGACCCACGGGCCGATGAGCACCCTGGAGCAGCATTTGCAGCGCGTGCTGGGACATCTGAACACCATGCACACCATTTCGTCGGTGGCATGGCGTCAGCGCCCGCATCACGGCATTTGGTTAACGCGGCGGTTAAAGCGAACCGAGTATTAGCCTTTTACGATCTTCTCGATCGCCGCGGCAAAGCGGGTTAACCCGTCGTCAATATCTTTCTCTTCCACCACCAGCGACGGCGCAAAGCGCATCACGTCAGGCCCGGCATTTAGCACCATCACCCCTTCGTGCGCGGCTGCGTGCAGGAAATCGCGCGCGCGGCCTTTGTACTGCGGCTTAAGCTCCGCACCAATCAGCAGCCCCATGCCGCGGATCTCGCTGAATACGTCGTACTTATTGTTAATCTGCTGGAGATGCTGCACAAACAGCTCGCGTTTCGCGCTAACGCCGTTTAGCACCTCTGGCGTGTTGATGATGTCGAACGCGGCGCCCGCCACGGCGCTCGCCAGCGGGTTACCGCCGTAGGTCGAGCCGTGAGACCCGACGTGGAACGCAGAGGCAATCTCCTGCGTCGTCAGTACCGCACTCACCGGAAAACCGCCGCCGAGCGCTTTGGCGCTGGTCAGAATATCCGGCGTCACGCCGTAGTGCATGTAGGCAAACAGCTCTCCGGTACGCCCCATCCCGCACTGCACTTCATCAAACACCAGTAGCGCCTGATGTTCGTCGCACAGTTCGCGCAGCCCTTTCAGGAATTCCGGGGTTGCCGCGGTCACGCCGCCTTCGCCCTGAATCGGCTCCACCACCACTGCGCAGGTGTGGTCGTCCATCACCGCTTTCACCGCGTGCAGATCGTTAAACGGCACGTGGATAATGTCGGCTGGTTTCGGACCGAAGCCGTCGGAATACTTCGGCTGGCCGCCAACGGAGACGGTAAAGAAAGAGCGTCCGTGGAAGGCGTTATGGAAGGCGATGATTTTAGTTTTGTACGGGCTATGGCGCGTGGTGGCGTAGTAGCGCGCCAGCTTAAAGGCGGTTTCGTTGGCTTCGGTGCCGGAGTTCATAAACAGCACGCGCTCGGCAAACGTGGCATCAATGATCTTGCGGCCCAGGCGCAGCGCAGGTTCGTTGGTGAACACGTTGCTGGTGTGCCACAGGGTTTCGCCCTGGGTTTTCAGCGCGTCCACCAGCGCAGGATGGCAGTGGCCCAGCGCCGTGACCGCAATACCGCCCGCGAAATCCACATACTCCTTGCCCTGCTGATCCCAGACGCGGCTGCCTTTCCCCTTCACCGGGATAAACTCAGCCGGTGCATAAATCGGCAGAATCACTTCATCGAATGTCGCGCGGGTAATTGCTGGTTGTTCAGTTGCCATGTCATGCCCATCCATTTTATGTCACATTCATTGTGAAAATATAATCACAAAATATGCATAAAAACTCACAACAAGGCAACAGATATTCAGCGATTGAGGAAATTTGCCAGCAGTGCGTGCCCCTGCTCGCTGAGGATACTTTCAGGATGGAACTGGACGCCTTCGAGATCCCACTCGCGGTGGCGAATCCCCATGATCTCCTGCGTATCGCTCCAGGCGGTCACGTCAAAGCAGTCGGGCAGCGTCGGTGGGTCAATCACCAGCGAATGGTAGCGCGTCACGGTTAGCGGGTTATTCAGCCCTGTGAATACCCCCGTGCCGGTGTGGGTGACCAGCGAGGTTTTGCCGTGCATCACTTTCGCGGCACGCACGATGGTAGCCCCAAATGCCTGGGCAATCGCCTGATGACCGAGGCAGACGCCCAGGATCGGCAGCCTGCCGGCATAGTGGTGAATAACGTCCAGAGAAATGCCCGATTCCGACGGCGTACACGGTCCCGGCGAAATAACAATTTTCTTCGGAGCCAGCGTCTCAATATCAGACAGGCTGAGCTCGTCGTTGCGGCGGACAACCACCTCTGCACCCAGTTCACAAAAATACTGGTAAAGGTTCCAGGTGAAGGAATCGTAGTTATCAATCAGCAGAATCATGGCGGCTCCCGAAAAAAATGCCGCCCTATTCTACTCAGATTCCCGCGCTTCGCTCACTACTTTGGCAAAGATAGCGCTCAGCGCGGTCAAATCTCCCGTGGCACCGCTTCGGTTCGCCGCCACCCACTGCTCGGGATCAATATCCCGCCAGTCCAGCGCGTAATTTGCGTGGATGGCCAGCTGCTCAAAGAAGACGCGCTGAGCAATGCCATTACCGCGCATAAAGGGATGCAGCATATTGATTTCACAGTAGTAATGGCTCACTTTTTCAACAAACGCCGCTTTTTCAAGACCCACAAGATACTTATCACTTTCCAGCGCCGCCATCAGTTCGTTACCCATCGTCTCGATGTACTCAAAATGGCAGAAGGGAATGTCACCCTTAAAAATATCGTCGGTACGGAATTCGCCTGCCTGCTTCATCTCTCTGTGATACAGATGGCGATGAATGAGGCACAGATGCGGTAGCCCGGGCGCTGAGGGCCCAAGCTCCAGCGTCTCAATGCCGGGCTCTGAAGGACCATTACCTTTTTCAAGGAGACAACTGGCCTGAAAATTGACGTTACGCTGTTGCTCCCAGAGACGGGATTTTTGCTTATCGGTGAGTTTTTTCACTTAACGCCTCCCTGAATAGTCCGTTTGCCACAAGTATAAGCAGCAAAACGCGCTTTCGCAGGGAGGGCTGAAAGACACGGGCAGGATATGCCCGTGTGGGAGAACGATTACGGCAGCACTTTCGCGGAGAGAATCACCACTGGCTTAGACGGCACATTCTGGTATGGACCGACATCGTGGGTCTGAACCTGAGAGATTTTGTCCGCCACGTCCATCCCTTTCACAATTTTACCGAAGACCGCATAGCCGAAGTCGCGCTGGCCGTGGTCGAGGAAAGCGTTATCCGCCACGTTGAGGAAGAACTGGCTGGTGGCGCTGTCTTTATCCGCCGTGCGCGCCATGGAGATGGTGCCGCGCTTGTTCAGCAGGCCGTTGTCCGCTTCGTTTTTGATGGGTGGGTTAGGCTGTTTCTGCTGCATCTGCTCGTTGAAGCCGCCGCCCTGAATCATAAAGCCAGGGATCACGCGGTGGAAGGTGGTGTTGTTATAGAAACCACTGTTCACATAGTCGAGGAAGTTTTTCACAGAAACCGGAGCTTTCTGGCTATTTAGTTCCAGCTCAATGTTCCCGGCAGAGGTGGTCAGCAGAACGTGAGGGTCCCCTTTGGCTGCCAGCGCAGCAGGGGAAACGGCAGAAAGAGCAAACACAGCTGCGACAGCCGCCAGTGTTGATTTGAGCATGAGAATTCCTTAACAAAGCGCAGTATAAAAAGCGAATGGCTTGATTCTAAAGAGCAGTATGAACCGAGACCAGCCTTTTACCTAATTTTACGAAATTGAAACAATTATTACTGCGCAAACGATTGGTTATACCGCCATTTAGTGTGATTTAGATCACACTAAAACCTGCAATGGCATATTCATTTCCCTTAAAAGATAGGAATAGATCACTTTAGCGACTAAAATCTGCCCGCTCTCAGCGCCCTACCGGCGCTTTTCTTTTTCTGAACAGGCCAGACATGACTAACAGCAATCGCATCAAGCTCACATGGATAAGCTTCTTCTCCTACGCCCTGACCGGCGCGTTGGTGATCGTCACCGGGATGGTGATGGGAAATATCGCAGACTACTTCCAGCTGCCCGTTTCCAGCATGAGTAACACCTTCACCTTCCTCAACGCGGGGATCCTGATCTCAATCTTCCTGAATGCCTGGCTGATGGAAATCGTCCCGCTGAAAACCCAGCTGCGCTTCGGCTTCGTGCTGATGGTTGCCGCCGTGGCGGGCCTGATGTTGGGCCACAGCATCGCCCTGTTCTCCGCCGCCATGTTCGTGCTGGGCCTTGTCAGCGGGATCACGATGTCGATCGGTACGTTCCTTATTACGCACATGTATGAAGGCCGCCAGCGCGGCGCGCGCCTGCTGTTTACCGACTCCTTCTTCAGCATGGCCGGGATGATTTTCCCGATGGTCGCCGCGTATCTGCTCGCGCGCAGCATTGAATGGTACTGGGTATACGCCTGTATCGGTCTGGTCTATGTCGCGATCTTCATTCTGACCTTCGGCTGTGACTTCCCGGTGCTGGGCAAAAAAGCGCAGACCACCTCAGAGCCGGTGGCGAAGGAAAAATGGGGTATCGGCGTGCTGTTCCTCTCCATTGCCGCCCTGTGCTACATCCTCGGTCAGTTGGGCTTTATCTCGTGGGTACCTGAATACGCTAAAGGTCTGGGGATGAGCCTGAACGACGCGGGCAAACTGGTGAGCGATTTCTGGATGTCTTACATGTTCGGCATGTGGGCCTTTAGCTTCATCCTGCGCTTCTTCGACCTGCAACGTATTCTGACCGTCCTGGCGGGTCTGGCGACCGTGCTGATGTATCTGTTCATCAACGGTGCCCCGGAGCATATGCCATGGTTCATCCTGACCCTGGGCTTCTTCTCCAGCGCGATTTACACCTCAATCATCACCCTGGGCTCCCTGCAGACCAAAGTGGCTTCGCCAAAGCTGGTGAACTTCGTGCTGACCTGCGGCACCATCGGCACCATGCTGACCTTCGTGGTCACGGGCCCGATTGTGGCGCACAGCGGCCCGCTGGCCGCGCTGCACACCGCTAACGGTCTGTATGCCGTGGTGTTTATCATGTGTTTCATTCTGGGCTTCGTGACCCGTCACCGCCAGCACAATACGGCAACGACTACCTACTAATCGTCAAAACCCCTTTGCGTTCTGCAAAGGGGTTTTAACCTGCTTACCCGCTCTGACTGCCGATTCGTAAAAAACCCCGTCAAATTTGTGCGAAAAACAAGCAAGCACAAAAATCAAACAATATCCGTTACTTATAAAAAACCTGACAAATCATAGATATACCCACTAAGGGGTAGGTGAAGGCGTATTTGATTTGCATCAATAAGTGCCTCTGCTGAATCGTTAAGGTAGGCAGTAATAGAAAAGAAATCGAGGCAAAAATGAGCAAAGTCAGACTCGCTATCATCGGTAACGGCATGGTCGGCCACCGCTTTATTGAGGATCTTCTCGATAAAGCCGATGCTGACCAGTTCGATATTACCGTGTTCTGTGAAGAACCCCGCAAGGCGTACGACCGTGTGCACTTGTCTTCCTACTTCTCTCACCATACCGCCGAAGAGCTCTCTCTGGTGCGCGAAGGTTTTTACGAGAAGCATGGCGTAAAAGTGCTGGTGGGCGAACGCGCTATCACCATCAACCGTCAGGAGAAAGTGATCCACTCCAGCGCCGGGCGTACGGTTTTTTACGATAAGCTGATCATGGCGACTGGCTCGTATCCGTGGATCCCGCCGATTAAAGGGTCGGAAACCCAGGATTGCTTCGTTTACCGTACCATTGAAGACCTCAACGCCATTGAATCCTGCGCACGTCGAAGCAAACGCGGTGCGGTTGTTGGCGGTGGCCTGCTGGGCCTGGAAGCGGCAGGCGCGCTGAAAAACCTCGGCGTTGAAACCCACGTTATCGAATTTGCCCCGATGCTGATGGCGGAACAGCTGGACCACATGGGCGGCGACCAGCTGCGTCGTAAAATCGAAAGCATGGGTGTGAAGGTTCACACCAGCAAGAACACCAAAGAGATCGTGCAGGAAGGCACAGAGGCGCGTAAAACCATGCGCTTTGCCGACGGCAGCGAGCTGGAAGTGGACTTCATCGTCTTCTCCACCGGTATTCGTCCGCGCGATAAGCTCGCCACTCAGTGCGGCCTGGCGGTAGCGCAGCGCGGCGGGATCATGATTAACGATACCTGCCAGACCTCCGATCCGGATATCTACGCCATTGGCGAGTGCGCCAGCTGGAATAACCGCGTGTACGGTCTGGTGGCGCCAGGATACAAAATGGCGCAGGTCGCCGTGGACCATATCCTCGGTAGCGAAAACGCCTTCACCGGCGCAGACATGAGCGCCAAGCTGAAGCTGCTGGGCGTGGACGTAGGCGGTATCGGCGATGCGCATGGCCGCACCCCGAACTCCCGCAGCTACGTCTATCTGGACGAAAGCAAAGAGGTCTACAAACGCCTTATCGTCAGCCAGGACAACAAAACCCTGCTCGGTGCGGTGCTGGTGGGCGATACCAGCGACTTCGGTAACCTGCTCCAGCTGGTGCTGAACGCCATTGAGCTGCCGGAAAACCCGGACGCGCTGATCCTGCCGGCGCACGCCTCCAGCGGTAAACCATCTATCGGCGTAGATAAACTGCCTGACAGCGCGCAGATTTGCTCCTGCTTCGACGTCACCAAAGGCATGCTGATCTCCGCCATCAACAAAGGCTGCCACACCGTTGCGGCGCTGAAGGCCGAAACCAAAGCCGGTACCGGCTGCGGCGGCTGTATTCCACTGGTGACTCAGGTGCTGAACGCTGAACTGGCGAAACAGGGCATCGAAGTGAACAACAACCTTTGCGAGCACTTCGCTTACTCTCGCCAGGAGCTGTATCACCTGATCCGTGTGGAAGGCATCAAGTCCTTCGACGAACTGCTGGAGAAACACGGCCAGGGCTACGGTTGTGAAGTGTGTAAGCCGACCGTCGGCTCCCTGCTGGCGTCCTGCTGGAATGAGTACGTGCTCAAACCAGAACACACGCCGCTGCAGGACACCAACGATAACTTCCTGGCGAACATCCAGAAAGACGGTACTTACTCCGTCATTCCGCGTTCCGCTGGTGGCGAAATCACCCCGGAAGGGCTGGTCGCCGTGGGCCGTATCGCCCGTGAATTTAATCTGTACACCAAAATCACCGGTTCCCAGCGTATCGGCCTGTTTGGCGCGCAGAAGGATGATCTGCCGGAAATCTGGCGTCAGTTGATTGAAGCGGGCTTCGAAACCGGTCACGCGTATGCCAAAGCGCTGCGTATGGCGAAAACCTGCGTGGGCAGCACCTGGTGCCGCTACGGCGTGGGCGACAGCGTGGGATTCGGCGTCGAGCTGGAAAACCGCTACAAAGGCATCCGTACCCCGCACAAAATGAAGTTCGGCGTCTCCGGCTGTACCCGTGAATGTGCGGAAGCGCAGGGTAAAGACGTAGGGATCATCGCCACCGAGAAAGGCTGGAACCTGTACGTGTGCGGCAATGGCGGGATGAAACCACGCCACGCGGATCTGCTGGCGGCGGATCTCGATCGCGATACGCTGATCAAGTATCTCGACCGCTTCATGATGTTCTACATTCGTACCGCCGATAAACTGACCCGTACCGCGTCCTGGCTGGATAATCTCGAAGGCGGTATCGACTACCTGAAGTCGGTCATCATTGATGACAAGCTGGGTCTGAACGAACAGCTGGAATCCGAGATGGCTCGCCTGCGCGAGGCGGTGATCTGCGAGTGGACCGAAACCGTCAACACCCCGGCGGCGCAGACGCGCTTCAAACACTTTATCAACAGCACCCAGCGCGACCCGAACGTGCAGGTGGTGCCGGAGCGCGAACAGCATCGTCCTGCAACCCCGTATGAACGCATTCCGGTGATGCTGGTGGAGGAAAACGCATGAGCCAGTGGGTAAACATCTGCAACATTAACGACATTCTGCCAGCAACCGGCGTCTGTGCTTTGCTGGGTAACGAGCAGGTAGCTATTTTCCGCCCTCGCCACGATGAACAGGTCTTTGCCATCAGCAATATCGATCCGTTCTTTGAGGCCAGCGTGCTCTCCCGCGGTCTGATTGCTGAACACCAGGGTGAGCTGTGGGTCGCCAGCCCGCTGAAAAAGCAGCGTTTCCGCTTAACCGACGGGCACTGCATGGAAGATGAAAGCTTCTCCGTGAAGCACTACGACGCCCGCGTGAAGGACGGCAAGGTGCAGCTCAAAGCGTAAACCTCCGCCTTTCCAATAGGAAAGGCTTATGACCCCTTATGGGTAACGGCAGGAAAAACCGTATGTTCTGTACGATTCCTGCTGTTATCCTGACGTCAATTCTTACCCCCTCCTTGAATGCTGTGAGGTAACGTCGTGGACCACCTGCCGATTTTCTGTCAATTACGCCATCGCGACTGCCTGCTTGTGGGCGGCGGCGATGTGGCTGAACGCAAAGCGCGCCTGTTGCTGGATGCTGGAGCCCGACTGACCGTCAATGCCCTCACCTTCGCTCCGCAGTTTGACGTCTGGGCGCAGGAAGGGATGCTCACGCTGGTGCAGGGGGAGTTTGATGAGTCCCTGCTGGATTCCTGCTGGCTGACCATTGCCGCGACGGATGACGATGAAGTGAACCAGCGCGTCAGCGACGCCTGCGAAGCGCGCCGGATCTTCTGCAACGTGGTGGATGCGCCGAAAGAGGCCAGCTTTATCATGCCGTCGATTATCGACCGTTCACCGCTGATGATCGCGGTGTCTTCCGGCGGCCGCTCGCCCGTACTTGCCCGCCTGCTGCGGGAAAAACTGGAAGCTATTTTGCCGCAGCATCTCGGCCAGATAGCCCACTACGCCGGGCAGCTTCGCTCCCGCGTGAAGCAAACCTTCTCAACCGTGGGTGAGCGTCGTCGCTTCTGGGAGAAATTTTTCGTTAACGACAGGCTGGCGCAGTCGCTGGCGAATCAGGACGCGAAAGCGGTTGAAGAGACGACCGAGCAGCTGCTGAGCGAGCCGCTGGATCACCGTGGTGAAGTGGTGCTGGTCGGGGCTGGTCCGGGAGATGCGGGTTTACTGACCCTGAAAGGGCTCCAGCAGATCCAGCAGGCGGATATCGTGGTGTATGACCGCCTGGTCTCCGATGACATCATGAACCTGGTGCGCCGCGACGCCGACCGCGTCTTCGTCGGTAAACGGGCAGGCTACCACTGCGTGCCGCAGGAGGAGATTAATCAGATCCTGCTGCGTGAAGCGCAAAAGGGAAAACGCGTGGTGCGCCTCAAGGGCGGCGATCCGTTTATCTTTGGCCGCGGCGGCGAGGAGCTGGAAACCCTGTGCAATGCAGGCATTCCGTTCTCCGTGGTGCCGGGCATAACGGCGGCGTCCGGCTGTTCAGCCTACTCAGGCATTCCGTTGACCCATCGCGACTACGCTCAGAGCGTGCGTCTGGTTACGGGCCACCTGAAAACCGGCAGCGAACTGGACTGGCATAACCTGGCCGCTGAAAAGCAGACGCTGGTGTTCTACATGGGCCTGAACCAGGCCGCCACCATCCAGGCGAAACTGCTGGAACACGGCATGGAGGCTGATATGCCCGTTGCGCTGGTGGAAAACGGTACCGCCATTACGCAGCGCGTGGTGAATGGCGCGCTGACGCAGCTCGGTGAGCTGGCGCAGCAGGTCGAAAGCCCGGCGCTGATTGTGGTGGGTCGCGTGGTTGAACTGCGCGATAAGCTGAACTGGTTCTCGAATCACTAACGCATATTCTCCCTCCTTCGAGTAGTCCTTAAGCGGACTACTCCCTTCATACCTCAGTCGATAACATACCGCTCGCATAGTGGAACTTTTCCATTTATTCCCTCGTGTTACATCCAATTTAAGATTTTTTGACAAGGAATGCGTATGTTCAAGCTGGCAAAAGCCGCCGTTCTGGTTGGCCTGTTATCGACTCTGACCGCCTGCACCGGTCACGTTCAAAATACTAAAAATAACTGCAGCTACGATTACCTGCTGCACCCGGCGATCTCCATTTCGAAGATCATCGGCGGTTGCGGCCCGGCGGCACAGCAGTAAGCGTTTTTCAGGCGTAAAAAAACCGGGGATTTCCCGGTTTTTTTATTGAGTCCGTATTTGTCGGGTGGCGGCTTAAGGTTTCGCCACAAATCCAATCGCCTCGTACACCGCTTTCAGGGTTTCGGACGCGCGCGCGCTGGCTTTTTCTGCGCCCTCTTTCATCACCTTCTGCAGGAAGGCTTCGTCGTTACGGTAGCGATTGTAGCGCTCCTGCAGCTCGGTCAGCATGCCGGAAACGGCCTCTGCCACTTCACCCTTCAGGTGGCCGTACATCTTGCCTTCGAAGTGTTTTTCCAGTTCAGGGATGCTCTGGCCAGTGACGCCCGAGAGGATATCCAGCAGGTTTGAGACGCCCGCTTTGTTCTGCACGTCGTAGCGCACCACAGGCGGTTCGTCGGAGTCCGTGACAGCGCGCTTGAGCTTTTTCACCACCGATTTCGGATCTTCCAGCAGGCCGATAACGTTGTTGCGGTTATCGTCAGACTTGGACATCTTCTTGGTTGGCTCCAGCAGCGACATCACGCGCGCGCCGGATTTCGGAATAAACGGCTCTGGCACTTTGAATACGTCGCCGTAAAGCGCGTTAAAGCGCTGGGCGATATCACGGCTCAGCTCCAGGTGCTGCTTCTGGTCTTCACCCACCGGCACCTGGTTGGTCTGGTACAGCAGGATGTCGGCCGCCATCAGCACCGGATAGTCGAACAGGCCAGCGTTGATGTTTTCAGAGTAACGGGCAGACTTATCCTTGAACTGGGTCATGCGGCTCAGCTCGCCGAAATAGGTATAGCAGTTCAGCGCCCAGCCCAGCTGCGCATGCTCCGGCACGTGAGACTGAACGAAAATGGTGCTCTTTTCAGGATCGATACCGCAGGCCAGATAGAGGGCCAGGGTGTCCAGGGTGGCTTTGCGCAGCTTCTCAGGATCCTGACGCGCGGTGATAGCGTGCAAATCTACGATGCAGTAAATGCAATGGTAGTCATCCTGCATGCTCACCCACTGACGCAACGCACCCATGTAGTTACCAATGGTCAATTCACCTGAAGGCTGTGCGCCACTAAAAACGATGGGCTTAGTCATTATTCAATTCCTGATGTTCACTGTGCGAAAGCCCGAGTGCGGGCAACAAATCTTTGAAGTGGTCGAACACAACATCCGGCTCACTCACCGTAATGGCCTCACCGTAGTTGTAGCCATAGGTTAAACCGACGGAAGGACACCCCGCCGCTCGGGCAGCCAGAATATCATTACGCGAATCCCCGACAAAGAGCAGCTCCGCAGGCGTTAAGGATAATTTTCCTGCCACCAGCAACAGCGGCTCCGGATGCGGCTTTTTGTTCTGCACGTCATCCCCGCCTACAATCACGGAGAAATATTTCGCGATATCCAGCGCCTCCAGCAGCGGCGCAACAAACGGCGTCGGCTTGTTGGTCACCAGCCCCAGCGGGATGCCTTTCGCGTGCAGCACGCTCAGGGTTTCCTGGACATCCGGGAACAGGAAGCTCCCCTCCTCGACGGCCTCTTCGTAGAAACGATCGAACAGCTTGCGCAGAATACGCAGCTGCTCATCCTGCGGGATATCGGCGTGATCGACGCTTGGTTTCCCCTGCGCGGAACGCTGCGACGCGCGTTCCTGACGAGCCCACGTCAGCGCGCGCTCCATCAGGACATCGGCACCGTTGCCAATCCATGTAATCACACGATCTTCGCCCGCAACGGGCAGTTCCAGTGCATACAGCGCCTGATCGACGGCGCTCGTTAAGCCCGGCGCGCTGTCCACCAGCGTGCCGTCGAGGTCGAATGCCACACCCCGAATTGCCTGCAATTTATCCATGACTTACCTTCGCCAGCTCGCGGCGCATTTCATCAATGACTTTTTTGTAATCCGGTTGGTCGAAAATTGCCGAACCTGCAACGAACATATCCGCGCCCGCTGCCGCAATTTCGCCAATATTATTCACTTTCACACCGCCGTCCACTTCCAGACGAATATCATAGCCAGACTCGTCAATGCGACGGCGCACTTCGCGCAGCTTATCCAGCGTGTGAGGGATGAACGACTGGCCGCCAAAGCCCGGGTTAACGGACATCAGCAAAATCACGTCCAGCTTGTCCATCACGTAATCGAGATAGCTCAACGGTGTTGCCGGGTTAAACACCAGCCCCGCCTTACAGCCGTTCTCTTTGATCAGCTGCAGCGTGCGGTCAACGTGCTCGGAGGCTTCCGGATGGAAAGTGATAATGCTGGCGCCCGCTGCGGCGAAGTCAGGCACGATGCGGTCGACAGGCTTCACCATCAGGTGAACGTCGATCGGTGCGGTAATGCCGTAGTTACGCAGGGCCTTGAGCACCATCGGACCGATGGTCAGATTGGGAACGTAGTGGTTATCCATAACGTCGAAATGGACGACATCTGCGCCAGCTGCGAGAGCTTCCGCCGTGTCTTCACCCAGGCGGGCAAAATCGGCCGACAGAATTGAGGGGGCAATCAAAAACTGTTTCATCCGCATCTCCTTGAAATGTGTTTACCGGCGGGCAAAACGGCTCAGGGGCGATAAAGAGCCAAGAGTTCGTCCACCTTTTTACGTGTGCCGCCGTTGCTGCTAATGCTACGCCGCACCTTAACCTGAAAATGCTTCGCGGCTTTGTACCATTCGCGCGTATCAGGGGTATCGTGATTTGAAATTAACACCGGAATTCTTTTGCTGACCAGTTTTTCCGCCATCTCCGCCAGGCGGGCCTGTTCGGCCGGGCTGAAGCTATTGGTGTGGTAGGCGGTGAAGTTCGCCGTCGCAGACAGCGGCGCATAAGGCGGATCGCAGTAGACCACCGAGTTTACGCCTGCCAGTTCCATGCACTCTTCATAGGAGAGGCAGTGGAACTCTGCATTCTGCGCTTTCTTCGCAAAATGATACAGCTCGTCCTGCGGGAAGTACGGGCGCTTATAACGACCAAAGGGCACGTTAAATTCGCCGCGCAGATTATACCGGCACAGGCCGTTGTAACCATGACGGTTGAGGTAAAGGAACAGCAGCGCGCGGCGGAACGGATCCTGGCTCTGATTAAATTCCGTGCGGAACTGATAGTAAACGTCAGGGCTGTTGTTCTCTGGCGTAAACAGCTTGCGCGCCTCTTCCACATACTCATCGGTACGCAGCTTAACGATGTTATAGAGGCTGATAAGGTCGCTGTTGATATCCGCCAGGATATAACGAGAAAAATCGGTGTTCAGGAACACCGATCCCGCACCCACGAAGGGCTCGATAAGACACTCGCCTTTTGGCAGGTGCTTTTTAATATCATCGAGCAGGGGGTATTTCCCCCCTGCCCATTTCAGAAAAGCGCGATTTTTTTTCATGCTGACTAACTGATTACACCTTCTCCGGCTGTGGAGAAAGCTCCGACAGCATCCTGCGCTTTAAACATTACTTCAGATCGGCCTGCACCTGATGAATCGGCTTCGCCCACGGGTTTTTCGCCTGAACGTCTGCTGGCAGTGTCGCCACGGCGCGCTTCGCTTCATCTTTAGAAGCATACACACCGCTCACCAGCACGTACCACGGCTGTCCGTTACGGGTTGTCTGATAAACCACGTAGTTTTTCAGATTCGATTTCTTCGCCCAGCCGTTGAGGTTGTCATAGTTAGACGAACTGCTCAACTGCAGCGTGTAGTTGCTGGACGGTGCAGATTTCAGCGAACCGACGTTGCCAGCTGATTTACCTGCTGCAGCACTGGAAGCCGTCGCCGTTGCGGCAGGCGCAGCGGTGGCAGCAGGTGCCGTTGTGGTTGCCGTCGCTTTCGGCGCAGTCTGCGTGACTGGCGCTTTAGCCGGCTCGCTCACGGCAGCCGTTTCAGAGCGTTTCGGCTGTGCCGGTGCGGCTTTCACTTCAGGCGCTTTTACCACGGCCTGAGGCTTGGTTTCACGCTTCGGCTCAATGACCGCCTGCTTACGTTCAGGACGCGTCGCAGTTTGCGTCTGGCGCGGTTTAGTTTCCGTTGCTGCCGTCTGCGGCTGCGCGGTAGCACCGTGGATCGGCGCGACGGTTGCAGGTTCAGTTGGCAGCGTAGAGTTAACCACAACGTTATCAACCTGCTGCTGGTTTTGCGGCTGCATCAGCGCATTGTTCAGGTCTCCCTGAACTTCAACACGCTGCTGGCCTTCGGGCGTGACAGGTGCCTGGCCCTGAGCAGGCGTTGATGAAACGGGCGGCAGAGAAACATCCTGCGGCGTCGTTGTGTTGCTGGCAGTCTGCTCAGCGGAAGTGGTGCCCGGCGCTGGCTGTGCACCATTCGCCTGATCCGTCGCATCATTACCGGAGAGGTTGATGCTCTTCTCTGCGGAGGCGGTTTGTTCGGTTGAGTTGGTGGACGGTGCTTTCAGCGCAGAGCCAATGCCAACAATCAGCAGCACAAGCACCAGAACGCCAAGTCCCATCATGATGTACTGACGGGAGGCCGGTTTCTGCGCTGCGGCTTTTTTACGTTTACGCGGGCGACGCTCTACAGGCTGTTCGTCCATTGAATCTTCTTCGGACTCATAATCCTCTTCTTCTCGCTCATCACGCGCGTTGCGGCTGCGCGAAGGGCGACGATCGTCTGCATCCAGATCAACATCGTCAAAGTTGATCTGCGGCTCGTTATCACGTTCTGAAGATTGACGAGAACGACCAGTACGACGATCGCTGGGATCGGGTTTCAGCTCGTCTTCTGGTTTGAATTCATCCATTTAACACCCCACTCAAAGGCTTATGCCTACATCTTTGCATTTCGCCTGAAGCTAAACGACCACCGATAACAGTGGCCTGACCTTTCTAGTTGTTACGCCTGCTGGCAATCAGCAATGGCGCCAAGAACGACATCGTGCGACACTCCGCCGCGCACTTCACTCTTCCCTATTGCAAGCGGGAGTACAAGACGCATCTCACCTGCCAATACTTTTTTATCGCGCATCATGTGGGGTAAATACGCCTCCGCCGACATCTCCTGCGGCCCGGTGACCGGCAAACCTGCACGTTCAAGTAGCGCAATGATACGTGCCGTCTCTTCCGGTTTAAACTGCCCAAGACGTTCAGAGGTGCGGGCTGCCATGACCATGCCAGCCGCGACGGCTTCACCGTGCAGCCAGTTGCCGTAACCCATTTCGGCTTCAATGGCGTGGCCAAACGTATGCCCAAGATTCAGTAAAGCACGTAAGCCGGTTTCACGCTCGTCTGCCGCGACAACTTCTGCTTTCAGCTCACAACAACGACGAATGCAGTATGCCAGTTTCGCCTCATCCAGGCGCAGCAGCGCATCCATATTCTCTTCAAGCCAGTTAAAGAACTCGCCATCCAGAATAATGCCGTATTTGATCACTTCAGCCAGCCCAGAGGCCAGCTCGCGTTTCGGCAGGGTTTTCAGGCAGTCGAGATCCACCACCACCGACGCAGGCTGGTAGAACGCGCCAATCATGTTTTTGCCGAGGGGATGGTTGACTGCCGTTTTGCCACCGACAGAGGAGTCGACCTGAGACAGCAACGTGGTCGGGATTTGAATAAAACGGACGCCACGCTGATAGCTTGCGGCCGCAAAGCCGGTCAGATCGCCCACAACACCGCCGCCCAGGGCAAGCAGTGTTGTATCGCGACCGTGCGGTTTTTGCAGCAATGCGGTAAAGACGGTATCGAGTACCGTCAAGCTTTTATACTGCTCGCCATCGGGCAGAATCACACTGTCGACTTTTACGCCTGCCTGCTCAAGCAGGTGGCGCACGCGGTCGAGATAAAGCGGAGCCAGCGTCTCATTGGTGACCAGCATCGCCTGATCACCCGCTTTTAGTGGTAAAAAGGAAGCTGGGTCGTTAAACAAACCAGCCGCGATGGTGATAGGGTAACTACGTTCCCCGAGAGTAACTGTAATCCTCTCCATGACGCGACATCCACCTTTAATGCTTTTACCCGCAGGCGAGTGTATATAAAGCCAGAATCAGTTGCTTTCCAGCATATGAATAATCTGGTTTGCAACCACTTTAGCGCTCTGATCGTCGGTACGAATGGTCACATCGGCAATCTCTTCATACAGCGGATTGCGTTCGTCGGCCAACGCTTCCAGAACTTCGCGTGGTGGCGTTTCAACCTGCAGCAGCGGGCGCTTTTTATCGCGCTGCGTACGTGCCAGCTGTTTCTCAATGGTCGTCTCAAGATAGACCACTACGCCACGGGCGGAGAGACGGTTGCGGGTTTCGCGAGATTTCACAGAGCCGCCGCCTGTTGCCAGTACGATGCCCTGTTTTTCCGTGAGTTCGTTGATCACTTTTTCTTCTCGGTCACGGAAACCTTCTTCGCCTTCTACATCGAAAACCCAGCCCACATCAGCTCCGGTTCGTTTCTCAATCTCTTGATCAGAATCGTAAAATTCCATATTGAGTTGTTGAGCTAACTGACGCCCAATAGTGCTTTTGCCGGCACCCATAGGCCCAACCAGAAAGATATTGCGTTTCTCTGCCATTTTATCGGTACTACTAAGACTATTCGTTAATGGTAATCCCCGCTTCGCAGACACCCGGCGTAGCAGGACATGAACTGAAACCTCATATGCAATAGAGCGAGAGTCAGACTAAAAATTATCTCAATACTCCGGCTTGTTTGGCAACTGATTAAATCACCGCGCCGGACGCATAAGGTAATAAGACGTAAGTCCAACTCAAATCGGTACTCCTTGTATGCTAATTCATGCCCCACGTCAAACATCTGCAACAATCTGAATGCAAAATCATTGCGGGGATCGTTACCCGTTAGTGAATACCGACCAGACGTGGCGTAATAAACACCACTAACTCACGCCGCTCATTATCTTTTCCATCATGGCGAAAAAGCTGTCCCAGCCAGGGGATGCTCCCAAGCCCGGGCACGCTGTCACTGCCGGTTTTGTTCTTTTGCGAGAAAATCCCCCCCAGCGCCAGCGTTTCTCCACTTTTTACCTCCACCTGGGTTTCTATCTCCTGCTTATCGATGGCAAGCGTTTCGCCATCGGCCTGCTGCAGCACCTGTCCCGGCATGTTTTCACTGATGTGTAGCTTCAGGCGCACGCGTCCACCGGGCAATACTACCGGCGTGACCTCCATTCCGAGTACCGCCTCTTTGAACTCCACCGAGGTCGCCCCGCTTTCACCGCTTGAAACCTGATACGGGATCTCACTCCCCTGCTTAATGCTGGCCGGTTGCATGTGCGAGGCCAGCAGCCGCGGGCTGGCAATGATATCGACCTGCTGTTTTTGCTCCAGCGCAGAGAGCTCCAGATCCAGCAGCCTGCCGTTAATCCGCCCGATGTTAAACCCCACATGCGTGGTAGCACTGGCCACGGAAAGATCGCTGCCAAGCGTCGTGAGCTGTCCAACCTTGCCCGCCTCAGTGGCCTCGGCAAGATTCCACTTCACCCCCAACTCTCGCAGGCTTTTTTCATTAATGGTGACAATGTGCGCCGCCAGTTCGACCTGCTCGACGGGAATATCCATCTGAGCCGCCCACTGCTGCAGCGCCTCCAGCACCGCCTGGTTATCCCTGATGAGCAGACGGTTGGTGCGTTTGTCGACAGATAAACTCCCCTTTGGGCTCAGGAGCTTTTCAGCCGCTTTTTGCAGTTCTCCGGCATCCGCATAAGAAAATGGGATGCTGTGCGAGACCAGCGGAGCATCAAGCTGTCGACGCGCTCGCTCCTGCTCTAAACGTTCCCGCTGTTCACGCTGCCAGGCCGCGGTATGGACATAATAAATACCGCCCTCCTCTCGTAAAACGAGTCCGGCGCTGGTGACTACCGTCTGTAACGCCTGCCGCCAGGGAACGCGCGTCAGGTTAAGCGAGAGCGTGCCGCCGACATCCGGCGATACCACCAGATTACGGTTCTCCTGCGCAACCAGCGCCTGTAGCACCTGAACCACCGGCACGTCATCCACCACCAGCGTGACCGGCTTTGGCGCGGCGGCCCACAGCGGGCGGCTGAACGCCAGCAGCAACAGCACTATCCTTAACTTCATTTTTATCCTTTCCTTCTCGTTGCCACGCCCATTCTTCGGGATCGCATGTGTCACCCACATCAATAACCAGTTCCGTTTCATTGATGGCCGTTATCCGCCAGCCCGCCGGGAAACGTTCGTGCTCTTTCAGACGATGCCAGCGCCGTTGCCCATCCAGCAAAATACCAACGCGCTGCTGCCCTCCCACCATTCCGCGGTAGTGCCACTGTGCCAGTTCGGCTGTGGCGCAGGGGTCGTCCGGCGGGCGAAACGGATCGCGCATGCCGGTCAACAGCAGCGCCGAGCAAACCAGCAGGTATCTCGCGCTATTTCGCATGTTCCAGCTCCAGCCTCAGGCGTAACGCCGTACTTTGTGGCGCAAGCGTGAAAGCAGCGACCCGCACATCCCGCTGCGCCAGCCGGGAAAAAAGAGGCGGGATCGCCTGCCACTGCGCCTCCAGCGCCAGTTCACCACCGTTTTGCAACGGCTTCCAGTGAAGGAGCCTTGTACCCTCCCCCTGAAAATCGAGCGGTGAAAAGGGCTTTACCTCCAGTGCCGTCCGGGTTTGCGGGCTAAACGGCACCTGACTGGCGGTGGGCCACAGCGACGCGTTAGTCCGCGCCGCCTGGCTCACCTGCTGCCGCTGATCCGCACACTGCCTCTCTGCTGGCCGGAGCAATACACCCCATGCTGTCAGGCCCATCAGGAGAATACCCAGCCCCCCGCAGACCAGCCGACACCAGGGACGACTTTCACACCAGCGTTCTAGCAAGGTCTCCACGCATTACCCCTCGCTTTTCAGGTGCAGAGTGAACATCCAGCGCCCCTGGCTATCCTGCCGGAGTTCCCCCTCAGAACCGGGCGTAAAGCCGTCTATGTGCTCCAGCCCATTACGCAAGGCAGAAAGCGCCTGCAGGGTAGTGGCATAGCCGATCAACATCAGAGCAGGAGGCTGATAACGCAGCTCTGTCAGCCATACCTGCGCAGGCATGGCCTCAGAAAGTGACTCCAGCACCGGTTGCCATGCGCGGCGCGGCGGCGTGCCCGCAGGGTTCTGCACCTCTGCGGTGGGTCGCTGTCGAGACACAAGACCACGCTGCACGGACTGCGTACCCGCCAGTTGAGCCTGTAGCGCGCGCAGCGTTACCAGATGGTTCATCCTTATGCTAAAAACGGCCATCAGCATGAGCAGCAATGCGCCGACAAATACGCCGCCCCAGAAACGCAGGCATCGCGCGCGCCGCTGCTGACGCCAGGGCAGGAGGTTGGTCACGTTCATTCAGGCACCTCGCTCATGGCCAGCGCCAGCGCGACGGTATAGTCAGCCCCGCATTCGGGAAGAGGCGCATGCCAGCGCTGCAGCATTTCCCATGGGGTTCGTTCGGCATCAAAGAACGCGATGTCATTCTGGTTAAGGGCCAGCAGCGCCGCCAGCTCAGTGACGTTTTCTGCTTCAGTGGTATAACGACGCCCCCACTGATGGCGCATAGCCCACAGCCAGTGATGCGCATCCCGCCAGGCGACGCACTGCGTCGGCGCTACCGCAGGCAGCAGGTTCGCCAGCGCGCTGGCATCCGGGGTGATGGTCGCCAGCCGCAAACGTAGCGTTTTCGCCAGATCAAGAAGCGTTTCAACCTCTTTGTTTTGTGCGGCAGTCACGTGAAACGTATTGCTGAAGGTGTCCTGGGTGTAGTCGAAACAGAGGGACTCTGTCGACATCTCCAGTTCGCGCGAAAGCGCCGCCCCCATCCACGAGAGCTGCTCGCTGTCGCGCAATGCAAGAGCCGGTCGGGGCAACGTTTTTTGCAGAGTCCGTGCAGCAGGAAAGGAGAGAAATACCCGGTGGTAGTGCGGGAGCGCTTTTCGCCAGTCGCGTAAGGCATCGGCCAGCGCTTCTGGCTGACAAATTTTGCCGTCACGAATGATGCCTTCGGCCAGAGAAATGGCCCACCAGCGGCGTAAGCACCAGCCGCCTCTCTCCCGGACCAGTGCCGTAATCAGGACCTTATCCTGTTGAATATGAACGCCCGTTTGCCATGTTTTGAAAGCCATGCTTCACGATCTCCTTATCACCCGTCGCCTTGACGGCTATATCAATGAATCAGGCTTGCCTTTATACTACCGCGCGATTGTTTAGAAACTGCCCAAGTGAAACCAAATGGGAAATCTCCGGTGAAGTTCGTAAAGTATTTATTCATCCTTGCAGTCTGTTGCATTCTGCTGGGAGCAGGCTCGATTTACGGTTTGTACAAATATATTGAGCCACAGCTACCTGATGTCGCCACGCTCCGCGATGTGCGTCTCCAGATCCCAATGCAGGTCTATAGCGCCGATGGCGAGCTGATGGCCCAGTATGGCGAGAAGCGTCGTATCCCGCTGACCTTAAACCAAATTCCCCCCGTGATGGTGAAAGCTTTTATCGCCACGGAGGACAGCCGTTTCTACGAGCACCACGGTGTCGATCCGGTCGGGATTTTCCGTGCCGCAAGCATTGCGTTGTTCTCCGGTCACGCCTCCCAGGGGGCGAGCACCATTACGCAACAGCTGGCGCGTAACTTCTTCCTCAGCCCTGAAAAGACGCTGACGCGTAAGATCAAAGAGGTGTTCCTGGCGATCCGTATTGAGCAACTGCTGAACAAGGACGAGATCCTTGAGCTGTACCTCAATAAAATCTATCTGGGCTACCGTGCCTATGGCGTGGGGGCAGCCGCGCAGGTGTACTTCGGTAAGCCTGTTGAACAGCTCACCCTAAGCGAAATGGCAACCATTGCCGGTCTGCCAAAAGCGCCGTCCACGTTTAACCCGCTTTACTCGCTCGATCGCGCTACCTCACGTCGTAATGTCGTCCTGTCACGTATGCTGAGCGAAGGCTATATCAGCCAGAGCGAGTACGACCAGGCGCGTAACGACGTCATTGACGCCAATTATCACGCCCCTGAGATCGCCTTCTCTGCCCCTTATCTGACCGAAATGGTGCGCCAGGAGATGGTGAGTCGTTATGGCGACAAGGCCTATGAAGATGGCTATCGCGTATACACCACCATTACCCGTAAAGTGCAGCAGGCGGCTCAGGACGCGGTGCGCAATAACGTGATGGACTACGATATGCGTCACGGCTATCGCGGACCGTCGAACGTGCTCTGGAAAGTGGGCGAAAGCGCATGGGACAGCAAAAAAATCACCAGCACGCTGAAAGCGCTGCCAACCTATGGTCCGCTCCTTCCAGCCGTAGTGACGCAGGCCGATCCTCAGGAAGCCGTTGCGACGCTGGCGGACGGCACGTCCGTCTCCCTGCGCATGGACGGTATTCGCTGGGCGCGTCCATACCGTTCGGACACCCTGCAGGGGCCAACGCCGCGCAAGGTGACCGACGTGGTACAGGCCGGGCAGCAGATTTGGGTGCGCAAGTCAGGCGATGCCTGGTGGCTGGCGCAGGTACCGGATGTGAACTCGGCTCTGGTCTCCATCAACCCACAGAACGGGGCGGTAATGGCGCTGGTCGGCGGGTTCGATTTCAACCAGAGCAAATTTAACCGCGCCACGCAGGCGCTGCGTCAGGTGGGTTCCAACATCAAGCCGTTCCTCTACACGGCTGCGATGGATAAGGGACTGACCCTTGCCAGCATCCTAAACGACGTGCCGATCTCCCGCTGGGATGCCGGTGCCGGTTCCGACTGGCAGCCGAAGAACTCTCCTGCGGAGTATGCCGGTCCTATTCGTCTTCGCCAGGGTCTGGGGCAGTCGAAAAACGTGGTGATGGTGCGTGCCATGCGCGCGATGGGCGTCGACTATGCGGCAGAGTACCTGCAGCGCTTCGGCTTCCCGGCGCAGAACATCGTTCGCACCGAGTCGCTGGCGCTGGGCTCAGCCTCCTTTACGCCGCTTCAGGTCGCCCGCGGATACTCGGTGATGGCCAACGGCGGCTTCCTGGTTGACCCGTACTTCATCAGCAAAATCGAGAACGACCAGGGCGGCGTGCTGTTTGAAGCGAAGCCGAAAATTGCCTGCCCTGAGTGTGATATTCCGGTTATTTACGGCAACACGCCGAAATCCGAGGTGCTCGAAAACAAGGACATGGAAGACCCTGCCGTTTCTCAGGAGCAGCCAAATATCGTCTTGCCGCAGCCGCAGTTGGAGCAGGCTAACCAGTCGCTGGTGGCGCAGACCGGCGCGCAGGAGTACGCCCCGCACGTGATCAACACGCCGCTGGCGTTCCTGATCAAGAGCGCGCTGAACACCAACATCTTCGGTGAACCCGGCTGGCAGGGTACCGGCTGGCGAGCAGGGCGCGATCTGCAGCGCCATGATATCGGCGGTAAAACCGGTACAACTAACAGCTCGAAGGATGCGTGGTTCTCCGGCTATGGGCCGGGTGTGGTGACGTCAGTCTGGATCGGTTTCGACGATCATCGCCGTGATTTAGGCCGTACCACGGCATCCGGCGCGATTAAAGATCAGATTTCCGGCTACGAAGGCGGTGCCAAAAGCGCGCAGCCGGCCTGGGATGCCTACATGAAATCCGTTCTTGAAGGCGTGCCGGAGCAGCCGCTGACGCCGCCACCGGGCGTGGTGACGGTCAATATTGACCGCAGCACCGGCCAGCTCGCTAACGGCGGTAATAGCCGTGCCGAGTATTTTATCGAAGGTACGCAGCCAACCACACAGGCGGTGCATGAGGTGGGTACAGAGATTATTGATAACGGCGAGACGCACGAGCTGTTTTAAGCATAAAAATGCCCGGTAAAAACCGGGCAAAGAATTGCAGGCCGGGTAAGGCGAAGCCGCCACCCGGCTTTTTTATGGCCTACAGCCGCCCTTGCCCCTTCAGCCACTCGCGAACCAGGAACAGCGCGCTCACGTTGCGAGCCTCGTTAAAGTCAGGGTCTTCAAGCAGATCCATCAGATGCGCCAGCGGCCAGCGAACCTGCGGCAGCGGCTCTGGTTCATCTCCCTCCAGCGATTCAGGATAGAGATCTTCAGCCACCACAATGTTCATTTTGCTGGAAAAATAGGACGGCGCCATGCTCAGTTTTTTCAGGAACGACAGTTCGTTCGCGCCAAAACCCACCTCTTCTTTCAGCTCGCGGTTTGCTGCTTCAAAGACCGTTTCACCCGGATCGATGAGCCCTTTCGAGAACCCAAGCTCGTAAGATTCCGTCCCCACGGCGTATTCGCGGATCAAAATCAGATGATCGTCGACGATAGGGACAATCATCACCGCTTCGCGCGAAGAGGGGCGCATACGCTCATAAACACGACGCACACCGTTGCTGAACTCCAGATCCACACTCTCGACGTTAAACAGGCGCGATTTGGCGACAGTTTCAACGTGCAGAATGGTGGGTTTTTGTAGTGGTTTGCTCATCTTGATGGGGTCTTAGCAGTGTGAACTGGCTTTATTGTGCGATATGCCGCACGGTTTCGGCAATGTCAATTGTTCTTTATTTACATTTATGCAACGCAGCAGGGATCAATCCTCAATTCAAAACAAATGTCAAGAGCTTGAAATGTTTCCAGGAATTTGCTGATATCGCGCCATGACAGGCTTTGCTATCATCACCGGTCACTGGGATGCGCTTTAGAATGCTCAAGTTCGACTCCATACTTGCCGATAGCCAGCCACAGACTCTCATTCAATGTAAAGGTGCTACTGACTACACCTGTAAGATAAGTAAGATGGGGAAAGCATGAGCACCATTTTGATTGTTCTCGCTGCTATGCTGGTCAGCGCATTGATTGCAGGGTGGCTGTACAGGCGACGCATACAGCGCCGTTACCGGCTGCCCTTTTTAAATGCCTTCGCGGGTGCGACAACGCGTAAACTGACGCAAGACGAGCGCGATGCAGTTGAAAACTATCTCGAAACGCTGAACCGTTCTCAGTTAACGCCTGGGCCGACGGGAGCCACGACTGCACCTGTGGCGCTTAAGCTTAACGCGCAAAGTGACACCGTGCTCTGCGTGACGCGCTCCATCACGCGCTACGGCATTACGACTGACGACCCCAACAAGTGGCGCTACTACCTGGATTCGGTTGAGGTGCATCTGCCTCCGTCCTGGGAGCAGTACATTAACGACGAAAACAGCGTTGAGCTGATTCACACCGATTCGCTGCCGCTGGTAATCTCGCTCAACGGCCATACCCTGAATGACTATCTTCACGAAGCCCCGCGCTTTGCGCTGGAACGCGCGAGTTCAACGCAGGCCTCTATTCGTGGTGAAGAGACCGAGCAGATTGAGCTGCTGAATATTCGTCAGGAGACGCATGAAGAGTACGCCCTGAGCCGTCCGGACGGTATTCGTGAAGCCATCCTGATCGTTGCCGCTTTCCTGCTCTTTTTTGTCTGCCTGCTGACGCCGGACGTCTTTGTCCCATGGCTGGCGGGTGGCGCGGTGTTGCTTCTTGCGGCCGGGCTGTGGGGGCTCTTTGCCCCGCCAGCCAAAACCTCGCTGCGGGAGATCCACTGCCTGCGTGGCACGCCAAAGCGCTGGGGCCTGTTCGGTGAGAACGATCAGGAGCATCTCAACAATATCTCACTCGGGATTATCGACCTGATCTACCCGCGCCACTGGCAACCATGGATTGCGCAGGATTTAGGGCAGAAAACCGATATTGATATCTATCTTGACCGCCACGTTGTGCGACAGGGGCGCTTCCTGTCTCTGCATGATGAAGTGAAAAATTTCCCGCTTCAGCACTGGCTCCGCAGCACGGTCATCGCCGCCGGTGCCGGGCTGGTGTTTATCATGCTGCTGCTTTTCGTGCCGCTGGATATGCCCATCAAATTTACCCTGTCGTGGATCAAAGGCGCGCAGACCATCGAGGCGACCAGCGTCAACCAGCTCGATGAAGCGGGTGTACGGGTGGGCGATACGCTGCGCCTGAAAGGCACCGGAATGTGTAATATCCATACCCCGGGGGCGTGGAACACGCGCCAGAATTCACCGTTCACGCCGTTCGACTGTTCGCAAATTATCTGGAACGACGCCCCGCCGCTGCCGCTGCCGGAATCCGAAGTGGTGAATAAAGCCACGGCGCTGACCCAGACGGTCAACCGCCAGCTGCACCCGAAACCGGACGATGATTCACGCGTCAGCCCCGCGCTGCGTTCCGCCATCCAGAAATCAGGTATGATTCTGCTGGATGATTTTGGCGACATTGTCCTGAAAACCCAGGACTTATGCTCCTCGCAGGATGAGTGCATACGCCTCAAGAACGCGCTGGTTAACCTCGGGAACAGTAAAGACTGGGACTCGCTGGTGAAACGCGCCGAGGCGGGACGACTGGATGGCGTCAACGTGCTGCTGCGTCCGGTCAGCGCGGAATCGCTTGATAACCTGGTCGCCACCTCGACATCGCCGTTTATGATGCGCGAAACCACCCGGGCGGCTCAGGCGCTCAACAGTCCGGCACCGGGCGGCTTTGTGATTGCCAGCGATGAAGGCAGCGACCTGGTCGATCAGCCTTACCCGCAGGTAGCGCTTTATGACTACCCGGCCCAGGAGCAGTGGAGCCAGTTCCAGCGTCTGGCGCAGATGCTGATGCAAACGCCGTTCAGTGCCGAAGGGATTGTCACAAGCATCTACACCGACGCCAACGGCACGCGCCATATCGGCCTGCACCGGATGCCGGACAGCGCTGGATTGTGGCGTTACATTGGCACCTCTCTGCTGATGATCGCCATGCTGATCGCCATTTTCTGGAACGGTTTTATGGCCCTGCGCCGCTACCAGCGCTCCCGCACGCGTCTGGCGGAGATCCAGCAATATTATGAGAATTGCCTCAATCCTAAGCTGATCCCCTCCTCTGAGAGCCTGATCTGATAACGTCGTTGCGCGACAAGATGTGCTACCCTGTCGCGCACGTTTCTTCTGGCTGGAGTTCCCCCCTATGCATCTTGATATCGACTGGCAGCAGGTCGACACCGTTCTGCTGGATATGGACGGCACGCTGCTCGATCTCGCCTTTGATAACTATTTCTGGCAAAAGCTGGTGCCGGAAACCTATGGTGAGCAGCAGGGTATCTCCCCGGCAGAAGCGCAGGCGTTCATTCGTTCGCAATATAGCGCGGTGCAACATACGCTAAACTGGTACTGTCTGGACTACTGGAGCGAGCGCCTCGGTTTGGATATTTGTGCCATGACCACTGCCCAGGGACCACGCGCCGTGCTGCGCGAAGATACGGTTCCCTTCCTGGACGCGCTGAAAGCAAGCGGCAAGCGCCGTATTTTGCTGACTAACGCGCATCCACATAACCTGGCCGTGAAGCTGGAGCATACGGGACTGGCGTCGCACCTTGATTTATTACTTTCCACCCACACATTTGGTTATCCGAAAGAGGATCAGCGGTTGTGGCATGCGGTGAAGGAAGAGACCGGCCTGCAGCCGGAGCGCACGCTGTTCATTGACGACAGCGAGCCTATTCTGGATTCTGCGGCAACGTTTGGCATTCGCTACTGTCTGGGCGTCACTAATCCTGACTCTGGCCTGGCTGAAAAAAGCTATCTGCGCCATCCGGGACTGAACGACTACCGCCAGATGATCCCCTCACTGGCCGTGAAGGAGACGCCATGAAAGAAAAGCCCTCAGATGGGGTAAGACTGGATAAATGGCTGTGGGCAGCCCGTTTTTATAAAACGCGCGCCCTTGCCCGTGAAATGGTTGACGGCGGTAAAGTGCATTACAACGGCCAGCGCAGCAAGCCGAGCAAGCTGGTTGAGCTGAACGCCACCTTAACGCTGCGCCAGGGCAACGACGAACGTACGGTAGTGATTAAAGCCATTACCGAACAGCGGCGGCCCGCATCGGAAGCCGTACAGCTTTACGAAGAGACGGCTGAAAGCGTTGAAAAGCGCGAGAAGACCGCGCTGGCGCGCAAAATGAATGCGCTAACCATGCCCCACCCGGACCGGCGACCGGATAAAAAAGAGCGCCGCGATCTGATGAAATTTAAACACGGTGAGAGCGAGTAACCCTCACCCGCACGAGAGATGAAAATGGCCCAACACGACCAATTACACCGCTATCTGTTTGAACAATTCGCCGTGCGCGGCGAGCTGGTCACCGTATCCGAAACCTGGAAACAGATTCTGGAAAACCACAACTACCCGCTGCCGGTGAAGACCCTGTTGGGCGAACTGCTGGTTGCCACCAGCCTGCTGACCGCAACGCTGAAGTTTGCCGGTGATATCACCGTGCAGCTGCAGGGTGACGGCCCGATGACGCTGGCGGTGATCAACGGCAATAACCAGCAGCAGATGCGCGGCGTAGCGCGCGTTCAGGGCGACGTTCCTGAAAATGCTGATCTCAAAACGCTGGTGGGCAATGGCTACCTGGTGATCACCATCTCCCCGGAGGAAGGTGAACGCTATCAGGGCGTGGTCGGTCTGGAAGGCGATACCCTGGCAGCCTGCCTGGAAGATTACTTCATGCGCTCCGAACAGCTGCCGACGCGTCTGTTCATCCGTACCGGTGAAGTGGACGGCCAGCCTGCTGCGGGCGGCATGCTGCTGCAGGTTCTGCCAGCGCAGGACGCGCAGACCAATGACTTTGAGCATCTGGCGACGCTGACCGAAACCATCAAGGCGGAAGAGCTGTTCAACCTGTCGGCGACCGACGTGCTGTGGCGTCTGTACCACGAAGAAGAAGTGACCGTGTACGATCCGCAGTCCGTGGAGTTTAAGTGCACCTGCTCGCGCGAGCGCTGCGCTGGCGCACTGAAAACTCTGCCGGATGAAGAGATCGACAGCATCATGGCTGAAGACGGCGAAATTGATATGCACTGTGACTACTGCGGTACGCACTACGTGTTCAATTCAATGGATATCGCTGAAATCCGCAATAACGCCTCTCCGGCGGATCCGCAGGTTCATTAATACGCTACCCCTCACCCTGCCCTTTCCCCTTTGCGGAGAGGGTTAGGGTGAGGGGCAAAAATCCCCCAAAAGCTGAATCGTTTTCCCTATGTAACTCTTACGTAATTTTCTTACATGTATGCGATTACATTCACATTCTCTCCGATAAAATCACCACCTCTTAACCTTTTCGGAACATTTTCCCCAACCAAAAAGCGATTCCTGCGATAATCCGCCTGCACTGTGACTGGAGTCGCAGCGTTTTCCGTTAGTAAGGGTTTTATCCAGATGCACAAATCTATGAGCCCCGTCGCGGTTAACATCCCCAGAAAAACCCTACAATTTCAGGCAGTACATATTGGCTAAGGAGCAGTGATATGCGTGTTACTGGTTTAACCCCGCAAGATCTCAAGGCTTATGGTATTCACGACGTCCAGGAAATCGTCTACAACCCCGATTACGATACGCTGTATCAGGAAGAGCTCAATCCAGCACTGGAAGGATACGAGCGCGGTGTGTTGACGAACCTTGGTGCTATCGCCGTCGATACCGGTATCTTTACCGGTCGTTCGCCGAAAGATAAGTATATCGTCCGAGACGAAACTACCCGCGATACGCTGTGGTGGGCTGACAAGGGCAAAGGGAAGAACGACAACAAACCGCTCTCCCCGGAAACCTGGCAGCATCTGAAAGGGCTCGTCACCCATCAACTTTCCGGTAAGCGTCTGTTCATTGTCGACGCTTTCTGCGGCGCTAACGCCGATACCCGCCTTTCCGTGCGTTTCATTACCGAAGTGGCCTGGCAGGCGCATTTCGTTAAGAATATGTTTATTCGTCCGACCGACGAAGAGCTGCAGGACTTCACACCTGACTTCATCGTGATGAACGGTGCGAAATGCACTAACCCACAGTGGAAAGAGCAGGGTCTGAACTCCGAAAACTTCATTGCCTTCAACCTGACCGAACGTATTCAGCTGATCGGTGGTACCTGGTATGGCGGCGAAATGAAGAAAGGGATGTTCTCGGTCATGAACTACCTGCTGCCGCTGCGCGGTATTGCCTCTATGCACTGCTCGGCGAACGTCGGCGAGAAAGGCGACGTAGCGGTGTTCTTCGGTCTTTCCGGCACCGGGAAAACCACGCTCTCCACCGATCCAAAACGCCGTCTGATTGGCGATGACGAACATGGCTGGGACGATGACGGGGTGTTTAACTTCGAAGGCGGCTGCTACGCGAAGACCATTCGCCTGTCTGAAGAGGCCGAGCCGGATATCTTCCACGCGATCCGCCGCGACGCGCTGCTGGAAAACGTCACCGTACGTGCCGACGGCTCTATCGACTTCGACGATGCGTCAAAAACCGAAAACACCCGCGTCTCTTACCCGATCTACCACATCGACAACATCGTGAAGCCGGTGTCAAAAGCGGGCCATGCCACGAAGGTGATTTTCCTGACGGCGGATGCGTTCGGCGTGCTGCCACCGGTGTCTCGCCTGACCGCCAGCCAGACGCAGTACCACTTCCTCTCTGGCTTTACCGCCAAGCTGGCGGGTACCGAGCGTGGCGTCACGGAGCCAACCCCAACCTTCTCCGCCTGCTTCGGTGCAGCCTTCCTGTCGCTTCACCCGACGCAGTACGCTGAGGTGCTGGTGAAACGCATGCAGGCATCCGGCGCGCAGGCCTACCTGGTGAATACCGGCTGGAACGGCACCGGCAAACGTATCTCTATCAAAGATACCCGCGCCATTATCGACGCCATTCTGGATGGTTCTCTGGATAACGCCGAAACCTTCACGCTGCCGATGTTCGATCTGGCCATTCCGACGGAACTGCCGGGTGTGGACACGCGTATCCTCGACCCGCGCAATACCTACGGATCGCCGGAACAGTGGCGCGAGAAGGCGGAATCGCTGGCGAAGCTGTTTATCGAGAACTTCGAGAAGTACACCGATACCCCGGCGGGCGCTGCGCTGGTGAGCGCGGGTCCGAAGCTGTAGGTAAAAGCAAAAAGGCAACGAAAGTTGCCTTTTTTAATGTTTTCTCCCTCTCCCCGTGGGAGAGGGCCGGGGTGAGGGCATCAGACCGCACTATCCCTCTTTCACCTGCCCCCGCGTCACCGGAACCGGCAACCAGGCGCGAATGCTCAACCCGCCTCGCTCGCTGGTGCCGATCTCCAGCAATCCGTTATGGTTATCCACAATACGCTGCACAATCGCCAGGCCTAAGCCCGTACCGCTGGTGCTGCGCGCGCTATCGCCGCGCACAAACGGCTGGAACAGATGCTTACGCTGCTCGGGCTTAATGCCCGGGCCGTCGTCTTCCACCTGGAACCAGGCGCGGTTGAGTTCAGACCCGCTGCTAACCTTAATCCAGCCGTTACCGTAGCGCGCCGCGTTAACCACCATATTGGCCACCGCACGCTTAATGGAAAGCGGGTGCATACGAACCTGAATTTCACCGTCCTGAAGGTCAGTATCAATTTCACGCTCATAACCACTTTCTGCGGCCACCACTTCGCCCAGCACCGCGTTCAGATCGGCCATTTCCATCGGCATCTCCTGACCGGTGCGCAGGTAGTCGATGAACTGCTCGATGATGGCGTTACACTCTTCGATGTCCTTGTTAATAGACTCGGCGAGATAACCGTCCTCTTCACCCATCATCTCCGTCGCCAGACGAATACGCGTTAGCGGGGTGCGCAGGTCATGACTGACGCCGGCCATCAGCAGCGTACGGTCATCCGCCAGCTGCTTAACGCCTGCCGCCATGTGGTTAAACGCGCGCGTTACTGAACGCACTTCAGAGGCACCATATTCACGCAGTGGAGGAGGAATAATGCCTTTACCGACCTGCAGCGCAGCGTGCTCCAGGTCGACCAGCGGTCGGTTCTGGATACGGATAAACAGCCACGCGCCGCCTATCGCCAGCAGCATAATGGCAAGGGTGTAGCGGAACAGCGGCGAGAAATCGCCCTGATGGATTTCAGTCAGCGGAACGCGTACCCAGATGTTGGGTGACAGCCAGGTTTTCAGCCAGACGACGGGCGAGCTTTTGTTGACCTCAACGCGCACTTCCGTCGGGCCACCCAGCTGTTGCGCCATCTGCTGGCTGAGGAATTCATAGTGCTGCGCCCAGCGCAGGCCAGCATCTTCCGCCGCTTCATTGGAGTAAAGCGAAATGCCCAGTTCACGGTAGATTTCACGGCGAAATGCCGGGGGAACAACCAGCTGCGTGCCGTCCTCCAGCTGCAGCTTATCGGTCATCAGCATACGCACTTCGTAGGCCAGGACCTTATTAAACTGCTGGAGGCTCGGCAGAATCGCAAAGTTCAACACCACCAGGTAGGTCGTCACCAGGCTGACGAACAGCAGGGTGACGATCAGTAAGAGGGTGCGGGCAAACGAGCTTCGCGGCGAGAAGCGCATTCGCCTCATGCTTTAGAGCCGTCCGGAACGAACACGTAGCCCAGACCCCATACGGTCTGAATATAACGAGGATGCGCCGGATCTTCTTCCACCATGCGGCGCAGGCGGGAGATCTGCACGTCGATGGAGCGTTCCATTGCGGAGTATTCGCGACCGCGCGCCAGGTTCATCAGCTTGTCGCGTGAAAGCGGCTCGCGCGGATGGCTGACCAGCGCTTTCAGTACGGCAAACTCGCCGCTGGTGAGCGGCATTGGCTCATCTTCACGGAACATCTCGCGCGTGCCGAGGTTCAGCTTGAACTTGCCGAAGGCAATCACCGCCTCTTCCTGGGACGGCGCGCCCGGCAGTTCATTCGCCTGACGGCGCAGCACGGCGCGAATGCGCGCCAGCAGCTCGCGCGGGTTAAACGGTTTTGGAATGTAGTCGTCGGCGCCGATTTCGAGGCCCACGATACGGTCAACTTCTTCGCCCTTCGCCGTCACCATGATGATCGGCATCGGGTTGCTCTGGCTGCGCAGACGGCGGCAGATAGAAAGCCCGTCTTCACCCGGCAGCATCAGGTCGAGAACCATCAGATGGAAAGATTCGCGGGTCAGCAGACGGTCCATCTGCTCAGCGTTCGCGACGCTACGAACCTGGAAGCCCTGCTCGGTCAGATAACGCTCAAGCAGCGCGCGCAGGCGCATGTCGTCATCCACGACCAGAATTTTGTAGTTTTCTTGCATTGTGTGTACTCCCAAAGGTTCGGATAGTCTTTGTAACAGCGTATTCTAAAAAAGTGCACGTATTCGACCAGTTAATTCTGGTATAAATTCTAGTCGAAATTGTTACAAAGCATATTTAACAGCAGCTTATCTGTTCATTTCATCACATAAATCATTATTAATCCTGTCTGTTACACTGTGTGGTACGTATTGTGCGCAAAACAGAGAACCGGCAGCAAAGGCAGCACCATGAAAACGCCCCTGATCACCCGCGAAGGGTACGAAAAGCTCAAAAAAGAGATGGATTACCTGTGGCGCGAAGAGCGTCCTGAAGTAACCAAAAAGGTGACCTGGGCGGCAAGCCTGGGCGATCGCAGCGAAAATGCTGATTATCAGTACAACAAGAAGCGGCTGCGCGAAATTGACCGCCGGGTACGCTATCTGACGAAGTGTCTCGAAAATCTTAAAATTGTCGATTACTCCCCGCAGCAGGAGGGCAAAGTGTTCTTCGGCGCGTGGGTGGAGATTGAAAACGACGATGGTGACACCCTGCGTTTTCGCATCGTCGGTTACGATGAAATTTTTGGTCGTAAAGATTACATCTCCATCGACTCCCCGATGGCCCGCGCGCTGCTGAAAAAGGAAGTGGGCGATTTAGCCGTCGTTCAGACCCCAGCCGGTGAAGCCAGCTGGTACGTCAATGAGATCGTCTACGTAAAATAGTCCGAGAGCGCCCTCCCCGGCTGGCATTTTGCCGTGTCAGCCCGTATAACTATCCCCTGATTTTTGACCCACAAGATGATAAAGCCATGATGAAAGATTCGCTCTGCCGCATTATTGCGGGTGAACTTCAGGCCAGAGCCGAACAGGTAGAAGCTGCCGTTCGCCTGCTTGATGAAGGGAACACCGTGCCGTTTATTGCACGTTATCGTAAGGAAGTCACAGGCGGTCTGGATGACACGCAGCTGCGTAACCTGGAGACCCGCCTGGGCTATCTGCGCGAGCTGGAAGAACGTCGTCAGGCGATCCTCAAATCCATCGGCGAACAGGGCAAGCTGACCAGCGAGCTGGAAAGCGCCATTAACGGCACCCTGAGCAAAACCGAACTCGAAGATCTCTATCTGCCGTACAAACCGAAGCGCCGTACCCGCGGGCAGATTGCGATTGAGGCGGGCCTTGAGCCGCTGGCAGAGCTGCTGTGGAATGAGCCATCTCACGACCCGGAAACCGAAGCGGCGAAATTCGTCGACGCCGACAAAGGTGTCACTGACACCAAGGCCGCTCTGGACGGCGCGCGCTACATTCTGATGGAGCGCTTCGCGGAAGATGCCGCCCTGCTGGCCAAAGTGCGTGATTATCTGTGGAAGAACGCGCATATCGTTTCCACCGTGGTGACCGGCAAAGAGGAAGAAGGCGCGAAGTTCCGCGACTACTTCGATCACCACGAACCGATTTCGACCACCCCGTCTCACCGCGCGCTGGCGATGTTCCGCGGCCGCAACGAAGGCGTGCTCCAGCTCTCCCTGAACGCCGACCCGCAGTTTGACGAGCCGCCGAAAGAGAGCCACTGCGAGCAGATTATCATCGACCATCTCGGCCTGCGCCTGAACAACGCCCCGGCGGACAGCTGGCGCAAAGGCGTGGTGAGCTGGACCTGGCGCATCAAGGTGCTGATGCACCTGGAAACCGAGCTGATGGGCACCGTGCGCGAGCGCGCGGAAGACGAAGCGATCAACGTCTTCGCCCGTAACCTGCATGACCTGCTGATGGCCGCTCCTGCGGGCCTGCGCGCCACCATGGGGCTCGATCCGGGCCTGCGTACCGGCGTGAAGGTGGCGGTCGTTGACGGCACCGGCAAGCTGGTCGCCACCGATACCATTTACCCGCACACCGGCCAGGCAGCGAAAGCCGCCGTCGTGGTGGCGGCGCTGTGCGAGAAGTACAACGTGGAGCTGGTTGCCATCGGTAACGGCACCGCATCACGCGAAACCGAGCGTTTCTACCTCGACGTGCAAAAGCAGTTCCCGAAAGTGACGGCACAGAAAGTGATCGTCAGCGAAGCGGGCGCATCGGTCTATTCCGCCTCTGAGCTGGCGGCGCAGGAATTCCCTGACCTGGACGTTTCCCTGCGCGGCGCGGTCTCCATCGCCCGTCGTCTGCAGGATCCGCTGGCGGAGCTGGTGAAGATCGATCCGAAATCCATCGGCGTGGGCCAGTATCAGCACGACGTGAGCCAGACGCAGCTGGCGCGCAAGCTGGACGCGGTCGTGGAAGACTGCGTAAACGCCGTCGGCGTGGATCTGAACACCGCCTCCGTTCCCCTGCTGACCCGCGTGGCGGGCTTAACCCGCATGATGGCGCAGAACATCGTCGCCTGGCGCGATGAGAACGGCCAGTTCCAGAACCGTCAGCAGCTGCTGAAAGTGAGCCGTCTGGGGCCGAAAGCGTTTGAGCAGTGCGCGGGCTTCCTGCGCATCAACCACGGCGATAACCCGTTGGATGCCTCTACCGTTCACCCGGAAGCGTATCCAGTGGTGGAACGCATCCTGGCCGCCACCCAGCAGGCGCTGAAGGATCTCATGGGCGACAGCAGCGCTCTGCGTAACCTGAAAGCCGTTGATTTCACCGACGACAAATTTGGTGTACCAACCGTTACCGACATTATCAAAGAGCTGGAAAAACCGGGCCGCGATCCGCGTCCTGAATTCAAAACGGCGACCTTTGCTGACGGCATCGAGACCATGAACGATCTCCTGCCGGGCATGGTGCTGGAAGGCGCGGTGACTAACGTCACCAACTTCGGCGCGTTTGTGGATATCGGCGTGCACCAGGACGGTCTGGTGCATATCTCTTCCCTTGCCGACAAGTTCGTTGAAGACCCGCACACCGTGGTCAAAGCGGGCGACATCGTGAAGGTGAAAGTGCTGGAGGTGGATCTGCAGCGCAAGCGTATCGCCCTGACCATGCGTCTGGATGAGCAGCCGGGCGATATCAGCGCGCGCCGTGGCGGCAACGGCGGAGGCCGCGAGCAGCAGCGTCCGGCCACGAAAGCCACAAAACCGCGCGGGCGTGACGCGCAGCCTGCGGGCAACAGCGCGATGATGGACGCGCTGGCGGCGGCGATGGGTAAGAAACGCTAAGGTACCCCCCCTCACCCTAACCCTCTCCCCAAAAGGGAGAGGGCCGGGATGAGGGGAATAAAATTCTCTCGAAATATATGAAACCGATTGCACACCCATATTTAAACCGCTATTTATCACTCCATTAACAAATACGCTTTTTATTCCTTCCCGGGTAATTCTGCAAATATTGAGCAAGGTCAATCAGACCGCAAATTAATACGATTAACAACATCCCGTCACATTTTTATTATTGCTGATAAAAACTATTCTCATTATCATCGCAGTGTAGATTATTTAACCTCTCGTGGAATCAGGCATTATGCAATTCACTCCAGACAGTGCATGGAAAATTACCGGTTTTACCCGCGAAATTAGCCCGGCCTATCGGCAGAAGCTGCTGTCACTTGGCATGCTGCCCGGCTCATCATTCCAGGTCGTGCGTGTGGCGCCGTTGGGCGATCCTGTTCATATCGAAACCCGGCGCGTAAATCTGGTTCTGCGCAAAAAAGACCTCGCATTAATTGAAGTTGAATCTTTATCCCGTTAACAAGCCAGCGGTTTCGGTGGGTCTAATACAATGAAAAAATTAACTATTGGCTTAATTGGCAATCCTAATTCCGGCAAGACAACCTTATTTAATCAGTTAACCGGCGCGCGCCAGCGCGTGGGAAATTGGGCAGGCGTAACGGTTGAACGTAAAGAAGGCCAGTTCGCGACAACGGACAATCAGGTCACCCTGGTTGACCTTCCCGGCACCTACTCCTTAACCACGATTTCATCCCAGACTTCGCTCGATGAGCAAATTGCCTGCCACTACATTCTTGGCGGCGACGCGGATCTGCTGATCAACGTGGTCGACGCTTCGAACCTCGAGCGAAACCTTTACCTGACGCTACAGCTGCTGGAGCTGGGGATCCCCTGCATCGTGGCGCTCAACATGCTCGACATTGCGGAAAAACAAAAGCTGCGCATCGACGTCGATGCGCTCTCCGCGCGCCTGGGCTGTCCGGTGGTTCCGCTGGTCTCGACCCGCGCTCGCGGTATCGACGCCCTTAAGCTGGCGATTGACCGCCACGCGGGAAACCGCGACGTTGAGCTGGTGCATTACGCCCAGCCGCTGCTGCGCGAAGCCGAACGGCTGGCGCAGGAGATGGACAGCAGCATGCCTGCAAAACAGCGGCTGTGGCTCGGCCTGCAGATGCTGGAAGGGGATATCTACAGCCGCGCCTATGCCGGACATGCGGCGGATAAGCTGGACGTGGCCCTCGCCCGTCTCAGCGACGAACTGGACGATCCGGCGCTGCACATCGCCGATGCGCGTTATCAGGCCATTGCGTCAATTTGCGACGTGGTCAGCAACGCCCTTACCGCAGAGCCCAGCCGCTTCACGGCGGCGGTGGATAAGATTGTGCTCAACCGTTTCCTCGGTTTGCCCATCTTCCTGCTGGTGATGTACGTGATGTTCCTGCTCGCGATTAACATCGGTGGCGCGCTGCAGCCGATTTTTGACGCCGGTTCTGTCGCGGTCTTCGTACACGGTATTCAGTGGGTAGGTTACACCCTGCACTTCCCGGAATGGCTGACCATCTTCCTTGCCCAGGGGATTGGCGGCGGTATCAACACCGTGCTGCCGCTGGTACCGCAGATCGGCATGATGTATCTGTTCCTCTCGTTCCTCGAAGATTCCGGCTACATGGCGCGCGCCGCCTTCGTGATGGACCGCCTGATGCAGGCGCTGGGGCTGCCGGGCAAATCGTTCGTTCCGCTGATCGTCGGCTTCGGCTGTAACGTGCCGTCGGTAATGGGCGCGCGCACCCTGGATGCACCGCGTGAACGACTGATGACCATTATGATGGCGCCGTTTATGTCCTGCGGCGCGCGTCTGGCAATCTTTGCCGTCTTCGCGGCAGCCTTCTTTGGCCAGCAGGGCGCGCTGGCGGTCTTCTCGCTGTACGTGCTGGGCATCGTGATGGCGATCCTGACCGGCTTAATGCTCAAGCACACCATCATGCGCGGTGAAGCGTCACCGTTTGTAATGGAGCTTCCGGTCTATCACGTCCCGCATCTGAAAAGCCTGGCGATCCAGACCTGGCAGCGCCTGAAAGGCTTTGTGCTGCGCGCCGGTAAGGTGATTGTTATTGTCAGTATTTTCCTGAGCGCGCTGAACAGCTTCACCCTCACCGGTCAGGCGGCAGATAACATCAACGACTCTGCCCTCGCCTCCGTCAGCCGCGTCATCACGCCGGTCTTCAAACCGATTGGCGTACAGGAGGATAACTGGCAGGCGACCGTGGGCCTGTTCACCGGTGCGATGGCAAAAGAGGTGGTCGTCGGGACCCTGAACACGCTCTACACCGCAGAGAACATTCAGGAGCAGGAATTTAACCCGGCGGAGTTTCACCTCGGTGACGAACTGCTGGGTGCCTTAGAGGAGACCTGGCAGAGCCTGAAAGACACCTTCAGCCTGAGCGTGCTGGCTAACCCGATTGAGGCCAGCAAAGGCGACGGCGAAATGGCGACCGGTGCCATGGGCGTGATGGGCGAGAAGTTTGGCAGCGCGTCCGCAGCCTACAGCTACCTGATCTTCGTTCTGCTCTATATTCCGTGCATCTCGGTGATGGGGGCGATTGCCCGTGAGTCCAGCCGCGGCTGGATGGGCTTCTCCATTCTGTGGGGGCTGAATATCGCCTACTCGCTGGCGACGCTGTTTTACCAGACCGTTAACTTCAGCCAGCATCCGCGCTACAGCCTGGTCAGCATCCTGGCGGTCATCCTGTTTAACGTGATTGTGATTGGCCTGCTGCGCCGGGCGCGAAGCCGCGTTGATATCAACCTGCTGGCGACGCGTAAAACCCCGGCCACCTGCTGCAACAGCCCGGCTGACGACTGTCACTAAGGGGAAAAACAGATGGCATCGTTGATTCAGGTTCGTGACTTACTGGCATTGCAGGGACGCATGGAGGCAAAACAGCTCAGCCTTAGCCTGCATACGCCGCAGCCGATGATCGATGCCATGCTGGAGCGCCTGGAAGCCATGGGTAAAGCCGTGCGGATTCAGGAAGAAGCGGAGGGTTGCCTCTCCGGCAGTTGTAAAAGCTGTCCGGAAGGAAAGGCCTGTCTCAGGGAGTGGTGGGCACTGCGCTAATAAAGCCGGGCATTGCTGCCCGGTTTTATCGTATTACTTATAGACATCCGCAGTAGCGCGTACGTTTTTGGTCTGTTTTTCTGCGCTGGTGACGACGAAGTATGTCCCGCCCAGCTCATCCGCTTTCTTCGACAGCTCTTTTCTTGCATCCATCGGCGCGGTGGTGTCAGACGTAGAAATCTCACCAATTTTCGTCAAATTCATCCCGGCAACTTTATCTTTTTCCAGCTCTTTTGCCGCAAAAACGCCAAATGACAGTGACCCAATAACCAGAGAAGTGACAATACCTGTAACAAGTTTCATAGCCTGACTCTCCATAGGATTGTTGTTTTGATCATCGTAGGCAGAACAACCGCAACGACATCTGGAGTATGGTTGCGGTGTGTAACTTTTTCCAGGCTGGATAGAAAATAATCAGTCTAAACGTTGACTTAACGCAACCAACGCTGAACAAAACTCCGTCGGATGAGAGATAAACGGCGCATGCGCGGCTTTTGCTATGACCTGTGATTCGCTGTCCGGCCAGAGGGAATCCAGAAGTGGGACCACTTTGCGCGGCACCAGCCCGTCGAGATAGCCATAGATGCGCAGGTGCGGCATGCTCAGCCCAGCCAGCGGCTCGCGCAGATCGGCCGTTTTCAGGATCTCCAGACCGCCGTTAAGCACCTCAACGTCCGGCATCGGCAGGGAGAGCACCACCTGCTTTAACGCTCTGGCATCCTGACGCGCGGTTTCGGTGCCCATTGTCTGCAAGGCGAGGAATCGCTCGACGGTCCGCTGGAAATCGTCGCTCAGCTGCTGCTGGAAGCCCGCCAGAACGTCAGGTTTGATGCCGGGCCACGCCTCTTGCGCGCTAAAGCATGGCGACGAGGCCACGGTGACCAGCGCCCTAACGCGCTCGGGCCAGGAGAGCGCAATCTGGCTTGCCACCAGCCCGCCCAGACTCCAGCCCAGCCAGATGGCATTTTGCGGCGCGGCGTCTATAACGTGCTGCGCCATTTCATCAAGCGACATCGCGTCAAAACCACGGCTGCGACCATAGCCCGGCAGATCAACCAGATGTAACGTAAATTGCGAGGCAAGTTCCTCGCTTATGCAATGCCACACTTCCGCATTCAGGCCCCATCCGTGCAGCAGCACAAGATGGCAATTTCCTGTCCCTACGGTCTGCCACCACAGCGTCTTCATCAGTTACTGTTCTCTTTTTTCACATGGAGGTTGCACATGCTAACAGTGCCTGGCTTGTGCTGGCTATGCAAAATGCCGCTTGCCCTCAGCGCGTGGGGCGTCTGTTCCGTCTGCACGCGTTCGCTGGAAAGTCGTATCACAACCTGCCCGCAATGTGGTTTACCGGCGGCGAACCGCGATTTGCCCTGCGGCCGCTGCCTGAAAAAATCCCCGCCGTGGAGCGCGCTGGTGGCCGTGGATGATTATGTTCCGCCGCTGAGCGGGCTTATTCACGCCCTGAAGTTTTCCGGCCAGAGTTCGCTGGCGCAGCCCCTTGCCCGCCTGCTTTTACTGGCCGTTTTACAGGCGCGACGAACCCGCGCTTTGCCGAAAATCGACATGGTGATGAATGTCCCCTTATACCGACGCCGGCACTGGCGGCGCGGCTATAATCAAAGCGACCTGCTCTGCCGACCGCTCGCCCGGTGGCTGGGTTGTCGCTACGATGCCAGCGCGATTACCCGCGTTCATGCCACCGCCATCCAGCATCAGCTCAACGCCAGGCTTCGCAAAAGGAACCTGAAAAACGCCTTTCGCCTTGAATTGCCGGTCCACGGCCTCCATATCGCCATCGTGGATGACGTCGTCACCACAGGCAGTACCGTTGCTGAACTTTCCCGACTGCTTTTGCAAAGCGGCGCCGCGTCGGTTCAGGTATGGTGTCTGTGCCGTACCTTGTAGCCCTTCTTCAATGGGCGTATGATTATACCCAGGTAATTTAGTCAACTATTAGGCCAAAGCTATGATCCGTATTTCCGATTCTGCACAAGCGCACTTTGCCAAACTGCTGGCAAATCAGGAAGAAGGGACGCAGATCCGCGTGTTTGTGATCAATCCAGGCACTCCGAATGCAGAATGTGGTGTCTCTTATTGTCCTCCGGACGCTGTGGAATCAACTGACACTGCCCTTAAATTTGAACAGCTCACCGCTTACGTCGATGAACTGAGCGCGCCGTATCTTGAAGATGCGGAAATCGACTTTGTCACCGACCAGCTGGGTTCTCAGCTGACCCTGAAAGCGCCAAACGCCAAAATGCGTAAAGTCTCTGACGATGCGCCACTGATGGAGCGCGTTGAGTATCTGCTGCAGTCCCAGATCAACCCACAACTGGCCGGCCACGGCGGTCGCGTTTCCCTGATGGAAATCACGGAAGACGGCCTGGCGATCCTGCAGTTTGGCGGCGGCTGTAACGGTTGCTCCATGGTCGACGTGACCCTGAAAGAAGGGATCGAGAAGCAGCTGCTGAACGAATTCCCGGAACTGAAAGGCGTGCGCGACCTGACAGAGCACCAGCGCGGCGAGCACTCTTACTACTAATTCAGTACCCGTCTGTATTGCCCGGTAGCGCTGCGCTTACCGGGCCTGACTCCCTTGCCTTCCCCCTCTATATGTTGACCTGCGTCTCATAATTCAAATTTTGCCTCACCGGGTGATTCTCAACCACGATATGTTACCCGTATCATTCTCGTGGGCACTCAACACCCTTATAACAGCCGACTAAACTTAACTGTTTCGCAGGCATCAGTATGAGTGCCGTTAACCACTCTGTTCCCAGTTGGGACAACCGGAATTTGTCGTTGAAACAATGACGTTACCCATAACAATTCAAAGGCCAGGTAAATCATGCCATTAGTCATCGTTGCTATCGGTGTTGTGTTATTACTGCTCTTGATGATCCGCTTCAAAATGAACGGATTTATCGCTCTGGTTCTGGTGGCACTTGCAGTCGGTCTGATGCAGGGGATGCCGCTGGTTAAAGTTATCAGCTCTATCAAATCCGGTGTCGGCGGCACGCTCGGCAGCCTGGCACTGATCATGGGCTTCGGCGCCATGCTCGGTAAAATGCTGGCGGACTGCGGGGGCGCGCAGCGTATTGCCACCACGCTTATCGAAAAGTTTGGCAAGAAGAACATCCAGTGGGCGGTGGTGTTAACCGGTTTTACCGTCGGTTTCGCGCTGTTCTATGAAGTGGGCTTCGTGCTGATGCTGCCGCTGGTGTTCACCATCGCCGCCGCGGCCAACATCCCGCTGCTGTTCGTGGGTGTGCCAATGGCTGCTGCGCTGTCCGTGACCCACGGCTTCCTGCCGCCGCACCCGGGTCCAACCGCCATCGCCACCATCTTCCACGCCGATATGGGTAAAACCCTGCTGTTCGGTACGATTCTGGCGATCCCGACCGTAATTCTGGCAGGCCCGGTATATGCCCGTTTTCTGAAAGGCATTGATAAGCCTATTCCGGAAGGTCTGTACAGCGCCAAAACCTTCACTGAAGAAGAGATGCCAGGCTTTGGCGTCAGCGTCTGGACCTCACTGGTACCGGTGATCCTGATGGCGATGCGCGCCGTGGCGGAGATGATCCTGCCGAAAGGCCACGCTTTCCTGGCCGTTGCCGAGTTCCTCGGCGACCCGGTGATGGCAACGCTGATTGCGGTATTGATTGCGATGTTCACCTTCGGCCTGAACCGTGGCCGCTCTATGGATCAGATCAACGACACGCTGACCTCGTCCATCAAAATCATTGCCATGATGCTGCTGATTATCGGCGGTGGCGGTGCGTTCAAGCAGGTGCTGGTCGACAGCGGCGTGGACAAATACATCGCTTCCATGATGCATGAAACCAATATCTCTCCAATCCTGATGGCGTGGTCTATTGCTGCCGTGCTGCGTATCGCGCTGGGTTCTGCAACCGTTGCGGCGATTACAGCGGGCGGTATCGTTGCGCCGCTGATTGCTACCACGGGCGTCAGCCCTGAGCTGATGGTAATCGCGGTAGGCTCCGGCAGCGTGATTTTCTCTCACGTGAACGATCCGGGCTTCTGGCTGTTCAAGGAGTACTTCAACCTGACCATCGGTGAGACCATCAAGTCCTGGTCAATGCTGGAAACCATTATTTCGGTCTGCGGCCTGGTAGGGTGTCTGCTGTTGAATATGGCTCTCTGACTCTCCTGCTCGATCGGTTCCCTCTCCCCTTTGGGGTGTACGGTCCGGGGACATAGTGAACACTTGTTCGGGGACATGGTAGACACTTACAACTGAGGCATAAGAACCCGTCTATGGAGTCGCTTATGCCCTGGGATGCGAGAGATACCATGTCATT
>NZ_LNHM01000041.1:0-75752 GCF_001462935.1 Enterobacter sp. 50588862
GTGCCGAGACCAGCAGCGCCGCTTTCTTTAAATCCGTCAGCGCCTCTGACAGCAGCGCCTTCTGCGTCTGCACATCTGCCAGTTCAGCCCTCGCCGCTTCTGCCGCGCTGCGTAACGCTTCAGCCAGCGACCGCGCCTGCTCCAGCTGGCTCATCGCTGCCTGCATCTCCAGCACCTGACCCTGCGCTTTCATCTGGCCATCAGCGCTGATAAATATCCCTTTCTGCGCCCGTATCGCACCCCAGCTGTCCGTCCTGAGCTCAAACCCCTCACCGCGCTGCTGTTTTTCGCTGTCGACCAGGTGACCCAGATTCAGCTGGCTCTTGCCACCGTACTCCGTGCTGACCTTGATATGCTCTTTTCCGCGCTCGTCATCAAGGCGGATTTTGTTGTTCGCCGGGGTGCGCAGGACGTTGCGTTTGTAATTCTGGATAGTGACGTGGTCGCCGTGCGCCGAGTCATGCAGCACGCCGGCAATGTACGGCCGGTCCGGGTTACCGTCCTCAAAGCCAATCGCCACCTCGGTGCCCGCCAGCAGCGGCAGGTGCAGGCCGTAAGTGTCCCCGGCATACGGGCGTGACTGGCGCACCCACAGGCTTTCGAATCCCGTCTCCCAGCTGTCACGATCAAACAGCATGTTGACGCGGTAGCGTCCGTCCTTATCGATATGGCCGTAGGCATCATTTTCAGTGGTACTGGTGACGCGGGCCGGCAGCGTACCGGCCATCACCGGACGTTCTCCCGGCTCGGGGCGGAAGCTGAAATCCGGGCTGTCCGGAATACCGTCAAAACGAAGGCTGAAGTCTTCATCCCGCCGCGCGTGGGTCTGCATCGCCGTGATGACCACGCCCTGCGCAAATACCTCCGCCACTTCATACCCGCCGGTGACTTTGAGCAGCATCCCCGGAGAGAGCGCCGGACTGCTGGTGATGGCCCGGGTCCGCGTCTGGCCGTTCAGGTAGCGCTCGTGCCGGATGCGGGCATAAAACGCCCCGGACTCGGGTGCCGGATTACGCTCATACGCGCTACCCGGCGTCAGATAATTGTCGGCATAGTGATACGCTTCTCCGTACGTGGTCGCGTCCCCCCGGGTGACGTCAACCAGCGTATTCATATCCTCTGTGGCCTGACGGTAGTTGTAGTCCCGGGTGCTGACCTGCTTCTGCACCACGTTGTGATGGCTCTCCATCCCCCACACCGAATCCACGCCATGCGAGTGCTGGCCTGACGGCGGCACCGACGGCAGGGTCAGGCCTTTCTCGTACCCCTGCTGGCTGTCGTAAAACTCCACCACGTCGATGTTCAGGCGCGTGTCGGTGGTGAAGCGGAACCAGATACCGACCTCACCCAGCAGGCGGGTGATGAAGTGCAGGTCATTCTCGCCGTACTGCATCACCTGCTCACGGCGCGGATACTCTTTAGTGAGCGAGAACAGAAAATCCTGGCCGCGCATACCGTGACGTTCGCGCAAGATTTTTTCCACGATTTGCGGGACCGACATGTCCTGGTAAATGGCGTTCTGGTGCGAGCGGTCAAGCAGCGCCAGTCGCGGCCGGAGCGTCAGGGCATAACGGGTTTCGTCTTTTGATGTGCCGAGGCGTTCAAAGCCGGTCACCACCCCCTGAAGGGTGCGCACGGCCTGCTGCACTCTGATGCCGTAACCCTGGTCTACCGGGGCCTGCAGCGTCAGGGAAGCCCCTTTCATCAGCATCATCTCTTTGCTGATGGCGTGGTTACCGCTGGTGAATTCAATACGGTAGCGGAACGGTGTGCTCAGGGCTTCATCGCCTTCAAACGCCAGCACGTCGAGCGCGGACTCACAGCCTTTCACCGCCAGCAGGTGGTGGTTATGGCTGAACCTTAACGGAGGATTATTACTCATGCGTCCACTCCCTCCTGAACGTCAAATTCCAGACCAATGCCCTCTTCTTCGCTCCAGCTCAGGTGTAACGACCGTGGTTTTTGTCTGTCGGCCATACGGGTCAGCAACTGCTGGCTCAGCACCGGCAGAATTTGTTGATTCAGCAGGCTGTCGATATTGCGCGCCCCGGTATCCGGCAGCAGGCAGGCGGCGGTCAGGGCGTCATACAGGCTCTCATTAATCTGCGTGGTCAGGCCATAGTGGCGATGCAAGCGCTTGCTAACCTGTAACAGCTTCATTTCCACGATGGTACGCGTGGCCGCTTCCGCCAGCGGACGGTAAATCACGGTCTGGAAGCGGGCCAGCAACGCGGGCTGGAAGTGGTCACGCAGGATCGGACGCAGCAGTTCGTGCAGATCGCCTTCGGTGGATTCAGGTTGTTCGTCCAGCAGCTGCACCAGGTGGTCGCTGCCGAGGTTGGAGGTCATCAGAATAACGGTGTTGCGGAAGTCGATTTCACGACCTTCACCGTCGCGCATAAAGCCACGGTCGAACACCTGGTAGAACAGGTTCATCACGTCGCGGTGCGCTTTTTCGACTTCATCGAGCAGCACCACGCTGTACGGTCGCTTACGCACGGCTTCGGTGAGAATGCCGCCCTGACCGTAGCCAACGTAGCCCGGAGGGGATCCCTTCAGCTGGGAAACAGTATGAGGCTCCTGGTACTCGGACAAGTTGATGGTAATCAGTGATTTTTCACCGCCGTACATCACGTCCGCCAGAGCCAGGGCGGTTTCGGTTTTCCCCACCCCACTCGGGCCCACCAGCAGAAATACGCCCTGCGGGCCATTCTCGGAGGTGAGACCCGTTTTTGCCGCACGCAGACGCTGGGCGATGGCCGCGAGCGCCACATCCTGCCCGACCACACGTTTGCCAATTTCATCTTCCAGGGTAAGCAGTTCGATCTGCTCATCTTTCATCAGCGATGACAGCGGAACGCCTGTCCAGTCAGCAATCACATTGGCAACGGTGCGCACATCCACATCTAGCGAGAGCAGCGGGTTGCTGTGCTGCATGCCGTGCAGTTCCTGCTGCAGCGCGTGCGTCTCGCTCTGACGGGAGATGTCCTGGCGGCTTTCCAGCAGTTGTTCGGTGAGTTTCAGTTCCTGCCCGTATTGAGTTTCAAGCTCGTCGAGAGCAACGATAAGATCGTTCTCTTCCTGCTCAATGACGGTCAGGCGTTCACCATGGCTCTGATTGCCGACAGCAATATCTTCCAGCAGTGCCTGCTTCTCCATTTCAAGAGAGGTGATCTGCGAGCGAATGCAGGTCAGCTGCTCCGGCACGGTGTCGAGGCTCATGCGGACGCGCGCTGCGGCGGTGTCGAGCAGGTCAACTGCCTTGTCCGGCAGCTGGCGGCCCGTCAGATAGCGACGAGAAAGCGTAACTGCCGCGCGCACCGCATCGTCGGTAATGTGCACGTTATGGTGCTCGGCGTAGCGGGATTTCAGACCACGGAGCATCAGACAGGCGGTGTCGTCATCCGGCTCGTCCACTTTGACCATCTGGAAGCGGCGCTCCAGTGCGGCATCGCGTTCAAAGTACTGCTTGTACTCACTCCAGGTGGTGGCCGCAATGGTACGCAGTTCACCACGCGCCAGCGCTGGTTTTAGCAGGTTCGCTGCATCGGCGCCGCCCGCATGGTTGCCCGCGCCGATGATGGTATGCGCTTCATCAATAAACAGCAGGACCGGGGACGGTGATTGCTGCACCGCGTCGATGACGTTTTTCAGCCGCTGTTCGAACTCCCCTTTCACGCCAGCACCGGCCTGCAGCAGGCCCAGGTCGAGGGTACGCAGAGTGACCGTTTTCAGGGATTCAGGCACATTACCCTCGGCAATACGCAATGCCAGACCTTCAACCAGTGCGGTTTTCCCCACGCCCGGCTCGCCGACCAGAATCGGGTTGTTTTTGCGGCGACGAGAAAGGATGTCCACCATCTGCCGGATTTCTGTGTCACGGCCAAACACAGGATCGATCTTCCCTTCCTTCGCTTTGGCGGTGACATCGAGGGTGAATTTGTCCAGCGCGTTCTGCAGCGCAGGACTCAGTTCCCCCTCTTCCATTTCCTCACCAGCCGGACGCCCGACAAACTCCACCTCACCACCGTGGCTCTGTGCCAGCTCAGCTTCGCGCTGCATTTCCGGACGTTCATCCGATTGCGCATCCAGCAACGGTCTCAGGCGCTCCAGCTGGCTCTGGCCAAGCGTTAACAACGGCCAGAGGCCGTCACAACGAGCCAGTTTTGGTTTTTCCACCAGCGCCATCAGCAGATGGACGCTGCGAATGTGCTCTTCACCATTGAGTGAGGCCAGTAGCCAGGCTTGCTGCATCAGAGTCTGGATGTCTTCTGAGAGCTGGGGCCGATGGCGCACGGAGCGAGGTTGTTTATCCAGCCAGCCGAGCAGATCCTGCCAGATGCCATCCATATCCCACTCGTAGCGGCGTGCCAGCACAGTGAGATCCCCCTCGCCTTGCTCCAGCAGCTTCAGCAGCCAGTGCTCCGGCAGAATTTCGGCATGGGCACGGGTCTGGCAGAGCGATGCCGCCCCTTCCATCGCGCGGGCGCAGTAAGGGTTCAGACGACGTAACAGGATGGCTGGATTTTCCATGAGATTCTCTCTTTGTCGGTTCCTGGACACGCTACCGCCCCTCGCTGTTCACCAAAGCGCATAAGGTCAGGCAGGCAGGTTGTGTTTTCTTTGCTGAGCGCCCGCGTCTCAGGCGCTCAGCAAAAAACTGCGGGTAGGAAAAACCTGCCCGCATCAGGATTACGCGGTGGCGCGTTCGTTCCAGGAATCGGAATGAATGATGTTGCCGTCTTTGTAGGTCCAGGTGATTTTTTCGTAACGCAGCTCGATCTGCTCAAGGTGGTTATGCTTCTCGAAAGAAGGATCCTTGATGTCGTGCATCACCGGGTTCACTTTCACCACTTTGACGTTCTCAAGTTTGGTGTTGAAGTACTCCACTTCCTGGCCCGCATCGTTGATTTTGTACCACTTGAACTCAGCGGATTTCAGGGTCTGACCCGTGGTCACCGCCTTGTACAGGTACGGGCTGGAGGAGTCGATTTCCTTAGTGAACAGGAACGGGGTGTGGATACGGGTCCCGGTCAGCTTGCCGGTGTTGTTATCGGTCGGGATGTACAGGTTGTGCTGCTGTGCCACCACTTCGATGCTGCCTTCACGATCCTGAACGTCCACAGACCCTTTAATGTCCGCGCCGCCGTCGTCCTTCAGCCAAAGATAAACAGGAATTGCCATGTTAATTACTCCGTTTTATTTTCTGAGACGCCATCATCCTGCGATGACGCCGGGTGTTTGCCGGGTATCTGACAGGCATTGGCCTGCGGTACCAGACTGATTTCGACACGACGGTTGAGCGCCCGCCCTTCCGGAGTGTCGTTGGTTGCGGCAGGACGGCTTTCGCCATAGCCCTGTACCGCAAAACAGCTTTCCGGCACGTCGCCGGTGTCACGCATCCAGTTGCGTACCGCTTCGGCACGTTTCAGGGACAGCGTCTGGTTCAATTGTGGATTGCCGGTGTTATCGGTATGCCCTGACACAACAATCAGCCAGCCCGGTTTTGCTTTGATACCGACCAGGGAATTGACCAGCAGCTTCGTCGAACCGGGTTTAAGGTCGTATCTGCCGGTATCGAACAGCGACATGCTGTCGAGGCGCACAATTTTCGGTACTGGTTTGGGCTGCGGCTGAGGTTTGGGGGGCGGAGGAACATACGAACGGATGGCCTCCAGCACCGGCATCCGGAGTCGCTCCCCCTGATAAAGCCCCAGGCCTAATCGGGCCGGTACGCCGTTACGCGCCTGGTCATCCAGCAATGCCGCATCCTTTTGCAGGACGGCAACGGCGTCGGCTTTCGGACCGTAGTCATCCATAGAAATGCGATCGTAACGGATAATATCGAAGCTCACGCGATGCAATAGCTGGCGATTATTCCAGCCACTACAAAGCAGCGCGGTAATAGCAGCCAGGGTGAAAATGCCAAGGACGCAGCGCCAGGTCCGGGCACGGGGAGTGAGTCCTCCCCCTTCCGGTAGCTGTGGCAGGATGAAATCAGGAAGTGGGGAGATCACCGTACTGTCCGTTCCCACCGGGTGCCAGCCAGACACCTGCTGCATGGCGGTATGACGCGACAACCACGCCGTCCAGGCCGATGACGCAAGGCTTCCGGCAAGAATCGGCCCCATTCCCCACAGCATTGCTGCAGGTGCAATGGCCGGAACATCAGGATTATCATCGATGAATACCGCCTGGACATGCTGATTGAACCAACTCATCAGGCTATTCATCAACACCTGCTGCTGCATCACAGGCGCACCGCCGGTGGTGACCCATGCGGCAATTGAACAAGGCGCATTCGACTCACGCCAGACAGTCCACCCTTCACCCGGAATAGCGGCCTGCCAGAGCATGTCATCCGTCATCGCACTGCCTATCTGACCATTCAGAATTAATGGCACAGAATGTCCCGTTTCTTTACGCAACTGACTAATTTGCCAGCGCAAAGCCAACAGACGACTTGTCAGGGCTTCGCTGTCGACGTGTTTCTGCGGACAGACACTGACCATCACCGACAGCTGACGCCCCCAGTCCGGGCGCTGCAACAGTACCTGACGGGCAACCTGCTCCAAATCCTGATGATCCTCAACGCGGATCCAGCATCCCTGCGTGACGGTCAGTACCGGTGACTGTTGCGGCCAGGTCAGAGGCATATCACCACAAACCAGCACCACAGGTTGACGGTAAGTGGTTTCAGGAAGGTCATCCAGACGCAGGCTGGCGTCATGCTCCGCACGAGGTCTGGCGATATACCAGAACGCGACGATAACCCCGATCATCGCCAGCAGAACGAGCACTGAAGCCAGCCGGGATAACGGCAAAAAAGCCAGGCATACCACAGCACTCAGCAGGGCGGCCCACAGCGCAAGCCCGCGCTGTTGTACAGGACTCATTTTATGACTCCCGGCAACAGGGTCAGCAGCATCTGATCGAGCCATTGATCCAGTCCCCACCAGAGCGCGGCAAGAACAATCACGCTCAGGCCGATACGAGCGGGCCATGACGCCAGCCAGCCTCCCGTCCCCCGTCCGGTGCGACTCTCTGCCAGAACAGGGTGAGTCTGCGGATAGCTGAACGGCGTAACACGTTCATTGAGGGCGCTGACCAGCTTCTGACGCTCAGGATCGCTTAGCGAGCGGTAACTACCCAGAAAACCGAGCATCATTACCCGCTGAAAGCAGGTCAGTACGGCATTGTCTGGTGCAGGTTCACGCAGCACATCGCGCATCCTGTCACACAAGGTGTCACCGGCATCCATCGTGCCGAGGAAGTGTCCCTGCAAAGGAATGTCATACCACTGCACACAGGCATCATCCTCTACACCGCGGCCTTTTACCGCTTCATCAAGCAATGCACATTGTGCAGTGAGGATATGCCTACAGCTGGCTTCATCGAGCTCACTCGCTTTTAGTTCACGCTGAACGCGCTCTACATCAGCGATACAGCGTTCCCATAAGACCCGACCTTCACCTTCCTGAAACAGCGGGCCATGGCGAAGGCTGATGACCTGAAGCCAGGTATCCTGCAGCAGTGCGTCAATATCAACAGGCACGGCAATGCCGCGTTTACGCTCACTCATGTTCTCAGTACCGCAAAGAGTTCAAGTTCAGGCTCACCAAGCATGCCCGGGACGTAAAACATGCATGTCCCGCTCTGGAGCATTTCGGCCGCCAAAGGATGCGAGAGGTCGAGACTGAAATACTGATTTTCCAGGCGCAGCGGAATGGCGGCTGGCACATGACGCAGCGGCATCAGCGGTACACCCACGCGGGATGAGTTGACGATCCCACGCACATGGTCAGGACTGCCCACCTTACACTGGCGCGGGAACTGTTCCTGCAACTGCGCCACCGGTATCGGCGACCGTACAGAAAGATAGTAATCCGCTCCTTCGCGCAGACGCGGGTCATGCAGGCGAGCCTGCCAGAAGTGCAGTCGTGGGTCATAGTCGAGCGTCAGAGCCACCACGCGGGACGGCAAACTGGCTTCAAGCAGATCGCTAAGTAAATCAAACAACGGCGGAAATACCGCGTTAAGTTGCTCATGATGCCAGACCGGAATGGCGTTCACCTGGTGCTCCAGAGAAAATGTCAGCAAGCTCCCCGCCAGGCGAGAAAGCTCCGGATACAGACGTTCCGGCGGGCTTTGCAGATTACGCTGGAACTGACCCAGTACGGGCTCAGCGCTATTCAGCGCGTTGAGCAGCCAGAACAGAGAGACATCAGCCACGGCAAAGTCAGCCATACGCTCATTGCTTTCGCGCCGCATTGCCATCAGACGACAGAGTCGAGCCCGTAGCTGGGTCATGAGCTGTTCCAGTTGGGTTACCAACCAGGGGCTGCCCTGAATGGTCAACAGAGGGGGGAGAAACGTCTCATCTAATTGCCATAACCCCTGCGAATCTTGCTGCAGGCGGGCGACCGGACAAGTCAGATAATCACTGTTGTTCTGATGGTCAAAACGCAGCGTCAGTTCCGGTTGCATCACCGCAATCTGACGGGTGTCTTCCCCAAATGCATTGCGCACATCCCGCCAGCGCTGGCGATAACGCACCGGGCGCTCGGCCACTTCATCGGGTTTAAGGCAGTTACCGCCATTCGCCCGCAGTAGCGGAAGCGCCAGCATCACCGTCACCTCCTGCGATTCACTTTCAAGCGACAACACAGGCGGCAGAGAATCTGCATTGTCTGTATCAATCAGCGTTCCGTCCTGAAAACGGACATGCAGATGACGGGCCTGGAGACATCCAAGCTTGAGAGATTCCGGTTCGAAAGTGGCGTCAATGACCCCCCAGGGTGAGATGAGTCCCAGCCGGGCAATACATTCGGCAGACCAGGCCGCATACGCGACCTGTTGCTGAAAATGCTGGGGAGAGACCATAATGCCCCTACCCCATAACGGTTGTTCCGTTTTCATCGGCTTCCTGCCTGTTTTTACGCTTTCGCTTTCGGCATCTGTGAAACAAGCGACAAATTGACGTCCATCCCTTCCACCTGGAAGTGCGGGATAGCGTACAATTTCACGCGGAAGAAGCCCGGGTTGTCCTCAATATCTTCCACCACCACTTTCGCGTCACGCAGTGGGTGAGACGCCTGAAGTTCATCGCCCGGATCGGTCATTTCGGTCACCAGACTGCGGACCCAGGTGTTCAGCTCCAGCTCCAGAAGTCGGCGATCCTTAGTGGTGCCAATGTTTTCGCGCTGAATCAGCTTCAGGTAGTGGGCGATACGCGACAGCAGGAAGATGTACGGAAGACGCGCATTGATGCGGCTGTTCGCCGTTGCATCTGCGGTGTCATAGAGCGCCGGTTTCTGCGTGGAGTTAGCCGAGAAGAAGCAGGCGTAGTCGCGGTTTTTGTAATAGGACAAAGGAATGAAGCCCAGATTCGCAAATTCGAATTCACGGGTTTCAGGAATCATCACTTCGCTCGGGATTTTTACCTGATTGCCGGTACCGAGATCGTACAGATGGATAGGCAGGTCCTGAACCGCACCACCAGCCTGTGGCCCACGGATCTGTACACACCAGCCATTATTGATAAAGCTGCGCACCATGTTGGACGCAAAAGCAAACGATGCGTTGGTCCACAGGTATTTGTCGTGATCCGGACCTTTGACTTCTTCGACATAATTGAAGCTACGAACCGGAACGGTATCCGGGCCATACGGCAAACGTCCCAGTACGCGGGGCATCACCAGACCGATGTAGCGCGCGTCGTCCGTATTGCGGAACGATTTCCACTTGATGTACTCGGCGCGGTCAAAATAGTTACCAATATCTTTAATCGCCGCAACGTCTTCCATTGACTCCTTGAGGAAGAATTTCGGGCCTGCCGAGCCGATAAATGGCATATGTGCCGCAGCAGAGACTTTAGAGATATTGCGCAACAGAGCGACATCCTGCGCTGAAGCATCGAACTCGTAAGCGGAAATCAGCGCCGCAATCGGCTCGCCGCCCGGGGTATCATATTCGTCGATGTAGGTGTGTTTATACAGACCACTCTGGATCACCTCCGGACAGTCTTCAAAGTCCTGGCGCAGGTCTTCTTTAGACATACTCAGAAGCTCAATTTTCACGTTCTGGCGAAAATCGGTTTTATCCACCAGCGACTTCACCCCACGCCACAGGCTCTCAACCGCCTGAAATTCATCATGGTGCATTACCGCGTCCAGCTGGCGGCTGATCTGAAAATCAAGCTCAGCGATATGGTGATCAATCAGGCTTTTATCCAGTTTTTCGACTTTCGAGCCTGCTTTGGTCAGACACTCCAGAAAGACCTGCATACCTGCAGTCAGACGTTCATCGGCGGTGGCATCCGACATCGCCTGCGCATCTTGCCAGATATCCAGCGCGCTCAGCTCAGAGACCGGGCTCAGATTGATTTTCTCAAACAGGGAAGCGTAAACCCCACCCGCTGCTGGGCGCTCCAGCACCACGCTTTCACCGCCAGTAATATTATTTTGTACAGACATGAGCATTCCTTGATTAATCCGTTAAAACAGCCTGATGGTTACGATTTTTTTGACGCCAGTGCGGATAATTCATTTCGCAACTCAGCGCTAAGCGACTGGTCAAGAACGATTTTTTCTAGCTCTTTTCGGAAAGTCTGGTTGTCCAAAAGGTTGGCTTTCAAATCACGGAGCAAGTTGCGCATCGCCAGCATCGCCTTCAGTTGCGGTATCTGAGCAGCCACCTGCTCTGGCGTGAAATCTTTCATGCTCTGGAAAGTCAGCTGAATGTTGTCCTCACCGCCATCATCAGCCAGCGTATTTTTAACGGTCAGATTAACTTTTGGGGAATATTCGGAAAGAACGCTATCAAAATTGTTCTTCGTGATATTAACCTTTTCGCGCTCAAATATTGGCGCTGTGTCCTGCCCATTACTAAAATCACCCGCAACAAGCAATTTCAATGGTAATTCCATTTTCTTGCTTGCTCCGCCAGTATGCAGGTCAAGCTTTAGGTTAATACGTGCCTTAGGCACTTCATTCTGAAAACTGTCAGCCATCTCATCATCCCTCTTTGGTTTTGCTATGCCAACTTCACGGTATCGCGTTGATGCGCAATCATAGAATAATGATCGACACAAAATCAAATACGCAGATCATTAACCCGCAATGAGAAATTTCTTAAGAATTTTCTGCTAAACTATTATTGTGTAATGCCCTGCCAAGGCAGAAAAAGAAACTACTCTTTTCGCGCAAACCAAATATTTATATCGTTAAAAGGATCGCAACCAGTGAGATACTAATAAAAACAACTTATTTTGATTTGCATCACGACACTTTGTCAAAAAAGCATGAATTAACTGAAAGAAGCTATTGAGGAACGCAAAAAAAGAAGAAACGAAAAATTATGAAAAGTGAATATTTTATTGATAGCATGAATAATATATAAGATTTTTCCTTATGAAAATTCTTATTTATTATATGTAGTAAAAAATTCATTTTCGGATACTTAACGAGTCGTCAATCATTAATACCGTGCTTGTTCGTGAATTGACTTTATCCTTGCACAGAGGCTTCTGCTCGCCGCCCAAGAAGGAGGGATGCTCTCAATGCGGCTGTTTATAAAATCTGTAAAATCAAACACCTCCTGGATCGTCGCTTTTTTAATCAAAAACGAGTAATAGCACATATCGTATAACGGTGTTACATTATACCGCCCACCCAACGTCAGCTATGGCCAGGTAACGCCGTAAAGATCGGTAAAGCCTGCAACCATGACCTTGTACTACGGTCTAATAGGCACGTGGTATCGCACTAAGCGTTACTTTCACCGGCTCTACATAGGTTTCTCTATTTTGTCTCAATCCAAATTTCAACGCGCGTTTTTACACCCGCGTTACTGGTTTACATGGTTTGGTCTTGGCGTTCTCTGGCTGCTGGTACAACTCCCCTACCCTGTGCTGCGTATGCTGGGGTCGAAACTGGGCAGCGCATCCCGCTATTTCCTGAAGCGTCGCGAATCTATCGCGCGTAAAAACATCGAGCTTTGCTTTCCTCAGTACAATGCTGAAGAGCGCGAAAAACTGATCTCTGAAAACTTTAAATCCATCGGCATGGCGCTGCTTGAAACCGGCATGGCCTGGTTCTGGCCGGATGAACGCGTCCGTAAATGGTTTGATGTAGAAGGACTGGACAACCTTAAACGCGCTCAGCTGCAAAAACGCGGCGTGATGGTTGTTGGCGTGCACTTTATGTCGCTGGAGCTTGGCGGGCGCGTGATGGGCCTTTGTCAGCCAATGATGGCAACCTACAGACCGCACAACAGTGCACTGATGGAGTGGGTTCAGACGCGAGGCCGCATGCGCTCCAATAAAGCGATGATCAGCCGTAACAACCTGCGCGGTATGGTTGGCGCCCTGAAGAAAGGTGAGGCCGTCTGGTTCGCTCCTGACCAGGATTACGGACGCAAAGGCAGCAGCTTTGCCCCCTTCTTTGCCGTGAAGGATGTAGCGACGACCAACGGGACTTTCGTCATTTCGCGTTTGTCAGGTGCCTCCATGCTGACCGTGACGATGGTGAGAAAAGCGGATAAGTCAGGCTACCGTCTGCACATCTCTCCGGAAATGGCTAACTATCCGGAAAACGAGTGTGAAGCGGCTGCGTTTATCAATAAGGTCATCGAAACTGAAATCATGCGCGCACCGGAGCAATATCTCTGGATGCATCGTCGTTTCAAAACGCGTCCTCTTGGCGAAGCCTCCCTCTATATTTAAGCCCTGCATGAAGGTTAGTTTCGCTAAGAAACTAGCCTTTTCAATCACCTGTCATCTCACTGCAAAACCGTCTTTGATGGCGTCGCCCAAAGTGAATTTATTGCGCTGTGAAATCAAACTGTCGCCGTTCCACGACACTCGTAAGTGGCGGAAATTATTTAAAAAAATCCCTCTTGTCACCCCTCATTTTTAAGCGTACATTAGCGCCGTCTGGCACCAGGAAAGCACAGAATTCTGAGCGGGAGTCATCGGCGTAACGGGAAAATTCTCATTTCTGTTTAGCCGGGATTTCAGTTCTCTATAATCAGTTGGACTCTGTTTTTAAATGCGTACCACAAGATACGCGGAGCGATGAAACGTGAAATATTTCTTTATGGGCATTTCGGTGATCGTTTTAGTCTGGGCCGGAACCTTTGCCCTGATGATCTAGTGAGAACATGCAGTCAAAAAAACAGGAGCCATTTGGCTCCTGTTTTTTTGTCATGAGGACACGGGGTTTTCAGCAACGCTCTTTGCTGAGAGCATGCCATCGGCCCGGAACATACTCTTGATGCCCCTCACCGCCTGACGAATACGGTCGCTGTTTTCGATTAAAGCAAAGCGCACGTGGGTGTCGCCATAATCACCAAAGCCGATACCCGGGGACACACACACCTTCGCGTCCTGCAGCAGCTTTTTAGCAAACTCCAGCGAACCCATCGCTGCGTACGGTTCCGGAATTTTCGCCCAGACATACATGGACGCTTTCGGCATCTCCACCATCCAGCCAGCCTCATGTAACCCTTTTACGAGTACGTCGCGGCGACGTTTATACTGAGCAGCAATGTCGTGAACGCACTGCTGATCGCCCTCCAGAGCGGCAATAGCGGCAACCTGCAGCGGCGTGAAGGTACCGTAATCGTGGTAACTCTTGATACGCGCCAGTGCACTTACCAGCGTTTTGTTACCCACCATAAAGCCAATACGCCAGCCCGCCATGTTGTAGCTTTTCGACAGGGTAAAGAACTCCACCGCCACGTCACGCGCGCCCGGAACCTGCATTATCGACGGGGCTTTCCAGCCGTCATAGACGATATCGGCGTAGGCTAAATCATGAACCACCAGCACGTCATAACGCTTGGCCAGAGCGACAACTTTCTCGAAGAAATCAAGCTCCACGCACTGGGCCGTTGGGTTCGACGGGAAACCGAGGATCATCATCTTGGGTTTCGGGTAGCTTTCGCGAATGGCACGTTCCAGTTCGTTAAAGAAATCGACACCATCCACCAGCGGAACAGAGCGCACCTGCGCCCCGGCAATCACCGCGCCGTAGATATGGATTGGGTAACTTGGATTGGGTACCAGCACCGTATCACCGTGATCCAGCGTGGCCAGCATCAGATGTGCAAGCCCTTCTTTCGAGCCGATGGTGACAATCGCCTCACTTTCAGGATCGATATCAACCTGATAACGATCCTGATACCAGCGCGAGATCGCGCGACGTAACCTGGGAATACCGCGCGAGGTTGAGTAGCCGTGCGTATCCGGGCGCTGGGCAACCGTGCAGAGCTTTTCAACGATATGCGGTGGCGTTGGGCCGTCAGGGTTACCCATGCTGAAATCGATAATATCTTCGCCGCGCCGACGCGCAGCCATCTTCAGTTCAGCAGTGATATTGAAAACATAAGGGGGGAGACGATCGATACGCGTAAAACGGCGTTCAGGACTGAATTCAGCCATAGATTCCTCAGATTAACGTTAGCGCCCGGACCGTCCGAGCGACGCTGCCACCGATGTGGCGTGCTTAGAAAATAACCTGAAAAAAATCACCCTGTCGAGAGGGAAATGAAAAAAAAGCGCCCGCGTGAAAACCGGAACACTGCAATACATGAAAGTGAAAGCAGGGTTCTGATATTGGCTTTCCGTTAGCCGTTATTTAACAGAATGATATCAAAACAGTTACCTGGTGATTTGGCGCTGAGAAAAAATCGGGTAGCATCAATCCTCACCTGACAATCCCCTTTGTAAAATATGGTTTTTCCTCATTTGATAAACCCGACGGATAGCTGGTCAATACGTCCCAGGTTTTTTATCATGGTTCTTTCCCGTTTGCCCAGGTCTGCTCCGTGCACGAGATATTCACTATGCTGCTGGCGGTTTTTGACCGTGCGGCATTAATGCTGATTTGCCTGTTCTTCCTGATTCGCATTCGCCTGTTTCGCGAGCTTTTGCATAAATCCGCACACTCGCCGAAAGAACTGCTGGCCGTTACCGCCATCTTTTCTCTGTTCGCACTGTTTAGCACCTGGTCCGGGGTGCCGGTAGAGGGTTCGCTGGTTAACGTGCGCATTATCGCCGTCATGTCCGGCGGAATTTTGTTTGGCCCGTGGGTGGGTGTCATCACCGGCGTGATTGCCGGGACCCATCGCTATCTGATTGATATCGGTGGCGTAACGGCAGTGCCATGCTTTATCACCAGCATTATCGCCGGGGTGCTTTCCGGCTGGATCGGCCGCAAGATCCCCAAAAAACAGCGCTGGCGCGCCGGGATTGCTGCGGGCATGGTGTGCGAAACGCTGACCATGATCCTGGTCGTCGTCTGGGCCCCCACCACCGCGCTGGGGCTGGATATCGTCTCGAAAATCGGTATTCCTATGATCCTGGGCAGCGTCTGCATCGGTTTTATCGTGCTGCTGGTACAGAGCGTTGAAGGGGAAAAAGAGGCCAGCGCCGCCCGTCAGGCCAAGCTGGCGCTGGATATTGCCAACAAAACGCTGCCGCTCTTTCGCCACGTTAACGCGGAGTCGCTGCGCCAGGTCTGCGAGATTATCCGCCACGACATTCACGCTGACGCCGTCGCCATCACCAATATCGACCACGTGCTGGCCTACGTAGGCGTTGGAGAACACAACTATCGCGACAGTGATGACACCATTAGTCCGACCACCAGACAGGCGATTAACTACGGAAAAATCATCATTAAAAACAATGATGAAGCTCACCGAACGCCGGAAATTCACTCGATGCTGGTGATCCCGCTATGGGAAAAAGGCGTTGTAACGGGCACGCTGAAAATTTATTACTGCCACGCGCATCAGATCACCTCCACGCTGCAGGAGATGGCCATTGGCCTGTCGCAGATTATCTCTACTCAGCTTGAGGTCTCCCGGGCAGAACAGCTGCGTGAGATGGCAAATAAGGCAGAGCTGCGCGCGCTGCAGAGCAAAATTAATCCCCATTTCCTGTTTAACGCGCTCAACGCTATCTCCTCTTCCATTCGTTTGAATCCGGACACCGCGCGCCAGCTGATTTTTAACCTGTCGCGCTATCTGCGCTACAACATCGAACTGAAAGATGACGAGCAGATAGACATTAAAAAAGAGCTTTATCAGATCAAAGACTATATCGCGATTGAACAGGCGCGCTTTGGCGACAAGCTCACGGTGATTTACGATATTGATGAAGAGGTCAACTGCGTGATCCCGAGCCTGCTGATCCAGCCGCTGGTTGAAAACGCGATTGTTCACGGTATTCAGCCCTGTAAAGGCAAAGGTGTGGTCACCATCAGCATCACCGAAAGCGGCAACCGGGTGCGAATTGCGGTACGCGATACCGGCCACGGGATTGACCCAAAAGTCATTGAGCGCGTGGAGTCTAACGAGATGCCCGGGAATAAAATCGGGCTGCTGAACGTGCACCACAGAGTCAAGCTTCTCTACGGCGACGGGCTGCATATTCATCGTCTTGAACCAGGCACTGAAATCGCTTTTTACGTCCCGAATGAGCGTTCCCCTGTTCATGCGGCGACATCTTTATTACCTCAGGGTGAGTAATATGAAAGTCATCATCGTTGAAGATGAATTCCTGGCTCAACAGGAACTAACCTGGCTTATCAAAACCCACAGCCAGATGGAGATTGTGGGTACGTTTGATGATGGTCTGGACGTACTGAAGTTTCTGCAGCATAACCGGGTTGACGCGATTTTTCTGGATATCAATATTCCCTCGCTGGACGGCGTGCTGCTGGCGCAAAATATCAATCAGTTTGCCCATAAGCCGTTTATTGTGTTCGTTACCGCATGGAAAGAGCATGCCGTAGAAGCCTTCGAGCTGGAGGCATTTGACTATATTCTGAAGCCTTACCAGGAGTCGCGAATTGTCAGCATGCTGCAAAAGCTGGAGGCCGCATGGCAGCAACAGAGCGCTCCGGCTACCGCCAGCCCGACGATACGGGAAAACGACACCATTAATCTGGTCAAAGATGAGCGCATCATCGTGACCCCGGTCAACGATATCTACTACGCCGAAGCGCACGAAAAGATGACGTTTGTCTATACGCGGCGGGAATCGTATGTCATGGCGATGAACATTACTGAATTCTGCAGCAAGCTTCCGGCAGCCCACTTTTTCCGCTGCCACCGTTCGTTTTGCGTCAATTTAAATAAGATCCGCGAGATCGAACCGTGGTTTAACAACACCTATATTTTGCGCCTGAAGGATTTGGATTTTCAGGTACCGGTGAGCCGCAGCAAAGTGAAAGAGTTCCGCCAACTGATGCACCTGTAATGAAAGAGCCCTCTCCCGCGGGAGAGGGTAATGAGGCATCAGAGGATTTGGCCGAGAACCTGACGCAGATGGGCACCCGAACCCAGCAGGCCTGGGTTATCATGCACGATGAGATAAACGGGAATGTCCTGTACGTAGCTTCTGAAACGCCCTTTATCTTCAAACCCGCCGCGGAAACCGGAGGCTTTAAAGAAGTCGAGGAAGCGCGGCACGATCCCGCCCGCGATATAGACCCCGCCAAAGGTGCCCAGCGTCAGCGCCAGGTTGCCGCCGAACCGTCCCATAATGACGCAGAACAGCGAAAGAGCGCGACGGCAGTCGATGCAGCTGTCCGCCAGCGCGCGTTCAGTGACGTCTTTCGGCTGCAGGTTTTCCGGCAGACGACCGTCCGATTTCACAATCGCACGATACAGGTTCACCAGCCCCGGCCCTGACAGGACGCGCTCGGCGGAAACGTGGCCGATCTCCGCGCGCAACTCTTCAAGGATAATGCCCTCTTCTTCGCTGTTTGGCGCAAAGTCCACATGGCCGCCTTCACCCGGCAGGCTCACCCAGCGCTGAGCAACGTGGACCAGATGTGACACGCCCAGGCCGGTACCGGCCCCGTAAACCGCAATCGGCTTGCCTTCGACCGGTTCAGCGCCGCCAAACTGAATCAGGTGCTCCGGCTTCAGCATCGGGATCGCCATGGACACCGCGGTGAAGTCATTGATGATTTCCAGATGCGCAAAACCGAGATTCTTTTTCATCTCTGCGATGGAGAATGCCCAGGTATGGTTGGTCATTGCGACCCAGTCGCCGGTTATCGGGCAGGCAATGGCGATGCAGCCGTCTTCGACGCTCACCTGATGCTCTTCCAGATAGACGCGAACAACGGCCTCAAGGCTTGGGTAATCCAGCCCTGAGTAGGTCTTCGCCCGGGAAATTTCACCGCTACTTACATCGCATAATGCGAGACGCGCGTTCGTGCCGCCCACATCACCTACCAAAGCATACTTTGTCATTCTTCTACTGCTCCGCTAAAGTCAGAATAAATCTTTGGGACACTGTAAATTCAAGGCGTGATAACAACAACGACCGGAAGGTGAATGCCCATGGATTATCGATCTTCGTCACAGAATAACTTTACCGTTTCAGCACCTTTTGCACTATTGCCATAAGGCTTAATGTGCAAAGTAACGTCATTGCATTTTGTACAAGGAAATCATCATGCTCCACCCGCGAGCCAGAACCATGCTGTTGCTGGCAATTCCGGCGCTGATCATTGGCGTGGCCTCAAGCCTGGTCCTTATCGTCGTGATGAAAATCGCGTCGGTGCTGCAAACTCTCTTATGGACAGCTCTTCCGGCAAAACTGGGGGTCACCGCGGATTCTTCGGCGTGGATCATCCTGATGCTGACGTTAACCGGTATTGCGGTGGGTCTGGCGATCCGTTTCAGTCCCGGCCACGCCGGACCGGACCCGGCGCTGGAACCTCTGATTGGCGCTCCGGTTCCCCCCTCTGCACTGCCGGGGCTGATCGTCGCGTTGATCGTGGGCCTGGCGGGCGGCGTCAGCCTGGGTCCCGAGCATCCGATTATGGCGGTGAATATTGGCCTGGCGGTGTTCCTCGGCGCACGCATTCTGCCTCGCGTCGGCGCGCTGGACTGGACCATCCTCGCCTCCGCAGGCACCATCGGGGCGCTTTTTGGCACGCCTGTCGCTGCTGCCCTGATCTTTTCTCAGACGTTGGCCAGTGATAACGACGTCCCACTCTGGGATAAGCTGTTCGCTCCACTGATGGCCGCGGCTGCCGGCGCGCTGACGACAAGCCTGTTTTTCCATCCCCATTTTTCCCTCTCTCTGCCGCACTACGGAGAGATGCGGATTGCAGATATATTCAGCGGCGCCATCGTCGTCGCGATCGCCATCGCGCTGGGCATGGTGGCGGTATGGTGTCTTCCGCGCCTGCACCGGCTGGTGCATAAACTCAAACATCCGGTATTGATTCTGGGAACAGGGGGGCTAATCCTCGGTGTTTTAGGGGCAATTGGCGGAACGGTGACCCTGTTCAAAGGTCTGGACGAAATGCAGCAGCTGGCCTTCAGCCAGGTGTTTAGCGTGTCCGATTACCTGTTGTTTGCCGTCATCAAGCTGGCGGCGCTTGTCGTTGCTGCAGCGTGCGGTTTCCGCGGCGGGCGTATCTTCCCGGCGGTGTTTGTCGGCGTGGCGCTGGGGCTGATGCTGCACGAGCATGTCGACGCGGTTCCGGCGGCGATTACCGTATCCTGCTCTATTCTGGGACTGGTACTGGTGGTGACGCGCGATGCATGGCTGAGCCTGTTTATGGCGGCGGTGGTGGTGCCGGATTCGACGCTGTTCCCGCTGCTCTGCATCGTGATGTTGCCCGCCTGGCTCCTGCTGGCGGGCAAACCGATGATGATGGCCTGGCGAAACGACAAATAATCAGGCGCTATTGCGCGCTTCCAGCGCTTTGGTAATCGCTCCCAGCAGCGGCGGGATATCCGCTTTTGGCAGCATCACCTCAATTAGCGAGAGCCGCTCGTGGTGCGCCACTTTTTCCAGCACGTCCGCCAGCTGCTCCGCTTCACTGACTTGCCAGCACTGGGCCTGAGGATCGAGGCTCAGGGCCTGCGGGATTTGCGTCCAGTTCCATAGCGCAATGTCATTGTAACGCTGTTCCGGCCCGTGAATTGCCCTTTCAACCGTGTATCCTTCGTTGTTGAGCACCAGAATGATGGGATGTTGTTTATCACGCAACATTGACCCGAGCTCCTGAATGGTCAGCTGTGCCGCGCCATCCCCCGTCAGCACAATCACCCGCCGGTTCGGGCATGCCGTTTGCGCACCGAACGCCGCGGCCAGGGTGTAGCCGATCGAGCCCCACAGCGGCTGGACGATAAAATTCACGTCGGCAGGCAAACGCAGATCAATCGCGCCGAAGGCCGAGGTGCCCTGATCGGCCAGGATGATGTCTCCCGGGCGAATAAACGTTTGCAGCGTTTGCCAGAAATTCTCCTGCGTAAGCGAGCCGTCCGGCTGAGGGAAATTCATCGCGCTGTACGATGCCGGAACAGGCTTATCGTGAATATGCTGTTTGCACAGCTCCAGCAGCGCTTCAATGGCCTGGGCCATCGGGATGCCGGTAAACCAGATATCGCCGACGCGGGCGGCATGAGGCTGGACTTCTATCGTCTGTGCAGGCGTTAACTGATGGGTAAACCCGGCCGTCAGAGTATCGGTAAAACGCGTGCCGATGCACAGCACCGTATCCGCCCCCTCTATCGCCTCTTTTACCGGACCGGCACTGGCCGAACCGCTGTAGGTACCGTAAAAACCGGCGTTACGTTCGTCGAAAATGCCTTTGCCCATCAGCATCGTGGCATGCGCCATCGGCACATCCTTCACCCACTTCTGCAGCGCGTGCTTCAGCCCATGGCGCAGGACAAGAAAATCCGCTAACAGCGCGGTACGTTTACTCGCTGCCAGTTGACGCTCCGCAGCATCCCGGAACGCTTTCAGGCAGGCGCTATCGGCATGGGCATGCCGGAGCGTGAGAGCGTTTACAGGCGGCGTGGCGGCTTTTTTTGCCACATCGGCAGGTAACATCAAATAGCCGGGGCGACGTTCCCGGAGCATCGTCGTCAGTACCCGGTCGATTTCATAACAGGCGTTTTGTTCGGTCAGGATCGCCTGTGCAACGGTGATCGGCTCGCTCATATGGTAAAAATGGCGGAACTCACCATCGCCCAGTGTATGGTGCAGCAGTTCCCCCCTTTGCTGAGACGCCATCCCCGGCGCGCCAACAATATGCAGCACCGGAACATGCTCGGCATAGCTGCCCGCAATGCCGTTCATGGCACTTAATTCACCGACGCCAAACGTCGTCAGCAGCGCGGCGAAGCCCTTACAGCGGGCATATCCGTCAGCGGCATAAGAGGCGTTTAACTCGTTGGCACAGCCCACCCAGCAGATATCCGGGCTGTCTATTACGTGGTCGAGAAACTGCAGGTTATAGTCGCCCGGCACGCCAAACAGATGATCGGCTCCACAATCTGTAAGACGGTCCAGCAGGTAATCGGCGACGCAGTACGGGGTACGCATAAACAGGTATCCTTCTGATGTTGACCTCACTTTGAGTATTAAATAAGCGTGATGGCTGTCCAGAATTGGCGATAAGAAGGCTATGGAAAGAATGCTTTACAAAAAATGCTGAGCTATGCTGCTTTTTTTCACGTTAATGTAAACGTATACACTGATTTTTCTCTTCAGCACGAGAGGTCATACGAATGGGTTATCTGCCGGACAAAAATCGTTATCAGACAATGGAGTATCGCCGCTGTGGGCGAAGCGGAATCAGGTTGCCCGCGGTCTCGCTGGGGCTGTGGCATAATTTTGGTGACGCTACGCTTATCGAAAATAGCCGTCAACTTTTACAGCGCGCGTTCGATCTGGGTATTACACATTTCGACCTTGCCAATAACTATGGTCCCCCGCCGGGGTCTGCCGAGCGTAATTTCGGCCGTATTTTGCAGGAGGATTTCCTGCCCTGGCGCGACGAGCTGATCGTCTCCACGAAAGCGGGATATACCATGTGGGACGGCCCTTACGGCGACTGGGGATCGCGTAAATATCTGCTGGCAAGCCTCGATCAAAGCCTGAAGCGCATGGGGCTGGAATATGTCGATATCTTCTATCATCACCGTCCTGACCCGGAAACGCCGCTGCAGGAAACCATGAAAGCGCTTGACCATCTGGTGCGCCAGGGCAAAGCCCTGTATGTCGGGTTATCCAACTATCCTGCCGAGCTGGCGCGAAAAGCGATTGATATCCTGAATGACCTGGGCACGCCCTGCCTGATCCACCAGCCGAAATACTCAATGTTCGAACGTGCGCCGGAAGAGGGTTTGCTGGATGTTCTGCAGGAAAAAGGGGTCGGCTGTATTCCCTTCTCGCCGCTGGCAGGGGGACAGTTGACCAACCGGTATCTTAACGGTATTCCCGCCGATTCCCGTGCGGCAAGCGGCAGTCAATTCCTTAACCCGGAACAGATCACCGAAGAGAAGCTTGAGAAGGTGCGCCAGCTAAACGCCCTGGCAGAAAGCCGCGGCCAGAAACTCTCGCAGATGGCGCTTGCCTGGGTGTTACGCCATGAGGAGGTCACGTCGGTACTGATCGGTGCCAGCAAAACGGCTCAGATTGATGATGCCGTGGGTATGCTGGAAAACCGCCAGTTTACCGCAGAAGAACTTTCTCTAATCGACCAGATCCTGAGCAGTTCAAAATAAAACCACTTTTAGCAAAAAGTGCTCTCCCTCGGGAATTCGGAGTTGAGGCGATGAAACGAGCCTTTACCAACTCGTAATATTGCGTTAACAGGCCCCACGAAGGCCCCGATCGTGAAGGAGAAAGAGTATGTTCAGGTCACTGATTCTTGCAGCGGTATTACTGGCTTCGGCCCCGCTCGTCGCCACTGCTGGCGAAATCACCCTGTTGCCATCAGTAAAATTACAAATTGGCGATCGTGACGACTACGGCAGATACTGGGACGGTGGCTACTGGCGCGACCGTGATTACTGGCATCGTCACTATGAGTGGCGCGGCGATCGCTGGTGGAAACATGACAACGGCAGACACCGCGGCTGGTATAAAGACAACGCCTATGAGCGCGGTTACCGTGAAGGCTGGCGGGATCGTGACGACCGTCGCGGCTGGGGTCGCGGCAAAGGTCATGGTCACGGCCATCATCATTAATCCAAAAGGAGCCCCTGCGGCTCCTTTTTTGTTAAAGACCCAGCGCGGTTCCCACCAACAACCACAAGTTCAGCGCCACGACGACCACCACGATGGCCCACCCGGCCCGTTTCACCAGCGTCGTATTAACCAGTTCGCCCATCAGAGTTTTATTGCTGGTGAAAATCAGCAGCGGCACCAGCGCCAGCGCAATACCAAAGCTCAGCAACACCTGGCTCATCACCAGAATTCGCGTTGGATCGAGCCCCATCATAATCACGATAAACGACGGAAGCATGGTGATAAAACGACGCACCCACAATGGAATATGGAAGCGAACAAATCCCTGCATCACCACCTGTCCTGCCAGCGTCCCCACCACCGTGGAGGAGAGACCGGCGGCAACCAGGCTCAGACCAAATATCGTGGCAGCAGCATGGCTCAGTAACGGCTCGAGCGTGAGGTAAGCCTGGTCGAGATCGGCGACACCAGTATGACCGTTAAAGTGGAAAGCGGCGGCTGCGGTGGCCATCATCGCCAGATTCACAAAACCCGCGATGGTCATGGCGATTGCCACATCCCATTTGGTTGCCGAGTAGCGTTCTTTACGCGTCCCGCCGTGCAGATGCTGGGTCAACGAGGAGTGCAAATAAATGACATGCGGCATAATGGTCGCCCCAAGGACCCCGGCGGCCAGGAAAACCGCTTCCGAGGTTGGCAGGCTTGGGATCACCATGCCTTTCGCGAGCTGCGCCAGATTCGGCTGTGAGAAAATCAGCTCGACGATGTACGCCGCAGCAACAAACAGCAGCAGGCCACCAATGACCTTCTCCAGCGGTTTTTGACCCCGACGTTGCAGCATCAGGATCAGGAATGTGGCAATCCCGGTCAGCACCGCTCCCTGTAACAGCGACACGCCCAGAATCAGCTTAAAGCCAATCGCTGCCCCGATAAATTCAGCGAGATCGGTTGCCATGGCGATAATTTCCGCCTGAACCCAGTAGAGCCACACCGCCGGACGGGGATAATGGTCGCGAATTTGCTCCGCCAGGTTTTTACCCGTGGCAATCCCCAGTTTTGCAGAGAGCATCTGAATCAGCATCGCCATCAGGTTTGCCCAGACGACCACCCACAGCAGCTTATAGCCGAAACTGGCCCCGGCCTGAATATTGGTCGCAAAATTACCCGGATCGATATAGCCGATGGCAGCAATAAAAGCAGGTCCCATTAATGCGAACCGCAACTTGCGCGCGGCTCTACCACTGCTACCCTCTACGCGACTGTTTGTCATTATCTGCCTCTGGAAATATAGCCTTTGCTATGTTTAATGCTATCAAAATGAGAATGATTATCAAGATCATTTAGAGAGTTTAAAATGATTTCTCTGATAGCTAAGAACAATAGATGGGCAGGTGGTGCGACATCACAGAATGTGAAAATGCGCGGTCATTTGTGAAGCGTAGCACACAAACTTAACTTTTCACTCATTTACCTAACATAACAAAAATGTATTGTGGATCACTAATTTTGAGACTCGTCACAGGATGTAACTATAGTGTGTCCCTGATCTCGTTTTCTTTTCGCTTGTTACATAGAATGTGCACGAAAATTAAACCTGCCTCATATTTGGAGCAAATATGGACCGCGTCCTTCATTTTGTCCTGGCACTTGTTGTCGTTACTGCACTCGCATTGCTGGTCAGCACAGACCGCAAAAAAATTCGTATTCGTTATGTTGTCCAGCTGCTGGTCATTGAAGTTTTACTTGCGTGGTTCTTCCTGAACTCCAATGTAGGCCTCGGCTTCGTGAAAGGCTTCTCCGAAATGTTCGAAAAACTGCTCGGATTCGCCAACGAAGGGACAAACTTTGTCTTCGGTAAAATGAACGACGAAGGTCTGGCATTCTTCTTCCTGAAGGTACTGTGCCCAATCGTCTTCATCTCCGCGCTGATCGGTATTCTGCAGCACATCCGCGTTCTGCCGTTCGTTATTCGTGGCATTGGTTTCCTGTTATCCAAAGTAAACGGCATGGGCAAGCTGGAATCTTTCAACGCCGTAAGTTCCCTGATCCTCGGTCAGTCTGAGAACTTCATCGCGTATAAAGATATCCTCGGCAAAATGTCCCGTAACCGCATGTACACCATGGCGGCAACCGCGATGTCTACCGTTTCCATGTCTATCGTGGGCGCGTACATGACCATGCTGGAGCCTAAATATGTGGTTGCAGCGCTGGTTCTGAATATGTTCAGCACCTTTATCGTTCTGTCGCTGATCAACCCGTATCGCGTTGACGCCAGCGAAGAGAACATCCAGATGTCTAACCTGCACGAAGGTCAGAGCTTCTTCGAAATGCTGGGTGAGTACATCCTGGCCGGTTTCAAAGTGGCGATTATCGTTGCCGCGATGCTGATCGGCTTTATCGCCTTGATCTCCGCACTTAACGCCCTGTTCGCCGCTGTGCTGGGCATCTCCTTCCAGGGCATCCTGGGCTACATCTTCTACCCTGTCGCATGGGTGATGGGTGTTCCGGCTCACGAAGCGCTGCAGGTGGGCAGTATCATGGCGACCAAGCTGGTTTCTAACGAATTCGTTGCGATGATGGATCTGCAGAAAATCGCCAGCACGCTTTCTCCACGTGCGGAAGGCATTCTGTCCGTATTCCTAGTCTCCTTCGCGAACTTCTCGTCCATCGGTATTATCGCCGGTGCGATTAAAGGCCTGAACGAAGAACAGGGTAACGTGGTTTCTCGCTTTGGCCTGAAACTGGTTTACGGCTCCACCCTGGTGAGCGTCCTGTCTGCTTCTATCGCTGCGCTGGTTCTGTAACATTTACCGTAAAAAAAACCGGGAGTCTTACTCCCGGTTTTTTTATGCCCGCAATTCTTCCAGCGGTTTGGGTTTGCCTATCAGGTAGCCCTGGAGATAGTCCACGCCGAAGCGTAACAGCATCTCCCGCTGCGCTGGCGTCTCAACATATTCGGCCACCACGCACAGTGATTTCGTCTTCGCCAGATTACATATCGACTGGACGATCATTGCGTCCATATCATCAGTACAAATATCTTTCACGAAGCAGCCGTCAATTTTAATGATGTCTGCCTGCAGGCGTCTCAGACGCTCGTAGTTGGCGTAGCCGGTACCAAAATCATCGATGGCAATCCTGAAACCGTAATCCCGCAGCTGCTGAATGTTGTGGATGCTGCAGCCGGAATTGGAGAAGGCCTGCTCTTCGGTGATCTCAATCACGACAGCCTGAGGCGCAACGCCGTACCGTTCAAAGAGCGCACAAATCTCAGTCGCCACCTCATTTTGCATCAGCGTAAGCGGCATCAGATTGACAGAGAAACGGGCGCCAGCCTGCGTCGCTGGGTGATCGCGCAGCCACAGCAGTAGTTTTTCCATGACGCACATATCAAACCGGTGGCTGAGGTTGAACTGGGCAATCAGGGGAATAAAGCGGTCAGGGGTGATGATCTCGCCCTCGCTCTCCATACGCGCCAGAATTTCGTAGTACCCGCTACCGTCCGCCTTCTGGATCGGCTGCGCATACAAATGGAACTGCCCCGCCTCCAGGGCGTGCTTAATCCGCGCCAGCATCAGGACACGCTCCGTTGTTTGTCCTGATGCAGCTTCCAGGCTATTCGTCAGCGCAAGAACGTTGTGCGCTCCGCAGGATTGCTCGGCCAGCCAGCTCAGTTGCCCCAGCGTGTGGTGCAGTTTCTCACCGTTTTCGACCATTCCCCAGGACGCGCCAAATTCGATATCCAGCCCGGTATTGTTCCAGAAAATCTTACGGCTGTTCAGCCTATCAACCATATGCTGGAGGCGCTCGGCCGTTCCCTGCCCAAGCAATACCAGCACCAGCTCGCTTCCCGGCAGCTGGAAAAGCGTCTCATCTTTTTGCAACAGCGGCTGGAGAGAGGACGTGATCATTCGTTTGCAGTGCACCCGCATGAGAATGCCGTAATGGCGGCTCAAAAACTCCAGATTATCCATTCTCAGGCAACACACTTTGGCATCCGGGTGGTCGAGGAGAAAATCTTCCAGCGCACGAATGTTGGGTAATCCTGTCAGCGGATCGGTGAGCGCTCTGTCCTGCCAGCCCTGCTTCAACCATTCGCTTCGCTGATAGATACGCGACATATAAAGCAGGCAGATAGCAAATGAGATCAGTACCGACAGGATAAAGGAGAGCGAATGGCCCGACTCCACTCCGTTTAGAAAGTTGTAGTTGTAGGTCAACAGCAGAAGCGCAGAGGTGGCCCACAGCAGAGAGATAAGCGCGTAGCTCAGACGGCTAATCGCTAACGTAAAGAGAATGAAAATTATCGGCATCAAATAGCCCGCAATAACAGGCGACTCAAAAGGCGCACATAAAATTGCGATGATGGCGATTAACAGCATCAGCCAGACGAATATATATAATGATTTCTTGTGTAAAAACACGGGCTTCACACTTCGCCGCCAGAACTTGATGGCATAACGAGGATTAATGATCATTCTTAACGGATAATAGAACATCATGGTAAAAATCATCGCCGCGCATATCAGGCTTTGAATATCAACAACGTTATAAATTACCGTTCCTTCGCCGAAGAAAGTTGAGATTGTGACCGGAAAATCAAAGAAATAGCCAGCGAGATACATCGACATTTTAATGCCTATCGGCACCATAAAGCCGAGCCAAAATATGCGTAACCCAAGGTGCCTGTTGGGCATACAGTAGCGCCATCGCCGGCCCAGCAGAAGGCGCAGAACACCGCAGGCAGCGAATACGGAGAAAGTCTGACAGAACAGTAATACTGAATATTGTAGTGGTGCTAAATTAACTTTAAATATATTAGCAACCATAAAACTTATCAGAATAGGCAGAATACCGCGGCGCCCCAATAACAGCATAATCGCCAGCATAACGCTTAACGGGAGCCACGCTAAATAAACGTCGTGTTCATTAACAATTGCACGCGGGGAGAGATAACGGGAAACGGGAACCGCAATCAGACAGATCGCCAGAGCAATTATAAATATCTTTACATTATTATACGATTTTCTATTCATTAAGCTGTGGGAGATTATTATCCATTCATATCATTGACCGCATGGATAATAGGTTTATTAATTACGCGAATCAAGTTGAAGTCTATTTATAGACTGATTTATTGATTTCGGTTGAGGTGGGATATGGAAAAAAACCATTTTGGCAACAAAATACGTTGAGGGGTGTTACAAAAACATAAAAAAAACCCTCGTCTTTTGACGAGGGTTTAAAATTTTGGTGGAGCTAAGCGGGATCGAACCGCTGACCTCTTGCATGCCATGCAAGCGCTCTCCCAGCTGAGCTATAGCCCCACATGTGACTTTACTAACCACACTCTGTTGGGTTCAGAGTTTGGTGGAGCTAAGCGGGATCGAACCGCTGACCTCCTGCATGCCATGCAGGCGCTCTCCCAGCTGAGCTATAGCCCCATCGTAAAGCTGTCATGTTGACGGGCGGCATAATATGAATTCCGCCGCGGAGTGTCAACGGCAAAATCAATAGCCGCGGTTCAATCGCCGAAAAATCATGCAAATGAATCACTTTGCGAGCCTGCTCGCAGTCATGAGTTAAGCCTGTCACGTTTTCACGTAAAACGGTGCTATAAAATGAGCCGTTAATTAACCCCACGAATATTCAGGAAATTGCATGATCAAGGAACGAATGACGCCGGAAGAGTTAGCCCTGCTCACTGGCTATAGCCGACAGACCATCAATAAATGGGTACGCAAAGAGGGTTGGATAACGTCGCCCAAGCCCGGTGTCCAGGGGGGAAAAGCGCGCCTGGTGCATGTGAACGAAAAGGTGCGTGACTTTATCCGCAGCGCACGCCGGGCAACGGAAACATCCGCTGTGCCTGACGGCATCAGCACTGACGGTTCACTTCATACCCTACTCCTGACGCTGGCCAATGAAATGACGCCGGAAGAGCAGAAGCAGATGACATCGCTACTATTGCGGGAAGGGATTACCGGTTTGTTGCAACGTTTAGGGATTCGCGACCAGAATTAATATGAAAAGACTACGTAGCAAAATGACCACGGAAGAGCTGGCGGAGAATTTGGGTGTTGCCAGACAAACGGTAAATCGCTGGATACGGCAGCAGGGGTGGAAAACCGAAGGACTCAATGGCGTAAAAGGCGGTCGGGCGCGGCTCATTCACGTTGATGCACGCGTGAAGGAGCATATTATGAGCCTCCCGGCTATCCGTAACCGCCAGGCGGTTTATCATCTGGCTGAGGTGGCCTCATCCTACAATGAACAGCCTTCACGTCTGCGTCCGGGCATTATCGAAACGCTGGAGAGTATGACTGAGCTTGAACAGCAGCGTCTGGATACCTTACTGAAGCGCGAAGGAATACGCGGTTTTCTTGCTCGTCTGGGTATTGCCGAATAAAAGGCAAAAAAAACGGCAGGATACCCTGCCGTTTTTCTTATAGATGGCTTAATTACTGCTGATTTTCACGTTCTGCAATAAAATCCAGCGCCTTGTTGATGCGCGCCACGCTGCGTGACTTGCCGATGGCATGGACAGTCACGTCCAGCGCCGGAGACTGACCAGCGCCGGTCACCGCAACGCGCAGCGGCATACCGACTTTGCCCATGCCCACTTCCAGTTCGTCTGCAGTCGCCTGAATGGCGTGATGCACATTCTCAGCGGTCCACTCGGTGAGCGCAGCCAGCTTGTCGCGCACCACTTCCAGCGGCTGACGCGCAACCGGGCGGAGGTGTTTCTTCGCGGCGTCGGCGTCGAACTCATCAAACTCTTCATAGAAGTAGCGGCAGCTTTCGGCAATTTCTTTCAGCGTTTTGCAGCGCTCGCCGAGCAGTTTTACCAGGTCCGCCAGCTCAGGGCCAGTGCGGGTATCAATGTTTGCCTGCTCAATGTGCCACTGCAGGTAAGTCGCCACATATTCCGGCGGCATGGTATTTATGTAGTGATGGTTGAGCCACAGCAGCTTGTCGGTGTTGAATGCGCTGGCAGATTTGCTCACAGAGCTCAGAGAGAACAGTTCGATCATCTCTTCGCGACTGAAGATCTCCTGGTCGCCGTGAGCCCAGCCCAGACGCACCAGATAGTTCAGCAGCGCTTCCGGCAGATAGCCGTCGTCGCGATACTGCATGACGCTGACCGCACCGTGACGTTTAGACAGCTTTTTACCGTCGTCGCCGTTGATCATGGAGACGTGCGCATAGACCGGAACAGGTGCATTCAGCGCTTTCAGGATGTTGATCTGGCGTGGGGTATTGTTGATATGGTCTTCACCACGGATAACGTGGGTAATTTCCATATCCCAGTCATCAACCACGACGCAGAAGTTATAGGTTGGGGAACCGTCGGTACGGCGTATGATCAGATCGTCCAGCTCCTGGTTGCTGAATTCGATCGGGCCACGGATCTGGTCGTCGAAAATCACCGAGCCATCCTGCGGGTTAGCAAAACGCACCACGCATGGCTCATCAGCGGCATGCTCGCTGTGATCGTGGCGGCATCGGCCGTCATAGCGCGGTTTTTCACCGTTCGCCATCTGCTCTTCACGCAGCGCATCCAGACGCTCTTTGGAGCAGTAGCACTTATACGCCGTGCCCGCGACCAGCATCTCATCAATAACAGCGTTATAGCGGTCAAAACGTTTGGTCTGGAAATACGGGCCTTCGTCCCACTGCAGGTTCAGCCAGTTCATACCATCCATAATGGCTTCAATTGCTTCCGGCGTGGAGCGCTCAAGATCGGTATCTTCTATACGCAGCACGAACTCACCTTGGTTGTGGCGTGCAAAAAGCCAGGAATAGAGAGCAGTACGAGCACCACCGACGTGCAGATAGCCTGTCGGGCTCGGCGCGAAGCGAGTTTTGATTTTCATGAAATGGCCTTACGTTATAAAGATGCCGGCAATCGGCAAATCCCGGGGAAAAAACGATGGGCAATATTCTATCACTGTGGGGGGATTCCTCAATGTCGATCCCTTTATCGTGGCGGAGTTTGCTGTTTTTGTTTAGAAATCATGCGCCACCGCCCGTTTTGCGATCGTTTTGTTTAATTTTACGACGAACGAATAAAAACTTTAGAAAATGCGTTGACTCATTTTCAACTCTCCCTATAATGCGACTCCACACAGCGGGGGTGATTAGCTCAGTTGGTAGAGCATCTCCTTTACACGGAGGGGGTCGGCGGTTCGAGCCCGTCATCACCCACCATCTACTTCGGTAGACTCGCAGTGTAGATAAGAATTGAGATTGGGCGATTAGCTCAGTTGGTAGAGCATCTCCTTTACACGGAGGGGGTCGGCGGTTCGAGCCCGTCATCGCCCACCATTCTCACCTTATCACAGCAGTTCCGAAATGGGCGATTAGCTCAGTTGGTAGAGCATCTCCTTTACACGGAGGGGGTCGGCGGTTCGAGCCCGTCATCGCCCACCATTTCGGGTCGTTAGCTCAGTTGGTAGAGCAGTTGACTTTTAATCAATTGGTCGCAGGTTCGAATCCTGCACGACCCACCAATGTAAAAAAGCGCCCTAAAGGCGCTTTTTTGCTATCTGCGATATAAAAATGTGAACCTGCCGCATTTTCCTCAAGCTAATCCCGTCGGTGCCGATACCTCTGTTTTATAACGCGAGGAAAAAGTATGACGACCATTCAGGCTTCAACCCAACAGATTCAAACCAGCGGCGCGAGTGGCACTTCGAGCAGTAACGATATTTCTGCGCAAATCACCCGCATTCTCGACAAGATCAAAAAGCTGACCCAGCAGTTAAAAGAGCTGGCAAACAGCCCCGGCAGTGCAGATGAGAAGAAGAAGCAGCAGGAACTGATTCAGACCCAGATCAAAGTGCTGCAGGCACAGCTCGCCGCACTGCAGCGCCAGCAGGCCGAAGAAGCTCAGAAGAAGCAGGATCAAAAACTGGGTAAAGTAGAAGGCGTGAATAGCCCGTCAGACACTAATCAGATTGATATCTACATCTAATCGTCTGATGCGTTAAACAGTGGATCGCGTATGCGGGCCTCGGTTAATCGTTGTGCCTGGATACGCACCACTTCCCAGATGGCCTGCGCCGCACCCGAGAGCGAACGATTTTTTCGCCGCACCAGCATCAGCTTTCGTTCGACAACGGGCGTCAGCCGCTTCACCGCCAGCTGGCTTCCCTGCGGCAGGGGAAGCGCCAGAGCGGGCAACACGCTGATGCCAATTCCGGCTTCCACCATCGGAAACAGCGTGGCCGGATGACCAATCTCCTGCACGATCGTTGCCTTAACGCCCTGATTCACCAGCGCGGAATCAATCAGCGGGCGGCTGCCTGAGGCATAATCCTGTAAAACCAGGTTCGCCCCCTGCAGGGACTGCCAGCTGACCTCGAGCAACGCTGCCAGCGGGTCGTCGTCACGGCAGAGCAGCAAAAAAGGCTCAGAAAGAACGCTTTCGCATTCCAGATCGCTCACCTGGCCAGGATCGATCACAATACCAAAATCCACATCCCCCTGGCGGATGCTCTCCAGCACCCACTGCTGCGGTCTGTCATGCAGGACAAAATCAATATCAGGATAGCGATGGTTTCCCTCGGCAATACATTGCGGGATAAGGTGCGCGGATATCGTCTGGCTGGCCGCAACCCGCACGGTGCCCGACAGCTGCTGCCCCAGCCTCCCCACGTCTCTGAGCGTGCTGTTCAGCTCATCAAGCAGCCGCTCAAGACGCAGGGCCAGCTGCTGCCCCGCTTCGGTCAGGACCACTTCGCGCGTGGTGCGATCAAGCAACCTAACGCCGGTCTGGTTTTCCAGCTCCTTCACGCTGTGGCTGACCGCCGACTGGCTCAGGCCGATCATTTCACCTGCCCGGCTAAAGCTGCGGGCATGGGCGACGGTAACGAAAATGCGAAGCTGGCGTAGGGAATAATTCATCTTTTTAATTCATGAATGGATGCAATAAATCAATTTTATTTCTCAAATGGAAAAAAGCACAATAGCGACATCTGTTTTCAGGAGTCATTATGAAACTATTTCGTATTCTTGATCCGTTTACGCTCACCCTGGTGGCTACCGTTTTACTGGCCTCGTTCTTCCCTGCTCGCGGCGGTTTCGTCCCTTTTTTTGAGGGACTGACGACAGCCGCCATCGCGCTGCTGTTCTTTATGCACGGCGCAAAGCTCTCCCGCGAAGCGATTATCGCTGGCGGTAGCCACTGGCGACTGCACCTCTGGGTGATGTGCAGCACGTTTATTCTGTTCCCGATCCTCGGGGTGCTGTTTGCCTGGTGGGCACCGGTTAACGTCGATCCGGCGCTCTACACCGGTTTCCTGTATCTCTGTATTCTCCCGGCCACCGTGCAGTCTGCCATTGCCTTTACCTCTCTTGCCGGAGGGAACGTTGCAGCCGCGGTCTGCTCCGCTTCGGCATCCAGCCTGTTAGGGATTTTCGTCTCCCCGCTGCTGGTGGGCCTGCTGATGAACATGCACGGCGCGGAAGGTAACCTTGAGCAGGTCGGCAAAATCTGCCTGCAGCTGCTGCTGCCGTTTGTCCTGGGCCATCTCTCGCGTCCGTGGACCGGGGCGTTCGTGGCGAAGCATAAGAAATGGATCTCCAAAACCGACCAGTCGTCGATTCTGCTGGTGGTCTATTCCGCCTTCAGCGAAGCGGTCGTAAACGGGATCTGGCATAAAGTGGGCGCAGGCTCGCTGCTGTTTATCGTGGTGGTCAGCCTCGTTCTGCTGGCAATTGTCATTGCGGTGAACGTTTTTGTGGCGCGCAAGTGCGGCTTCAGCAAAGCCGATGAGATCACCATCGTCTTCTGCGGCTCCAAAAAGAGCCTGGCGAACGGCATCCCGATGGCGAACATTCTGTTCCCCACCTCGGTGATCGGGATGATGGTGCTGCCGCTGATGATTTTCCATCAGATCCAGCTGATGGTCTGCGCGGTGCTGGCGCGTCACTACAAGCGCCAGACGGAAAAGCTGGCGCAGGAAGAGACCCGCGCCGCGAAGGCTTAAGGACGCTTCAGGGGCTGCACCAGCTGGGTCAGCCCCTCGGTTTTGATCAGTAACGTGATAGCCATCAGCTCGCCCAGGCGCCCGGCGGGGAATTCGTCCTTGCGGGCGAACCACAGCAGGTACTCCTCCGGCAAATCGATCAGCCTGCGGCCCTTATATTTACCGAACGGCATTTCCGTATTGGCGATCTCAACGAGCTGCTCTTTCTCCACGTTACTCTCCTAACAGGCGCATCATTTCCGCTTCGTCGATAACCTCAATGCCGAGCTCCTGGGCTTTCGCCAGCTTCGAACCCGCAGCTTCGCCGGCAATCACCAGGTCGGTTTTCTTCGACACGCTGCCCGCCACTTTGGCCCCCAGCGCCACCAGACGCGCTTTTGCATCGTCGCGTGAAAGCTGGCTAAGGCTACCGGTTAGCACCACGATTTTACCGGCAAATGGACTATCAATTTCTTCGGCGTTGACCACCACCGGCGCGGGCCATTTAATGCCCTCTTCCAGCAGCTTGCCGATGACCTCGCGGTTGCTCTCTTCGGCAAAGAAGTTAAAGACGTGCGTGGCGACGACGATGCCGACGTCCGGCACTTTCTGCAGCTCGTCGATGCTTGCCTTTTCCAGCGCCTCCAGCGTACCAAAGTACGCGGCTAAACCTGCCGCCGTCGCTTCGCCGACTTCACGAATGCCCAGCGCGTACAGGAAGCGGGCGAAGGTCGTCTCTTTCGCTGCTTCCAGCGCGTTAACCACGTTCTGGGCTGACTTCGGCCCCATGCGATCCAGACCGGTCAGTTTGCCCGCCGTGAGCCTGAACAGATCCGCTGGCGTATGGACATACTCTTTCTCAACCAGCTGATCGATAATCTTGTCGCCCATGCCGTCAACGTCCATTGCGCGACGGGAAACAAAGTGCTTAAGCGACTCTTTACGCTGTGCGCCGCAGATCAGGCCGCCCGTACAGCGGGCCACCGCTTCGCCTTCCACACGCTCTACGTCAGAGCCGCATACCGGGCAGTGGGTCGGGAAAACGACCTCGCGCGTATCATCAGGACGTTCTGACTCAACAACGTTCACCACCTGCGGGATAACATCGCCCGCGCGGCGAATCACCACTTTGTCACCGATGCGCAGGCCGAGGCGTTCGATTTCATCGGCGTTGTGCAGCGTAGCGTTACTCACCAGCACGCCTGCGACCTGCACCGGCTCCAGTCGAGCGACCGGAGTAATAGCGCCCGTACGGCCCACCTGAAACTCCACGTCGCGAACGAAGGTCATCTGCTCCTGGGCAGGGAATTTAAACGCCACCGCCCAGCGCGGTGCACGCGCCACAAAGCCCAGCTGCTCCTGCAGCGCCAGCGAATTGACCTTGATGACAACGCCATCGATATCAAAGCCGAGCGTCGGACGGTCCTCTTCCACTTTGTGGTAGAACGCCAGCACCGCTTCCGGCGAGTCGCAGAGCTGAACGCGGTTGCTCACCGGCAGGCCCCAGGCTTTAAACTGCAGCAGACGCCCGAGGTGCGTATCCGGTAACTCACCACCTTCCAGAATACCGACGCCGTAGCAGAAGAAAGTAAGCGGTCGCTTCGCGGTGATGCGCGGGTCAAGCTGGCGCAGAGAGCCTGCCGCCGCGTTACGCGGGTTAGCAAACACTTTCCCGCCGGTGCGACGCGCCTCTTCGTTAATTTTCTCGAATCCCGCCTGCGGCAGGAACACCTCGCCGCGCACTTCCAGACGCGCGGGAATGTTGTCTCCCTGCAGCTTCAGCGGGATCGCGCGGATGGTTCGCACGTTGGTGGTGATGTCTTCACCCGTCGTACCGTCGCCACGCGTGGCGGCGCGCACCAGCACGCCGTTTTCATAGAGAAGGCTGACCGCCAGGCCGTCGAGCTTCAGCTCGCAGCACCAGGTGAGGGAATCGCTGCTTTTCAGACGGTCCTGCACGCGCTTGTTAAACGCGAGGAAGCTCTCTTCATCAAAGACGTTGTCCAGCGACAGCATCGGCACTTCGTGACGCACCTGGCTGAAAGCCCCCAGCGGCTCGGCGCCGACGCGCTGGGTCGGAGAATCTGGCGTAATCAGTTCCGGGTGCTGCGCCTCCAGCTCGCGCAGCTCGCGCATCAGCCGGTCATACTCCGCATCCGGCACTTCCGGTGCGTCCATAACATGATAGAGATATTCATGATGGCGAAGCGTGGTTCGCAGTTCAGTGAGTTGTTGTTCGATTGAGTCCATATCGCACCATCAATGAGAAAAACCCCCGACAGGCGGGGGTTGAGGAGGAGTTGAAGTAAACGCGACAATTACGCGTTGGCTTCCTTCACTTCGCGGATGCGGTCCTGATACTCGCGCAGCTTCTGCGGGGTCATCATTCGACGCTGATCGTCGAGCACCACACCACCCACTTCATCAGCGATGTGCTGAGCGGACTGCAGCATCAGCTTGAAGTTTTGCAGTTCGTCGCCGTAGGACGGCACCTGCATAAAGATAGTGACACCCGGCGTCACGAAATCACCGGTCATTTCCGGGTCAAAGGTGCCTGGGTTGACCATATTGGCCAGGCTAAACAGCGCCGGACCACTACCGTCAGGGCTCAGGTGGCGATGGAAAATATTCATATCGCCAAACTTGAAGCCTGCCTGTTGAATACTGTTGAGCAACACGTCACCGTTGAGATGGCTGCCGTGATGCGCGGCCACGTTCATGATGATCACCGCTTCTTTACGCTGCGGCTTTTCAACAACCGGTTCAGGCTCGGCGACCGGCTCTGGCTCAACGTGCGGAGCCGGAGCGGGCTGCGGTGCAGGCTGTACATGAACAGGCTGCTGCGGCTGCTGCGCAGGTTGCTGTTGCACGGGCTGCTGCACAGGTTGCTGTTGAACCGGCTGTGGCGCAGCGGGCTGCTGTTGGACAGGCGGTTGCGGCGGCTGACGTACAGGTTCTTCCACTGTCTGCGGCGCTGGCTGGCGCGGCTGAGCAGAGGCATACGGCGGTTGATACTGGTGCTGCGGAGCGCGGGGGGCTTCATGCTCCCCATGAGCCGCGCCGGGCGCAGTATTGACCCGATGAACACGAACTTCACCCACGCCGTCATCGTCGCTTCCATCGATGTCATCTTCACTGTCATCGTCGTCACGACTGGACTTCATGCGCTTCAGTGGGCGATCGCGAAACATCGAGGAACGCTCTTTACGGCTGGTCCAGAAACCATGTACCAGTAAAGCGATTATGGCGATCGCGCCAACAATGATTAATATCAGACGCAAATCCTGCATCATTATATTCTCTGTTGTTCTAACACCTTGCCACCACGGCAAACATTTACTCACTAAGAGTATTTGCCGTTTACGTCAAGTGCAAGTGTGTGCAGAGCATTCGCAGCATAAAGATGAAGTAAATCGTGCTTTTTGCTGGTTTTTCGAACATTTCCGAACTGGTCATTGGTCCGCAAGTGGATAATATAGGCGGGCAATTCCACTGGTTGTGAAAAAAGGAGTACAGCCTGGTTATGGTTTCAACATCGTCTTCTCCCCCGCGCAGCGGCGTCTGGTATTTTTCTCAGGGCTGGAAGCTGGTCTCACTGCCAGGTATCCGTCGCTTCGTCATTCTGCCGCTGCTGATCAACATTATTCTGATGGGCGGCGCGTTCTGGTGGCTGTTCACAAAGCTCGAAAGCTGGATCCCGTCGCTGATGAGCTACGTGCCGGACTGGCTGCAGTGGCTTAACTACCTGCTCTGGCCGGTGGCGGTCATCTCCGTGCTGCTGGTATTCGGCTATTTATTCTCAACGATCGCGAACTGGATAGCCGCGCCGTTTAACGGCCTGCTGGCGGAACAGCTGGAGGCGCGGCTTACCGGCGCGACGCCACCGGACACGGGCGTGCTGGGGATCGTGAAAGATATCCCGCGCATTATGAAGCGCGAGTGGCAAAAGTTTGCCTGGTACCTCCCCCGCGCGGTTGTACTCCTTGCCCTCTACTTTGTCCCCGGCATTGGCCAGACGGTTGCGCCGGTGCTGTGGTTTCTATTCAGCGCCTGGATGCTGGCCATCCAGTACTGCGACTATCCGTTCGATAACCACAAGGTGCCGTTCAAAGCGATGCGCACCGCGCTGCGCACCCGGAAGGTCGCCAATATGCAGTTCGGCGCGCTGACCAGCCTGTTCACCATGATTCCCTTCCTTAACTTGTTCATCATGCCGGTTGCGGTTTGCGGCGCGACGGCGATGTGGGTGGACTGTTATCGTGCTAAGCACGCGTTATGGAAATAATGCAAAAATGTGTAAAGCAGGGGTGGCTTATGCCGCCCCTTATTCCATACTGATCCCCATTATTTCCTTGCAGTATATAGATATGCGAATTCCTTACTTCCCCCTACCTGCTTAGCAGGTATGCTGGGTCGGTATCCCAATTTCATACAGTTAAGGACAGGCCATGAGTAAGATTTATGAAGACAACTCGCTGACTATCGGTCATACGCCCCTGGTTCGACTGAACCGTATCGGTAATGGACGCATTCTGGCGAAGGTCGAATCACGCAACCCGAGCTTCAGCGTAAAATGCCGCATCGGTGCAAACATGATTTGGGATGCTGAAAAACGCGGCGTGCTGAAGCCAGGCGTTGAGCTGGTGGAACCGACCAGCGGTAACACCGGTATCGCTCTGGCCTATGTTGCTGCCGCACGCGGCTACAAGCTGACCCTGACCATGCCGGAAACCATGAGCATCGAACGTCGCAAACTGCTCAAAGCGCTGGGAGCGAACCTGGTCCTGACCGAAGGCGCGAAGGGCATGAAAGGTGCCATTCAGAAAGCGGAAGAGATCGTGGCCAGCGATCCGGCGAAATATCTTCTGCTGCAGCAGTTCAGCAACCCGGCTAACCCTGAAATTCACGAGAAGACTACCGGCCCGGAAATCTGGGAAGATACTGACGGCCAGGTTGACGTATTTATCTCCGGCGTCGGCACCGGCGGCACGCTGACCGGCGTGTCTCGCTATATTAAAGGCACAAAAGGTAAAAAAGAGCTGATTACCGTTGCCGTTGAACCTACCGACTCCCCGGTTATCGCTCAGGCGCTGGCGGGCGAAGAGCTCAAGCCTGGCCCGCATAAAATTCAGGGCATCGGCGCGGGCTTCATTCCGGGTAACCTGGATCTGAAGCTGATCGATAAAGTCGTTGCCATCACGAACGAAGAAGCCATCTCTACCGCGCGTCGTCTGATGGATGAAGAAGGCATTCTGGCAGGTATCTCTTCCGGTGCGGCCGTTGCGGCAGCGCTCAAACTTCAGGAAGATGAAGCCTTTACCAATAAGAATATTGTGGTTATCCTTCCTTCCTCGGGTGAGCGTTACTTGAGCACCGCACTGTTTGCCGATCTGTTCACGGAAAAAGAGCTGCAACAGTAGTGCCAGTATGTTAATAACGCGTAAAAAAGCACCTTTTCGGGTGCTTTTTTGTGACCTGCTTCAGACTTTTGCCCCTCCTGGCATTGCTTCACCCCGATGTGTCTGGTATTTAAACCAGCAATTATTTTGAAGCGTGAAATTAATCAGTGAACGAAATACCCTTGCTGAATCGATTTTATGATTTGGTTCAAGTCTTCCTTTCGCTGCATAATGTTTAATGACGATTGAAACGTCAGCGCTAACAATACAGGCTAAAGTTAAGCCGCCAGGCTAGACTTTAGTTCCACAACACTAAACCTATAAGTTGGGGAAATACAATGTTCCAGCAAGAAGTTACCATTACCGCTCCGAACGGTCTGCACACCCGCCCTGCTGCTCAGTTTGTTAAAGAAGCGAAAGGCTTCACTTCTGAAATCACTGTAACTTCCAACGGCAAAAGCGCTAGCGCAAAAAGCCTGTTCAAACTGCAGACTCTGGGCCTGACTCAGGGCACCGTTGTTACCATCTCTGCTGAAGGTGAAGACGAGCAGAAAGCAGTTGAGCATCTGGTTAAACTGATGGCTGAGCTCGAGTAAGTTTCCGGGTTCTTTTAAATATCAGTCACAAGTAAGGTAGGGTTATGATTTCAGGCATTTTAGCATCCCCGGGTATCGCTTTCGGCAAAGCACTGCTGCTGAAAGAAGACGAGATCGTCATCGACCGGAAAAAAATTTCTGCCGACAAGGTTGATCAGGAAGTTGAACGTTTTCTGAGCGGTCGTGCCAAGGCATCTGCGCAACTGGAAGCGATCAAAACTAAAGCTGGCGAAACTTTCGGTGAAGAAAAAGAAGCCATCTTCGAAGGGCATATCATGCTGCTCGAAGATGAGGAGCTGGAGCAGGAAATCATAGCCCTGATTAAAGATAAAGGCATGACGGCCGACGCGGCTGCGCATGAAGTTATCGAAGGTCAGGCAACTGCCCTGGAAGAGCTGGATGATGAATACCTGAAAGAGCGTGCGGCTGACGTACGTGACATCGGTAAGCGCCTGCTGCGCAACATCCTGGGCCTGGCCATTATCGACCTGAGCGCGATTCAGGATGAAGTGATCCTGGTTGCCGCTGACCTCACCCCGTCTGAAACCGCACAGCTGAACCTGAAAAAGGTCCTTGGTTTCATCACCGACGCGGGTGGCCGTACCTCCCACACCTCAATCATGGCGCGTTCTCTGGAACTGCCTGCCATCGTGGGCACCGGTAGCGTCACCTCTCAGGTGAAAAACGGCGACTATCTGATTCTGGATGCCGTAAACAATCTGGTTTACGTCAACCCAACTAACGAAGAGATCGAAAAACTGCGCGCGGTTCAGGAGCAGGTTGCGACTGAAAAAGCGGAACTCGCTAAGCTGAAAGACCTGCCAGCCATCACCCTGGACGGCCATCAGGTAGAAGTGTGCGCAAACATCGGTACCGTACGCGACGTTGATGGCGCTGAGCGCAACGGTGCGGAAGGTGTTGGTCTCTATCGTACAGAATTCCTGTTCATGGACCGCGACGCGCTGCCTACGGAAGAAGAGCAGTTTGCTGCGTATAAAGCCGTCGCAGAAGCGTGTGGCTCGCAGGCGGTTATCGTCCGTACCATGGACATCGGTGGCGACAAAGAGCTGCCGTACATGAACTTCCCGAAAGAAGAGAACCCGTTCCTGGGCTGGCGTGCCGTGCGTATCGCGATGGATCGTAAAGAGATCCTGCGTGACCAGGTTCGCGCTATCCTGCGTGCCTCCGCTTTCGGTAAGCTGCGCATCATGTTCCCGATGATCATCTCTGTTGAAGAAGTGCGTGCACTGAAGAAAGAGATCGAAATCTACAAACAGGAACTGCGCGACGAAGGTAAAGCATTTGACGAGTCAATTGAGATCGGCGTGATGGTGGAAACACCAGCGGCGGCGACCATTGCGCGTCATTTAGCCAAAGAAGTTGATTTCTTTAGTATCGGTACCAATGATTTAACGCAGTACACCCTGGCAGTTGACCGTGGTAATGATATGATTTCACATCTCTACCAGCCAATGTCACCGTCCGTACTGAACTTGATCAAGCAAGTTATTGATGCTTCTCATGCAGAAGGTAAATGGACTGGCATGTGTGGTGAGCTTGCAGGCGACGAACGTGCTACACTTCTGTTGCTGGGTATGGGTCTGGACGAATTCTCTATGAGCGCCATTTCCATCCCGCGCATTAAGAAGATTATCCGTAACACGAACTTCGAAGATGCGAAGGTGTTAGCAGAGCAGGCTCTTGCTCAACCGACAACGGACGAGTTAATGACGCTGGTTAACAAGTTCATTGAAGAAAAAACAATCTGCTAATCCACGAGATGCGGCCCAAATTACTGCTTAGGAGAAGATCATGGGTTTGTTCGATAAACTGAAATCTCTGGTTTCTGATGATAAGAAAGACTCCGGAACTATTGAGATTGTTGCTCCGCTCTCCGGCGAGATCGTCAACATCGAAGACGTGCCGGATGTAGTGTTTGCTGAGAAAATCGTTGGTGATGGCATTGCTATCAAACCAACTGGCAACAAAATGGTTGCTCCAGTTGACGGCACCATCGGTAAAATTTTTGAAACCAACCATGCGTTCTCTATCGAATCTGATAGCGGTATCGAACTGTTCGTTCACTTCGGTATCGACACCGTTGAACTGAAAGGCGAAGGCTTCAAGCGTATCGCGGAAGAAGGCCAGCGTGTTAAAGTTGGCGACCCGGTGATTGAATTCGATCTGCCACTGCTGGAAGAAAAAGCCAAGTCTACCCTGACGCCGGTTGTTATCTCCAACATGGACGAAATCAAAGAACTGATCAAACTGTCTGGCAGCGTCACCGTGGGCGAAACCCCGGTTATCCGCATCAAGAAGTAATTCTTGCCGCACAGAAAAATGGCGCCTTCGGGCGCCATTTTTGTTTATGCAGGGAGGATAAGCTCGTCGTAGCCTTTCGACTGGGTATAAAGCATCACGTCAGTCACCCGATCGCCGGCCATGCGAATGGCATCAGCAACGGTTTTCCCCTCAACAATTCCGCTCACCAGTTCTGAACAGAACAGATCCCCCGTCCCTTTCAGATCGGTTTCTACGCGCGGATGCGCGCTGACGGTCACGCCCTCACGCGTCACCAGCACCACGTGGATGTTTTGCGGGTCATCGGCGACCGGCGCGCTGGTGATCGCCACCCATTTCAGAGCGTCAGAAAGCAACCCCTGCGCGGCGGCAATAGCGCTTTCCGGCGTTCGGCACGACTTACCGCTCAATACTTCCAGCTCATAAACGTTTGGCGTAATCCCCTGCGCCAGCGGCAGCAGGTGTTCCCGGTAGGCTTCCGGGATATCCGGCTTCACGTACATTCCGCTGTCGATATCGCCGATAACCGGGTCGACCAGCACCAGCAGGTCAGGATGCTGCGCTTTGACCGCTTTCAGCCACTGCGCCAGCAGCGCGATCTGGCTGGCGCTGCCCATATAGCCGGTAGTGACCGCTTTAAGCTCGCGCAGGATCTCGCGCTCTTCCAGCGCCTTCAGGTAGCCGCTGAACCACTCGGCGGGGATCACCCCGCCGTAGAAGGTATCGTAGTGCGGCGTGTTGCTAAACAGCACCGTCGGCACGGCGGTGACGTTCAGCCTGTGGGTACGAATATTCGGCACCGCAATGCTGTTACCCACGCTGCCGTAAACCACCTGCGACTGCACCGCGACGATGTCGGTTTGCTGCGCCCGGGTGTTATCCCGGAATAGAATCATCTCCATGACGCTTAAATCCCCGCCCCCTGCGAATAACTCTCTTCACCAAAGACGCCGGTAGACAAATAGCGATCGCCGCGATCGCAGATAATCGCCACCACGACCGCACCGGGATTTGCCTGCGCCACGCGCAACGCCCCCGCTACCGCGCCCCCCGAGCTGACCCCGCAGAAGATGCCTTCACGCACGGCCAGTTCACGCATGGTATTCTCCGCCTCGCGCTGATGAATATCCAGCACCCGATCCACCAGCTGCGCATTAAAGATGCCTGGCATATACTCCGCAGGCCAGCGGCGAATGCCCGGAATACTGCTCCCCTCTTCTGGCTGCAGACCAACAATGGTGACCGGTTTCTCCTGCTCGCGCAAAAAACGGGACACGCCGGTAATGGTGCCGGTAGTGCCCATGCTAGAGACAAAATGGGTGATGCGCCCGCCGGTTTGCTGCCAGATTTCCGGCCCGGTGGTGGTGTAGTGCGCGTACGGGTTGTCCGGGTTATTGAACTGATCGAGCAGTTTACCTTCGCCGCGCTCGGCCATCGCTAACGCTAAGTCTCGCGCCCCTTCCATCCCCTGCTCTTTGGTTACCAGAATCAGCTCGGCCCCGTAGGCACGCATCGCGGCGCGGCGCTCCTGGCTCATGTTGTCCGGCATCAGCAGCTTCATGCGGTAGCCTTTCAGCGCCGCAATCATTGCGAGCGCGATACCGGTGTTGCCGCTGGTGGCTTCAATCAGCACATCACCTGGCTTAATTTCACCGCGTTTCTCGGCCTGGACAATCATCGACAGCGCCGCACGGTCTTTCACCGACCCTGCCGGGTTGTTGCCTTCGAGTTTGACCCAGATTTCGCTGCCGTTGGCACATCCCATGCGCTGAAGCTTGACCAGAGGGGTGTTGCCGATGGTGTGTTCGAGTGTATTCACGATTTTTACTCAATAAAAAGCCCGGTAAGCATCACGCCACCGGGCGAAAAACATACTCAATAACCTATCAGGCTGACTCCGCCAGAGCAATATCCTCGCGCGTCTCAATGCGCTCCTTACCGTGATAGATGCGCGCATGCTGCAGCCCGACAAACAGGCGCTCACCCCGGTGCGGCGGGACGTCGTCGCGCATGACCACGGTCAGCGGCTCGGTATACCAGCCCAGCGGCTGTACCACCAATTGGGTGTAGTGTCCTTTAGGGCTAGCTTCCAGCACCTGCACCGGCAGCGGGGAATCCAGGCTGGTGCGGCGGCTGACGTCCACTTCCCACGGGCGCAGGAACAGATCGACCGGCCCCTGATGCGCGGAGGTGTAGCCCAGCGGCCAGCGGTGCGCGCCGACGTGGAACTGACCGCCGCGAATGGTGCCCTGCAGTCGGTTCACCTCGCCCATAAACTCCAGCACGAAGCGGGTCGCCGGCTCGCGCCAGAGCTGTTCCGGCTCGTCAACCTGCTCGATGTTGCCCTGGCTCATGACCACCACGCGGTCCGCGACTTCCATCGCCTCTTCCTGATCGTGGGTCACGAAGACGCTGGTGAATTTCAGCTCTTCATGCAGCTGGCGCAGCCAGCGACGCAGCTCTTTGCGCACCTGCGCATCCAGCGCGCCGAAGGGTTCATCCAGCAGCAGTATTTGCGGCTCAACGGCCAGCGCGCGCGCCAGCGCCACGCGCTGCTTCTGCCCGCCGGAAAGCTGCGCCGGGAAACGGTCCGCCAGATGCGCCAGCTGCACCATCTCCAGCAGTTTGGTTACTTTCGCCTTAATGGTTGCTGCATCCGGGCGTTCACGACGCGGCAGCACCGTCAGGCCAAAGGCGATATTGTCGAAAACGGTCATGTGGCGGAACAGCGCGTAATGCTGGAAGACAAAACCCACTTTACGATCGCGGGCGTGCAGGCGGCTCACGTCGGTGCCGTGGAAGCGGATGTGCCCGCTGGTCTGATGCTCAAGCCCGGCGATAATCCGCAGCAGCGTCGTTTTGCCCGAGCCAGACGGCCCCAGCAGCGCGACCATTTGTCCGGAAGGGATATCCAGTGAGATATCATTCAGCACCTGGGTGCGTCCAAAAGACTTCTTAATATTGGCAATCTCAATGCTCATGATTTCCCTCCTGATGCTGACGTTTTTCCTGATTCTCTAAACGCCACTGCACCACACTCTTCAAAAACAGGGTCAAAATCGCCATCAGCGTCAGCAACGCTGCGGCAGTAAAGGAACCGACGGTGTTGTAGTCCTGTTCCAGTAATTCAATCTGCAGCGGCAGCGACAGCGTTTCACCGCGAATCGAGCCGGATACCACCGACACCGCACCAAACTCACCAATCGCACGGGCGTTGGTCAGCACCACGCCGTAAAGCAGCGCCCAGCGGATGTTCGGCAGCGTCACGCGGCGGAACATCTGCCAGCCGGATGCGCCAAGCAGAACGGCCGCTTCGTCTTCATTGCTGCCCTGGCTTAACATCACCGGCACCAGCTCACGCACCACGAACGGGCAGGTCACGAAGATGGTCACCAGCACCATGCCCGGCCAGGCGAACATGATCTGCAGGTTATGTTCATCCAGCCAGCCGCCCAGCGGGCCGTTGGAGCCGTAAAAGAGCAGGTAAACCAGACCGGCAACAACAGGCGACACGGCAAACGGAATATCCAGCAGGGTCAGTAGCAGCTGACGTCCCGGGAAGTTAAAGCGCGTCACCAGCCAGGCCAGCAGCGTACCGAAGACCAGGTTCACCGGCACGGTGATCAGGGCAATCAGCACCGTCAGCCAGATGGCGTGCAGCATGTCCGGGTTCGCCAGGTTCTCCAGCGCGGGCATCAGCCCCTTGCTGAACGCCTGGACGAAGATATAAACCGTCGGCACGACGAGAATGAGGGCGGACACCAGCACGCCCACGCCAATCAGAAACCATTTACCCCAGTTGATGCGGGGCGCATCGTATCGCTTCAATTGCGTAACTTCCGCCATCAGTGACCTACCACACGTCGACCAAAGCGACTTTGCAGAGTGTTAATCGAATACAGCAGCAGCAGCGAGGCCGCCAGAATCACCGAGGCAATCGCGCTCGCCGCCGGATAATCAAACTCCTGCAGGCGGATGAAAATCATCAGCGAGGTGACTTCCGTTTTCCAGGCGATGTTCCCGGCGATAAAAATCACCGCGCCGAACTCACCCAGACTGCGGGTAAACGACAGCGCGACGCCCGCCATCAGCGCCGGAGAGAGCTCCGGCAGAACCACTTTACGGAAGCTCTGCCAGCGCGTGGCGCCCAGCGTTTCCGCCGCTTCTTCGTATTCCGGACCCAGCTCTTCCAGTACCGGCTGCACGGTACGCACCACAAACGGGATGCTGGTAAAGGCCATCGCCACCGCGATCCCGAGCCAGGTATAGGTCACCTTGATGTCAAATTTCGCCAGCCACTCGCCGTACAGCCCGTTCACGGAGAAGAGCGACGCGAGGGTTAAGCCCGCAACCGCCGTCGGCAGCGCAAACGGCAGATCCATCAGGGCATCAAGCAGCGTACGGCCCGGGAAGCGATAGCGGGTTAAGATCCACGCCATCAGCAGGCCAAACACGCCGTTAAAAATGGAGGCAACAAACGCCGACAGCAGCGTCACCTTATAGGCCGCCACCACCTGCGGGTTGGTGACCACGTCCCAGTACTGCGCCCAGCTCATCTGAGCAAGCTGCATCACCAGCGCGCTGAGCGGCAACAGCAGGATCAGGCAGACGAACAGCAGGCTGGTCCCGAGGCTTAAGGTAAAGCCCGGCAGCACGCGTTTTGTCGAGACTGCAAACATTACTTACGCCCCGCCGCCAGCAGTTTGTCTAACTCACCGCCGCTGGCAAAGTGCGTTTTCATCACCTCAGGCCATGAGCCGAAATGATCTTCCACGCGGAACAGCGCGGTCTGCGGGAATTTATCTTTCAGCTTGTTCATCACGTCCGGATTGTTCACGCGGTAGTAGTAGTCGGTAATGATGGTCTGCGCCTGCGGGCTGTACAGGTAATTGAGATAGGCTTTTGCCGCTTTCTCGGTGCCGTTCGCCTGCACGTTTTTATCCACCCACGCCACCGGGAACTCGGCCAGGATGTTGGTTTTCGGAATAACCACCTCGAAGCCCTGCGCTTCGTACTGCTTGCGAATGTTGTTCACTTCGGATTCGAAGCTGATCAGCACGTCGCCCAGACCACGCTCGGCGAAGGTCGTGGTCGCGCCGCGGCCGCCGGTATCAAACACTTCGACGTTTTTCAGGAACTGGGTCATGAACTGCTCGGTCTTCGCTTTATCCTTACCGTCAGCCTTGTCCGCCGCGCCCCACGCGGCTAAATAGGTGTAGCGCGCGTTACCTGAAGTTTTTGGGTTCGGGAAAATCAGCTTCACGTCGGAACGCACCAGGTCGCTCCAGTCGTGGATGTTCTTCGGGTTGCCCTTACGCACCAGGAAGCCCATGGTGGAGTAGAACGGCGAGCTATTGTTCGGCAAGCGGCTCTGCCAGTCAGCCGGGATCAGCTTGCCCTTGTCGTGCAGGATCTGCACGTCAGTCACCTGGTTGTAGGTCACGACGTCTGCTTTCAGCCCCTGCAAAATCGCCAGCGCCTGCTTGGATGAACCGGCGTGGGACTGCTTGATGGTCAGCTTATCGCCATTGTTTTCTTTCGCCCACTGCTGCTCGAACGGTGGGTTAAGGGCGGCAAACAGCTCGCGGGAGACATCATACGAGCTGTTCAGCAGCTCGGTCGCCTGCGCCTGGGCCACCAGCAGTAAACCTGCCAGCGCCAGAGTTCCTTTTTTCAGTACAGTAACGGCCATTGCGCACCCTTATAAATGTGATGACTATCTTATAGTCATAATATTTATAACGGGGATGAAAGGAGTAACGGTTTTATATACCGTTTGGTGATTTACAAGCAGAAAAGGGAATAAGGGTGCGGGGAAAATTGCCGGGTGGCGCTAACGCTTACCCGGCCTACGTATGGGGAGCGTTTTACAGCGCCAGCAGGCGCTCAACGGACGGCGCAAAATAGTAGCCGCCGGTTACCGGGCGGGTGAAGCGCAGCATGGCGTCGCGCTTGCCGTCAGTGTCACCGAACATGCTCAGCAGCTGTTGCTCAATATTGTGCAGCCGCGCGCAGTAGGCGCAGAAGTAGAGGCCGTGCGTGCCGCTTGCCGTGCCGTACGGCAGGCTCTGACGAACAATTTTGAGCCCCTTACCGTCTTCCTTAAGGTCAACGCGGGACAGGTGCGAGGTCACCGGGCGCGCATCGCCGTCGATCTCTTCGTTGGCTTCTTTGGTGCGGCCAATCATCATCTCCTGGTCGTGCACGCTCATGCGGTTAAGCTGCTTGAGGTTGTGCTCCCAGCGCTGGACGAACACGTAGCTGCCGCCCGCGTCCACGCCGTCTTTGATGACCGCCACGTCGCGACGAACCTCTTCACCCGCCGGGTTTTCGGTGCCGTCAACGAAGCCGCTCAGATCGCGCTCTTCCACCCAGCGGAAGCCGTGAACCTCTTCCTGCACGTCGATGCTGTCGCCAAACGCTTCAACCGCCGCCTGAGCAACGGAGAAGTTCACGTCGTGGCGCAGAGAGAGGATGTGGATCAGCACGTCGTATTGGGTGGCTGGCGCCAGGCCTTTGCCGTAAGGGATAAAGTCCTTCAGCTCTTCCGCGCCTTCGCCGCCGCTCAGCTGACGCCAGACGTTATTGCCGAAAGCGACAACGGCACCCAGATGGGCGTCCGGGAATTTGGCCTGGAAGGTGGCCAGTTTATCAACGAAAACTTTGCTGGCCGCGCGCAGGGCATCCACGTCCCCTTTAACATTGGCTTCAATCCAAATCGCCGCGCGGCAATGTTCTGGCAAAATGCCACTCTGAACCTGAGACATCGCTCCTCCTGAAATAAAGATGCCACGTCAGCGTGGCATTGATGGCGGCTATTATACCCGGATTTCAGCGAGGCGGTTTGTTCAGGCGCAAATTACTGCTTCCAGAGTATTTTGCTCACTTTCCAGCTCTTCAGCGTGTCGTCAGAGGGCATCAATCCTTCCGGACCGCTCCAGGTTCCGGTGAAGACATAGCTGATGTGCTGGCTGCCTTCCGCCTTACATTCCACCGCCACGCCATCGTCTGAAGGGGCGCTGCTGCAGTTGCCAAAGGCCTGTTTATAAAGATCGCTAAACGGAGTGCCCACCTTTACGCCGCTGGCGGTCGGAATATCTTCGTCCAGCACGGCAATGCGGTCCACCGTCCCTTTATCACCGTTAATCACCAGCGCCAGCTTGTCGCCCTTCAACGCTTCAAAGTAACGCACAATGTTGCCATTCTCGGTTTTCATCCCGCTACGCAGGCGATAGTCACTGCTCAGGGCATCCTGAATGGCGTCCTGATCGAGCGCGGTCGACGCGGTAATTTTTCCTACGCCCTGCTCGGTCACTTCGGTGGAAGAGCCAAACCAGTTCCACGGATACGCGGCGGACCAGTTAATGGAGGAGAGCGTCGAACAGCCGGTTAACGCCAGCGGGAGAGCGCATAAAAGTAAACGCAGCGATTTCATTGAAACGTCCTTTCTAATTAAATCAACGCTTGTTGGAGTGCGGCATCGACAAAAAGTGCCGCGCTAATCTGACTCTTGCGTAAAACAGGCGCGTAAGCGGGGATTCGTCAGCAGCCACATCAGCGCCACAATATCCGCCACCACCAGCGCGATGCCGATACCGGAAAGCGGTTCACCCAGCCACCAGAGCACGGGTTGCCAGAACAGCAGCGCAATCTGGGCGAGGATCAGCAGCCAGCGAAGCGCACGCCACAGACGCGGGATTACATGCCGTCGACCGCTGCACAAAAAAGCCACCACCGCCGGTACGCCCGGCAGTAAGCCGAGCCAGAAGGCATCGTGGTCGGGATAAAAGAGATTCAGCAGCGTATCGCCCTGCCCGCGCGACGCACCGGCCATCACAAACAGTACCCAGGTACGGGCCTGGAGGAGCAAAACGCACCAGAATAAAAACGGCAGCCTGACGCGGCCCTGCACGTCATAGTCAGCCGGGTGGATCTCAGTACTCTTCATCTTCGATCAGGCGCTTACCCAGCGTCAGCACGTCGGCGTGCTCGTAGCCCAGACGCTCATACATGCCCAGCACCACGTCGTTATCTTCCCGCACCATGATCTGGATTTTCGGGCAGCCGCGGGCGATGAGTTTCTTTTCCAGACGATTGAGCAGCGCGTTGGCGATGCCGCGCGCCCGGTATTCCGGGTGAACGCCCAGATAATAGGCCGAGCCGCGGTGGCCGTCATACCCGCCCATCACCGTCCCGACCACCTCGCCGTTCACTTCCGCGACCAGAAACAGGCTAACGTCGTGATTCACCTTACGTTCGATATCCATTTCCGGATCGTTCCACGGACGCAGCAGATCGCAGCGCTCCCAAAGGGTGATCACCTCTTCGAAATCTTCCTGGCGAAAAACGCGTATCTCCATGGTATAAACCGCCTTTTCGGGTTTAAAAACAGTGATTATGGCGTGAACGGGGCGTTTAGCCAATAACCGGGGAAAATCTCGCCAAAATTTGGCATAATGTCACTTTGTCACGTATTGAAATGAAAAGTAAAACAATTCTCAATAAGGACTGTCGTAACGGGAAACACGATACGATATAACACCAGGACCCCATTTTTCAGTATTCAGGCCGCATGAGCACATTCAAACCATTAAAAGCACTCACATCGCGTCGTCAGGTTCTCAAAGCGGGGCTGGCGGCCTTAACGTTAACGGGCATCGCTAAGCAGGCTCAGGCAAAAGACGAGAGCACGCTCAAAACCAGTAACGGACACAGCAAACCGAAAACCAAAAAGCCGGGCGCAAAGCGTCTGGTGATGCTCGATCCGGGCCACGGCGGTATTGATACCGGCGCCATCGGCAGAAACGGGTCGAAAGAGAAACACGTCGTGCTGGCAATTGCAAAAAATGTGCGCGCAATTTTACGCAGCAACGGCATTGACGCCCACCTGACGCGCACGGGCGACACGTTCATTCCGCTGTACGACCGCGTGGAAATTGCCCACAAGCACGGCGCCGACCTGTTTATGTCGATCCACGCGGATGGCTTCACAAACCCTTCCGCCGCGGGCGCGTCGGTGTTTGCCCTCTCCAACCGCGGCGCCAGTAGCGCTATGGCGAAATACCTTTCCGATCGCGAAAACCGGGCGGATGAAGTAGCCGGGAAGAAAGCCACGGATAAAGATCATCTGTTGCAGCAGGTGCTGTTCGATCTCGTGCAAACGGACACCATCAAAAACAGCCTGACGCTCGGCTCGCATATCCTCAAGCGGATTAAGCCGGTGCACCGTCTGCACAGTAAAAGCACGGAACAGGCGGCGTTTGTGGTGCTGAAGTCACCGTCCATCCCGTCCGTGCTGGTGGAAACGTCCTTTATTACCAATCCGGAAGAAGAGCGCCTGCTCGGCACCACGGCGTTTCGCCAGAAGATCGCCAACGCCATCGCCTCCGGCATTATCAGTTACTTCAACTGGTTCGATAACCAGAAAGCGCACTCCAGGAAACGCTGATGAAACCTAATGCACAGCTGGTCAAAACGTTCCTGCTGCAGCTGCAGGATGAGATATGCCGGAAACTGGCCGCCGCAGACGGCGGTGAATTCCAGGAAGATAGCTGGCAGCGCGAAGCGGGCGGCGGCGGGCGCAGCCGCGTGCTGCGTAACGGCGGCATCTTCGAACAGGCGGGCGTGAATTTTTCCCACGTTCACGGCGACGCCATGCCCGCGTCCGCTACCGCGCACCGCCCTGAGCTGGCGGGCCGCAGCTTCGAAGCGATGGGCGTCTCGCTGGTGATCCACCCGCATAACCCGTTTGTTCCGACCAGCCACTCCAACGTGCGCTTTTTCATCGCGGAGAAGCCAGGAGCCGATCCGGTCTGGTGGTTTGGCGGCGGTTTCGACATGACGCCCTACTACGGCTTCGAAGAGGATGCCGTGCACTGGCACACCACCGCGCGGAACCTTTGCCTGCCGTTTGGCGAAGACGTTTACCCGAAATATAAAAAGTGGTGCGACGACTACTTTTACCTGAAGCACCGCGACGAGCAGCGCGGCATCGGCGGGCTGTTCTTTGACGATCTCAACACGCCGGATTTTGATACGGCATTTAGCTTTATGCGCGCGGTGGGCGAAGGGTTCACCGACGCGTACCTGCCGATTGTCGAACGCCGTAAAAACACCGACTACGGCGTGCGCGAGCGTGAGTTCCAGCTTTATCGTCGCGGGCGGTATGTGGAGTTCAACCTGGTGTGGGATCGCGGGACGCTGTTCGGCCTGCAGACCGGCGGACGCACGGAGTCGATTCTGATGTCTATGCCGCCGCTGGTGCGCTGGGAGTACAGCTACGAACCAAAAGAAGGCAGCCCGGAGGCTGCCTTGAGTGAGTTCCTTAAAGTACGCGACTGGATTTAACTGCCGGATGGTGCTGCGCTTATCCGGCCTACTCAATCCCCAGGTCGGGTAAGCAAACGCGCCCTTACAGCGGCTGCGTCTGCGCCTCAACCACCGCCAGCGCCACCATATTCACGATACGGCGCACGGAGGCAATCGGCGTTAACACGTGCACCGGTTTTGCCACGCCCATCAGCACCGGTCCTACGGTCACCCCTTCAGAGCTGGAGACGCGCAGCAGGTTGTAGCTGATACGCGCCGCTTCCACGTTCGGCATAATCAGGATGTTCGCCGATCCCTTCAGCGGGCTGTCCGGCATACGTTCGTTGCGGATGCTCTCCACCAGCGCGGCATCACCGTGCATTTCCCCGTCAATCATCAGCTCCGGCGCACGCTCGCGCACCAGTTCCAGAGTCTGGCGCATTTTGCACGCCGCCGCGGATTTAGACGAACCAAAGTTTGAGTGCGACAGCAGCGCCACCTTCGGCTCAATACCAAAGCGACGCACGGTCTCGGCGGCCATCACGGTGATCTCCGCCAGTTCGTCCGGGGTTGGATCGTCGTTCACGTAGGTATCGGCAATAAAGGTGTTGCCGCTCGGCAGCAGCAGCGCGTTCATCGCCCCGGCGGTGTGCACGCCGTCGCGATAGCCGAAGATCTCCTGCACCACGCTGAAATGCTCGTGGTAATCGCCGATGGTGCCGCAGATCAGCGCATCCGCCTCGCCGCGATGGACCATGATCGCGCCGATGACCGTAGTATTGCTGATCACCGCCCGCTGCGCCTGTTCCTGGGTGATCCCGCGACGCTTCATGATCGCGTAATATTCGTTCCAGTACTCCTTGAAGCGCGGATCGGATTCGTTGTTAACGATCTCAAAGTCCACGCCCGGCTTGATCTGCAGGCCCAGCTTCTGAATGCGCATCTCGATCACGCTCGGACGACCAATCAGGATCGGCTTCGCCAGCCCTAAGGTGATCAGCTCCTGCGTGGCGTGCAGCACGCGCGCCTCTTCCCCTTCCGCCAGCACCACGCGCTTCGCGTCTGCGCGAGCCTGAGAGAAGATCGGCTTCATAAACAGGTTGGTTTTGTAGACAAACTCGGTGAGCTTATCGACGTACGCGTCGAAATCCTGAATCGGACGCGTCGCCACGCCGGAGTCCATCGCCGCTTTGGCAACGGCTGGCGCAATTTTTACAATCAGGCGTGGATCGAACGGTTTTGGAATGATGTAGTCCGGGCCAAAGCTCAGATCCTGATCCCCGTACGCGGAGGCGACCACTTCGCTCTGCTCAGCGTGCGCCAGCTCAGCGATGGCGTGAACGGCGGCAAGCTTCATCTCTTCGTTGATCGCCGTCGCGCCAACGTCCAGCGCCCCGCGGAAGATGAACGGGAAGCAGAGCACGTTGTTCACCTGGTTCGGGTAGTCCGAACGGCCGGTACAGATAATGGCGTCTTCGCGCACCGCTTTCGCCAGCGGCGGGAGGATTTCCGGTTCCGGGTTCGCCAGCGCCAGGATCATCGGCGCGCGCGCCATTTTCTGCACCATTTCCTGGGTCAGCACTTTCGGGCCTGAACAGCCGAGGAAGATATCCGCGCCGTCAATCACGTCCTCAAGCGTGCGCTTGCCGTCATCTTCCACGGCATACGCCGCTTTGGTTTCCGCCATGTTCGGCTCACGGTCTTTGTAGATCACGCCCTTAGAGTCGCAGACCACGATATTGTGTTTCTGCATGCCCAGCGCCACCAGCAGGTTCATACAGGCGATGGCCGCCGCGCCCGCACCGGAGACCACCATGCGCACGTCGGAGAGATTTTTCTCCACCACGCGCAGGCCGTTGAGAATGGCAGCGGTACTGATAATCGCCGTGCCGTGCTGGTCGTCATGGAACACGGGAATGTTCATACGCTCGCGCAACTTCTGCTCGATATAGAAACATTCCGGCGCTTTGATGTCTTCCAGGTTGATCCCGCCGAAGGTCGGCTCCAGCGCGGCCACCACGTTGATGAACTTATCGGGATCGAGTTCGTCCACTTCGATATCGAACACGTCGATACCGGCAAATTTCTTAAACAGAACGCCCTTCCCTTCCATCACCGGTTTACCGGCCAGGGCACCAATGTTGCCCAGGCCCAGCACCGCCGTACCGTTAGAGATAACGGCGACAAGGTTGCCGCGCGCGGTGTATTTGTAGGCCGCCAGCGGATCTTTTTCGATCTCCAGACACGGCGCAGCCACGCCCGGCGAGTAGGCCAGCGCCAGATCGCGCTGGGTCGCCAGCGGCTTGGTTGGGGAGACCTGAATTTTACCGGGGACAGGGAACTCGTGAAAATCGAGGGCACTCTGTTTTAACTGATCGTCCATCTTGTTATTCCTTTTACGTATCGGTCAGATAGTATCGCCGCTGAGCAGCGCATAAACTTTGAAGGCTGCCAAACTCTCACCATCACACATTAAAAATTGTTATCAATTTATAACAGCCATGTTACCCGTCTCAAAAGCAATGCCTGCCCCGTCTGCTATGCTTTTTTGTTAAGTCCATCATGATTTTCTCAGAAGTGTGAACTAACGCACTCATCTAACTCTTTTATTTCCAAGGAGTAATTATTTATGAACCAGCTAGACGGCATCAAACAGTTCACCACCGTGGTTGCAGACAGCGGCGATATCGAGTCGATTCGCCACTATCAGCCAGAGGACGCGACCACCAACCCTTCGCTGCTTCTGAAAGCGGCGGGGCTTGCCCATTTTAGCCATCTGATTGACGACGCGATTGCCTACGGTAAACAGCGCGGGAAAACGCAGGAGCAGCAGGTTGCTGAAGCCAGCGACAAGCTGGCGGTTAATTTTGGTGCGGAAATTCTGAAAAGCATTCCGGGGCGCGTGTCGACCGAAGTGGATGCCCGCCTCTCATTCGATCAGGAAAAGAGTATTAACAAAGCGCGCCGCCTGGTGGAACTCTACCAGGAACAGGGGATCGATAAGTCACGCATTCTGATCAAGCTCGCGTCCACATGGGAAGGCATCCGCGCGGCAGAGGTTCTGGAAAAAGAGGGGATCCACTGCAACCTGACGCTGCTGTTCTCCTTTGCCCAGGCGCGCGCCTGTGCCGAAGCGGGCGTATTCCTGATCTCGCCGTTTGTCGGGCGCATCTACGACTGGTATCAGGCGAAACAGCCGATGGACCCGTACGTGGTGGAAGAGGATCCGGGAGTGAAGTCGGTGCGTAATATCTACGATTATTACAAGCAACACCGCTACGAAACCATCGTGATGGGCGCCAGCTTCCGCCGCACCGAGCAGATCCTCGCGCTCGCAGGGTGCGACCGTCTGACCATCTCCCCTGACCTGCTGAAAAAGCTGCAGGAGAGCGACGAAACGGTGATCCGCAAGCTGGTGCCGACCTCTACCGTCCTGCCAAAACCGAAAGCCATGACCGAAGCGGAGTTCCGCTGGGAGCATAATCAGGACCCTATGGCCGTGGAAAAACTGGCGGACGGCATCCGCCAGTTCGCCGTCGACCAGCGAAAACTCGAAGATCTTCTCGCCGCCAAACTTTAACCTTGCCACGGAGTGAACTATGTCCCGTAAAGAGCTCGCCAACGCCATTCGCGCCCTCAGCATGGATGCCGTACAAAAAGCCAATTCCGGCCACCCTGGCGCCCCGATGGGGATGGCCGATATTGCCGAAGTGCTGTGGAACGACTTCCTGAAGCACAACCCCACTGACCCAACCTGGTACGACCGCGACCGTTTTATTCTCTCCAACGGCCACGCCTCGATGCTGCTCTACAGCCTGCTGCACCTTTCCGGCTATGACCTGCCGCTTGAGGAGTTAAAAAACTTCCGCCAGCTGCACTCCAAAACGCCGGGCCACCCGGAGATCGGCTATACGCCGGGCGTGGAAACGACCACCGGCCCGCTGGGCCAGGGGCTGGCGAATGCCGTCGGCCTGGCAATTGCCGAGCGTACGCTGGCCGCGCAGTTCAACCAGCCCGACCACGAGATTGTCGATCACTACACCTACGTCTTTATGGGCGACGGCTGCCTGATGGAAGGGATCTCCCACGAGGTCTGCTCGCTGGCGGGCACGCTGGGGCTCGGCAAGCTGATTGGCTTCTATGACCACAACGGCATCTCCATCGACGGGGAAACCGAGGGCTGGTTTACCGACGACACGGCAAAACGCTTTGAGGCCTATCACTGGCACGTGGTGCACGAGATTGACGGCCACGATCCGGAAGCGGTGAAAAAAGCGATTCAGGAAGCGCAGAGCGTGAAGGACAAACCGTCCCTGATTATCTGCCGTACCACCATTGGCTTCGGCTCGCCGAACAAAGCGGGCAAAGAAGAGGCGCACGGCGCGGCGCTGGGCGAAGAGGAAGTGGCGTTAACCCGCCAGAAACTGGGCTGGAAATATCCGCCGTTTGAGATCCCGAAAGAGATCTACAGAGCATGGGATGCGCGCGAAGCGGGTGAAAAAGCGCAGCAGGCCTGGAACGAAAAATTTGCTGCCTACAAAAAAGCGCACCCGGAGCTGGCCGCCGAGTTTTCCCGCCGCATGAGCGGCGGCCTGCCGGAAGACTGGGACGATAAAACCCAGGCGCTGATTGAAAATCTGCAGTCCAACCCGGCGAAAATCGCTACCCGTAAGGCATCGCAAAACACCCTGAACGCGATTGGCCCTCTCCTGCCTGAGCTGCTCGGCGGCTCGGCGGATCTGGCGCCAAGCAACCTGACCATCTGGTCAGGCTCTAAATCCCTGAAGGAAGACATTGCCGGGAACTACATCCACTACGGCGTGCGCGAGTTTGGGATGACCGCGATTGCTAACGGCATCGCCCATCACGGCGGCTTCGTGCCCTACACTGCCACCTTCCTGATGTTCGTCGAGTACGCCCGAAACGCGGCGCGCATGGCGGCGCTGATGAAGGCCCGGCAGATCATGGTCTACACCCATGACTCCATCGGGCTGGGGGAAGATGGTCCGACGCACCAGGCGGTAGAGCAGCTGGCGAGCCTGCGCTTAACGCCAAACTTCAGCACCTGGCGTCCGTGCGATCAGGTCGAAGCCGCGGTGGGCTGGAAGCTGGCCGTTGAGCGCCATAACGGGCCCACGGCGCTGATCCTGTCGCGCCAGAACCTGGCGCAGATCGAGCGCACACCGGAGCAGGTAAAACACATCGCCCGTGGCGGGTACATCCTGAAAGACAGCGGCGGCAAGCCGGACGTGATCCTGATTGCCACCGGTTCCGAGGTGGAAATCACGGTGAAAGCGGCGGAGAAGCTGACCGCCGAAGGTCACGCGGTGCGCGTGGTATCTCTGCCTTCAACGGATATTTTTGACGCCCAGGACGAGGCGTATCGGGAATCGGTGCTGCCTTCCAGCGTTGCGGCGCGCGTGGCGGTGGAAGCGGGTATTGCCGACTACTGGTATAAGTACGTGGGGCTGAAAGGGGCAATTGTAGGCATGCGGGGTTACGGTGAATCCGCTCCTGCCGACAAGCTGTTCCCGTATTTCGGCTTTACCGTTGAGAATGTGGTGGAGAAAGCGCTGAGCGTGTTGTAGTGCGACAGCGCCATCCGGCAAAACTAGCGAGTGATCCACAGCGTGGGCCAGGCGTCTGGCCCATTCCAGCTATCGCAGCTTGGCTCTTCCGCGTAGCGTACCAGGCGAAAACGCTGGCCGTCAAAACGCCAGCGCGTCTGGATCCCGCAGTCTCCAATACCGCGTCCCAGCGCCAGTGTCGTCAACTCGCGCGTTTTCTCATCAAAGCGGGCGTTCATCAGCTCCATATCGCTGCTCTGGCTGGAGGGGGTGAACGGCAGACGTAACCTGACGCTACGGGCGGCGAACGGTTTTTTACGTGAGACCTGCCACGCCAGATCGACCGTGTTATAGGCCCCCGCTTCACAGCTGACGATCAACAGCGCTTTGTCATCCGTTAATGCAGTGACGCGTACTTCACGACGGTTAGGATCCAGCGAGCACTGGCTGTTGTTCATCCGCCACGTCCCATAATCCAGCAGATCGTTCAGCTCGTTATGCGTCAGCGGCGTCGGCGTCGGGTTCACCACGGCCACCTTTTTTAATGCCGGTGCAGGAGGCACGCTCAGCGGCGGGCTATCTCCTTTTTTAATCCATGCCGTTTCGCTGCCAACGCGCTTCTGCTGGGCGTCGATAAACAGCAGCGCCGCCTTCAGACCGACCAGCGAGATCGTCTGCTTCCCCCCGCGCAGGGTCAGCGCCTGCCCTTCCTGAATGGTTTTCAGAAACGTAGTGATGGTACCCGCATCGTCAGTTTTGAGATGCCAGGGGGTTAACTGCCAGTGCTGCGAATTGAGCTTTAACGGAACGTTGTCGAGCAGCAGGCGCGGGGCAATGTCAGGCTCTTTAACCGGCGGGGCCGAAAGCCCGCCGAGATCGATGCGCAGGCTGGCGTCCGTTTTGGCGCCTGCGCTACGGCTCAGCGCCATGACCAGACCGCGATGCTCGCCGGTATTCCGGGCAACACAAAAATTCTGGTTATTGCATGTAACCTGCCAGTCTGAAAAAGACTGCTGCGCGGGCGCAGCCCACACCAGAGGCGCGGGTAGCACGCAGAAAAAGAAGAGAAGCAAAACGCAGTAGCGCATGAATGGCACAGCCCCGGAAACGAAAAGGTCAATCTGGGGCGTATCTTCGTGCCCAGGGCGGGCGGGCTCAATCGGATTTATCGGATAGATTTATCTGAAATACACGTTATCACGACATCGGTTTAGGGTTCATTAAGCCGCTGGTTTGCAGATACTGTAACAGGATCACCGCTTTACCGTCGCGGATCTCGCCGCTTTTCACCATCTCAACGGCCTGGGTGAAAGGCATTTCCAGCACTTCAATGTCTTCATCCTCCACGCCGCCGCCGCGATGCGTACGCTGGGCATCGGTGTATTCCGCAATGAAGAAATGGACCAGCTCGGTCACCCCGCCAGGGGACATGAAAAGCTCAAAGACTTTTTGCACCTCGCCCACTTCAAAACCGGTCTCCTCAACGGCCTCCTTGCGGATGCAGACTTCCGGCTCATCGTCATCAAGCAGGCCGGCGCAGGTTTCAATCAGGCGTCCGTCCGCATTGCCGTTGACCCAGGTCGCGACCCGAAACTGGCGAATCAGCACTACGCTTTGCTTCTCACGGTTATACAGCAGAATGGTTGCGCCATTGCCCCGGTCGTAGACTTCGCGTTTGTGGCGAATCACGTCACCGTTCTTACGGGTTAAATCGTAAGTGATGTTACGCAGAACAAAGTAATTTTCAGAAAGGATTTTGTCTTTGATAACGGTAATGTTCAGGGACATACGGGCTCCACGGCTAAATGAGTCTGTTTATACTACTCCGTGAAGCCCGCTTTGTCGTCCGTCGGCTCAGGCGGCGCGTTACTTCTCGCCAGATTTCAGGTTAATGCCCAAAGCAGCTTTTGGATCAATAACCTTATCTTTAGTATGAATAAGCTATTTGCTCGCCACCGCGTTATCAGGCACTGTACAACTGCCCATGACCTGTGGCTGAGCCATTTTATGCAGAGATCCGTTCCGTGACCGTTAAACGCCCCGTTTCCGGAAGCCTTGCCTGGGCTTTCTTTTCGATCATTGCCCTGTCCGTGCTGACCAGCACCGTCGCGCTGCTGACGCTTGCCAGCAGCCAGCGTGACGCCGAAGCTATCAACATTGCGGGCTCGCTGCGCATGCAGAGCTACCGCCTCGGCTACGAGATGCAGCGCAACAGCCCGTCCCTTATGGCGCATCGTGAGAACTGGCAGCGAACGTTAAGCGCGCCTTCCCTGGAGAAGCTGAACCGCTGGTACGTCCCGGACAACGTCAAGGCGCGCTATCAGCAGCTGCATGTGGCCTGGCTGGACATGGACAAGCACATCGCCCGCGGCGACAGCGCATGGTATGACGCTCACATTGAGGATTTTGTCGGCCGCATTGATGCCTTTGTGCTCGCCCTCCAGCACTACACCGAAAATAAAATCCAGACGGTGACGCTCCTCTCTCTGGCTGGCGCGCTCGGGATCCTGCTGCTGACGCTGTTTACCCTGCGGCGCATCCGTCGCCAGGTGGTGTTGCCGCTGAACAACCTGGTGGCCGCCAGCGAACGCATTGAGCGAGGGGAATTTACCACCCCGGCGCCGGACAACGCGCTCCCCAACGAGCTGGGCCAACTCTCCCGCGCGTTCAACCATATGTCGGGCGAGCTACATACTCTCTATCGGTCGCTCGAAGCCTCCGTCGCGGAAAAGACGCGGCATTTGCATGAAGCCCACCAGCAGCTCGACATGCTGTTCAAATGCTCCCAGGCGCTGAATACCGGGCAGATAGACAGCCTGTGCTTCCGACATATTTTGCAGATTGTGCATGAATACACGCAGATGAATTACCTGGAGCTACGCACCAGCGACGACTGGCGGCTGTGTGAAGGAACAGAGGCGAGCGGCATTTCTCTGCAAACCCTGCCGGTGCTGATGCAGGATACCCTCTACGGCGAGCTGCGCTGGCAAAGCGAGACGGGCAGCGTTCCTCTTCCGCTGATGAGAAGCGTGGCGACCATGCTCGGACGTGGGCTGTACTTTAACCAGGCGCAGAAGCATTACCAGCAGCTGCTGCTGATGGAGGAGCGCGCCACCATCGCCCGCGAGCTGCATGATTCGCTGGCGCAGGTACTCTCCTATCTGCGGATCCAGCTCACGCTGCTTAAACATGCCGTGCCGGCAGAAAATGCCACCGCGCAGACGATCATCACCGACTTCTCCCGCGAGCTGAACAACGCCTGGCAGCAACTGCGCGAGCTGCTGACCACCTTCCGCCTGACGCTAAACCATGCGAATTTACCCGCGGCGCTGCAGGAGTCTCTCGATGCCCTGCAGAGCCAGACGCAGGCGAAGCTGCACCTCGACTGCCGCCTCTCCACCCTGGCGCTTGACGCGCAGAAGCAGGTGCATTTGCTGCAGATCGTGCGGGAGGCCGTCCTGAATGCGATTAAGCACGCGCAGGCCAGCGAGATCACCGTCAGCTGCGTGACCGCCGTGGACGGCACGCACAGCGTCAGCATTCGCGACAACGGCATCGGGATTGGCGAGGCCAGCGAGCCGCCGGGACACTACGGGCTGAACATTATGCGAGAACGCGCGCAACGGCTCGGCGGAATGCTGCACTTCTCGCAGCCGCAAAACGGCGGCACGCAGGTCAGCGTGACGTTCCCCGCACCCGCGCCGTTAACAGGTAAATAACGGTAAAGGGGGAAGCGCCGGGAAAAGCGCATGATAATTTACATTATCTCCTTTATTTCTCCACGTTTGGCCTGGGCCTTACCGCTAAAGTGATGCGGGCAATAAACAATAATGACGTGCAGCAAAACGAGGTCACACTTTCATGGCGAATTTTTTCATCGATCGCCCCATTTTTGCCTGGGTGCTTGCCATCCTGTTGTGTCTGACAGGTGTCCTGGCGATTACTTCTCTTCCCGTTGAGCAATATCCCGATTTGGCACCGCCTAACGTGCGTGTCACAGCAAACTACCCCGGCGCGTCCGCACAAACGCTGGAAAATACCGTGACGCAGGTTATCGAGCAAAACATGACGGGTCTGGATAATCTGATGTACATGTCTTCCCAAAGCAGCGCCACGGGACAGGCCACGGTTACCCTGAGCTTTGAGGCGGGCACCGACCCGGACGAAGCGGTGCAGCAGGTACAAAACCAGCTGCAGTCGGCCATGCGTAAATTGCCCCAGGCCGTGCAGAACCAGGGCGTCACCGTGCGTAAAACCGGTGATACCAACATTCTGACCATCGCGTTTGTCTCCACCGATGGCTCAATGGATAAACAGGACATTGCGGACTACGTCGCCAGTAATATTCAGGACCCGCTCAGCCGTATTAACGGCGTGGGGGATATCGACGCCTATGGCTCACAGTACTCGATGCGTATCTGGCTGGATCCCAACAAGCTGAACAGCTATCAGATGACGGCGACCGACGTGACGGACGCCATCAAAGCACAGAACGCCCAAATTGCCGTGGGGCAACTGGGAGGCACGCCTTCCGTCGATAAACAGGCCCTGAACGCCACCATTAATTCGCAATCTCTGCTTCAGACCCCGGACCAGTTCCGCAACATCACCCTGCGCGTGAACCAGGATGGCTCAGAAGTGCGTCTGGGCGACGTTGCTAAGGTGGAAATGGGTGCGGAGAAATACGATTACCTGAGCCGCTTTAACGGCAACCCGGCCTCTGGACTGGGAATTAAGCTGGCCTCCGGCGCAAACGAAATGGCGACGGCGAAGCTGGTATTGGACCGTCTGGACGAACTGTCGCAGTATTTCCCGCACGGGCTGGAGTACAAAGTCGCCTATGAAACCACCTCCTTCGTTAAAGCCTCGATTGAGGACGTAGTCAAAACCCTGCTGGAAGCGATCGCCCTGGTGTTCCTGGTCATGTACCTGTTCCTGCAAAACTTCCGCGCCACGCTGATCCCCACCATTGCCGTCCCGGTGGTGCTGCTGGGCACCTTTGCGGTGCTTTACGCGTTCGGCTACAGCATCAACACCCTGACGATGTTTGCCATGGTGCTGGCGATTGGCCTGCTGGTGGACGATGCCATTGTGGTGGTCGAAAACGTCGAGCGCATCATGAGCGAAGAGGGGCTATCCCCGCGTCAGGCGACGCGTAAATCGATGGGACAAATTCAGGGGGCGTTGGTCGGTATCGCGATGGTGCTGTCGGCGGTCTTTATCCCGATGGCCTTCTTTGGCGGTACAACCGGGGCGATTTACCGTCAGTTCTCAATCACCATCGTCTCGGCGATGGTGCTCTCCGTGCTGGTGGCGCTGATCCTCACCCCCGCGCTCTGCGCCACCCTCCTTAAGCCGCTGCACAAAGGGGAACATCACGGCCAGAAAGGATTCTTCGGCTGGTTTAACCGCATGTTCAACCGCAACGCCGAGCGGTATGAATCTGCCGTCGGCAAAGTGCTACACCGCAGCCTGCGCTGGATGATGATTTACGTTGTGCTGCTGGGCGGCATGGTGTGGCTGTTCCTGCATCTTCCCACCTCGTTCCTGCCGCAGGAAGACCGGGGGATGTTCATCACCTCGGTGCAGCTCCCGAGCGGATCCACCCAGCAGCAGACGCTAAAGGTGGTTCAGAACGTTGAGCAGTACTTCTTCACCAAAGAGAAAAATAACGTTGTTTCGGTCTTCTCTACCGTCGGCTCCGGCCCGGGCGGGAACGGGCAGAACGTCGCCCGCATGTTTGTCCGCCTGAAAGACTGGGACGAACGCGACGCCAGAACGGGAACCTCGTTCGCCATCATTGAACGCGCAACCAAAGCGTTTGCCCGCATTAAAGAGGCGCGCGTCTTTGCCAGCAGCCCGCCCGCGATCAGCGGCCTGGGCAGTTCCGCCGGGTTTGATATGGAGCTGCAGGATCACGCCGGCGCGGGCCACTCGGCCCTGATGGCCGCGCGCGATAAGCTGCTAGAACTAGCAGGGAAAGATCCCGGCCTGACCCGCGTTCGTCACAACGGTCTTGACGACAGCCCGCAGCTTCAGGTGGATATCGACCAGCGTAAAGCTCAGGCGCTGGGCGTGTCGATCGACGATATCAACGACACCCTGCAAACCGCATGGGGCTCAAGCTACGTAAATGACTTTATGGATCGCGGCCGCGTGAAAAAAGTGTATGTCCAGGCAGCCGCGCCGTTCCGCATGTTGCCGGATGATATTAACCGCTGGTTTGTACGCAATAATTCTGGCGGGATGGTCCCCTTCTCCGCCTTTGCCACCTCGCGCTGGGAGAGCGGTTCGCCGCGCCTGGAGCGCTATAACGGCTATTCGGCAGTTGAAATCGTCGGGGAAGCCGCGCCGGGCGTCAGCACCGGTACCGCCATGGACACCATGGAAAAACTGGTGCAGCAGTTGCCAGCCGGTTTTGGTCTGGAATGGACGGCCATGTCTTACCAGGAGCGTCTCTCCGGGGCGCAGGCCCCTGCCCTCTATGCGCTTTCTTTGCTGGTGGTCTTCCTCTGCCTTGCCGCGCTGTATGAGAGCTGGTCGGTTCCGTTCTCGGTCATGCTGGTGGTGCCGCTTGGGGTTATCGGTGCGCTGCTGGCGACCTGGATGCGCGGCCTGGAGAACGACGTTTACTTCCAGGTGGGGCTACTTACGGTGATCGGCTTGTCGGCGAAAAACGCCATTCTGATCGTTGAGTTTGCCAACGAGATGAATGCCAAAGGCCACGAGCTGATGGCCGCCACGCTGCACGCCTGCCGCCAGCGCCTACGTCCGATCCTGATGACCTCACTGGCGTTTATTTTTGGCGTACTGCCGATGGCAACCAGCACGGGTGCAGGCTCAAGCAGCCAGCATGCGGTGGGTACCGGCGTCATGGGGGGGATGATTTCGGCCACCATCCTGGCGATTTATTTTGTGCCGCTGTTCTTTGTGCTGGTGCGTCGTCGCTTCCCGCTCCGGGAGCGACAGGAATAACCCGCAGTCATAAAAAAGGCGGCTTAATCGGCCGCCTTTTTATTGTGTGATTAATTCACACTATGGTTATTTTACTTATTTTAGTGCTCTTGCAATTCTTACTGAATGTCATTTACGAAGCATGCCTTCGATAAAATCTTTCCAGTTCCCCAGTTCACGTTCAATCATAACAACCTCTCTTATTATTATGCGCATTCTACGAAAACGTATCATCATTGTGAAGACTGTTTAACCAATCGCTGTGATTGTACCCCGCCACCGTTGGGGATTTATGATAAATATGAACGGAGGAGTTTAAATTTTGTGTGACGGCCAGCAATATTTTGAAATAACCCTACGAACGGGTGAGTTTTATTTTACGCGCTGAGTTTATTCAGAATTTAAACACGGTGGACATCTATGCTTAAATGGTGAAACTATATTCAGCGTACAAGTGTGAGTTGAATTAAGAAGAAGTGTAAATCCAGAGCATTCCTGAGTGTGTTATATTCCACCTAAAGATATATCTTCGAATTTACTGAACGTTTAATCGCCATAAGAGCAAAAGGATTCAACATGGTTGTGATGTACGGCATTAAAAATTGCGACACCATCAAAAAAGCACGCCGCTGGCTGGAAACTAATAACGTCGAGTACCGCTTCCACGATTATCGTGCCGACGGGCTTGATGCAGAATTTCTGCATACCGCCATTAACGAACTGGGATGGGAAGCGCTGCTGAACACCCGCGGCACCACCTGGCGTAAGCTGGACGAATCCGTGCGCGCCAGCATCAAAGACGCCGACAGCGCGGCAAAGTTAATGCTCGACATGCCGGCAATTATCAAACGCCCATTGCTCTGCAAGCCAGGTCAGCCTATGCTGCTGGGTTTCAGTGAAACCCTTTATTCTGACTTTTTCGTAGAGGTGTAGTGTATGTCATGCCCGGTCATTGAGCTGACTCAACAGCTTATTCGCCGTCCCTCCCTTAGCCCGGACGACGCAGGTTGTCAGGCATTAATGATTGAGCGCCTTCGCGCCATCGGTTTTACCGTTGAGCGCATGGATTTTGGCGACACCCAGAACTTCTGGGCGTGGCGCGGCCAGGGCGAAACGCTGGCCTTTGCCGGGCACACTGACGTCGTTCCCGCGGGTGACGCTGATCGCTGGATTAATCCGCCGTTTGAGCCGACCATCCGCGATGGCATGCTCTTCGGCCGCGGCGCGGCAGACATGAAAGGTTCGCTGGCGGCAATGGTTGTGGCGGCAGAGCGCTTTGTGGCTCAGCATCCGAACCACAAAAACCGTCTCGCGTTCTTGATCACCTCCGATGAAGAAGCCAGCGCCCATAACGGTACCGTGAAGGTCGTTGAGGCGCTGATGGCGCGCAATGAACGTCTTGACTACTGTCTGGTCGGCGAGCCGTCCAGTACCGAAGTGGTGGGTGATGTCGTCAAAAATGGTCGCCGCGGCTCGCTGACCTGTAACCTGACCATACATGGGGTTCAGGGGCATGTGGCCTACCCGCATCTGGCCGATAACCCGGTCCACCGCGCCGCGCCAATGCTGAACGAACTGGTAGGCATCGAGTGGGATAAAGGCAACGAGTTCTTCCCGCCGACCAGCATGCAGATCGCCAACGTCAAGGCCGGAACCGGCAGCAACAACGTCATCCCGGGAGATTTCTTCGTCCAGTTCAACTTCCGCTTCAGTACCGAACTGACCGACGAGACGATCAAAGCGCGCGTTGTCGCTCTGCTGGAAAAATACAACCTGCGCTACACCGTTGACTGGTGGCTTTCAGGCCAGCCGTTCCTGACGCAGCGCGGCAAGCTGGTGGATGCGGTGGTGAACGCCATTGAGCACTATAATGAAATTAAGCCGCAGCTGCTGACGACGGGCGGCACCTCAGACGGACGCTTTATCGCCCGCATGGGTGCACAGGTTGTCGAACTGGGTCCGGTTAACGCGACGATTCACAAAATCAACGAGTGTGTGAACGCAGCCGATTTACAACTGCTGGCCCGCATGTATCAACGTATTATGGAGCAACTCGTCGCCTGACGAGCGCTCAGAGAGGAATAGCGAATGGATTGGCTTGCAAAGTACTGGTGGATTCTGGTGCTGGTGTTTCTGGTGGGTGTATTGCTTAACGTGATCAAAGACCTTAAGCGCGTTGACCACAAAAAGTTTCTCGCGAATAAGCCGGATCTCCCGCCGCACCGTGATTTTAACGACAAGTGGGACGATGACGACGACTGGCCGAAGAAAGACCAGAAGAAGTAATCGGTCTGTATCCCCTCTCCTGTGGAGAGGGGATAACCTCACATAAACTCAACAATATCATCATCATTCGGCTTACCGCCGCTGAGCGCTTCATCAAAGTAGTGCTTCGGCACGGTATAGCGCAGATGGTCGAGCGCAAACTGCATGCTGCGGTCGTCGATCGCGTGGCCCAGATCGTCAACAATATCCAGCGTCACATCCCCACCCTCACGCACCAGCGCTTCCTGGGCAGCTACCGCATGCGAAAGCTCAATCACCCGATCTTCACCACCGTGAATGAGATGGATGGTGGTCTGCGTGGTCGCGCTTGTCGGTAGCGTTGCATAACGCCCGTTAAAGGCGATGACGCGTGAAGCCAGACCGGGCTGCGCTTTTACGCTTTCCAGCGACATGATTGACCCCTGCGAGAAGCCAATCAGCGCCGTTGCGTCAGCGCCTACGCCGCTCTGCTGCTGCCAGTAGCGCACGATGTCGATAAACGTGGGCATGATCGCATCAATGCGCGCCTGACGGTTCTCCTCCGTCACGCCCTGAACCGGGAACCACTGCCGTCCGTCTGGACCGCACGGCTCCACGCCGCCGATGCTGACGATCAATGCTTCCGGAAAAACGGGCGCAAACCAGCGGCCAATCTGTCCCATATTGACGGCATTATCGCCCACGCCATGAAACAGGAGCAGTAACTGTTTAGCCGGTTTGTCAGGGCTTTGAACAACAAAATGGTCGTGTTTCATGGCGGTCTCCTTAATTGATGAGCAGGATTTTACGCCTCTGCGGGGTAATGACCATGCCACTTTACTGAAGAAGTCATTGAAAAAATTGCCATTGCAAAATGTCGGCTTTCAGCTGCTGGCAGCTGGAATAATCAAGGCTCTCAAGCGCTTGCGCGGTTTCACTCCGCAGTTTAGCCAGCAGCGCTTTTCGCCCCATCTCCTCCGTCTTACCCTCTATTTTCCCGCGCAGCGCCGGAAGCGGCATGTCTGTAGCTAACACCAGCCGCGTCAGGGCAGCAACCGAGGTTGAAAATGCCCGGTGCGCAAAGGCAAATCCCGCCAACTCCAGCCAGTCGTCACTATTAAGGGTAGCTTCCCAGGCATCGGTCACCGGGATCTTTTCGCCGTTCCAGGCTGAAAGAACGCGCTTATCACGACACAGGCGCTGGTGCTCCTGCGCGCACAGGCGGTGCCCGGCCTCGCTATGCGGCAATAAGGCCATCGCCGTGTAGCACCCGCTGCTGGCTTCCCGATGGCTGCCCATTCGCACCAGCACAAAGCCGCACTGCCGCCAGAAACGCCACAGCTCGTCGGTATAGCCAAAGCTTACCGAGAGATAATCTTCACCGCTGACGCTGCGAATAAGCCGCTGGCCGATGCCTTCCCGTTGACGGTGGGGATGCACCGCAATACGGCTAATCCGCCGCCCCTTCAGCGTCGCCGCAAGAGGCGACCCGCCGTGCGCCGCCAGTGACTGCGCCACAAGGTTCCCGCGAGGACGACGAAAGCCCGCCCACACCGCGCGGCTCAGATCGGGGGGCAATCCCCCCTCTTCCACCAGCCAGAGCGCGCCCGCCATATCCGCCCCCGCGTGTGCAACCCCAAAGTGCTGGCCGGGGGCGTCCATCATCCGGCGTAAATCGAGCGGGGACGTCCGGTAGTGCGCGGCACACAGCAGTTCATACACGCTTGCCACGCGCGCCGGGTCGCTCTCCCACATCCGCGGCTCCAGCAACCTTATACGCACGTCACCTTCCGGTTTGCGGTCAATAAGCGCGTCGTCAAACAGCAGCGTATTCGCCACTATCCGCTCAAGCGGACACCCGGCCGCCCAGCGAATGGGGGTGGATAAGGTATAGCGCCGCAGCCCGCTGAACCGGGCGCAGAACTTGAGCAGAAAGCCCCTGCCCGTGCCTTCATAACCCTGGACCGTGGTGGTCAGCAACACGCGGGGAAAGCGCGACACCAGCTTGTCCAGCAGCGGGCCGGGGATGGCTGCGGCTTCATCAACAATCAGCCAGTCGGCTTCTGTCGTGGAGGCCAGCAGCGCATCCGGGGCCATAAAGTGAAAACGCTCGCCAGCGAAGCGCGCAATGACATCCGTTGCCCCTTTGGCCGGTGCAGTGACCACCGCACTCCCCTGAATGCTGTTGAGCAGCATCCCCGCCAGGGCTGACTTTCCGCGCCCCCGCGGTGCCGTCACGGCAGCGACGCCCGCAGGCATGGTCAGAAGCGCGTCGAGGATCTCCGCCTGCTCGCGCTGCGGCTCGCCGCTGGCTGGCTGCCAGGCGGGCGAATCCGGCGCAGCGGGAAGAGAGAGAGGACGATGCTGTTGCCAGACGATCGCATCCGCATCGGCGGCAAGCGTCCGGCAAAAATGGTGAACGAAGCGCGGGGTGGCGATCGGTTCCGCGCTGTCGCTCCAGCGCACGGAATCGCCGTCGGGCCTGTCGGCCCAGTCAGCGAGAGGCGGCACAAGCAGCACCAGCAGGCTTCCGGCGCGCAGCGTCCCGCTGAGTGCGGCAAAGGCTGAGACATCAAACCCGGCACGCGCGTCAAAAACGGCGTGCAGGTATTCGCGCCCCAGCATCCCGCTAACGGCTTTTGAGGGATTCTCCTCCAGCCACAGCCAGTCTCCCGGCAAGGCATCACGCAGGCCAGCCGCCTGGCTCAACGTCCATTGTTCATCGCCAGTGAGCACCACCAGACGGCGGTGCCCGGTACGCTCAAGCTCGCGCGTCAGATGTTCAAACGACACCATCACATGGCTTTGCCGAAGGTATTACACTGGGCCGGATCGCCACTGTCAAAGCCGCGCTTGAACCAGCTGTAGCGCTGCTGTGACGTACCGTGAGTGAAACTGTCCGGCACGACATGACCCTGGCTCTGCTGCTGCAAACGGTCGTCGCCGATGGCCTCAGCCGCGTTTAATGCCTCTTCAAGATCCCCGGATTCCAGCACGCCCTGCTGCTGCATGCTGTGGCCCCAGACGCCCGCGAAGCAGTCCGCCTGCAGTTCCATTTTGACGGAAAGGCGGTTCACTTCGGCCTGAGACGCGTTCTGCTGAAGCTGGCGCACTTTGGGCTCAATCCCCAGCAGCTTTTGCACGTGATGGCCGACTTCATGCGCGATAACGTAGCCCTGAGCAAAATCACCGTCAGCGCCAAGCTTGCGTTTCATGTCATCGTAAAAAGAGAGATCGATATAGACGGTGCCGTCTGCCGGGCAATAGAATGGCCCCATAACAGATTGCCCGGTACCGCATCCGGTGCGGGTTGCGCCCCGGTACATCACCAGCTTAGGCTGCTGGTAGGTGCGCCCCATCTTCTCGAACTGCTGACTCCAGGTGTCTTCAGTTGTGGCGAGAATAACGGAGGTAAATTTGGCCGCTTCATCTTCATTCGGGCTGATGGAGCGCTGAGAATGCTGTTGCTGCTGCAGCGGTTGACCGGTCATCAGACCGGTGAGGTCGACCCCGTAGTAACCTGCGACCAGCACCACAATCAGCAGGATGATACCGCCCTTGCCGCTGGGTAAGCGGAAGCCGGGCCCGCCCATTGAAGGACCGCCGCCACCATCACTGCGTCTGTCTTCTACATTGTCACTTTCACGACGCCCTTGCCAGCGCATAACCACCTCGAACTATTCCATTAATAATAGCTATGATCGTAGGCGGTTAACGGCAAGATTACCATAGGAAACAAAGGTAAGACGCCAAAGGATGCGAACATCCTTTGGCAACTGAGGAACTTAGTCGAGCTTAACGCCTAAACGGTGAGCTACCGCCTCGTACGCTTCAATCAGGCCACCCAGGCTCTGACGGAAACGGTCTTTATCCATTTTATCCAGGGTTTCTTTATCCCACAGGCGGCTGCCGTCTGGGGAGAACTCGTCGCCCAGCACCACTTCACCTTTGAACAGACCAAACTCCAGCTTGAAGTCGACGAGGATCAGGCCCGCGTCATCAAACAGCTTTTTCAGCACGTCGTTGGCTTTGTAGGTCAGTTCCTGCATGCGCGCCAGGTTCTCTTTGCTCACCCAGCCGAAGGTTTCGCAGTAGGATTCGTTGACCATTGGGTCGTGCATAGCATCGTTTTTCAGGAACAGGTCGAACAGCGGTGGATTCAGCTCGATACCTTCTTCAATGCCCAGACGCTTCACCAGGGAGCCTGCCGCACGGTTACGAATCACGCATTCAACCGGAACCATATCCAGTTTTTTCACCAGACATTCCGTATCGGACAGCAACGCTTCCATCTGGGTCGGGATACCCGCTTCGGCCAGTTTGGTCATGATGAAGTGGTTGAACTTGTTGTTCACCATGCCTTTACGATCGAACTGCTCAATGCGGGCGCCATCCCCTGCTGACGTATCATTGCGGAACTCGAGCACCAACAGATCCGGGTTCTCCGTGCTGTATACGGTCTTCGCTTTGCCACGATACAACTCAGCTTGCTTCTGCATCTTCATTACTCCTGGTGTGATAATTTGCGTTCAAAACGGGGTATATTATGCCACGCACACGTTTGCGTAGCACGAAAATAAAAAGGGCGGGATTAACCCGCCCTCGTATTTATTTGCTGAATGCTGCCTGGAAGACAGCGACCAGCGCATCGTTCTGCGCCTGGGTCAGCGTGTGACCTTTTGGATCGATAAACTGCAGGCTGCTGCGGTTATCGAGGTCACCTACCTGAATCTTGTAATCACCGGAGGCAAGCTGAGGATCTTTGGCGCCCAGCTCCTGCCACGCGCTGTCGGACAGCGGCTTATAGGTCGCCGTCATGCTGCCGGTTGAACGGGTGCTGTCGGTCACTTTCATGCCCACTTTTTCCAGCGTCGCTGGCAGGCGCTGCCAGGTCTGGTTAAACGGTGCACGCACCACCAGCATTGGCAGGCCGGTGTCATCCGCGCCGCTCTGAACGTCGTAAGTGACGCCGTTACGGTTCTGCGCGGCGTTGGCGGCATCGGTAGCGGTCTTATCCAGACCTGCGGCGATCACGTTCAGCATTTCAGTGCTGTAACGCTGCATAGAGGCGGCATCCGCAACCGGTTTACCCGCCTGCTCCAGGTTCAACAGCTTAACGTTAACTGCCTGCTGGTAACCCTGTGGTTTCACGGAGACCTGATAGCGTCCACGGTACTGCTGATCTTCATCAAGACGGTTCCACTCGATCCAGTCGGTGGTTAACGTCTGGCTGGCGTCATCGCGCTTATCAATGGTGTAATTCTTCGCCTGAATAACGCTGACGACCTGTGGCCACAGATTGCTTCCTCGCGCGCTTTCAACCAGCAAAGACGCCGTATCACCGGTGAACTGGGTACGCGCCCCGCTTACCAGCGCCAGAGGCTGTGCTGGCGGACGAATATCAAGCGCTTTACCAACCAGGCCGCTGCCGTTGGTCACGGGAATATTATAATCGCCGTTTTGAATCGGCAGGATCATACCAGCCGGTGCATGAAGTTCAGCAAGCGGGGTCGCATCCAGATAGGATTCATCACCGCTCACCTGGCGCTTGTAGCGCGAGTCTGAACTACAGGCAGCGAGCAGCATAACAAGCGAAACACTCGCAACCTTCGCCAGGCGCGACTTCTGTACTGAATAAGCCATCAAATCTCCCTAAACTTTACAGCAAACCGGCATGCTTCAGCGCTGCCCTGACGATGTCGCGACCGTGGTCGGTAATCGGTGTCATTGGCAAACGCAGCGTATCGGATGCTACAAGCCCCAACTCCTTACACGCCCATTTCACTGGGATCGGATTGGGTTCGACAAATAATTTATTGTGCAACGGCATCAGACGCTGATTAATGACACGCGCTTCATTATAGTGACCGGCTGCGGCCAGTTTGCACATTTCAGCCATATCGCGCGCCGCAACGTTCGCCGTTACGGAGATCACGCCATGACCACCAAGCTGCATAAAGTCCAGCGAGGTCGCATCATCACCACTCAACAGGATAAAGTCGTCTGAAACCAGCTCTTTGATCTGATGAACGCGGCTTAAGTTCCCTGTCGCCTCTTTAATACCGATAATATTTTTTACTTCCGAGAGACGACCTACGGTTTCCGGCAGCATATCGCAGCCGGTACGGGACGGCACATTATACAGAATTTGTGGCAAGTCAGTATGTTCAGCGATGGCTTTGAAATGCTGGAACAAACCTTCCTGAGTAGGACGGTTGTAGTAAGGGGTGACCGTCAGACAGCCCACGATGCCGCTGTCGTTAAAACGTTTGGTCAGGCTGATCGCTTCTGCGGTCGCATTAGCACCTGTCCCCGCAATGACCGGAATACGTCCGTCAGCCAGTTCCAGGGTCAGCATAACCACATCGCCGTGCTCTTCATGGCTCAGCGTTGCAGATTCACCGGTAGTCCCTACCGAAACGATCGCCGAGGTTCCATTGGCGACATGGTAATCAATCAGCTTTTTCATGCTGGACCGGCAGACATTACCTTTTTCATCCATCGGTGTAACAAGCGCGACAATACTTCCCGTGAACATGAGCCATCCTCTGTGCGAACAAGAGCCTCAATGGTACGTTTGGAACTGTAATAAAAGCAAGCGACCTGAGGCCCTCTGGCGGTTGTATGCACGTTTTTTTTATGCTTTCCTTAGGAAGACTTAACCATGCAAAGGAAGAACAGGTTTGACAACCTCATCACAACATTACCTGGTTATCACCGCGCTGGGTGCCGACAGGCCGGGTATCGTGAACACCATCACCCGTCACGTGAGCAGCTGCGGCTGTAACATCGAAGACAGCCGCCTGGCGATGCTCGGCGAAGAGTTCACGTTTATCATGCTGCTGTCCGGAACATGGAATGCCATTACCCTTATTGAATCCACCCTGCCGCTGAAGGGCGCGGAGCTGGATTTGCTGATCGTCATGAAGCGCACCACCGCGCGCCCGCGTCCGGCCATGCCCGCGACCGTCTGGGTGCAGGTGGAAGTCCCTGATTCTCCGCATCTGATTGAGCGCTTTACCGCGCTGTTCGACAGCCATCAGATGAACATTGCCGAACTCGTCTCCCGCACGCAGCCGGGCGACAAAAGCACGGTTCCCACGCTCTTTATTCAAATTACCGCACACAGCCCTGCCTCGCAGGATGCGTCAAATATCGAGCAAGCGTTCAAAGCCCTCTGTACAGAATTAAACGCGCAGGGCAGTATAAGCGTCGTCAATTATTCGCAGCACGAACAGGATGGAGTTGAGTAATGAATCCACTGAAAGCCGGTGACATCGCACCGAAATTTAGCTTACCGGATCAAGACGGTGAGCAAGTAAATTTGACCGACTTCCAGGGACAGCGTGTTCTGGTCTATTTCTACCCGAAAGCCATGACCCCCGGCTGCACCGTACAGGCCTGCGGCTTACGCGACAACATGGACGAGTTGAAGAAAGTCGGCGTGGAAGTGCTGGGAATCAGCACGGATAAACCAGAAAAGCTGTCACGATTTGCGGAAAAAGAGCTGCTGAACTTCACGCTGCTATCCGACGAAGATCACCAGGTCTGCGAGCAGTTCGGCGTCTGGGGTGAAAAGACCTTTATGGGTAAAACCTACGACGGCATTCACCGCATCAGCTTTCTGATTGACGCTGACGGTAAAGTTGAACATGTGTTTGACGACTTCAAAACCAGCAACCACCACGACGTGGTGTTGAACTGGCTGAAAGCAAGCGCCTGAAGTGAGTGTCGGGTGGCGGCTTCGCCTTACCCGACCTACAAGGTAAATGCAAAGCGGTAGCGCATGCTACCGTTTTTAGTATTTGCCCCCTCTCCCCGTGGGCTGAGGGATCCCCAGTAATTTTTTCCTGAAGCGATGAACATTGCTTCAGAGAAATGAATCACTTACAGCGATGTCCTGGTCCGGCTGTAAATCGCTGAGGCGTTTGCCTTCCGGCCGGGGCGAGGCGCATGGATGCGCCGAGAGGGCGGGCTTTACAGGGACGTTACCTCCGCCCGTCCCCGACAAGCCGGAAGGAATAAGCCGAAGGCACCGCGAAGCGGCGATTTACCGCCGGGAGCCCGGGTCGCCAGGGCGGCGGCGATTGAGCCGCCCTGGCACGTTCGCAGGTCATGTCCTTACAGAGTAGCAAGGAACATAAAGTGAACGGAATGTCCACCAGAGCCGTATGTTCCCCCTCACCCCAGCCCTCTCCCTCTGTACAGTCCGGGGACATAGTGAACACTTGTTCGGGGACATGGTAGACACTTACAACTAAGGCATAAGAACCCGTCTATGGAGTCGCTTATGCCCTGGGATGCGAGAGATACCATGTCATTACGTACCGAGTTTGTTTTGTTCGCCTCGCAGGACGGGGCGAACATCCGTTCCCTCTGCCGGCATT
>NZ_LNHM01000042.1:0-694 GCF_001462935.1 Enterobacter sp. 50588862
AATCTCGGTTGATTTCTTTTCCTCGGGGTACTTAGATGTTTCAGTTCCCCCGGTTCGCCTCGTTAACCTATGTATTCAGTTAACGATAGTGCAACGAATTGCACTGGGTTTCCCCATTCGGACATCGCCGGGTCAAAGGTTCATATCACCTCGCCGGCGCTTTTCGCAGATTAGCACGTCCTTCATCGCCTCTGACTGCCAGGGCATCCACCGTGTACGCTTAGTCGCTTAACCTCACAACCCGAAGATGTTTCTTTCGATTCATCATCGACTTGCGAAAATTTGAGAGACTCGAACACACCTTAAAGATGTGTCGTTTCAATTTTCAGCTTGATCCAGATTTTTAAAGAGCAAATATCTCAAACATGACTCGTAAGTCAGTTTTGAGATATGACGGCAGGTGACTTTCACTCACGAACCAGCAAGTGGCGTCCCCTAGGGGATTCGAACCCCTGTTACCGCCGTGAAAGGGCGGTGTCCTGGGCCTCTAGACGAAGGGGACACTGAAGTCTCAATCGCAAGACGCCTTGCTGTTTACTTTTCATCAGACAATCTGTGTGGACACTACAAAGGCAGGTTCTTTAAGGTAAGGAGGTGATCCAACCGCAGGTTCCCCTACGGTTACCTTGTTACGACTTCACCCCAGTCATGAATCACAAAGTGGTAAGCGCCCTCCCGAAGGTTAAGCTACCTA
>NZ_LNHM01000043.1:0-141500 GCF_001462935.1 Enterobacter sp. 50588862
TCCGGCTTGTCGGGGACGGGCGGAGGTAACGTCCCTGTAAAGCCCGCCCTCTCGGCGCATCCATGCGCCTCGCCCCGGCCTACAGGAAACGCCTCAGCGATTTACAGCCGGACCAGGACATCGCTGTAAGTTATTCATTTCTCTGAAGCTATGTTCATCGCTTCAGGAAAAAAATTACTGGGAATTCCTCACCCCAGAGGGAGAGGGAACTTTTACACCCTCCCCCCTTGGGAGAGTGGTTACTCTACAAGCATCTTCACCACAACTTTCCTGACCTTAGCAGGCTCCCCCACCGCGCACAGCGGCTTATGCACTTCGCCCGGCCAGAACACCACAAAATCCCCTTCGCTCAGCACCACGGTTTTCTCCTGCTCGCCTTCCGGCAGGAACGCGATGTCTTTGTCCGCCAGCCAGTCGGTGTCCGGCGTGCCGTGCGGCAGGGTGCTGAACGTCATTCCTTCCTGGCCCTTCAGCACAATCTGGATATCCAGATAGCGCGAGTGGTACTCGGCGCGGCGCTCGGCGAATGGCTGGGTCATGTCTTCAGAGACCAGATAGAACAGGCTGTTACCATTGATGTCGTGTTTCCCGGGCGGCGTGGCGTCGGTAACGTGGGCTTTTACGTACTCAATGGCCTGGCGCAGATCGTCAGGCAGCCAGGACTGGAGATGGTGGATGTTGCCGATAATCATGTTTCAACCCTCAATGTAAAACAACGTTTCATTTTCATCTTTTATACGAGAATACCGGCTGCCATACCAGCCCTTTTTCGAAGAGGTTTGCGCGAGCGCATGTTTATCGGGAAAGATGTTAATTTGCTGTTAACCCTGCCCAGGCAATTATGCAGAGGTTATGCATAACCTCGATCCGCGCTTATCGCACGGCTGTTCTAACCTCTTGATCGTGCTCTCTAATTAACAAAACCTGTTGCCGCCTCACACTTTACTGTTTTGATAATTTGCTCTAAAAAACCATAATTATTTATTGATTTTTCTTAAGTCAAAAATAGTTAATTACGTTATTTGCATAGCCATTCTTGCATATGATTTTTATCATTTAAAATCAGACACATAACAACTTATTTCAAAAGATTAATATCCACAAAATAATAACAACCTCAAATAATGCCACCGAATCCTGCTTAGCTATTCAACTCCCAATAATATGAAATTAATCATTATCTGATGCGAATCATGCAAATGAAAACAAACTCATTAATATCCATTTTCGCGTGAGCAATATCACATTACGGATTATTTAACTGCCTACTATAAATCACGAAATCAATTGAGCTAAGCCGCCATGTAATTAAACACACCACATGGCGCATGCCCTTTTTATTCTGAAAAACAGTTAAAGGAATAATTATGGAAAAGCATTACGTCGGTTCTGAAATTGGTCAATTGCGTAGCGTTATGCTGCACCGCCCTAATTTAAGTCTGAAGCGGTTAACGCCCTCAAACTGTCAGGAGCTGTTATTTGATGATGTACTGTCGGTTGAACGGGCGGGTGAGGAGCATGACATCTTCGCAAACACGTTGCGCGAGCAGGGTGTGGAAGTCCTGCTGTTGACCGACCTGCTCACGCAAACCCTTGATATCGCAGAAGCGAAAGCCTGGCTTCTCGAAACGCAAATCTCCGATTATCGCCTCGGGCCAACCTTTGCCGGCGACGTGCGCGGCTGGCTGGCGGATATGCCGCACCGCGAACTGGCGCGGCGATTAAGCGGGGGATTAACCTACGGCGAAATTCCGGCAGCCATTAAAAATATGGTAGTGGATACTCACACGGCGAATGATTTTATTATGAAGCCGCTGCCGAACCATTTATTTACCCGCGATACCTCCTGCTGGATTTATAACGGCGTGTCCATTAACCCAATGGCGAAACCCGCCCGCCAGCGTGAAACCAATAATCTGCGCGCGATATATCGCTGGCATCCGGCATTTGCCGACGGCGATTTTATTAAGTATTTCGGCGACGAGAATATTAATTACGACCACGCCACCTTAGAAGGCGGCGACGTACTGGTGATTGGCCGCGGGTCGGTATTGATCGGCATGTCCGAGCGCACGACCCCGCAGGGCGTGGAGTTCCTCGCCAACAGCCTGTTTAAACACCGTCAGGCCGAGCGCGTGATCGCCGTTGAGCTGCCAAAACACCGCTCCTGCATGCACCTCGACACGGTGATGACCCACATCGACGTGGACACTTTCTCCGTCTATCCGGAAGTGGTGCGCAAAGATGCCCAGTGCTGGACGCTCACGCCGGACGGGCGCGGCGGCCTGCTGCGCACGCAGGAAACCGACCTGCTGCACGCCATCGAGAAAGCCCTCGGCATTAACCAGGTCCGCCTGATCACCACCGGCGGCGACGCCTTTGAAGCCGAACGCGAGCAGTGGAACGACGCCAACAACGTTCTGACCATCCGCCCGGGCGTGGTGATTGGCTACGAACGCAACGTCTGGACCAACGAGAAGTACGACAAAGCGGGCATTACCGTGCTGCCGATCCCCGGCGACGAGCTGGGACGCGGTCGCGGCGGCGCACGCTGCATGAGCTGCCCACTGGAACGCGAAGGAATTTAAGGAGCCATCATGGAACGAAAACCCACTCTGGTTGTGGCCCTGGGCGGCAACGCGCTGCTCAAGCGCGGCGAGCCGCTGGAAGCGGATATCCAGCGCCAGAACATCGAGCAGGCCGCCCGCATCATCGCCGGATTAACAGAACAGTGGCGCGTGGTGCTGGTGCACGGCAACGGCCCGCAGGTCGGGCTGCTGGCGCTGCAGAACAGCGCCTACGACAAAGTGACGCCCTACCCGCTGGACGTTCTCGGCGCGGAAAGCCAGGGGATGATCGGCTACATGCTCCAGCAGGCGCTGAAAAACAGCCTGCCTCAGCGTGAGGTGAGCGTCCTGCTCACCCAGGTGGAAGTGGACGCCGCCGATCCGGCCTTTAGCAACCCGACCAAGTACATCGGTCCGGTGTACAGCGAAGCGCAGGCGAGAGCGCTGGCCGCAGAAAAAGGCTGGACGTTCAGGGCCGACGGCACCTATTTCCGCCGCGTGGTGCCCTCTCCGCAGCCCAAACGCATCGTTGAGAGCGACGCCATCACGGCGCTGATCCAGCGTGACCACCTGGTCATCTGCAACGGCGGCGGCGGCGTGCCGGTAGTGGAAAACGCCAACGGCTATCGCGGCGTTGAGGCGGTGATCGACAAAGACCTCTCCGCCGCCCTGCTGGCGCGCCAGATCGAGGCCGACGCCCTGCTGATCCTCACCGATGCCGACGCGGTGTACCTCGACTGGGGCAAGCCGACCCAGCGCCCGCTGGCGCAGGTGACGCCGGAATTGCTTAAAGACATGCCGTTCGACGCCGGATCGATGGGGCCGAAAGTGGCCGCCTGCCGCGAATTTGTTGAGGCCTGCAACGGCATTGCCGGGATCGGCGCGCTGGCCGACGGCGCGGAGATCCTGGCGGGCGAGAAAGGCACGCTGATTCGTAACTGATCACTCATTTAAAAAGGATTTACCCATGACCATCAACCTGAAAAACCGCAACTTCCTGAAACTGCTGGACTACACCCCGGCGGAGATCCAGTACCTTATTGACCTCGCCATCGAACTCAAGGCCGCCAAAAAAGCCGGGCGCGAAAAACAAACCCTGGTCGGGAAAAACATCGCCCTGATCTTTGAAAAAACCTCCACCCGCACCCGCTGCGCCTTTGAGGTGGGCGCGTTCGACCAGGGCGCGCAGGTCACCTATCTCGGCCCAAGCGGCTCGCAGATTGGCCATAAAGAGTCGATGAAAGACACCGCCCGCGTGCTGGGCCGCATGTATGACGGCATCGAGTATCGCGGCTACGGCCAGGCCATCGTCGAGGAGCTGGGCGAGTACGCGGGCGTGCCGGTGTGGAACGGCCTGACCGACGAGTTCCACCCAACGCAAATCCTCGCCGACCTGATGACCATGCTGGAGCACTCTCCGGGCAAAACCCTGCCGGAGCTGAGCTTTGCCTATCTCGGCGACGCGCGGAATAACATGGGCAACTCCCTGATGGTCGGCGCGGCCAAGATGGGGATGGATATCCGCCTCGTGGCACCGAAATCCTTCTGGCCAGAAGCCGGGCTGGTTGAGCAGTGCCGCGCCATCGCCAAAGAAACGGGCGCGCGCATCACCCTCACCGACGATGTGGAAGAAGGCGTGCACGGCACCGATTTCCTCTACACCGACGTGTGGGTCTCCATGGGAGAGCCGAAGGAGGCGTGGGCCGAGCGCGTCAGCCTGATGAAGCCGTATCAAATCAACGCGGACGTGATGAAGGCCACCGGCAACCCGAACGTCAAGTTCATGCACTGCCTGCCCGCGTTCCACAACGAGCACACTAAAGTGGGCCGCGAGATCGAGATGGCGTACGGCCTGAAGGGGCTGGAGGTGACGGAAGAGGTCTTTGAATCACCGAACTCCATCGTCTTTGACGAAGCAGAAAACCGCATGCACACCATCAAGGCGGTCATGGTGGCGACACTCGGCGACTAATCACCGCCCGGCGCGCCGCGGGGTGCGCCGGGTTTCAGGAGAACATCATGGGCAAGTTCAAGTTTCCCTCCGCTTACACCATTCTCTTTTTTCTGATTGCCGTGGTTGCCGTGCTGACGTGGATTGTTCCGGCCGGGCAGTACCATATGGCGATGAACGAGGCGCTCGGCAAAGAGGTGCCGGTTGCCGGCACCTATGCGCACGTGGCATCGCACCCGCAGGGGCTGGTGTCGGTGCTGATGGCCCCGATTGCCGGACTGTACGATCCGGAGTCCGGCCAGGCCGGGGCGATCGACGTCGCGCTGTTTATCCTGATCATCGGGGGATTTCTCGGGATCGTCACCAAAACCGGAGCGATTGACGCCGGGATCGAGCGCGTCACCACTAAGCTGCGCGGGCGCGAAGAGTGGATGATCCCGATCCTGATGGCGCTGTTTGCCGCAGGCGGCACGATTTACGGCATGGCCGAAGAGTCGCTGCCCTTCTATACCTTACTGGTGCCGGTGATGCTGGCGGCGCGGTTCGATCCGGTGGTTGCCGCGTCCACCGTACTGCTCGGGGCGGGGATCGGCACGCTCGGCTCTACTATTAACCCGTTCGCGACGGTGATCGCCGCTAACGCCGCCGGGATCCCCTTCACCAATGGGATCATGCTGCGCATCGCGCTGCTGGTCATCGGCTGGATCATCTGCGTGGCGTGGGTGATGCGCTATGCCCGTAAGGTGCGCAAAGATCCGTCGCTGTCGATCGTGGCGGATAAACAGGAGGAGAACTTCGCCCACTTCCTCGGCAACAAGGGCGAGCAGTCGCTGGAATTTACCCCGGTGCGCAAACTCATCCTGGTGATTTTCGCCCTCGCCTTCGCGGTGATGATCTACGGCGTGGCGGTGCTGGGCTGGTGGATGGCGGAGATCTCGGCGGTGTTCCTCGCCAGCGCCATTATCGTTGGGCTTATCGCCCGCATGAGCGAAGAGGAGCTGACCTCAACCTTTATCAACGGCGCGCGAGATTTGCTGGGCGTCGCGCTGATTATCGGCATCGCGCGCGGTATCGTAGTGATTATGGATAAGGGCATGATTACCCACACCATTTTGCACAGCGCCGAGGGGATGGTCACCGGATTGTCGACGGTGGCGTTCATTAACGTGATGTACTGGCTGGAGGTGGTGCTGTCGTTTCTTGTGCCTTCTTCGTCCGGCCTGGCCGTTCTGACGATGCCGATCATGGCGCCCCTTGCCGATTTCGCTAACGTCAACCGCGACCTGGTGGTTACGGCTTACCAGTCGGCGTCCGGCATCGTTAACCTTATCACCCCCACCTCTGCCGTCGTGATGGGCGGGCTGGCTATCGCCCGCGTGCCCTACGTGCGTTATCTGAAATGGGTCGCGCCGCTGCTGGGGATTTTGACGGTGGTGATTATGGTGGCGTTAAGCCTGGGCGCGTTGTTGTGATTTGCCGGATGGCGCTGCGCTCATCCGGCCTACGGATCGGTGCGGTGCCACCGGTTATTTCGGGAACTGATATGGGAACTATGATGGATTACGAAGAGTACTCTCCCAAAGAGCAACTACAGCTAACGGTCTGCCAGCGTCTGATCGCGGAAAAGAGCTATCTCTCTCAGGAAGAGATCCGCCGCGACTTGCAGGAGCGGGGTTTTGAGACCATCAGCCAGTCCACCGTTTCACGTCTGCTCAAGCTGCTTGGCGTCATAAAAATTCGCAATGCCAAAGGGCTAAAGATTTATTCGCTGAATCCCCAGCTGCGCCCTGCCCCCGACGCCGCGCGTACCGTCTCCGAAATGGTGGTGAGCGTGGAGCACAACAGCGAATTTATCCTTATTCATACCGTTGCCGGATATGGCCGCGCGGTGGCGCGTATTCTGGATTATCACCAGTTACCGGAAATTTTAGGCGTGGTGGCGGGAAGCAGTATCGTCTGGGTCGCTCCCCGGGTGGTGAAGCGTACCGCGCTGGTGCACAAGCAAATTAATTATTTACTCAGAATGCATTAATATTCATAAAGAACCGTTTGCATTGAGTAAAGCGTGCATTAAATCGCTTGATCCCAAAAACGAGCTGCGTATAATGCCCGACAATTTGCCGGGAGGAAGCATGGTCAAGCGTGTACGACATAACGTCTTACCGCGTCTGAAATCAGACGCTGGCCTGCCGTTTTTCTTCCCGTTGCTAAACCTATTCCCAGAGCCCCTCATTTGAGGGGCTTTTTTTTGCCCGGCGTCAGGAGATAAACATGAATCCGCTTTATCAAAAACACATCATTTCCATAAACGACCTCAGCCGCGAAGAGCTGGAACTGGTTCTGGAAACCGCGGCAAAACTGAAGGCCAATCCGCAGCCGGAGCTGCTGAAGCACAAGGTGATCGCGAGCTGTTTCTTTGAAGCCTCGACGCGCACCCGCCTCTCCTTTGAAACCTCCATGCACCGCCTGGGCGCGAGCGTGGTGGGCTTCTCGGACAGCAGCAACACGTCGCTGGGCAAAAAAGGCGAAACCCTGGCGGATACCATTTCAGTGATCAGCACCTATGTGGACGCGATTGTGATGCGCCACCCACAGGAGGGCGCGGCGCGTCTGGCGACCGAGTTTTCCGGCGGCATTCCGGTGCTGAACGCCGGTGACGGCGCCAACCAGCATCCGACGCAAACCCTGCTGGACCTGTTCACCATTCAGGAGACCCAGGGCACGCTTGAAAATCTGAACATCTCCATGGTCGGCGACCTGAAGTACGGCCGCACCGTCCACTCCCTGACCCAGGCGCTGGCGAAATTTAGCGGCAACCGCTTCTTCTTCATCGCCCCGGACGCGCTGGCGATGCCGCAGTACATCCTCGACATGCTGGACGAGAAAGGCATTACGTGGAGCCTGCACGCCAGCATCGAAGAGGTGGTGGGCAACGTGGATATTCTCTATATGACCCGCGTGCAGAAAGAGCGTCTGGATCCGTCCGAATACGCCAACGTGAAGGCGCAGTTCGTGCTGCGCGCCAGCGATCTCGACGGCGCACGCGACAACATGAAGGTGCTGCACCCGCTGCCGCGCATCGATGAGATTGCCACCGACGTGGATAAAACGCCGCACGCCTGGTACTTCCAGCAGGCCGGGAACGGCATCTTCGCTCGCCAGGCGTTACTGGCACTGGTTCTGAATCGCGAATTAGCTCTGTAAGGGGAGACGACCATGACACACGATAACAAACTCCAGGTTGAAGCCATCAAGCGTGGCACCGTGATTGACCACATCCCTGCGCAGGTGGGCTTTAAGCTGCTGACGCTGTTCAAACTGACCGAAACCGACCAGCGCATTACCATCGGCCTGAACCTGCCGTCCGGCGAAATGGGCCGTAAAGATCTGATCAAGATCGAGAACACCTTCCTGACCGACGAGCAGGTCAACCAGCTGTCGCTGTACGCGCCGGACGCCACGGTTAACCGCATCGACGATTACGACGTGGTGGGCAAATCCCGCCCGAGCCTGCCGGAGCGCATCGAAAGCGTGCTGGTCTGCCCGAACAGCAACTGCATCAGCCATGCCGAGCCGGTTTCCTCCAGCTTTGCAGTGAAAAAGCGCGCCAACGACATCGCGCTCAAATGCAAATACTGCGAAAAAGAGTTTTCCCATTATGTGGTGCTGGCCAACTAATTGAGGTTGGTAATGAAATCCCGGCTGTTATAATGGCCGGGAACATTCTTAACGCTGTAATTCTGGAGAAAAAATGAGCAAAGTACTCGCGACGGAAAATGCACCAGCGGCTATCGGCCCGTACGTTCAGGGCGTTGATCTGGGCAGCATGATCATCACTTCGGGCCAGATCCCGGTAAACCCGAAAACCGGTGAAGTACCGGCCGACGTGGCGGCGCAGGCGCGTCAGTCGCTGGAGAACGTGCAGGCTATCGTTGAATCTGCCGGCCTGAAAGTGGGCGATATCGTGAAAACCACCGTGTTCGTGAAAGATCTGAACGATTTCGCAACCGTTAACGCTACCTACGAAGCGTTCTTCACCGAGCATAACGCCACCTTCCCGGCGCGCTCCTGCGTGGAAGTGGCGCGTCTGCCAAAAGACGTGAAAATTGAAATTGAAGCGATTGCCGTACGTCGTTAATTCATTTCCATTTTTAGAGGGCAGCTGAGGCTGCCTTTTTTATTTCGACCATTTTTACTCCCGGTATTCCATGACGTCGTGTGCTGTCCATTAATAGACTGGCGCTGCCTTGTTATATTCTAATTAATGGACGAAGAATGAAACTTTCTAAAATTGCGCTGGCCGTGACCACATTAACGGTGGCGTCTTCAGCACTTGCACACGGATATATCGAATCTCCTGCCAGCCGCGCCTATATGTGTAAGCTGGGTCAAAATATTGATTGCGGCTCCGTACAGTATGAACCGCAGAGCGTAGAGAAAACCTCCGGCTTCCCGACCGGGGCAGAGCCAGCAGACGGACACCTCGCCAGCGCGGGTATCTCTCAATATTCTCAGCTGGATAAGCAGAGCCTGAATGCGTGGACTAAAAACCCGATGACCGCGGGCCCGCATGAATTTGTCTGGCACCATACTGCGCCGCACAAAACCACCAACTGGCGTTATTACATTACCAAACAAAACTGGGACCCAAATAAGCCGCTAACTCGCGATCAGTTTGAATTAACCCCGTTCTGTACAATTAACGGAAATAGCCAGGCGCCAGCCGTAACTAAATCCATGACCTGTAATGTTCCTGAACGCACAGGCTATCAGGTAATTTACGGCGTATGGGAAATTGCAGATACCACAAACAGCTTCTATCAGGCTATCGACGTTGATTTCGGGAACGGCGGCAACGTTACCCCGGACGAAACGCCTGCGGTTGTGTCCGAGTGGAGCAAAACCCTGAGCGGCCAGATTGCCGGTAATAACCTGAACGTGGGCGATAAAGTTATCGCACGCTTCTTCGACGCCCACGGCGAAGTGACCGCCATGCGCACCGAGATGACCATCGGCTCTGCTGAACAAGGCGACGCTAACCAGTGGTCCTGGGATCTGGCGCAGAAGATCAACACCGCGCAGCACGACGTGCGCGTCGGCGTGAAGGATGAAGCCGGTGACATCAGCCCGGTTCACGGCGCCAACAGCGTATTCGTGAAAGACGGCAGCACGCTGCAGTCCGTTGCTATCTCTTATGAAGAGCAAAAAGCGCAGGTGAGCGAAACCATCGCCGTTACCGATCTGCAATACAGCAAAATCGAACATGGCAACGCGACCGTGACCTTCCACGTGAATACGCAGGGTGACGTGAATTTTGAAGCACACGTGATGAACCACCACGGTGCGGAAAAAGGCTACCTGAAGCAGGACATGAACAACAGCAATCAGGACGTCACCATGACCCTGACCGACGTGACCGCCGGCCACCACATGCTGAAATACTACGCGACCAATAAAGACGGCACCCTGTTCGCGCAGGACGTCCTGAACCTGATGCTGGAAGGCGATGCCGCTGCGGACAGTACCGGCCACCACGACTTTACCTTCCCGGACAATATCGCGTCGTACAAGGCAGGTACCGTGGTGCTTCAGCCTAGAGACGGTAAGACCTACGAATGTAAGCCATTCCCGTACAGCGGCTTCTGCGTGCAGTACAGCCCAACCGCAAACCAGTATGAGCCAGGCGTTGGCGCACACTGGAAAGAGGCGTGGGTTCTGAAGAACTGAGTGGCCTTTATGCCCGGCGGCACTGCGCTTACCGGGCCTACACCACGTAGGCCCGGTAAGCGCAGTGCCACCGGGCATGTGTGTTACTGATTTCGCGTGGCGCGTAGCAGCGTCTCCAGCGGATAGACCGCCGCAATCACCACCTCATCCTGCACCTTCGCCGCGCTGTCCAGCTCGCTCTGGATCGACGCGATCTCTTTGTCGTCCAGCGTCCCCTGACGCGCCACCAGATCCGTCAGCCTCAGGCCAATCGAGGCCAGCTTATCCACCTCCAGAATGACCGGCTTAATGGCCTTCAGCTGATAGCTGTTTTCGCTCAAGGCCAGCACGTCGCTGGTGTTGTTCTGCCAGCGGTTAAAGACGTGGCGCAGCGCCTCGGCGCTCTCCGTGTCTTCCGCGTCGCTCACCAGACGGTCCGCCCACTTGTGCATCTGGCGCACGGTGGCGCTTTCGGCGTTCAACGCATCTGCAAGTCTGTTAAGCGGCTCAAACTGATGGTAGTTTCCGGCCTGGAACTTCAGGTGCTGGCGGGTGTAATACTGGGCCGGCTCGAGCGCCTGAGCGAGGATTTGCAGCGGCAGGGTGTCGGCATTGTTAGCGAGGCGCGTGAACTGCACCTGCTGCTGGGTATGCTGCTGCAGCCCGACGGACACCGTCGACCAGCTGTCCATCGCCTGCAGGCGGGTATACATGTTATCGACGTCGTTGACGTCCTGCGCGGACCACAGCCGCTCCGCCACCGCAAAGGCGCGCGGCCACAGGCGGATGTCCAGCACCGGCGCGACCACGTTTTCCGCCCACAGCGCGGCTTCGCCGCCGAGCAGGTTGGCCTGATTCGCCACGTCCGGCACGACCGGAGGGGTACCTTTCGGCACGTCGTCCAGACGCGCGCCGCTAATCGGGTAGCGGGTGTTTCCCACCAGGAAATAGCCGGTGAGTTTGTCGTTATCAACGTTGACCACCGGGCGCGTTTCACCCATCCAGGTGTCGACGGTAAAGGTCACCTGGTTGTCGTCGCGCCACTGAATGTTATTCACCGCCCGACGCGATTTCCCGGCAAAATCAATAAATCCGCGCCACCCGGCGTCGCCTTTCACCAGCGTAAAGCTGCCTTCCACCGGCTTGCCCTTCAGGCGCGGCATGGAGAAAGCCCAGCTCTGGGCGCTGTCGGTGTCCGCTATCACGTCCACGCCACTCAGCCCCTGCGGCACGATTTCGTTGCGGTAGTGATAGGCGGTGGACTGGGGCTGGTCGAGGTAGAAGCCGGTTGAGAGAATGCCCTTATAGCCGTTCTGCGCCACCTGCCCCAGCGCGTCCTGTCCCTGCCAGGACTGGATCAGAATGCTTTTCGGCAGATCGGGATGGTAGATCTCGTCCCAGCCGACCATCTGCCGGTGGTGCTTCTCAAGGATCGTCTCCAGCTTGCGGTTGAAATACGCCTGCAGCGCGTGGCTGTCCGCCAGTTTATTGTCGCGCATAAATCTCTGGATCGCCGCGTTTGCCTTCCACTGGCTGTCGTCCACCTCATCGCCGCCAATATGCAGATACGGATCGGGGAAGATCGCCGCCAGTTCGCTGACCATCGCGTCGGCAAAGGTGTAAGTCGCCTCTTTGGTGGGATCCAGCACAGGCTTTAGTACGCCCCAGTGGCGCTCCATAGCGTACGGCCCCGGCGCGCTCATCAGTTCTGGATAGGCGACGGCAATCGCTGAGGCGTGGCCCGGCATATCGATTTCCGGCACCACGCGTATGCCGCGTTCGGCAGCGTAACGCACAATCTCGCGCATCTGCTCAGGGGTGTAGAACAGCCCGTCGCTGGCAAGCTGGGTTAATTTTGGATAACGCTTCGAGGTAAAGCGCCAGCCCTGATCGTCAGTCAGATGCCAGTGCAGGACGTTGAGCTTGGCCGCGGCCATACCGTCGATCTGGCGTTTGATATCGGGTAACGGGATGAAATGGCGCGCCGAATCGAGCAGCAGCCCGCGCCACGGGAAGCGCGGCGAATCTTCGATGGTAACCCACGGAATCGAAGTGTTTTCGGCACCGTTCTGCATCAGCTGGAGCAAGGTTTCCATTGCGCGCAATGCGCCAAAGCGGGTGTTAGCGGAGATATTCACGCCGTTGGCATCCACCGTGAGTTTGTAGCTCTCATCGCTGTCCGGCAGCGGCTGCGGCTTCACCTTTTTAGCGATGGCGATACGGATGGTCGGCTTGTCAGGTTTTTCGGCCTGTGGCTGTAGCGTCCAGCCGGTTTGCAGCGCTATGCGCTGGCGCAGGCGGTTGACCGCATCCCCCAGATCGTCGCCGCTGACGCTCACGGAGAGTTGATTGTTAAGCACCAGCGCGCCCTGCGTCGTCGGGCGTTCAACCTTCGCAGGCCAGGGCATCAGGGGAAGGTCGCCTGCCGGCGCGGCAAATGCGGAGGCGCCGAGCATAAGCCCGGCGGTTAAGAGACTGTATCGTAACATGAATGTTCCTTATCTGACGGGCCAAATACAGGCAAAACATTCTGTTAACATGCGTACAAATTGTCGTCAAGCGAATGCGCCGACGGAGATCACAGGTTGTTGAATTTGGGAGGAAAGCCAGATGCCGGGTGGCGGCTTCGCCTTACCCGGCCTACGTTTGGATTGTGGCAAAATGAGCTTACTGCCACCCATATCGACGCGCATAGAATCCTTTCACCATCTGCGTCAGCACCATATAACCCGCAAGAATCGCCACCAGCCATGGGAAGTAGCTCAGCGGCAGCGCCTGCAGCTGCAGGTAGCTTGCCAGCGGTGAGAACGGCAGCGCGATACCCAGCGCCATCACAATGCCCGTCATTACAATCAGCGGCCACGCGGCACGGCTCTGGATGAACGGAATGCGGCGCGTGCGGATCATGTGCACAATCAGCGTCTGGGACAGCAGCCCTACCACGAACCAGCCGGACTGGAACAGCGTCTGGTGTTCCGGGGTGTTGGCGTGGAACACAAACCACATCAGGCAGAAGGTCAGAATGTCGAAGATGGAGCTGATCGGCCCAAAGAACAGCATGAAGCGGCCCAGATCGGCGGGGTTCCAGCGCTGCGGCTTCTGGATCTGCTCGTCGTCAACGTTATCAAACGGGATCGCTACCTGAGAGACATCGTACATCAGGTTCTGGATCAGCAGGTGCAGCGGGAGCATCGGCAGGAACGGCAGAAACGCGCTCGCCACCAGCACGCTGAAGACGTTACCGAAGTTGGAGCTGGCGGTCATTTTAATGTACTTGAGCATGTTGGCGAAGGTGCGACGCCCTTCGATGACGCCCTCCTCCAGCACCATCAGGCTCTTTTCCAGCAGGATGATATCCGCCGCTTCACGGGCGATATCCACGGCGCCGTCCACGGAGATGCCAATGTCCGCCGCACGCAGCGCGGGCGCATCGTTAATGCCGTCGCCCATAAAGCCCACCACGTGCCCTTCACGACGCAGCAGCGTCACAATGCGCTCTTTGTGCATCGGCGTCAGGCGGGCAAACAGCGTCGTGCGCTGGGCAAGCTGCGCCAGTTCGTCGTCGGTGAGGTGCTCAATGTCGCTCCCCACCACCACGTCGCCCGCGTCCAGCCCCACTTCGTGGCACACTTTGGCCGCCACCAGCTCGCTGTCACCGGTGAGAATTTTGACGGTGATGCCGCTCGCCTTCAGCGCCTTCAGCGCCGGTGCGGTGGTCTCTTTCGGCGGATCGAGGAATGCGATGTAACCCTCGAGGATCAAATCGGATTCGTCGATACGCTGATAGTCCCCCTCCCGCGCGGGCAGGAATTTGCTCGCCACCGCCACCACGCGCAGCCCCTGACGGTTCAGGTTGTCGGTGACGCGCTTGATGCGGCGCAGCATGGTGTCGTCCAGCGGCACGATCTCCCCGTTGTGGCGCACCTGCGTGGAGACGTTCAGAATCTCCTGCAGCGCGCCTTTGCAGATCAGCTGGTGCACGTCCGGCTGCTCGCTCACCACCACCGACATGCGGCGGCGCTCGAAGTCGAACGGGATTTCGTCCACCTTCTGCCAGCGGCCGGAGAGCGTACGGGCGGCCTCCTCGTCCACGCCTTCCAGCACCGCCACGTCGAGCAGGTTTTTCAGCCCGGTCTGGTAGTGGCTGTTCAGCCACGCGCTGTGGAGCACGCGCTCGCTGGTTTTACCGGCGATGTCGGTGTGGTTCTCCAGCACGATTTTATCCTGCGTCAGGGTGCCGGTTTTATCGGTGCAGAGAATATCCATCGCGCCAAAGTTCTGGATGGCGTCGAGGTGTTTGACGATCACCTTTTGTTTAGAGAGTTTGACCGCCCCGCGCGCCAGCGTGGAGGTAACGATCATCGGCAGCATTTCCGGCGTCAGGCCGACGGCCACGGAGAGCGCAAACAGCGCCGCCTCCCACCAGTCGCCTTTGGTGTAGCCGTTGATCAGCAGGACAATCGGCGTCATGACCATCATAAAGCGGATCAGCAGCATGCTGACGCGGCCAATCCCTTTCTGGAACGCATTCGGCTCGCTCTCCTGCTCGCTGACGCGCCCGGCAAGCTGTCCAAACCAGGTATTGCCGCCGGTGGCGGTGACAATTGCCTGCGCCGTGCCGCTAACCACCGTGGTGCCCATAAAGCACAGGGTGTCGCACTCGAGCGGGTTCATCTGCTGCGGGTCGCGGCTGCGCGATACCTTCTCAACGGGCAGGGACTCCCCGGTCAGGGAGGCCTGCGCCACGAACAGATCCCGCGCCTGGATGATGCGTAAATCCGCCGGGATCATGTCTCCCGCCGCCAGCTTCACCAGATCGCCCGGCACCAGCTGGTCAATAGGCAGTTCCACCCAGGCGTTTTCGCCGAGGTCGTTAATCACGCGCGAGACGGTTGCGGTGTTGCTGACCATCGCCTTCAGGGCGTCCGCCGCTTTGGTGGAGCGGGCTTCCTGAATGAAGTTCAGCAGCGTGGAGATACCCACCATCAGGGCAATCACGCCCGCGGCAAAGAGATCTTCCGTCGCGTAAGAGATAATGCCGAGCACGGTCAGCAGCAGGTTGAACGGGTTGCGGTAGCAGAGCCACAGATGCACCCACCACGGAGAGGGCTTCTGCGCCGGGATCTGGTTATCGCCGTGCACGGCGCGGATTTTTTCCACTTCAGACGCGTTCAGCCCTTCCGGATGGCCGCCAAAGGCGCGCCAGACTTCGTTTTCATCCATCGCCGCCACGTTCAGGCAGCGTTCGGTCAGGGACGCCGGGATCGCCGCTCCCGCCATGTTTTTGGCATTGGGCAGCGGATCGCGCTGAACAAGACGGTGTGGCAGATGGCGGCTCAGCAGCGCCTGCAGCTGCCGGGTGATATTTTTAAACATAGACATTCCTCCGCATCCGCCAGGCGGACGCAGTATTCCCTTCAGGCGTGGCAAAGCCGTACCTGTCAGGCACTCAATTTTTCAAGCAGGAACGTTTGGGACGTTGCTGCCTCACATTACCGGTGAGACAGCAAAAGCTGGCTTACCGGAAAGAACAAATTCTCCCGTTCAGGAGAGGTGCGGGATCGGGATCCATAAAGCCTCCGGTAAGTAAAAAAACAGGGTGTCGCCGCGCAGTATAAAGATTTAAGCGTACCCTTTGTGACGATTCGGGCGGTATTATACGCGCCTGCAAATAAACAGTACGTAAACCAGACTTTGCCCATAGCGAAATCGCGCTATAGCATTAGGCTCAATTGACCATTTTGTCGTTGTTACAGGGAAAACAGCATGCAGAACCGCCTTACAATTAAAGACATCGCGCGTTTAAGCGGCGTGGGGAAATCAACCGTCTCACGCGTGCTGAACAACGAAAGCGGCGTCAGCGAACGCACCCGCGAGCGCGTTGAGGCGGTCATGAATCAGCACGGTTTTTCCCCTTCCCGCTCCGCGCGCGCCATGCGCGGGCAGAGCGATAAAGTGGTTGCGATCATCGTTTCGCGTCTGGATTCCCTCTCCGAAAACCTCGCCGTTCAGACCATGCTGCCTGCCTTCTACGAGCAGGGCTATGATCCGATCATGATGGAGAGCCAGTTCTCGCCACAGCTGGTGGAAGAACATCTCGGCATGCTCCAGCGCCGTAACATTGACGGCGTGGTGCTGTTTGGTTTTACCGGCATTGACGAGGAGATGCTGAAACACTGGCAGCCGTCGCTGGTGCTGCTGGCGCGCGATGCCCACGGCTTTGCCTCCGTCTGTTATGACGATGAGGGGGCGATTATCACCCTGATGCAGCGCCTGTACGAAGAAGGCCACCGCCACATCAGCTATCTTGGCGTGCCGCACGCGGACGTTACCACCGGCAAGCGCCGCCACGAGGCCTATCTGGCCTTTTGCAAAAAGCACAATCTCCCTGCCGTGGCCTCCCTGCCGGGGCTGGGCATGAAGCAGGGCTACGAGCAGGTCGCCAGCGTCCTGACGCCGCAGACCACCGCGCTGGTGTGCGCCACGGACACCCTTGCGCTGGGTGCCAGCAAGTATCTGCAGGAGCAGCGCATTGATAACCTGCAGGTGGCGAGCGTCGGCAGCACGCCGCTGATGAAGTTCCTGCACCCTGAAATTATCACCGTCGATCCGGGCTACGCCGAGTCCGGCAGACAGGCCGCCGCACAGCTGATCGAGCAGATCAACGGGCGGAGCGAGCCGCGCCAGATCGTTATTCCTGCCCGTCTCTCATAACCCCCCTGAATCGTTTATTGTGATCTTCGCCCGATTTCGGGAACGTTCCCATTTTCGCCGTCACGCTGAAGGAGTAGGCTTGCGCTCAGGTCATTACCCCCCTCAACATCTGTCATGAGGTTTCATGATGAGTAAAGTCAAACAAGCAGATATCGATCGGCTGATCGTCCTGGTCGGCGGCCGCGAAAACATCGCCACCGTCAGCCATTGCATTACCCGCCTGCGCTTCGTGCTGAACGATCCGGCCAAGGCCAACCCGAAGGCGATTGAAGAGCTTTCCATGGTGAAAGGCTGCTTCACCAACGCCGGACAGTTCCAGGTGGTGATTGGTACCGAAGTGGGCGATTACTATCAGGCTCTGCTGGCGACCACCGGACACTCTTCTGCCGATAAAGAGCAGGCGAAGAAGGCGGCGCGCCAGAATATGAAGTGGCACGAGCAGCTGATTTCCCACTTTGCAGAAATCTTCTTCCCGCTGCTGCCGGCGCTGATCAGCGGGGGCTTAATTTTGGGCTTCCGTAACGTCATCGGCGATGTGCCAATGAGCGACGGTAAAACCCTGGCGCAGATGTACCCGGCGCTGCAAAGCATCTATGACTTCCTGTGGCTGATTGGCGAAGCGATCTTCTTCTACCTGCCGGTCGGGATCTGCTGGTCCGCCGTGCGCAAGATGGGCGGTACGCCAATTCTCGGTATCGTACTGGGCGTCACGCTGGTCTCTCCGCAGTTAATGAACGCTTACTTACTTGGTCAGCAGGTGCCGGAAGTGTGGAACTTCGGCCTGTTTACCATCGCCAAGGTGGGCTATCAGGCGCAGGTCATTCCGGCCCTGCTGGCGGGTCTGGCGCTGGGCTTTATTGAGACGAGACTGAAGCGCATCGTGCCGGATTACCTCTACCTGGTGGTAGTGCCGGTCTGCTCGCTGATCCTGGCCGTCTTCCTGGCGCACGCTTTTATCGGTCCGTTTGGCCGCATGATCGGCGACGGCGTGGCCTTCGCGGTGCGTCATCTGATGACCGGCAGTTTCGCGCCAATCGGTGCCGCGCTGTTTGGCTTCCTGTATGCCCCGCTGGTGATCACCGGCGTGCACCAGACCACGCTGGCCATCGATATGCAGATGATCCAGAGCCTCGGCGGTACCCCGGTCTGGCCGATTATCGCCCTCTCTAACATCGCACAGGCCTCTGCGGTGACCGGCATCATTATCGTTAGTCGTAAGCACAACGAGCGTGAGATCTCCGTTCCGGCGGCCATCTCCGCCTATCTCGGCGTCACCGAACCGGCGATGTACGGCATCAACCTGAAGTACCGCTTCCCGATGCTCTGCGCGATGATCGGCTCTGGCCTGGCGGGCCTGCTGTGCGGCCTGAACGGCGTGATGGCGAACGGGATTGGCGTCGGCGGCCTGCCGGGCATCCTCTCCATCCAGCCTACTTTCTGGCAGGTGTTTGCCCTGGCAATGGCGGTGGCGATTATCGTCCCCATGGCGCTCACCACCGTGGTTTACCAGCGTAAGTTCCGTCAGGGCACGCTGCAGATTGTTTAACTTCATCTTTCGGGGCGCAGTTGCGCCCCTTCGCATTTGCAGGTACGCACTATGAATACCCTTCCTCACTGGTGGCAGAACGGCGTCATCTACCAGATTTACCCAAAGAGTTTTCAGGACACCACCGGCAGCGGCACCGGCGATCTGCGCGGCGTGACGCAGCGGCTGGATTACCTGAAAACCCTCGGCATCGACGCCATCTGGCTGACGCCGTTTTATATTTCCCCGCAGGTGGATAACGGCTACGACGTGGCGAATTACACCGCCATCGACCCGTCCTTTGGCACGCTGGATGACTTTGACGAGCTGGTTGCCGAAGCGCACGAACGCGGCATTCGCATCGTGCTGGATATGGTGTTTAACCATACCTCCACGCAGCACGCCTGGTTCCGCGAATCGCTGAACAAAGAGAGCCCGTACCGCCAGTTCTACATCTGGCGCGACGGCACGCCGGAGCAGCTCCCCAACAACTGGCGCTCCAAGTTTGGCGGCAACGCCTGGCGCTGGCACGCCGAGAGCGAGCAGTATTATCTTCACCTTTTCGCGCCCGAGCAGGCGGATCTCAACTGGGAAAACCCGGCGGTGCGCGCCGAGCTGAAAAAGGTATGCGAGTTCTGGGCCGATCGCGGCGTGGACGGCTTGCGTCTGGACGTGATTAACCTCATCTCTAAAGATCAGGATTTCCCGGACGACACCATTGGCGACGGTCGCCGCTTCTACACTGACGGGCCGCGCATCCACGAATATCTTCAGGAGATGAGCCGCGACGTCTTCACCCCGCGCAACCTGATGACGGTGGGCGAGATGTCGTCAACCTCGCTGGAGAACTGCCAGCAGTACGCGTCGCTCGACGGGCGCGAGCTGTCGATGACCTTTAACTTCCACCACCTGAAGGTGGACTACCCCGGCGGCGAAAAGTGGACGAAGGCAAAGCCGGACTTTGTGGCGCTGAAAGCCCTCTTCCGTCACTGGCAGCAGGGCATGCACAACAAAGCCTGGAACGCGCTGTTCTGGTGTAACCACGACCAGCCGCGCATCGTGTCGCGCTTTGGCGACGAAGGGGAACACCGCGTTCACGCTGCAAAGATGCTCGGCATGGTGCTGCACGGCATGCAGGGCACGCCGTATATCTACCAGGGTGAAGAGCTGGGCATGACCAACCCGCACTTCAGCCGCATCACCGACTACCGCGACGTGGAAAGCCTGAACATGTTCGCCGAACTGCGGGCCAATGGCCGTGAGCCGGATGAATTACTGGCGATCCTGGCGAGTAAATCCCGCGATAACGGGCGAACCCCAATGCAGTGGGACGCGTCGCACAATGCGGGCTTTACCGAGGGCGAGCCGTGGATTGGGGTCTGCGATAACTATGAAACCGTGAATGCCCGTACGGCGCTGGACGACCCGGATTCAGTGTTCTACACCTATCGGTCGTTGATTAGCCTGCGTAAAACCCTGCCCGTGCTGACGTGGGGGGATTACGACGATCTGCTGCCGGAACACCCTTCCCTGTGGTGCTATCGCCGCCAGTGGCAGAACCAGACGCTGGTGGTGGTGGCGAACCTGAGCCGAGAGCGCCAGCAGTGGCAGCCGGACCCGGTACAGGGCGCATGGCAGGTCGCACTCAGCAACTATGAGGACGTCCCCTCTCGTCCCGATACGCTGCAACTGCGCCCGTTTGAAGCCATCTGGTGGGTGCAGGAATAAACGTCAGGAGATACAGCATGCTGTATCTCCTTTTTTTATGTTTAGCGATACGCTAAATGTACGACGATAACTTTTACATCACGGCGTACCGAAAATAAAAATAGCCCTGCCAATTAAATAACCTCGGCAGGACATGATGAAAAAGACAATTATTAAAGTAACGTGTATTAGCGCATTATTATTGAGCACACAGGGATGGTGCGGAAATACGTCCGTCGACCTTCGCTTTGGCCATAATACGCGCTCTGACGTAAATGATTCACGTATTAAGGTTATGCATCAGGCGGATAACGGTTTTTACTTCTCCGTTGAAGCCGCACAAAACCATAACGACACCTTTTTTGGTGATACCGACCGAAATAATCCCGATGACAAAGGATTAACGGAGGCGGCACAGGAGATTGAAACGCGCTGGCGCTTCAATCTGGGCAATGGCTTTGCCGTTGCGCCTGGCATGGTGACGGTTTTCACCCCCAGTAATACCCACTATCGCCCCTTCATTCAGGGCTGGAAAGCGTTTGATAACGGTCTGAACCTCTCCGCCCGTTACCGTTATAACACCGTCAATGACGCACACAGCGACAAAGAATTAGACGGCAGCGGCTACACCCGCCGCCAGTCACACCAGTTCGACATTTGGTTCGCGTACAACATTGGCAAATTCGGTATGTCCTACAACCCGCGCTTCCGCTGGCAGGATAATGTCGATCAGGGAACCGGGGATGATACCTACTGGGAGCATACCGTTGCGTTCAACTACCAGCTCGACGATGGCTGGACGCCTTACGTCGAGCTGGTGTCACTGGATAAAACCTATATCAACAATGACGGCAACCATGAAAATGATTATGCCGTACGTCTGGGGATAGTGAAGCAGCTCTGACGGCCTGACTACACCGTATCGTGCTGCAGCAGCCTGCAGCCGATACGGTCCACGGCGCTTAACAGTTCAAGCTGTCCCTCCCGCTGATACAGCGATACCGCGTTAATGTCGATCGATAACGGCCAGCATAGCGTTGAGATTGACGCCAGCGTCGCCCCCTGACGGGTAATTGCAATAATCTTTAAGCCCTTGCGCAGCGCGTTTCGCGCCATTTCTATCAGCGACTGTGTCTCCCCGGATTTGCTGATCAGCACCAGCGTCCCCTTCGATACCCGTGTCAGCTGGTGCATGTCATTCAAAATAAGATGCGGCAGGCTCGCCAGCGATAAAAAGCGCGACAGGTAGTTGAGGCTGGTAAGCGAGGCGCCGCGTGCGTACAGATAGATATGGCTGGAATGGATGAGCAGCCTGGACACCTCCGCCACAATGTCGTCCGCCTGCGGACCCGCGTCGGGCACTGCAGGCGCAGGGGTAAAATGATCGCGTAAAAAACGATACCGAAGCTCGGTATAGCTTTTATACCCCATTTTTTTACACACACGATTAACGGATGTTGTCGTTGTAAAGGTATCACGGGCAATCTCTTTTGCCGAAATATTAGAAATATTACACGCGTGATGCTGAATGTATTCAAATATCAAGCGTTCACTTCCCTGGAATGAATTCATATATTACACCCTGTTTAATCCCGGCATGATATTAACACAACAGAAAAATAGTCTCTGGAAGGCGCTTCACACATTGCATTTACGCGTATCGCGATACGTAATTAGTATTAGCAAACGTTAAAAACTGTTTTAGGTTCTCTTTATACTTTCCCTGTTTTCACATCCAGGGAATTATGACAATGACGAAACAGAAAGTTGTCGCGGTAACGGCCTGCCCGACGGGCATTGCACATACCTTTATGGCGGCGAATAAAATTATTGCATGGGCTAAAGAGCATAATATTGAGGTTAAGGTCGAAACGCAGGGCAGCGACGGCGTTAAAAATCGCTTAACGAAGCAGGATATCGCCTCCGCCACGGCCATTATTCTGGCAACCGACGTCCCCATTCAGGATGCCGAGCGCTTTGAAAACATTCCCCACCTTCAGACCCGCACGCAAGAGCTGATCAAGCATACCGATCGCTATCTGCGTCAGGCGCTTGCCATGGAAAAAAACGTCACGACTGTCGTACATGAAGACGAACTCCAGCCTTCGGCTTACCAGATTTTTATCGGCCATATCATGGCGGCCATCAGCTATATGCTGCCGGTGGTGGTCATGGGCGGTCTGATGATGGCAACGGCCAAAATTACCGGCCAGTTTATTAACATCGACCATTCGCCGTTCAGCGTGCTGGATAAAGTGGGCTTTATGACCATTAAGTTCATGTATCCGGTTTTCGCCATGTTTCTGGCGTTTTCCATTGCCGGCAAACCGGCGCTGATCCCCGGACTTATCGGCGGCATCATGTCAGACGAGGTCTACAAGCGCTTCTTTGATATCGAAGGCTTTATGCCGTCCGGCTTTTTCGGCGCGATCGGCATTGGCTTTTTTGTGGGCTATCTGGTGCGCTGGCTGAATGATTCCATTCACGTCCGCCAGCAGCTCACCACCATCAAGACCATGCTGGTCGTCCCGCTCATCACCGGCATTACGCTGGTGATGGTCATGGAATATTTGATTAACCCGATTTTTGGCTCGCTTAACCAGCTGATGGTGGTCTTTTTTACCTCGGCAGGTGACACCGGGCGCGGATTCTATTCCGCGATGATCGCCGCAGGCACCGCGTTTGACCTGGGCGGCCCGGTCAACAAGGCGGCAGGCTCAGTCGCGCTCGGCCTGAATGGCATGAGCGAAACGTTTGATCTCACCGCCCGCGAACTCTCCATCGTGATCCCCTCTGTTGGCGTCGGCTTTGCCGCGTTCCTCAACGGCCGCTTTGGACTACCGGATGTTTTTAGCCGGGAAGAGAAAACCGTTGGCAGCACCTCGTTGCTGTTGGGCGTGATTGGGATCTCCGAAGGCGCGATCCCGTTCATCCTGAAAAACCCACGTCTGATCCCGGTGTTCATGACCGGTGCCGTCGCCGGCGCGCTGGTCGCCATTGCACTCGGCGTGAAGCAGACGCTGCCGCTGCCGGCCATCTGGGGCTGGCCGCTGGCAACCAACGTGGCGGGCTACCTGGCGAGCGTCTTTATTGGCGCACTGATTTGCGCCCTGGGCGTGCTTTACGTCAGCCCAAAGAACGCCAGCTAAGGGGAAGGTCATGAATCAGATCCACGTCATTGCCCATACGCACTGGGATCAAGAGTGGTATTTCACCCGTCAGGACAGCATGGTGCTGGCGTCATATAACTTTGCGGACGTCATCGACACGCTGGAGCACGACCCGGCTTACAGCTGCTATCACCTTGATGGACAGATGGCGGTGGTAGAGGACTTTCTCGCTATCAATCCCGATTATCGCACCAGGCTGGAGACGCTGGTCAGAGCGAAAAGGATTTTTGTGGGGCCGTGGTATACCCAGACGGACACCTACAACGTGCATGGCGAATCCATTATCCGCAACCTCAAATACGGCATCTTCTCTGCCCGTAAGCTGGGGCACGCCATGCAGGTTGGGTATCTTCCGGATACCTTCGGCCACAATGCGCAGATGCCCACGATTTTGCAGGGCTGCAATATCGACAACATCGTCTTCTGGCGCGGCATCGATCACGACAGACAGGCGAAAAGCAGCCAGTTTCTCTGGCGCGCGCCGTCAGGGGCGACCGTTATCGCCTGCGCGATGGCGCTCGGTTATGGCGCGGCTAAAAACATCTCTTCAGACGCGAGCCATTTGCAGGGAAAAATCTTCCCGATGGTCAATCTCCTGCGCTCGCGGGCCGGAATAAATGACCTGCTGCTGCCCTGCGGCGGCGATCAGGTCAGCATCGACCCGGCGCTGCCGAAAATCCTGCAGGTCGCCAGCGCACGCTCCCCGGATGAGGACCATTACGTCATCAGTTCGCTGGAGCGCTACGTCGACATTCTGCGCGCGCAGCGTGAGCAGTTTGAATTCTGGGAAGGAGAGCTGAAATCGCCGCGCTACACCCGCATCCATAAAACGATCGGCTCCGTGCGCTACGACATTAAAAAGAAAAATGATGCAGTTGAGCAGTTCATCCTGCGGCAGCTGGAGCCGACAATCGCCATGGCGCGTCATCAGGGGCTCCCGGTCAACCTCTCGGTGGTCGATACGCTCTGGAAGAAGCTGTTGCGAAGCCATGCCCATGACTCCATCGGCGGCTGTAATAGCGATGCCACCAACCGCGATATTTTGCATCGACTGGAGCAAACCGAACAGCTGTGCCACAGCCTGTGGAATCTGGTGGTGAAACCCCTGGCCGCCGCCTGCGCCCGGGAAGGCGATCTGCTGATTTTTAACCCGCTGGCCACGCAAACGCAGCGCGTGGTGAAAACCACTCTCTATAGCCGCGCTGAAAATATCGCCCTGATGTATCAGGGGCAGGCCATCCCCTTCGACGTCCTGAAAAGAGACGTGTTGCCCGGCGGAACGGCGATCTCCCTTAACGCCGAAGGCGAATGTGAAACGCCCCTTCCCCCTTATTACCGCTGGCACGTTGCTGTGAAAACACCGGTTCTGCCGCCAGTCGGCTATCTCAGCGTTAACGTTGAAGATGACCCGGCGCCTTTCCGGCAGCCTGAACAGACAACGGGCAGCGAGATAGAGAATGCGCATTATCGATTAACGCTGGACGACGGAACGCTAACTCTGCACGACAAACGCAGCGGCAGATGCATCCCCTCGTTCTTTACCCTTGAAGACTGTGCGGATGCGGGCGACAGCTACGATTTCTCACCGCTTGCGGGCGATACCCCGACGCTGTGCGACCAGTTCACGCTCGTCGGCTGCCTGAAAACGCCGCTTGTCGAAAAGCTGATCGTTGAAGCCACCCTGTTTCTTCCGCCAGATCTCGCCGGACGCCAGGATACTGCCCGAACGCCGTTATCCCTTCGTCTGGAGTGCACATTACGCGAAGACGATCCGAACCTGTACGTCGAGGCTTCGCTGGAAAACAGCCACTGCGATCACCGGCTACGTTTACTGATCGGCAGCGATATTCGCACCCGTCACGCTATCGCCTCCCAGCCCTTCGCGATAATCCAGCGCGATACGGGGTGTGAGAGTGGAAACTGGCAGAAGCGCTATCGCGAGATGCCCGTGGATATCGAAACCACCGAAGGCATTATTGCTGTCGCGGAAGCGGGCAAAGCGCTGGTGGTGAATAGTCGCGGTATGAAGGAATTTCAGATTATCGGCAGTGAACCCGCGGCGATTGCTCTGACGTTGTTTAAAGCGACGGGCGTGCTCGGGCGCAACGATCTCGACTGGCGACCGGGCCGTGCGTCCGGCATTAATAATACGGTGGTTGAGACCCCCGATGCGCAGTTGCTGAAACCGCTGCACTTTTCATTTACCGTCGCGCTGGCCGACAGCGCCGATCATCTCACGCTTCGCCAGCTGGAAAACCAGACAGCGGGACAGCCCTTCACCTATCAGCGGCAAACGCTGCACACGCTCGATCACCGCCTTGAGCGCTTTGCGTTGCGTCTGCCCGAGCATCAGCTTCCGGCACAATTCTCATTATTGACCCTGCCGGAGCCGCTAGTCCTTTCTGCCCTGCCCCATGCGCAACGGTCGAATGGCACCGTCGTCCGGGTGTTTAACGCCGGGACGCAGCCGGTTCCCGTCCCGGAAAGTCTGGCGGGGCTACGTCAGATCAACTATCTGGAAGAGCCTGTGCCGCCGGTAACGGCAATCCCCCCTTTCGCAACCTGCGATTTTTTGAAGGAGGCATAATATGAACTTGCTTGCATTGACGCACCCCGATCTGGTTTTTATCAACCCGCCGCACCGTACGCCTGAAGCGCTGATCCGCTGGCTCGCCGAACCGCTCGCCAGGCGAAAAATCATCTGCGATGAAGAAACATTCATCCAGAGCGTGTTACAGCGCGAAAGCGAAGGCCCTACCGCGCTGGGTGAAGCGCTCGCCGTTCCGCACGGTAAAACCGAGGCGGTGCAGCAGGCGGCGTTTTGTCTGGCACTCTTTGACGACCCGATACGCTGGCCGGGGCTGGACGGTGATGAAGAGGTCAGAATGGTTTTCCTGCTCGCCATTCCGCCCGCGGAAGCAGGCAGTACCCATATGCAGCTGCTGACGACGCTGACCAGTTTATTGACAGAAGATCAAGTGCGCGCGCAGCTTCTGGCGGCGCGCACCCGGGAAGAGGCGATGTCCGCCCTGAGTGCTGAAGAACCTCAAAAACAGGATGCGGCCCCTGACCGCTCCCTTCTCATTCCGGTGATACTGGGCAGTATCGCTACCGCAGCCTTTTTACAGGCAGGATTGAGCTGGGCCTGCGCGGTGAGTTAACCGAACGGCGCTCAGCATGTACCACGTTGAGCGCTTGTTTTTGTTGAATAATTAATCAGATTTTTCCTTCGCGTCTTTACAAAGGCTGAAGCGCCCGCCGTTTGTACTCTCGTCTTTTTACTTTGTTCTGCGTCAAATAAATCGCAAACTTGTTTGATGCAAATCACTATATGTAGAACTTAAAATGCACGCCGACCCAACATATTGTATTAATCGTCTACTATTCCAACAACAAGACGGCGCTTACGCTGGCCGGAATTGTGGATAACATGAGCTGGGAACGGGGGAAGTCTTTGGCCTGGCGGGGAATACGTCCGGTGAATACTTCTCCACCTCTGTGGATAACCTGTTTTTAAAAATGGAGTGATCATGACACCGCATGTGATGAAACGTGATGGCTGTAAAGTGCCGTTTAAATCAGAGCGCATCCAGGAAGCCATTCTGCGTGCAGCTAAAGCAGCGGGAGTCGATGACGCAGATTACTGCGCCACCGTCGCAGAAGTCGTTAGCAGCCAGATGACTGAACGCAGCCAGGTCGATATCAACGAGATCCAGACCGCGGTTGAAAACCAGCTGATGGCTGGCCCCTACAAACAGTTAGCCCGCGCCTACATTGAGTATCGCCACGATCGCGACGTGCAGCGTGAGAAGCGCGGTCGCCTGAATCAGGAGATCCGTGGCCTGGTGGAGCAGACCAACTCTGCCCTGCTCAATGAAAACGCCAACAAAGACAGCAAAGTGATCCCGACCCAGCGCGATCTGCTGGCCGGTATCGTCGCCAAACACTATGCCCGCCAGCATCTGCTGCCGCGCGACGTGGTCTCGGCACACGAGCGCGGCGAGATCCACTATCACGACCTCGATTACTCGCCGTTCTTCCCGATGTTCAACTGCATGCTGATCGACCTGAAAGGCATGCTGACCCAGGGGTTTAAAATGGGTAACGCCGAGATTGAACCGCCTAAGTCGATCTCCACGGCGACAGCGGTAACGGCACAGATCATCGCTCAGGTGGCGAGCCACATTTATGGCGGGACCACCATAAACCGCATTGACGAAGTGCTGGCCCCGTTCGTGACGGCGAGCTTCAACAAGCATCGGAAAACTGCCGAAGAGTGGCAGATCCCGGACGCGGACGGCTATGCGCACTCCCGTACCGAAAAAGAGTGCTACGACGCGTTCCAGTCGCTGGAATATGAAGTGAACACGCTGCACACCGCCAACGGGCAGACGCCGTTTGTAACCTTCGGTTTTGGCCTGGGCACCAGCTGGGAATCACGCCTGATCCAGCAGTCCATTCTGCGCAACCGTATTTCCGGCCTCGGCAAGAACCGCAAAACCGCGGTGTTCCCGAAACTGGTGTTTGCCATCCGCGACGGCCTGAACCACAAGTTGGGCGATCCGAACTACGACATCAAACAGCTGGCGCTGGAGTGCGCGAGCAAGCGCATGTACCCGGACATTCTGAACTACGACCAGGTGGTAAAAGTCACCGGTTCGTTTAAAACGCCTATGGGCTGCCGCAGCTTCCTCGGGGTGTACGAGGATGAAAACGGCGAGCAGATCCACGACGGGCGTAACAACCTGGGCGTCATCAGCCTGAACCTGCCGCGCATCGCGCTGGAGGCCAAAGGCAATGAAGCTGAATTCTGGAAATTGCTGGATGAACGCCTGCAGCTGGCGCGTAAGGCGCTGATGACCCGTATCGCACGCCTTGAAGGGGTGAAAGCCCGCGTGGCGCCCATCCTCTATATGGAAGGGGCCTGCGGCGTGCGCCTGAAGGCGGACGATGACGTGTCCGAGATCTTCAAAAACGGCCGCGCGTCGATTTCGCTGGGCTATATCGGCATCCACGAAACCATCAACGCCCTGTCTGGCGACGCGCATATGTACGACAGCGCGGCCCTGCGCGAAAAAGGCATTGCGATTGTCCAGCGCCTGCGCGACGCGGTTGACCAGTGGAAAGAGGAAACTGGCTATGGGTTTAGCCTCTACAGTACGCCGAGCGAGAACCTGTGCGACCGCTTCTGCCGTCTGGACACCGCCGAGTTCGGGATTGTGGAAGGCGTGACCGACAAAGGGTACTACACCAACAGCTTCCACCTCGACGTGGAGAAAAAGGTAAACCCGTACGACAAGATCGACTTCGAAGCGGCCTATCCGCCCATCGCCAGCGGCGGCTTCATCTGCTACGGCGAGTACCCGAACATCCAGCACAACCTGAAGGCGCTGGAAGACGTGTGGGATTATAGCTATCAGCACGTGCCGTATTACGGGACCAATACGCCAATCGACGAATGCTACGAGTGTGGCTTTACCGGTGAGTTCGAGTGTACGAGCAAAGGCTTTACCTGCCCGAAATGCGGCAACCACGATGCAGCCCGTGTCTCCGTGACCCGCCGCGTGTGCGGCTATCTCGGCAGCCCGGATGCCCGTCCGTTTAACGCCGGCAAGCAGGAAGAGGTGAAGCGCCGGGTGAAACATCTGGGGAATGGGCAGATCGGTTGAGCCACTGCCACATTTATGCCCGGTGGCGCTACGCCTACCGGGCCTACAATCCTCACTCACACTGTACCCGGCTTGGTTAACCGCTATGAACTACCATCAGTACTACCCCGTCGACATCGTCAACGGCCCCGGTACCCGCTGCACCCTGTTCGTTTCAGGCTGCGTTCATGAGTGCCCAGGCTGCTACAACAAAAGCACCTGGCGCGTAAATTCCGGCATGCCGTTTACCGCCGAAATGGAAGACCGCATCATCGACGACCTGAACGACACGCGCATCAAACGCCAGGGGATTTCGCTCTCCGGCGGCGATCCGCTCCATCCGCAAAACGTGCCGGAGATCCTGAAGCTGGTGAAGCGCATTCACCGCGAGTGTGCGGGAAAAGATATCTGGGTCTGGACGGGATATAAGCTGGAAGAGCTGAATGCTGCTCAGAGGGAAGTCGTGGATTTGATTAACGTGCTGGTGGACGGCAAGTTCGTGCAGGATTTAAAAGATCCGGCCCTGATCTGGCGCGGCAGCAGCAACCAGGTTGTGCATCATCTGCGTTAAATGCTAAAGCCGTTTATTTGCTTCATGATAAACGGCTGATTTCTCTCTCTTTCCGATAGCGATAACAAATACCGTAACTACGTTATCCTGAACCTGATAAACCAAACGATAACCCAGAGATCTGAGTTTTATTTTGTAGCAATCCGGCAGGCCGTGCAGGCGGGCCTATTCAATTCTGGGGTTCACTAAGACGTCAGCAAGTTTCTTTTTAAACTGGCATTTCACCGTATCGCCCAGCTTATGCCACTCCTTTAAAGCCCTAGGGTCGAACTCCAGTTCATAAATCATCCAGACTAACCTTAATTCCCTTTTGTGGATTCGCCAGTCGCTCCCGGACTGTCTGTATCAGTTCATCTTCACTGTCACTGATGGTGACAGTTTTCACCGGCATACGCCCTGTTTCCGCAACGTACTGAAACAGTAACCGCACGGCTTCCGTTGGGGTAATATTGAGTTTTTCCAGCACGGCATACGCCTCATTTTTGAGTTTGTCATCCAGACGGACGTTAAGCGTGGCCATTATGCCTCCAGTAAAATCGAATGTGTAATGCAGTTTAGCATTACATTCGCATTACATCGAATTCTGGATAACGCCTCTCAAAACCGGCTCAAACTCTCCATCGCCTCAGCCTTAAACGCCGCAAAATCCTCGCACTGGCACAGGCGCGTCATTGCGCGTTCTCGCAGGAAAGTGACGAAGATGTCGTAAATCGCCATCGCCTCTTCGTACTCGCTTTTGCTGATGGCGAGCAGGAAGATGACGTGCGCCGTTTCATCCCCCCACTGAATACCCTGCGGAGCCAGCACCGTATAGACCACCGTTTTCTGTGCCAGCAGGCCGAGGGAGTGCGGCAGCGCGATGCCGTCGCCGAGCATGGTGCTGACGATAGCTTCACGCTCAACGACCGAATCCAGAAACTCCGCGCCAACAAAGCCTTCGCGTTCAAGCTGGTCACACAGCTCGCGGAACAGCGTTTGCTGGTCAACAGGTTTGTTGAGAATGCGGAAATGGGCCGCGTCGAAGTATTTCTCCAGCATCCACGGGCGGGTGCGGTCCACCAGCACCAGCTTGCCGATCTGCTCTAACTGATAATCGGTCGGGAACGGGGCGATCGTCACCACCGGTTTAGATTTTTCACTCACGCGGGCGGTGGAGATGACAAAGTCTTCGCCGATGGCATCCGCAAGCTCGTACTCGCGCAGAGTGAGCGTGCGCGTCACCTCGATCTGCGGGTATTTGCGCTGGAGCACCGCCTCGATCATGCGCACCATCGCATTACCGGCGTCGCACACCAGCAGCACGCGCGGCTGGCGCTGGTAGCCGATGTTGTAGTGGCGCTCCAGCCCCACGCCGATGTGCAGCACCAGAAAACCAATCTCGTTCTCGCTGATCGCATACGGCGTATATTTCCCCCAGCTCGACACCGCCGCGAGAGTCATATCCCACGCCATCGGATAGTGCTGCTTGATGTTGTCCAGCAGCGGATTGGGGATCATGATTTGATAGCGCACGCGGGTGATCATGGTTTTGATGTGCGTGAGCAGATCGGCGTGCAGCTGCGCGTCGCTGAGCAGGTTGTAGTTATAGTGGGTGTTGATGTAGCGCAGGATATAGTTGACCAGCGCTTCGTCGTCGTCGGCGTTAATCGCGCTGGGGGCAATCTCCTGAATCTGCCGCGCCGCGATGTGGACGCACAGCCAGCTCTCTTCCGATGGCGCAAGCGCCTTGCCCGCCAGCTCCTGAATGGCCACCGCGATATCCTTCGCCGCCTCGCGCACGTTCTCTTCCACGTCTTCCGCGTGGAATTCCGGCAGCGGATACCCCTCGCTGATGCGCCGCACCGACACCGCGCAGTACAGGCGCAGGAACAGTTCGCCTTCGTCGGTCAGACGAATGTGATGGCGGGTGAGCGCGTCGTGAAGCACGACCACCATCTGCTCCGGTACCCCGGCGTTGAGCGCGACCTCCGTCACCAGCGGGTTAAGGCTGTCCTGCTGCGCCAGCTCCCACAGAAGATCGGTCAGGCAGGCGCGGACCGACATCTCGCTGCCAAACAGCTTCATGCCGTGGCGCGGGCGGGTTTCCAGCGTCAGGTTATAGCGCTGGAACCACTCGCGCACTTCCACCATGTCGCTCTGCAAGGTGGCGCGGCTGACAAACCACTCGTCGGCCAGATCTTCAAGCTTAAGTGAAAACGCCGACGTCAGGAAACGCACCACCAGATAGTGCACGCGCTCCGGTCCCGTTCGGGGAATACGCAGCGCGCGCGGGTGCGATGCCTGCAGCTGCTGATAGCGCTCGGCATCGTCAATTTTAAGCTGGTAGCCGTTACCCCGGCTCAGAATAAACTGCGCGCCGTGGCTCGCCAGCAGCGCGTTCAGGGCGGTGATATCTGCGCGGACGGTTCGCGTGGAGACCGACAGCCGCTGCGCCAGCTCATCCTGCGGCAGCGTCTCGTTTTGCAACAGATCGAAAAGTTGCGCTAAACGTTGGTTCGGAAATCGCACGTCGTTGTCCTCTTACTGCTCAGGGTGAAATGACCATCTGGGATGGGCTGCCGACCGGGGTATAGTCTGGCTCGAAGCTCAGCTTGCCGTCCTGCGCCACGCGGAAACGGGTAATGTTGTCGCTGCGCTGGTTCATGACGTACAGCCAGCGGCCCTGCTTATCGAGCGTCAGGGTGCGCGGGTAGTCGCCGCGCGTCCAGACATCCTCCTGATGCGTCAGCGTGCCCTCCGCTGTTACGGTAAAGTGCCCGATACTGTTATGCAAACGGTTCGCCACATACAGCTGTTTACCATCGGCGCTTAGCGCCAGCCCGGCAGCAAAACTGGTACCTTTATAGCCGTCCGGCAGGGCAGTGATCGTTTTGCCCTCTTTCAGCCTGCCGCTGCTGTCCAGCGCATAATGGGTGAGCGTCGACGCCTCTTCGTTAATCAGCCACAGGGCATCGCCTTTCGGCGTAAAGACGAAGTGGCGCGGACCGGCGCCTTTTGAGGAGGCGCTGATAAACGGCGGATCGTTCGGCGTTAGCTTTCCGGTTCGATCGTCAAAGCGGTACTGATAGATACGATCCAGCCCAAGATCGGTGGAAAAAACGTACTTCCCGCCCGGATCGGCGGCGATCATGTGCGCATGCGGGCCGTTGTGATCGCTGATCGCGAAACTGCCCTCAACGGCAGCTTCCGGCTTCGCCACGCCCGGTTCGCCCTGGTCCTGATATCTGTCCGTCGCGTCACCCAGGCTGCCGTCCGCGTTGACGGGCAAAACGGCAATCGATCCGCTGACGTAGTTCGCCACCAGCAGATGCTTGCCGTTTGGCGTTAGCGAAAGATACACCGGCCCGGCGCCGCCGGAGGCCACCTGATTCAGCTCGCTCAGCTCACCGTTATCGCCGACGCGCAGCGCCTGCACCACGCCCTGCTCCACTTCGCTTGCCAGATACAGCGTTTTACCGTCTTGCGAAAGGGTCAACTGCGCCGCATTCGGCAGTTTGCTCACCAGCGTTTTATCGTCCAGCGCGCCGGTTTGCGGGTCGACGGTAAAACGGTACAGCCCTTCACCGTTCGGATTATAGGTGCCCACCCAGGCGTATTGCGTCTGGGCGATGGCGGCGGTGGCGAGCATTGAGAGTGAAGCGACAAGCAGGTTACGGGTGTGCATGGTGGCTCCTTTATATGTGTGAGTTCTACTTCACCAGCTTCTTCGTCATCGCCAGCAGCGTACGCACATCTTCGGGACGCGTATCGCCGCTGGCTTTGTCGATAATCGAGCTGTAGATATGCGGGATGATTTTGCTCACGCCCGCGTCGAGGGCGATCTGCAGGATCGCCTCATAGTTTTCCAGATCGATACCCCCCGTCGGCTCCAGCCAGAAGTCGTGACGGGCGCAGGCTTCCGCCACCGCCTGGTATTCGTCACGGCACTTGAGGCCGCCCATCGGGAAGTACTTAATCGAACTGCCGCCGAAGTCTTTCAGCAGGGCAATCGCCGTTTCAACCGGCACGATACCGTCCGGCGCTTTGCTGCTCAGCGGGCCGGTGGAGATTTTCACCATGCCGACGGTACCGGTCGGAGAGACCAGGCCATTGACCACCGATTCATTCTGCCCCAGCAGCGCGCGGCTCGCGGCCACGCCGGTGAAGACCTGATTAACGTGCTGCGGCTGCACCTGGCGGGAGATCTCGCTCACCATTGCCGACTGGTTCGGATCGCCCGCGCCCAGCCCTACGGAGAGCGCGTTATCAATCAGCGCCGCGTATTCACGCATATCCGCGACCGCGCTCGCCACGTCCGGGTAATTTTTGGAGAGCACGCCCACCAGCACGTGACCTTCCGCCGCCTCGTAAATGGCGCTGGCGTTGGCTTTCGAGCCGGCCAGCACGTTCAGGCAGACGCGGTCACGGTAAAAATTGGGGGTCAGTTTCATACGTTTTTCTCCTGTCCTAATACTTCACTAATGCGGCGGTAGACGATGTTCAGCTGGTCAGCACTTACGCTGCGCACGTCCGCTTCGATAATCCCTTCGTTGGCCTTGTAGCCACGGAAATAGATGGCGTATTCGCCCTGCTTGAGCGCGTTCACCAGGTCACCCGTGCCGACGCCTGTGGTGGCTTCGTCGAACTTAATTTCGGTGCGGGCGATATCGCGACCCGCGCTGTCCCAGACCACGCGGGCGGTGACGCCGTTCAGGGTGTTGAGCGCGTCGATAAACGGCGTCATTTTTGCCACCATCTCGGCGCCGCTTTCCTTGGTGGCCGTCAGGTAGTGTTCGATGGCGCAGGTCAGGCCGAGGATCCCCTCTTTACCCACCTTCATGGCGCGGCCAATACCCGCCGTCTGGCGTTTCACCCACTCGACGTACTGGGTTTTGCCGATCACCAGGCCGCTGGTTGGCCCCTCGATCGCTTTCGCGCCGCTGTAAATCACCAGATCCGCGCCGGAGCGGTAGTACACGTGCAGATCTTCTTCCGCCGCGGCATCAACGATCAGCGGCAGGGAGTGTTTACGTGCGACGACTGCCGCCTGCTCGACGCTGAGCATGCTTTTCTGCACGCAGTGGTGCGATTTGATGTAGAGGATCGCCGCCGTGCGCGGGGTGATGGCCGCCGCCAGCTGGTCGGCGGAACATTCGTTGGCGTAACCCGCTTCCACCAGCTTGCCGCCGCCCAGCGCCACCATGGTGCCGACCGGCGCGCCAAAGTTAACGTTGTGGCCTTTCGGCAGGACGATTTCATTGTTCTCGATTGGCGTGACGTGCAGGTTTTCCAGCAGCCAGTCGCTGTCTTTTACCAGCACCGCCGCCACGGACTGGGCGATGCCCGCCGACGCGCATGAGACCACCGTCGCGCCTTCCACATCCAGCAGCTTCGCGATGTATTCCCCGGTTTTGTTAACCAGATCCTTCATCTCGAAGTAATGATTCATGCCGTCCATCGCCGCCTGCACTACTTCCGGGCGCGGCGTGGAGACGCCCAGCGCCGTCATGCGGCCAGAGGTGTTGATAACCTGCTTTAAATTATACTTCTCATAAATCGAAGGCATGTTCCGTGCTCCCTTGTTCGGTCATGTAGCCCTTGCCCGCGCGGATCGCGGCAAGCGGCACCAGAATGTGTTCAGCCTGCAGACTGTCGTTTTCAGCGTCCGTCAGCACCGTTGGCTGGCGTTTAATCGTGAACAGCGTCAGGTCGGCGTCGAGACCCGGCTGGATGCGACCCTTACGCGTCAGGCGCAGGCCGTCGGCGGCGTTCGAGGTCACGCAGTCAATCACCTGCGGCAATGACATGCCGATGGCGAGAAACTTCGACATCACGCTTGCCAGCGAGCCAACCGGGCCGTTGATGCGGTTGCGGCAGTAGATATCCGAGCTGATGGTGTGCGGCAGAATGCCCATCGCGATGGCGCGTTTCGCCACCTCAAAGCTGAAGCTCGCCGTGCCGTGGCCGACGTCCAGACGCACGCCACGCTTCAGGGCGGAGGTGATGGAGGCGCGCAGCTCGCCGGACGGCGTCAGAATGCGGTTAGGCTTACCGTTATAGCAGTGGGTAATGATGTCGCCGGAGCTTAACAGCTCGGCGATTTCATCGAGGTTCGGCGGGTTATTGCCGATGTGCACCATCAGCGGCAAGTCGCCATTCTCTTTCTGGATGGCTTTGGCGCGCTCCAGCGGCGTGATGCCGTTTTCACCGACCACGCTGCTGCTCATGCGCGCCTTCAGGCCGACAATAAAATCCGGGTGGCGCTTCACCGCCTGCTTCACCGCATCGGCGTCAATGTTTGCCATGTTGGCCAGCTCGTTCTGGGCAATCAGCCCCACGCGGGAGATATTCAACAGGGCAAAGACCTCGGTGGAGGCCTTGCGGGTAATCGCGTAGAAATCGTCCACGTCGTCGGCCCCGGTACTGCCCGCGTCCACCACGGTAGTGACGCCGGTGGCAATGCCCACGCTGTCCGGCTCGTCGTGGTAAATCGGTGAGTTCGGGTAGCAGTGAACGTGGGAGTCAATCCAGCCCGCGCTAACGTACACGTCACCGTTAAGCTCAACCGTTTTACGGGCGGGAGCGTCAATTTCGCCCGTCGCGGCGATCTTCCCGTCCTGAATGGCGATATCGGTCAGGGTATCGTCGGCGAGGCGCGCACGGCGCAGGAGTAAATCAAACATGAGGATCTCCTGATATGGCGGGCGCCGGAGCGCCCGCGAGTATTAAAGGGCGACCGGGAACAGCCAGCCCAAAATCATTGCGCCGAGGATGGCGCCACCGGTAATCGGCTTCTGCCAGATGTAGAACAGCAGCGCGCCGACCAGCGAACCGACGCCGATTGGAATGGAGGCGGTCATCGCGCTGAGGATAATCAACGGCCCGAGGAAGCGGCCGGAGGCGTTACCCGCGCCCATCATCACGTCTGCGCCGTAGGTGGAGTTGCTTTGGTTGATGGTGAACTTACGCGCCAGGATGATGACGTAGCCAATCGCCAGACCAATCACCAGGCCGGTAATCAGCGAGGCAATGAAGTTGGTCACCGGGAACATGATCCCCGCGCCCAGCAGCAGCGCCGGTACGCCGAGGCCCACGCCGGTCTGGATCGCCCCACCGATGTCGAGAATACCGACTAGCGACCCTTCAATAATGCGGGCGAACAGGAAGCTCGCGCCGAACGCCGCCACCGCGCCGTAGACGCCGGTATCGATGCCCGCTTTCAGCATCGCCACGAAGGCCACTTCGTTAAACGCGCCGATGCCGTAGAGGTAGTACATGTGCGTCCCGGCGAAGACGCCGGAGGAGAGCAGGCCAACGAAGATCGGGAACGACCAGTCGGCATACCAAAAACCTTTATTCTGTTCCATTTAGAGGCTCCTGTTATTTACCGCTGAGCGAGTTGTGGATCATGTCGAGCCAGTTCGGCACGGTCAGATGGAAGGATTCGATCATCTTCATGTCGAAGCCGCGGAAGAAGCCGCTCAACACGAACAGCAGCACGATCGCCGCCATCATCACTTTGGTGACGTGGTTCCAGCCGCTCTCCTCAACGCCTTTACCGATCAGGATGCCGAGAACCAGACCCGGTACGGCGTTCCCCATGATCAGCTGCGCCGCGCCGCCGAAGATGGTGGCCCAGAAGCCCGATTTTTTACCCGCGTCGATGGCCGCCAGCCAGAAGATCACCGGCATCACGGTGTTAACCAGCAGGTTCGCGGCAGGCACCAGCACCTTCACGGCGGTAACCTGCAGCGCTGCCGGCACGGAGGAGGCGGTCAGGTTCAGGAAGGTGACGACGAGCATGCCAATCACGCCGCAGGCAATCGCCATTTTGCGGGGATCGTGCAGCGTTTCGCCGACGTTACGGTTTTTGATCATCAGTGCAGCAGCACCCCAGTTCGGGATGATGCGGTGGTCAACGTCCTGTGTGAAGGCACCTGCAGCCACGGAAGAGGCCCAGGCGTTAAAGAAGAAACCTAACCCAAAGGAGAAGTGGGACGCCGGATCCCCTTCACAGGAGTTCAGTTCCCCCAACGTACGAAACGCGCCCATACCCTGAGTGGTAGGCGCATGAAACATGCGTGCAGCCCCGGCTCCGACACCGACGCCAACCAGGCCGCCAATGATGAGCGATTTTATTAATATAATTAAGAACATCAGTCTGCCCTTTTATGAATAATCAGCGTTGCGTGACGAAATCCACCCGGTCAAGATTGATGGCGGTCACGTTGACGGTCACATCCAGCTCCACGCTGTAGGTGCGTCTTTCCCGGCGCAAAAAGAAGAACAGAAACGCTTCTTTACGCACCGCTTCTTGCGCCTGAACAACCTGCACATCCTGTGGCTCAATACGCAGTAAGATATGCGGTGAGGCTTTCATCACCGCGGCCTGAACGTGGTTGAGCGCGTCGGCAAAGGCGCGCGCTTTGGCGTCGCCCTTCCCCTTCACTCTCACCGTGGTTGTGAACTGTTCTTTCATGCTTATGCGCCGTATTTCTTCTGCCACGCCTGCACCAGACGCTCGCCCAGCTCTTCTTTATCCATAAAGCCAAAGCCCAGCACGTTGCAGCCTTCGTTGATGGCGGTCACGCCCTCTTCCACGGAACGCATGCCGTATTTGGCCTTGTAGCCATATTTGGTTTGGGCGGTGATGGCCCCCGCGCCGCCGCTGCCGCAGAAGGAGATGCCGAAGGTGGCGTTTTCCGCTTTCATTACGTCGCCGAGCTTCATGTCCGCCGCCATGCCCGGCACAACCACTGCGCGTCCACCTGCTTTTTCCACACCCGCAGCCACTTTCTGACCTTTACCCAGGCGATCGCCAATCACGACTGTAATCTGTTCCATGTGTTGCTCCTTAAAGGTTGTCTTTCGCGACTTCAAAGTGAACGGAGAGCAGCCAGGCCTCTTCATCAGGAAGGTTGCCAAACTGCGCCACCACTTCACGGGCAAGCTGCATTGAATCTGGTGAAATTTCGTCGAACAGCTCTGCTTCAACCTCCGGCAGCGGCTCGCCGGTCACGGACCGGTGCGCCATTGCGCGAACGTGGGAGGTGAGCATCTGCTCCTGTACCGCATTGGGGATGATGTTGTGCCGGGCCAGCAGGGCATAAACCTGCTGCAGCATGGTGTTCGCGAGCTGTTCTGTTTGCACCGCCTGTTCCCCAACGTCGTTCATTACCGCTCCGTTAATCACTCGTCTTACCCCGTTAATGGCTCTGGAATAAAACTAACGTTGGGCGTGAAGGGTTTGTAGCGAGTTGTTTTCCACTTCGAAGTGGAAAGGCGAGCCGCAGCAGTGATCTGTGCCACATAAATATGGTGAATCTGGATTAACGGCCGCATTTACGTGATGAATATCACGCTATTAAGCGGCACTAAACAGGTAAGCGGAGTGGAAAAGTTTACGAGCAGGCTCGTAGAAATGTGACGTGGATAAGGTTTTCTTATGGGGATTCGCTAGAGTGGCTGCGGGTGCTTGAGACTGACCGTCTCAGGCATGGGACGGAAAGTGGAAAGCCCCGCCTGATAGAAAATCAGGGCGGGGGCTCGAAACGACACGTCACGACCGTGGAGTTCGCTACCTCGCCCGCTTTAAAGCAAGGAGGCATCCATGAAACGCCAATCCCCAATTATCCGGGTTTCGATGATTTTTGCTTTGACAATAATCATCTTAACGCTGGTGACGAGGAAAACACTGTGCGAGATCCGTTTTCGAAACGGCTCGCTTGAAGTGACAGCGCGGATGGATTGTCGCTCCGGCCAGTAGGGAGCAAGGATGCGGGGGCGCTTAGTGCGCCTCCGCATACGGAGGAAGGACGTACAGCTCAGGCACCCAATTAACGGTATTTCTTGTGATACGTGTTGCGCGTCGCCACAAACTGGTCGGCCGCCGCCTGGGCTTCCTTCACTTTGCCTTCGTTAGCCAGCTTCAGCGCGCCGTCGATCTGACCGACCAGTACGTCAAAGCCGTGGCGATAGTCTTTCATCTCTGCGCTGTCTGCCGCTTTGCTTTCCAGCTTTGGCGGCGTCGCTTTTTGCGCGTCCAGCGCCGCTTCACGCATTTTGGTCAGTGCGCCTTTCATTTCCGCCGCATTGTCCGTTTTCTGCACTACCTTCAGGTTTTGACTGAGGATGTCCATGTTGTCTTCGAGATCGGCAGCAAACGCAGAAGAGCCAAGAACCAGCGTTGAAGCCGCGACGATCGCTAACAGGTGTTTACGCATTGCTCACTTCCTTTTTTATTATTGAAACGCTTGTCGGGTATTACTGGCCGGCGATTTTCATTTCCGGCAGTAATACAGAACCACACTGTATATTGCTACGTGTTTCAATATCGTTACCGACCGTAACGATATTGCGCCACATGTCCTTCAGGTTACCGGCGATGGTAATTTCGCTCACCGGATACTGAATTTCGCCGTTTTCGACCCAGAAGCCTGCCGCACCGCGAGAATAGTCACCGGTGATGCCGCTTACGCCCTGGCCCATCAGCTCGGTGACCACCAGACCGGTGCCCATCTCTTTCAGCATCTGCTCGAAGTTCAGGCCCTGACCGGCAATGCGCCAGTTGTGGATCCCGCCCGCATGTCCGGTGCTTTTCAGCCCCAGCTTGCGCGCGGAGTAGTTGGTCAGCAGCCACTGGGTCAGAATGCCGTCTTTAACGATATCGCGGCGTTCCGTGCGCACGCCTTCGCTGTCGAATGGCGTGGAGGCCAGCCCTTTCAGCAGGTGCGGATGTTCCTCGATAGTCAGCCACTCCGGCAGGATCTGCTTGCCCAGCGAGTCGAGCAGGAAGGTCGATTTACGGTACACCGAGCCGCCCGCGATAGCGCCCACCAGATGGCCAAACAGGCCGGTCGCCACTTCATTAGCAAAAATGACTGGGGCCTTCATGGTGGAGAGCTTACGCGGCGACAGGCGAGACAGCGTGCGTTCGGCACACTCTTTGCCCACCCACTCAGGAGACTGCAAATCCCCCAGCGCGCGGCCAATGGTGTAGGCGTAGTCACGCTCCATGTCGCCGTTCTCTTCGGCAATCACGCAGCTTGAAAGCGAGTGACGGGTGGAGCAGTAGCCCTGCAGCATGCCGTGGCTGTTGCCGAAAACTTTGATGCCGTAGTGGCTGTTGAAGCTGCCGCCTTCGGTATTCGTGATGCGCTTGTCAGCCTGCAAAGACGCCTGCTCGGCGCGCGCGGCCAGCTCAATCGCTTCATCCGGCGTGACTTCAGCCGGGTGGAACAGATCGAGATCCGGCGCGTCAAACGCCAGCAGATCTTTATCCGCCACGCCTGCGTAAGGATCCGGAGAGGTGTAACGGGCGATATCCAGCGCCGCCTGCACCGTACGGGCGATGGCATCCGGACTGAGATCGGTGGATGACGCACTGCCTTTGCGGTTCTGGTGATACACCGTGATCCCAAGCGCGCCATCGCTGTTAAATTCTACATTCTCCACTTCGCCATAGCGGGTGCTCACGCTAATGCCGGTGGTTTTGCTGACCGCCACTTCGGCGCCATCTGATTTACCTGAAGCGAGCGTCAGCGCGGTGGAGACGGCTTCTTCCAGAATCTTACGCTGCGCTTCAACTTGTGAGGTTACTTTCATCGCAAATGCCATACTGTAAGAGAGAGTTAAGTGAAGTCTAACAGAGAACCGTTTTTCAGTGCGCGTCTTAACTGGTAACATTAGCCTCTTTTTTTAAGGAGCCTGACATGACTAAGCAGCCCGAAGACTGGCTCGACGACGTTCCCGGTGATGACATCGAAGACGAAGATGATGAGATCATCTGGGTCAGTAAAAGTGAAATTAAACGTGACGCCGAAGAGTTAAAACAGCTTGGCGCAGAAATGGTAGAACTGGGTAAAAACGCGCTGGATAAGATCCCGCTCGACCAGGATCTGCGTGATGCCATTGAACTGGCACAGAAAATCAAGAAAGAAGGCCGTCGTCGCCAGCTTCAGCTTATCGGTAAAATGCTGCGTCAGCGCGACGTGGATCCGATCCGTCAGGCGCTGGACAAGCTGAAGAACCGCCACAACCAGCAGGTTGCGCTGTTCCATAAGCTGGAGCAGATCCGCGATCGTCTGATTGAACAGGGTGATGATGCGGTACCGGAAGTGCTGAACCTGTGGCCGGATGCCGACCGCCAGCAGCTGCGTTCTTTGATCCGCAACGCGAAGAAAGAGAAAGAGGGGAATAAGCCGCCGAAATCCGCGCGTCTGATTTTCCAGTATCTGCGCGAGCTGTCTGAGAACGCAGAGTAAGCCCCTCACCCCAAAGGGGAGAGGGAGAAGAGATAATGTAAGCCCGGTAAGCGCTAGCGCCACCGGGCTTTTTTTACTCTGCGGCCGCGGCTTTCTTCGCCAGACCGTCCAGCAGCTTCTGATGGATCCCACCGAACCCGCCGTTGCTCATCACCAGAATGTGGTCGCCAGGCTGTGCGGCTTTCACCACCATATCCGCTAAGACATCCACGTCCGCGCTCCAGTGCGCAGGCTGAATGCAGGCGTCGGCCACTTCAGCCACCTGCCACGGAATATGCTGCGGCTGCAGCAGGAAGACTTCGTCGGCACGTCCCAGGGACGGTGCGAGGTCGTCTTTGCAGATGCCCATTTTCATGGTGTTCGAGCGTGGTTCCAGCACCGCCAGAATGCGCGCGGTGCCGCCAACCTTGCCACGTAACGCAGCAAGCGTCGCCAGAATGGCGGTTGGGTGGTGCGCGAAATCGTCATACACCGTCACGCCGTTCGCTTCGCCGCGCAGCTCCAGGCGGCGGCGGGCGTTGATAAACGTCCCCAGGGCATTGGCCGCATCCGCAGGCAGCACGCCCACGTGGCGCGCCGCGGCGATCGCCATCAGGCCGTTGTGCATATTGTGCTCGCCCACCAGGCCCCATTTCACCTCGCCCACTTTCTCACCGTCGAGCAGTACTTCCCACTCGGAGGCATCAGCGTTGAGTTTTTTCGCCTGCCAGTGGCCCTGCTCGCCCACCAGTTCCTGCTCGCTCCAACAGCCCATCGCCATGGTCTGCTTCAGGTTGATGTCGTTCTCCGGCAGGATAATGCGGCCCTGGCCCGGAACAATGCGCACCAGGTGGTGGAACTGTTTCTGAATGGCTTTCAGGTCGTCAAAGATATCCGCGTGGTCAAACTCAAGGTTGTTGAGGATCAGCGTGCGCGGGCAGTAGTGCACGAATTTGGAACGCTTGTCGAAGAATGCGCAGTCGTATTCATCCGCTTCAATCACAAAGAACGGGCTGTCGCCGAGACGCGCAGAGACGTCGAAGTTACCCGGCACGCCGCCGATCACGAAGCCCGGCTTGTAGCCGCAGGCTTCAAGGATCCAGGTCGCCATGCCGGCGGTGGTGGTTTTGCCGTGGGTACCGGCTACGGCAACCACCCAGCGGTCGCGCAGCACGAAATCATGCAGCCACTGCGGGCCGGACATGAACGGAATATTGCGTTCCAGCACCGCTTCAACGCACGGGTTACCGCGGGTCATGGCGTTGCCAATGATGACCAGATCCGGCTCGGGATCCAGCTGGCTGGCATCGTAGCCCTGAATTAAAGAGATACCCTGTTTTTCCAGAAGCGTGCTCATCGGCGGATACACATTGGCGTCCGAACCTGTCACTTCATGGCCCAGCGAGCGCGCCAGCATTGCCAGTCCGCCCATGAAAGTGCCACAAATCCCCAATATATGAATGCGCATACGTCACTATCCTTCTTTAATGTGGCGCACATTTTACTCACATGTTAGCGGCTGTGAAACGCATTTCAGGTAAATCCGTATGTTGCTGGCGCGATTCACCTCTGCGCTACTATTTGAATATTTGTTAAGATTGTTGGGCTTTAGTCGTTTTAGTGAACATACAATCGCTCTACTCACAAAGATGCAGGGAAAGTGTTATGAAAACGTTAGGTGAATTTATTGTCGAAAAGCAGCACGAGTTCTCTCATGCTACGGGTGAACTCACTGCTTTGCTGTCGGCAATAAAGCTGGGCGCTAAGATCATCCACCGTGATATCAACAAGGCCGGTCTGGTCGATATCCTGGGTGCCAGCGGTGCCGAGAACGTTCAGGGCGAGGTTCAGCAGAAACTCGATCTGTTCGCAAATGAAAAACTGAAAGCTGCACTGCGCGCGCGCGACATCGTTGCGGGTATCGCCTCCGAAGAAGAAGATGAAATTGTTGTATTCGAAGGGTGTGAACACGCGAAATACGTCGTACTGATGGATCCGCTCGACGGCTCCTCCAACATCGACGTTAACGTTTCTGTCGGTACCATTTTCTCCATCTACCGCCGCGTCACGCCTGTTGGTACGCCGGTAACCGAAGAAGATTTCCTGCAGCCGGGCAGTAACCAGGTTGCGGCCGGTTACGTCGTTTATGGCTCGTCCACCATGCTGGTCTACACCACCGGATGCGGGGTTCACGCCTTTACCTACGATCCGTCGCTGGGCGTCTTCTGCCTGTGCCAGGAACGTATGCGCTTCCCGGAGAAAGGCAGCACTTACTCCATCAACGAAGGCAACTACATCAAGTTCCCGAACGGCGTGAAGAAGTACATCAAATTCTGCCAGGAAGAAGATAAAGCGACCCAGCGCCCTTACACGTCCCGCTACATTGGCTCTCTGGTCGCGGATTTCCACCGTAACCTGCTGAAGGGCGGTATCTACCTTTACCCAAGCACCGCCAGCCACCCGGACGGGAAGCTGCGCCTGCTGTACGAATGCAACCCGATGGCGTTCCTGGCCGAACAGGCGGGCGGCAAGGCGAGCGACGGTAAACAGCGTATTCTGGACATCGTGCCGGAAAGCCTTCACCAGCGTCGTTCGTTCTTCGTTGGCAACAACCATATGGTTGAAGACGTTGAACGTTTTATCCGTGAGTACCCGGACGCGTAATATCTCTCCCGGGGAGCCAGTCTGGCTCCCCAACACATTTATATATTTTACCGTATAAGTGTTTATAAAAATCACGCTTTAATCTTCCCCCCTGCTCCTGCATTATTTCCATAACAGTTTGACATTTATTTCCTGGAGCAGAATTGCAATGAAAAATTATTCCCGGGCTAATACCGGCATTGATTTAAATCTTATCCCTGTATTTATTGAAGTCGTCCGCTGCGGCAGTATGGCAAAAGCCTCTTTGCGCCTGGAGATGTCCCGTCCTGCGGTGAGCCTGGCGTTGAAGCGTTTTAATCAACTGTTTGATGAGCCATTATTTTTTCGCAAAGGTTTATATCTCGAGCCGACTGAAAAAGCGTTAGCGTTAACCAACTCGCTGGAATTATTAATGGGTGATATTCACGATAATATTGCGGCAGTAAATTCCGCGAGAAATAAAGCCCCGGCACAGAACGCACCGGGGCTGGGAAATATTATGCCGCAGTCTGAGCCGTCACTTTAAATGATGACATGGCTTCCATCAGCTGACGCGACTGCTCCTCAAGGGAGCGGGTCGCGGCGGAGGATTGCTGCACCAGCGCCGCATTCTGCTGCGCGGTTTCATCCATCTGGTTCACCGCAATATTCACCTGCTCGATGCCGCGGCTCTGCTCCTGAGACGCGGTGGCAATTTCGCGCATCAGTTTGGTCATGCGCAGCACTTCGGTGGCAATCTCATCCATCGTTTCACCCGCCTGCTGGGCCAGCTCGCTGCCCTCGTTAACGTGGGCCTGCGAATCGCCGATCAGAGAGCGGATCTCTTTCGCCGCGTCGGCGCTGCGGCTGGCAAGGTTGCGGACTTCACCGGCGACCACGGCAAACCCGCGTCCCTGCTCGCCCGCGCGCGCCGCTTCCACGGAGGCGTTAAGCGCCAGAATGTTGGTCTGGAAGGCAATACCGTCAATCACGCTCAGGATGTCGGCGATGCGCGCCGAACTGCCGGAGATATCGCGCATTTTTTCAATCACGTAGCAGACCATTTCGCTGCCGTGATCGGCGGTGTCGGAAACAGACTTCGCCAGCTGGTGCGCCTGCTCGGCGTTGTCGGCGTTAAGCTTCACCGTGGCGGTGATCTGCTCCATGCTGGCGGCGGTCTGCTCCAGCGACGTGGCGGTGGATTCGGTGCGCTCGGCAAGATCCCGGTTCCCCGCCGTCAGCTCGCGGCTGCCGGTATCAATTTGCGAGCTGGCATCGCGAACCCGCAGAACCGAGCTCATCAGCGACTGACGCATCTCCTCTATCGCCGCGTTGAGGCGGTTAAACTCCTGGCTCGCCGGGGCATTCAGCGTGTGGGTTAAATCGCCCGCTGCCACGTTCTCCAGCTGAGCAATCGACGCCGAGAGCGGCTTGAGCAGCATATGGCGCAGCGCCAGCCAGGCGAGCGCGATAATGCCCGCCGTCAGCAGCGCGGCGACAATAATCAGGATCAGCACGCGGGTTTTACTCGCCTGCACGGCGCTCACTTCCGCCTGACCTCGCGCTTCGCTCCATTTCTGAAACGCCTGCATGTCGTTATCGAACTGCTTCGCCACCGGAATCAGCGTGTTCTCCAGCAGATCGTAATAGCTGTCTGCGCTCTGGTCATTCAGGGTTTTCAGCATCGGGCCGATCCCCTGCTGGTTATATGTCGCCAGGCTGGCCGCGACTTTGTCGAGGAGCTGCTGCCCCTGTTCGTCAGCCACGCCGCCGTCAATCACGCCTTTTAACGTTTTCCGGGCCAGAGCGACTTCCTGATTGATGTTTTTTACCGCTTTGGCCGCATCGTCCAGCATGCCGATTTCCATCATGCGGACGGCCTGACCCGCCTCATTGCGCGCGCGCAGGATCAGCGTATAGCCGGTATTCAGCTGCACCATCTGCTCACCCTGAAGGTGATTAATGCGCTGCAGTGAGGAAGAACTCTGTGTGAGGGCATAAATGCCGATGCCGCTGACAATCAGCAGCAGAAGGGTCATAACGGCCAGTAAAGAGAGCAAGCCGGTACGAATCGATAGCGTTTTAAGCATGATATTATTTCCGGTAGCGAGATATTTCTGGGCATAAAAGAAGATTATCGGCCGCTACCGGAGAATATTTATACACGTGTTACAGGCGAACTCTGACGATTCTCCCAAAGCACCGTCAGACCGCGCTGCAGGGCAATAAAAATAAACAGCAGAATGCCGATGGCGATCTTCGTCCACCACGAACTGAGCGTGCCGTCAAAGTTGATATAGGTTTGTATCAGCCCCTGGATCGCGACACCGAACAGCGTCCCCAGCACCGTCCCTACCCCGCCGCTGAGCAGCGTGCCGCCGATAACCACCGAGGCAATCGCATCCAGCTCGACGCCGACGCCTGCAAGGGCATAGCCCGCCTGGGTATAAACTGAGAAGACAATACCCGCCAGCGTTGCCAGGCCGGTCGAGAGCATATAGATGCGGATGGTGGTGCTGCGGGTTGAGATCCCCATCAGGTTGGCCGACGTGGCGTTGCCGCCAATAGCATAAACCTGATTGCCAAACCGGGTTCGGTGGGCAAGGAAAATACCAATCACCACCACCCCCAGCATCAGCAGCCCCATCGCACTTAAACGCCCGCCGCCGGGAATTTTCCACGCCAGGCTGGAGAGCGTGTCATACACCGGATGGTTAATCGGAATCGACTCCTCAGAAACCAGATAACTTACGCCGCGCAGGAAAAACATCCCGGCCAGCGTGATGATAAAGGCCGGAATTTTCAGCGCGTCGATCAGAAGCCCCATAAAGGCGCCAAACGCGCAGCCCATCACCAGCACCAGCGGAAACGCCACCAGCGGCGAGATGCCCCAGAAACCGATCGCCTTCGCGAGGAATACCCCCGTGAACGCGATCACCGAGCCGACGGAGAGATCGATCCCGCCGGAGAGGATCACAAAGGTCATGCCGACGGCGATAATGCCTAAAAAGGCGTTGTCCGTCAGAATGTTGCAGATCACGCGCGTTGAGGCAAAACCGGGGAACTGCGTGAGGCAGTAGAGATACCCCAGCACAAACACGCCCAGCGTGATCATTAACGGTAAATTACGTTTTATCATGGCCACGGATCCCCTTAATGATGCTGACAAAGCGCGGCGACTGGACGATCAGCACGCAGAGTACAACTACCGCTTTTACCACCTGGTTGAGTTCCGGCTGGAATCCCGACAGCAGGATCCCGGTGTTCATGCCCTGAATGATCAGCGCGCCGATCACCGAGAGCAGCAGGTTAAAGCGCCCGCCCATCAGCGATCCGCCGCCGATCACCACCGCGAGGATCGCATCCAGCTCCAGCCAGAGTCCGGCGTTATTGGCATCGGCCCCGCGAATATCGGCGGCGACGATGACACCGGCAATGGCGGCGCAGACGCCGCTCAGCACGTAGGTCAGCATCACCATCAGGCGGGTGTTGACCCCGGCGTTGCGCGCGGCGCGAATGTTGATCCCCACCGCCTCAATAAACATCCCGAGCGCCGTTTTGCGGGTGAAGAGCCAAAAGACAACAAGGGTGACCAGGGCAATAATCACCGGCGTCGGGAAGAACAGAAGGTTGCCGCTGCCAAGCCATGCCAGGCTCGGAGAGTTGAAGGTAACAATCTGCCCCGAGGTGATCAGCTGTGCGACCCCGCGCCCGGCCACCATCAGGATCAGCGTAGCGACAAAGGGCTGAATTTTAAGCACCGCCACCAGAATGCCGTTCCATAGTCCGGCCAGCACGCCGGTGCCTAAGGCCGCCAGCAGTACCACCGGCAGGCTGTGACCGGCCACGGTCATGGAGGCTGCCGTGGCCCCGGCGATAGCCATCACCGCGCCGACGGAGAGATCTATTCCGCCGGTGGCGATCACCAGCGTCATTCCAATCGCCAGCAGCGCCACGGGCGCGGCGCGGTTTAAAATATCGATCGGGCTGCCAAACAGGCGGCCATCCTGAACAATAATCTGGAAGAAATGCGGTGCGACAAGGCTATCTACCAGCAGCACCACCAGCAGCGCTGCAATTTGCGGCGTGCCGGTTGGCCAGCTAAAGCGGCGCTTTGACTCACCGGTTTGCGAAAGCGAACGGGACATCACGATTCACTCCTTACGCCGCGATGGCATTCATGATTGCCGGAACGGACAGTTTATCCAGCGGGATCTCTGCCACCTGTTTGCGATCGCGCATGATGATGACGCGATCGGCATAGCCCACCAGCTCCTCCAGCTCGGATGAGATAACCAGCAGGGCCAGCCCGTCCGCACAGAGCGTTTCGATAAGCCGGATAATTTCGGCGTGCGCGCCCACGTCGATACCGCGCGTCGGCTCGTCAAGGATCAGGAACTGCGGTTTGGTCAGCAGCCAGCGGGAGAGCAGCACCTTCTGCTGGTTACCGCCGGAGAGAAATTCAATCGGCTGTTCCGCGCTCGGGGTGCGGATGCCGAGCTGGCGGATAAAGCGCTCGGCGATGGCGTTTTGTTCTTTACGAGGGATCGGGCGTAGCCAGCCGCGCTGGGCCTGCAGGGCCAGGATGATATTTTCCCGCACCGAGGCGGCGGCAATGATGCCGTCCGTTTTCCGGTCTTCCGGGCAGAAGCCAACGCCCAGACAGGAGGCCTGATGCGGCGATCGCAGGGTTTGCGGTTTGCCCTTGATCAGCGCGGTGCCGCTGTCGGCAGGCTTGATCCCGAAGATCACCTCGGCGGTTTCGGTTCGGCCCGAGCCCAGCAGGCCCGCCAGCCCGACAATTTCGCCGGGACGCACCTCAAGGTTAAACGGCGATATCACGCCTTTCTTGCCGTAATCGCTGAACGCGGCAACCGGTTTTTCGCTCAGCAACGTGCGGCCCGCACGCTGGAGCGCGTTGGTTTCCAGCTCGCGGCCCAGCATCATTTTCACCAGCTCGATCTGCGGCAGCTCGCGGGTTTCGCGGCAGCCGACAAAGCTGCCGTTGCGCAGCACCGTAATGCGGTCGCTCACCTCATACACCTGATCGAGAAAGTGCGTGACGAAGATCAGGCTCACGCCCTGATCGCGCAGCTGGCGCATCAGGGTGAAGAGCATCTCCACTTCCTGGGTATCGAGGCTGGCGGTGGGTTCATCGAGGATCAGCACCTTCGCAGAGAGATCGATCGCGCGACAGATGGCGACGATCTGCTGCATCGCCACGGAAAAGCGGTTCAGCGGCTCGCGGACGTCGAGGGAGAAGCCGTAGGACTCCATCAGCTTCGTGGCGCGCGCCTCCATCTCTTTGCGGCGCAGCAGGCCAAAGCGGCGTGGCTCGCGGCCAATAAACAGGTTGTCTGCCACCGACATATTCGGCAGCAGGTTCACTTCCTGGTAAACCGTCCCGATCCCCAACTGCTGGGCGTGGGCGGTATTTTTTGGCGAAATGGCATTGCCTTCCAGCCAGATGGTGCCGCGATCGGCGTGATAAACGCCGGTCAGCGATTTGATCAGCGTCGATTTTCCCGCGCCGTTCTCGCCCAGCAGCGCCATGATCTCACCGCGCCGCAGGCTGAAATCAACGCTATCCAGCGCCTTTACGCCGGGGAAGAATTTACTCAAGCCCTCTGTGCGGAGGATTTCCTGGTGTTGTTCAGTTTTCATATTCACGTCCCCGGCACGTTCCCGTAGGCCGGGTAAGCGCAGCGCCACCCGGCAATTTCACTGGATCAGTAGCCCATATTTTTCTTCTTCTCTAACTCTTCTTTCGCTGTATCAGGCAGGTAGAGCGTGGACTTGGTGACGGTCACCTTCTCAGGCATCGTGCCGTCTTTCTTGAATTTCTCCAGCGCGTCGAATGCCGGGCCCGCCATGTTCGGCGTCAGCTCGACGCTGGCATTGGCTTCACCGTCGATCATCGCTTTGTAGATGTCCGGCACGCCGTCGATAGAGCCGGTGAGGATATCTTTGCCCGGCTTCAGGCCCGCTTCTTTAATCGCCTGAATCGCCCCGATCGCCATGTCATCGTTGTGGGCGTAAACCATGCAGATATTCTTGCCGTTGTTTTCAGCCTTGATAAAGCTCTCCATGACCTCTTTACCCTTACTGCGGGTAAAGTCGCCGGACTGGGAGCGGATAATCTTGATGTTTGGCGCTTTGGCAATGGCCTCAGCAAAGCCTTTCTTACGGTCGATGGCCACGCTCGCGCCGACGGTGCCCTGCAGTTCAACGACGTTACACGGCTTGCCGTCGACCTGTTTAATCAGCCAGTCGCCAATTAACTGCCCTTCAAGCACGTTATTAGCGGTGACGGTGGTCATATAGAGAGATTTGTCTTTAACATCGATGGAACGGTCGAGCAGGAAAACCGGAATTTCAGCGTCTTTCGCTTCCTTCAGAACCGGTTCCCAGCCGGTCGCCACCACTGGCGCAATAAAGATGGCATCCACGCCCTGGGCGATAAACGAGCGCACGGCTTTGATCTGGTTTTCCTGCTTTTGCTGACCATCGGCGATTTTCAGGGTGATGCCGCGTTTCTGAGCCTCGCTTTTCGCAACGTTGGTTTCCGCCGCACGCCAGCCGGATTCAGAGCCAACTTGCGAAAAACCTACGGTTAAGGGAGCGGCCATCGCCATAGACGACATGGCTGCCGAAACTGCTGTGACAAGAAGTAAGCGCTTCCACATATGAGCGTCCTCGTAGGGGTGTTTATTGTTGGTTAAAAGATGTTCTGCGAAATGACTATAGCCAATGAAATATGTAACGAATTGCGTTACATCACACTTCAGGAAAGTGAATAAAATGTTAATCACAAGTTTGTAATCGCTTTCATTTCACCATTAAAAATGCGGCTGAGTTTATGGATTTTCCTGTCATGGAAACGGTCTGAAAAGTGGGGCTTGCGGGGAGAGAAAGCGAAAAGAGGCGGAGACATTCAGCGTGAGTTGGCTATAATACCTGCCACTTGTTTACCATCCATTTTAAAGGACACCGACATGAGCTTACTCAACGTCCCAGCGGGTAAAGAACTGCCAGAAGACATCTACGTTGTTATTGAAATCCCGGCCAACGCAGATCCAATCAAATACGAAATCGACAAAGACACCGGTGCGCTGTTCGTTGACCGTTTCATGTCTACCGCCATGTTCTATCCGTGCAACTACGGCTACATCAACCACACCCTGTCTCTGGACGGTGACCCGGTTGACGTACTGGTTCCAACGCCATACCCACTGCAGCCAGGCTCCGTCATTCGCTGCCGTCCTGTTGGCGTGCTGAAGATGACTGACGAAGCGGGTGAAGATGCGAAGCTGGTTGCGGTACCGCACACCAAGCTGAGCAAAGAGTACGATCACATTAAAGATGTGAATGACCTGCCAGAGCTGCTGAAAGCGCAGATCGCCCACTTCTTCGAGCACTACAAAGACCTCGAAAAAGGTAAATGGGTTAAGGTTGACGGCTGGGACAACGCAGAAGCGGCGAAAGCAGAAATCATCGCCTCCTTCGAACGCGCTGCTAAGAAGTAATTCTTACTGCCAGACACAAAAAACAACGCCACCTCACGGTGGCGTTGTCGTTTTTCAGTACTGGTCTCTGTCTAACCAGTTACCGCTTACAATCCGCGTTAACCCGTCGACCGGACGCTGGTAGACATACATCCACGCGCTTCCGTACGGTGTCTGGATCAACTGGCGAGCGTATTCACCGCCCCTGGTGCGCAAGGCATCAAGTTCGGCAAGTGTAGCATTATCAATACGATAAACTTCACCCTGTACTGTTCCTTCGCCGGGAACCGCGCCTGGATAGTGGCCCAGGCTGTACAACTGGTAGTTCTCGATATTGTAATTCCCCAGTAGCTGGGCATTGGTCATCCAGTGACTGTTGCCTTGCCTGGTTCGTAAACTGCCGTAGACAAATATTCGCATTGCTAAAACTCAAACTGATAGAGCAGATCAAGTGCCTGGTCTACGCCGGACACTGCTTCCAGATATAGCTTAGGCATCAGGCGATAGCGTAACGTGAGTGTTGCCAGTGAGTCAAAGATCCCCACACCATATTTTACCTGCAGACCCGGCAGTACATAGCCGCTGACCACCACCTGCGAGGAGTCACCCACGCCCTGGGTGTCCAGCGCCAGATTGCTTACGCCGAACGTCTCGCCGATTTTACCCACAACCTGCCCACTTTGTGCAACCCCCAGACCGACCAACATTGAGGTCATCGCCGCACTGTCGCTTTGTCCGCTGTCCAGACCTTGTCCGCGCAGCAGATAAGAGAGGGCTTCCTGCTGCGACATCGCCGGGTCGGAGAAGATCTCCGCCTTCGGTTCGTCGGCAGAGCCGGTGACGCGTACGCCAGCAATGACGTCGTTTTCCGTCGCTTCCGGGTTACGAATCGCTTCGATGTTCAACAGCGGTTGATCCGGTGGGCCGGAGAACAGCAGCTCGCCTTTACGGACAATCAGATCCTGACCATAGGCATGGAAACGCCCTTCAGGAATATTGATCTGCCCATTGAGGCCAAGCCCTTGTTTATCCTGCGCCACTTTCAGGTCGCCCGTGAGCCTCGCCTTCAGCCCAAACGCATCCAACCGCACGTTATTTCCCACGTGCACGATAAGGTTACTATTAATCGGTATGCCAGCGCTCTTCTGTTCGACAGGTTTCAGATTTTCATTGAGCATAACTTCATCACTGGAGACGCCGACCGCGCTTTCCGGCACCTCGTGAACCACGATACGCGCCCACGGCACGTCCACGCGGCCATCCAGGGTGAAGAGGCTTGGCGTCGCCTCAAAGACCACGTCCGGCGAGACGTCCAGGCGCACCATTGGCGGTACGGTAATGCGCACCTTACTGCCTTTCGCGGCAATACGGGCGCGCCAGTTGTCGAGCTGGCTCCAGTCCGCGTCGCCGCTCAGGTTGATTTGCCCCTGCTGAGTTAATACCGAGCCGTTCAGCGTCGAGCTCATGCCGTTGAAGTTCATCGCAATCTGGCTGGGCTGCATATCGAATGGCATAAAGTTACCGTCGATATCCACACCGCTGAGCCGCAGCTGGCCGAACAGCTGAGGGCTTTGCGCGTTGCCCGCCAGGCGCAGGTTGGCATTTACCATGCCCTCGGCTTTTTCCCCGCGGGCGAAGATCGGGTTGACCATCGCCAGGTTGAAGTTACGAATATTGACGTTGCCGCCCAGATTGCGCCGCCCCTGCGGATCGGTAATCTGTATCTGCCCGTCCATCTGGCCGTTGTTGGTCAGACGGATAAGCCACCCCAGCTCCGCACGGTTGTTATGCAGGTCTGCACTCACGTTCAGAGTGTCGAAGGCCACCGGCAGCGGCGCGTCGTTGACTTCCTGCGTCACCTTCACGTTGCGCCCGGAAAGCGTGACGCTGCCCTGTGGAAGCCCCTCTTTGGTGGTGTCCCAGGCGACATCGGCTTTCCCGCTGAAGACGCCGCTGGCCTGCGTGGTGTCCGGCATAAACGGTTTCAGCATCGCCAGATCGAAGCGGTTCAGGTTGATCTGCGCGCGCCCTTCCGCCCCCGCATCAATGGTCTGCGGCACGCACAGCTCCGCGTTCGGGTTGGTCCAGCAGTGAGGCCCGATGCTGATCTTCTGCTCGGCGTTGCGGTAGTCCAGCGCAATGGAGCGCGAGAGCGCCAGCGGCCCCACCGGGGTGTTGAAGCGAGTGTTGTCCAGCGTTCCTTTCCAGCGCGTTTCCTTCCGGTCAAAGCTGCCGGTCAGGTGAAGCTGGCCGGAGACGGGCTCGCCCTGCACGCGCAGTTGGAGGTCGTGCTGCTTCTCGTTCCCTTTGGCGTCCAGAGTCACCAGGCTAATGTTCACGTCCGGCTGGGAAATGCGCTCCACGCGCAGGTTCAGGTTGCCGCCGATCTGATCGGTGGATTTCACATCCCCTTCCACGCGGACGCGGGCAACGCTCAGCTCCTGCCAGCGCAGATTGTTGGCGGTGATATCTGCCAGCAGCTGCGGCGCGTCCACGGTGCCGCGCACTTTCACGAGTCCTTTCGCCGTACCGCCCAGACCCGGCAGGGCGTTATCCAGATTCGGCGCGTCGATGGTGGCGTCAAGATTGAGATCTTTTACCCCCAGCTCGCCTTTGATATCCGCCGTGTTGCGGCCCAGCGCCACGTGCAGTCCCGGGATAATCCACTGCAGGTAGCTGTTGCCCTTCACCGAGCCTTCAACGTTCACCTTGTTCTGCTTCACGTTCCCGGTGAGCTTGATTTCCGGCACGTCCATCTGCCACGTGCCGCCGTAGAGGCTGCCGCGGGTTTTGATCAGCCCGTCCAGCTTCGACGGCCAGTCCGGCACCTCTTTGGCGGTGTTAATTCCCGTCAGCTTCAGCTCGCCGCGCCAGCTGATCGCCTGCTGCCAGTCGAGCAGCGCGGTCAGTTCCGTTTTGCCTTCCAGCGCCGCGACGGTCAGCTTGTCGAGGTTAACCTGCTGTTCGTTGCCTTTTGCATCCAGCGTGATGGTCGCGGGCGGCACGCCCTGCCCCTTCACCGCAGTGCGGAACGAGAGCGTGTAGTCGGTCATTTTGCCGCTCAGCTTCAGCTTCAGATCGTCGGCCTGATACTGTTTTTCGCCGGTAAACGGCCAGTAAAGCTGCTTGCTGACAACCTCAAGATTGAGCGGCAGCCCGGCTTCCGCCAGCTGGGTTTGCGCGCGCAGGGCCATGTCTACCGGGCCGGAGAGATTCACCCCGATATCCAGCTTCTCGCGCAGCGCCCCGCCCACTTTAACCTTCACTTTTTCGCCCTTCAGCGGGTCGATATTCAGGGCGCTATTGAGGGTGATATCCACCGGCCAGCTGTCGCGCAGCAGGGCGTTGCCTGACGCGTTCACCGAGCCCTGGTTGGTGTCGATATCCAGCGCGTCGAGCTTCATGTTGCCGTCAATGCTGCTGACTTTCAGCAGCATGTTAAAGACCGTCAGATCGGTGTCGCCGGTCAGGCGCAGCTGTTCGCCTTTGAACTCCTCAATGTTGAGGTTCAGCGGCAGATGCACGTCGGTCATTTCAGGCAGGACAGGCTTCGAGAAGAGTTCTTTCAGCGTTTCGCCCAGCGGCTTCTCTTCCGGCTGCGGGTTCTGGATCTTCGGTTCGACGATCTCTTCCTGCGCCACGTCCGCCACTTTCGGCAGCGCAATCAGCAACCCTTGCAGCGAGGTTGGCGTCAGGGTGAGGTTTTTCTCCTGCCAACGCAGACCGGAGGTGAAATCCATCACCGAAACGGTGGTGTCGTCGATTTTGATATTGACGTTATCGAGCGCCACCCGATAGAGCGCAATCGGGTACGGCGTGGAGAGATTCAGCGGGCCGCTGTCCTCTTCCTCAACCGGCGCAGACTTCGGCATTTTCTTTGAGTCTACCGCCACGTTGACGTCTTTTAGCGACAGATCGTTTACGCAGAGCTTGCTGTCCCGCAGGCAGCCCAGCTTCACCGCGAGATGAAATTCCCCGGCGTTGACCACCACGCCCGGCTGCTCGTAGCGGATGTTCTTCAGACGCAGGTCGCGCCAGCCGCCCGTTACCTGACCAATTTCCAGCCCCGGCACCCAACGGTTCGCGGCGTTAAACAGCAGATGCAGCCCGGTCGTCGTTCCCACCAGAAACGCCACCGTACCGAGCAGCAGCACGATAAAAATCAGTACCCCGAGGCTTATTTTCTTCCATAAACTCATAATTCAGGCCCCAGACCGATGTAAAACTGTAATCCGTGTTCATCTTTGTCGCCCACCGGCACGGCGAAATCGAGCTTGATGGGCCCGACGGGTGATTGCCAGCGTACGCCCACGCCTGCACCAGTTTTAAAGTCGCTGCGGCGGATATCGTTCACCGCTTCACCACCGTCAACAAACATGGCGCCCCACCACTTGCCGCTGACGTTGTACTGATACTCCAGCGATCCGGTCGCCAGTTTGGATGCCCCGGTCAGCTGGCCTTTTTCGTTTTCAGGTGAGATCGATTTGTACTTATACCCGCGAATGCTGCGGTCGCCCCCGGCGAAGAAGCGCAGATCCGGCGGAACGCGCTCGAAATCACCCGTCTCAATCCAGCCGAGATTGCCGCGCATCACAAAGCGGTGTTTGTCATACAGCGTGCGGATCCAGACGTTTTGCGCCTGCACCACCGTGAAGTCGACGTCAGAGCCCCACATCGTATTGGAGTAGTCGATAGAGTAACGCTGTGAATCACCCCAGGTTGGCATCAGGCCGCCGCGCGAGCGGGTGCGGCTGATCATCACGCCCGGATAAAGCAGCATAGTGGTATTGGTGACGTTTGCCTGGGTAAAGTGATCAAGGCTCCAGCGCAGGTTAATGGCGCGCTGCCAGCCGCTGGAGAGATCCCAGAAGCGTGAAACCGCAAGCGTTGTCGAGTCCTGCTCGGTATCGTTCAAATCGGTACGCTTAAAGCCGCCCTGCAAAAGATAATATTGCTCAAGCGGGTTTTTCAGCAGCGGCATTTTATAGCTGAAATCAAGCTGCTGTTCCGGCGCGGAAATGCTGGCGCTGGTGGTCAGGCTGTGGCCGTAGGAGTTCATCCACGGCTTTTTCCAGGAGGTCTTCACGCGCGGACCGACGTCTGTCGAGTAGCCAACACCGGTCTCAATGGTGTTCTCGGTGCGCGGCGAGACAACGCCATGCAGCGGCAACACCTTGGTTTTGCGAGACTTATCAAATTCCGGTGCGACAACCACGGAGTTAAACCAGCCGGTAGCGGAGAGGCGACGGTTCAGCTCCGCCAGATCGCTCGACTGGTAGTAATCGCCTTTTTTAAACGGCACGAGGTTTTGCAGATACTCTTCACGAATTTGCGAACCCTCAAACGTTACATCGCCAAAGCGGTAGCGTTCGCCGCTGTCGTAGTCAATATCCCAGAAGGCCTGACGTCGCTCCAGCGCGATGCCCAGCTGGCTTTTATTGAACTGGCTGTCGAAGTAGCCCTTGCGCAGAGAGACGCTCGTCAGCTCTTTTTTGAAGTGGTCGTAGTCACCGTGGTTGAGCACGGTGCCGATTTTCGGCCGCGTGCTGAGCAGGTCCAGGTAGTCGCGGTCGGTACGCGCGCCGCCGCGCAGGATGACGTTCGTGCCGCCAATCAGCACCGGCTCGCCCGGCGAGACGCGGGCAATAAGCACCTGACGCCCCTTCTTTGGCGGCGGGCGGAGATCGAAATCAATGGTGGGTTCGTAATACCCCAGCGCTTTTAGCCCTTCACGGATCGCGTCATCCACGCGCGCGCGAAAACGCCGGTCCGGCGTCACCTCATCGCTCTGGATGGTCGACAGCTGCGCACGCACGTTTTTTTCCAGCGTCCCGGATAACCCCTCAACCTGCAAACGGACATTCGCCGCGCTGGCAACCCCGCTTGTCAGCAATACACTGACTAAACATAACTGGCGGATTTTTGTCACGTTTTCTCCTGAATATCCCTTTTCCACCCTGGAAGCAAATGAAGCGCCGCCGTGCGGCAAAATACGGCCCGGAAGCCAAAAACCCAAATCGTGGGTTGAAAACGGGTGTAACACCCAAATATTTCTTATGATTAAATCTAGTCTCATTCAGCGCATTTATTGTGTTCAATTAAACGCTTCGTGACAACCTTAACCGAAACATCGCACCCCGGGAGGCCCCATCGTGAGTTTATTCGACAAGAAGCATCTGGTTTCACAAGCTGATGCATTACCGGGACGCAACACCCCTATGCCTGTGGCGACCTTACACGCCGTCAATAACCATTCAATGACCAACGTTCCTGATGGAATGGAAATCGCCCTGTTCGCCATGGGCTGCTTCTGGGGCGTTGAGCGCCTCTTCTGGCAGCTGCCCGGCGTCTACAGCACCGCGGCCGGCTACACGGGCGGCTATACGCCGAATCCAACCTACCGCGAAGTCTGCTCCGGCGAAACCGGCCATGCGGAAGCGGTACGCGTGGTATATGACCCGACGGTCATCAGCTACGAACAGCTCCTGCAGGTCTTCTGGGAAAACCACGACCCGGCGCAGGGCATGCGTCAGGGCAACGACCACGGCACACAGTATCGCTCGGCCATTTATCCGCTCACGCCTGAGCAGGACGCCGCCGCGCGCGCCAGCCTTGAGCGTTTCCAGCAGGCCATGCGTGAAGCAGGCGATACGCGCGAGGTGACCACGGAAATCGCGACGGCGAAACCGTTCTACTACGCCGAGGACGATCACCAGCAGTATCTGCATAAAAACCCGTACGGCTACTGCGGCATCGGAGGCATCGGCGTTTGCCTGCCGCCACAGCTTGCCTGATTATTAACCGTTAAATCGTCACCCGTACCGGACAGCGCACGCTGTCCGGTCTGTTTTATGCCAAAAATGTGACCTCTGGCAGATTTACATCTCTTTACGCTATACTACCGCTGAAATAATCGGCTCAACGCTACGAGCTGACGTTCTACGTGTTTTCACACAAATGGTATCAACTCCCCTTCTGAGGATCTGGCGAGAAGCCGGATAAACTATGTTAAACAGTATTTTAGTAATACTTTGTCTTATTGCCGTCAGTGCATTTTTCTCGATATCTGAGATCTCGCTGGCCGCGTCCCGTAAAATCAAACTTAAGCTGCTTGCCGACGAGGGCAACATCAATGCCACCCGCATCCTGAAAATGCAGGAAAACCCCGGCATGTTCTTCACCGTGGTGCAGATTGGCCTTAACGCGGTCGCCATTCTCGGCGGTATCGTGGGCGATGCGGCCTTTTCTCCAGCGTTTTATAGCCTCTTTGTCAAATACATGTCCGCTGAGCTTGCCGAACAGCTGAGCTTTATTCTCTCCTTCTCGCTGGTAACCGGCCTGTTCATCCTCTTTGCAGACCTGACCCCGAAACGCATCGGTATGATTGCGCCAGAAGCTGTAGCTTTGCGTATCATCAACCCGATGCGCTTCTGTCTGTACGTGTTTCGTCCGCTGGTGTGGTTCTTCAACGGCCTGGCGAACGTGATTTTCCGCATCTTTAAGCTGCCAATGGTGCGTAAAGACGACATCACCTCTGACGACATTTATGCGGTGGTGGAAGCCGGCGCGCTAGCCGGGGTGCTGCGTAAGCAGGAACACGAGCTGATTGAGAACGTATTTGAACTGGAATCCCGTACTGTGCCCTCTTCCATGACGGGCCGTGAAAACATTATCTGGTTCGATTTACATGAAGATGAGCAGAGCCTGAAGAACAAAGTGGCGCAGCATCCTCACTCCAAGTTCCTGGTCTGTAATGAAGATATCGACCACATCATCGGTTACGTCGACTCCAAAGACCTGCTGAACCGCGTGCTGGCAAACCAGAGCCTGGCGCTCAACAGCGGCGTGCAGATCCGCAATACCCTGATTGTGCCGGACACCCTGACGCTCTCCGAAGCGCTGGAAAGTTTCAAAACCGCCGGGGAAGACTTCGCGGTGATCATGAATGAATACGCGCTGGTGGTGGGTATCATCACGCTGAACGACGTGATGACCACGCTGATGGGAGACCTGGTTGGCCAGGGACTGGAAGAGCAGATTGTTCAGCGTGACGATAATTCATGGCTGATCGACGGCGGTACGCCGATTGAAGACGTCATGCGCGTGCTGGATATCGACGAGTTCCCGCAGTCCGGTAACTACGAAACCATCGGCGGCTTTATGATGTTTATGCTGCGTAAAATCCCGAAACGCACCGACTCGGTGAAGTTCTCCGGCTACAAGTTTGAGGTGGTGGATATTGATAACTATCGCATCGACCAGCTGCTGGTGACGCGTATTGACAACAAGCCGACCGTACTGGTGCCGAAGCTGCCGGACGCGGAAGAGAAGGTGTCGGCGTAACGTTCCTGCCCCCACAAACATCAACGGCTCCCATCGGGAGCCGTCTTTTTAACTACCTACTGCATAGCACGTTGGTTAAGCCATCTCAGTTTGCAGACGCATAACCTGACGGTTGACTTCGGACATCACAGACAGGTGCTGTTTGTCCTTCACTTTTGGGACAAGGATCTTGCCCTTATCAAACTCAAAAGCGCCAACATCCTTGATGTACAACCGTCCACGGAACAGGATCTTCACGTACTTCGCCACCTGAAGCGGGTTGTAGCGTTGGAAAATTTTCATTCTTGTATCTCCTGCGAATCATACGCTCTTGCGGTGCCACAATCGGCCCGACTGTCCTGAGCGCAAATTTTGATGCCCAATGACTATAGACCAGAACTACGGTGTTACCCAGTGTGCATAAGTTTATTTACCGTTTGATTACAATTATTCAGAATAATCTTTGCAAAGCGTGATAGAGAGCAGTATAAGCCGTCGTTTTTTCATGGATATGTGCGTTCACCCGCAAACTGGCACTCGGATTGCGGGAAAACCACATTGATCGCACTTATGATTAAAACGTATGACCAAGTGGTCGGATCACCTGCAAACAATAAGGAAACGCCATGACCCTACGTAACATCCTTGCGGCAGCCTGCCTGCTGCTGCCCCTGTGGGCTTCCGCTCACAGCATTGAAAAAGGACAACGTGTACCGCCAGTCGGCATTGCTGACCGGGGAGAATTGATTCTCGACAATGATAAGTTTAGCTATAAAGCCTGGAATAGCGCGCAGCTCGCGGGCAAAGTGAGAGTTGTACAACATATTGCCGGTCGTACATCCGCAAAAGAGAAGAATGCCAGCCTGGTGGAGGCGATCAAGGCCGCAAAATTCCCTCATGACCGCTACCAGACCACCACGATTGTGAACACCGATGATGCCATCCCTGGCTCCGGGATGTTTGTGCGCTCAAGCCTTGAGAGCAATAAAAAGCTCTACCCGTGGTCGCAGTTTATCGTCGACAGCAACGGCGTGACGCGTAAGGCCTGGCAGCTTGAGGAAGAGAGCTCCGCGATTGTCGTGCTGGATAAGGACGGCCGCGTGCAGTGGGTGAAAGACGGGGCGCTGACCCAGGAAGAGGTGCAGCAGGTTGTCGCCCTGCTGCACAAACTGCTGGCTCAGTAAAGAGAGACGCGGAAGCCGGGGTTGAGGAAGGATTCGCGCGGGGTGTAGTCCAGCGGCTTGCCCTGCCAGTCATGGACATGCGCCCCGGCGGCCGCGGCAACGGCATGGCCTGCCGCGGTATCCCAGACGTTGGTTGGCCCAAAGCGCGGATACAGCTGCGCCTGACCTTCCGCCACCAGGCAGAATTTCAGCGACGAGCCAATCGAGGTGGTCTGGTGTTCACCCAGCTGTTGCAGGTATTCCTCCAGCTCGCTGTCGCTGTGCGAGCGGCTAATCACCACCAGCGGTGGACGGGCATCGCGCACCTGGATCTGCTTGCGTACGCCGCACTCCTCCTTCCAGGCCTTCCCTTCTGCAGCGCTGTACATCACCTTCATTACCGGCGCGTAGACCACGCCGAGCACCGCTTTACCCTTCTCAATCAGGGCAATATTGACGGTGAACTCACCGTTGCGCTTGATGAACTCTTTTGTCCCGTCCAGCGGATCGACCAGCCAATAGCGCTGCCAGTGCTGGCGCTCGTCCCAGCTTTGCGGCGCTTCTTCAGACAGAACAGGGATATCCGGCGTTAAGGCCTGCAGACCTTGCAGGATCACCTTATGCGCCGCGATATCGGCCGCCGTGACCGGGGAGTCGTCCGCCTTGCTGACGACCTCCATCGGTTTTACACCGTCATACACCTGCATGATGGCATCTCCCGCATCCCGTGCGAGCTGACAAATCTTATCTAGCATTTTCCACCTCTTTGTTAACGCAGTGAGGTTAACTCTTTGTTTTAGTTATATCGTAATGTGAACAATTCCGCTATCTGTGAAGCAATTCCGGTTTCAGGTCGCTTTTTTCTGTCAGGATTCACATTTCTGTAAGCAACAAACGATAGATACATACTCTTTTGTGGAACGGATCGAAAAAAGGACTCCTCTGATGATTAAGTTTAGTGCAACGCTTCTGGCGATGCTGATTGCAGCGAGCGTGCAGGCGGCGACGGTAGATCTGCGTATTCTGGAAACGACCGATCTGCACAGCAATATGATGGACTTCGATTACTACAAAGATACCCCTACGGAAAAATTCGGACTGGTACGTACAGCAAGTTTGATCAACGCCGCGCGGGGTGAAGTCAAAAATAGCGTGCTGGTGGACAACGGCGATCTCATTCAGGGCAGCCCGCTTGGCGACTACATGGCGGCGAAAGGTCTGAAGAAAGGCGAGATCCATCCCGTTTATAAAGCGATGAACACGCTGGACTATGCCGTTGGCAACCTGGGCAACCATGAATTCAACTACGGCCTGAAATACCTGCACGATGCGCTGGCCGGCGCGAAGTTCCCCTACGTTAACGCCAATATCATCGACGTTAAGACGCAAAAGCCGCTCTTTACCCCTTACCTGATTAAAGAGAGTGAAGTTGTCGATCGGGACGGTAAAAAGCAGACGCTGAAAATCGGCTATATCGGCTTCGTACCGCCGCAGATCATGACCTGGGATAAAGCCAACCTCGACGGCAAAGTGACCGTTAATGACATTACCGAAACCGCGCGCAAGTATGTGCCGGAAATGCGTGCGAAAGGCGCGGATGTCGTTGTCGTGGTGGCTCACTCAGGCCTGTCAGCCGACCCGTACCAGGCCATGGCGGAGAACTCCGTTTATTATCTGAGCGAAGTCCCGGGCGTTGACGCGATCCTGTTCGGCCACGCTCACGCCGTTTTCCCGGGCAAAGATTTTGCCAGCATTCAAGGGGCGGATATCGAGAAAGGGACGCTCAACGGCGTGCCGTCGGTGATGCCGGGCATGTGGGGCGACCACCTTGGCGTGGTGGATCTGGTGCTAAATAACGACAGCGGCAGCTGGAAGGTGACGCAGTCAAAAGCCGAAGCGCGCCCGATTTACGACGCGGCGGCTAAAAAATCCCTGGCCGCGGAAGATAAAAAGCTGGTCGACGTGCTGAAGCACGACCACGACGCCACCCGCGAATTCGTCAGCAAGCCGATCGGCAAATCCGCCGACAATATGTACAGCTTCCTGGCGCTGGTGCAGGACGATCCGACCGTTCAGGTGGTCAACATGGCCCAGAAAGCCTATGCCGAACACTTTGTTCAGGGCGATCCGGATCTGGCAAAACTGCCGGTGCTGTCTGCCGCTGCGCCATTCAAAGTGGGCGGACGCAAGAACGACCCGGCAAGCTATGTTGAGGTCGAAAAAGGCCAGCTCACCTTCCGTAACGCCGCCGATCTCTATCTCTACCCGAATACGCTGGTGGTGGTTAAAGCCTCGGGGAAAGAGGTGAAGGAGTGGCTGGAGTGTTCTGCCGGACAGTTTAACCAGATTGACCCGCACAACAGCAAGCCGCAGTCGCTGATTAACTGGGACGGCTTCCGCACCTACAACTTCGACGTGATCGACGGCGTAAATTACCAGATTGACGTCACCCAGCCAGCGAAATATGACGGCGAGTGCCAGGCGATTAACCCGCAGGCCGAACGCATCAAAAACCTGACCTTCAACGGCAAGGCGATCGACCCGAATGCCACCTTCCTGGTGGTAACCAATAACTACCGTGCCTACGGCGGTAAGTTTGCCGGTACGGGCGATAGCCACATCGCTTTTGCCTCGCCGGACGAAAACCGCTCGGTGCTGGCGGCGTGGATCGGCGCGGAGTCGAAGAAGGCGGGCGAAATTCACCCGGCGGTGGATAACAACTGGCGTCTTGCGCCAATCCACAGCGATGCGAAACTGGATATCCGCTTTGAAACGTCACCGTCCGATAAAGCAGCCGCGTTTATTAAGGATAAGGCGCAGTATCCGATGAAAAAGGTTGCGACGGATGATATCGGGTTCGCGATTTATCAGGTGGATTTGAGCAGGTAGCGGTGATTGTGCCGGGTAAGGCGAAACCGCCACCCGGCTTTTACGCCGCACGCTCATCCCGATTCGCCATCACCTTCGGCGTATTGACTTCAATCCAGTCCGCCAGCGCGGCGACTTTCTCGCTCACCTCGATGCCCATCGGTGTCAGGCTATACTCGACGTGCGGCGGCACGACCGGATACGACACGCGATCGACAAACCCGTCCTGCTCCAGCGCCTGAAGCGACTGGGACAGCATCTTTTCGCTCACCCCGCCCATTTTATGGCGCAGCTCGCTAAAACGGTGCGTTCCTCCGCGCAGAGCCAGCAGGATCAGCACGCCCCATCGGCTGGTAACGTGTTTAAGCACCTCCCGTGAAGGGCACTGTTCCGCGAAGAGATTGCCATCGCGCATTTGCTCGCTGAGCGTTGGGATCGTTTTTTTCATACTTACCTTTTTGTACGTACTTACTAAAAGTTAGCTATGGTGATAGTGTGCCACAACACCAGACAAACACGAAGGAGATTTATCATGATCGCGATTACCGGCGCTACCGGCCAGCTTGGCCAGCACGTTATTGAAGAACTGCTGAAAACCGTTCCAGCAAACCAGATTGTTGCCATTGTTCGTAACCCGGCGAAAGCTGAAGCGTTAAGCAACCAGGGTATTGTGGTTCGTCAGGCGGATTACACCGATAAGGCCGCCTTTACTGCCGCGCTGAGCGGCGTGGAAAAGCTGCTGCTCATCTCCTCCAGCGAAGTGGGCCAGCGCGCGACCCAGCACCAGAACGTGATCAACGCCGCCAAAGCGGCAGGCGTGAAATTTATCGCCTACACCAGCCTGCTGCACGCGGATAAATCACCGCTGGGTCTGCACGTTGAACATGTCGAAACCGAGAAAGCGCTGGCAGAATCTGGCGTGCCATACGCCCTGCTGCGCAACGGCTGGTACACCGAAAACTACCTGGCGAGCGCGCCGCCTGCGCTGGAACACGGCGTATTCATTGGTGCCGCAGGCGAAGGAAAAATTGCCTCCGCCACCCGCGCAGACTATGCCGCGGCGGCAGCCAAAGTGATCGCTGAAGAGGGTCATGCGGGCAAGGTATACGAACTGGCAGGCGACCACGGCTGGACATTGAGCGAGCTGGCGGCGGAACTGAGCAAGCAGAGCGGTAAACCTGTGGCGTATCAAAACCTGAGCGAAGCGGACTTTGCAGCCGCATTGAAGAGCGTGGGTTTACCCGCTGGGCTGGCGGATATGCTGGCGGACTCCGACGTGGGCGCGTCCAAAGGCGGCCTGTTTGACGACAGCCGTACCCTGAGCAAGCTGATTGGCCGCCCGACTACACCGCTGGCGGAGAGCGTCAAAGCCATTCTGTAATTGTTACGGATTGGTTATTTTTTGTGGCATCCCCTCGGGTCATCTCTGATAATGTAGTGATGACCCATGAGGAGGCTCATCGTGCAAGGCGTACCGGAACAGTTTACTGACGAGAGAGACAGCGCGCGCTTTCGCCATCTGGCGCAGCTGCCGGGCCTTGAACTCTATCACGCGCATATCTCGGACTACGCCTTTGAGCCCCACACCCATGAAGCCTTCGGCATCGGCACCATCGAAACCGGCGCCGAACGCTTTCGCTATCGCGGCACCCAGCATCTCGCACCTGAAAAATCCGTTGTTACCATGAACCCGGACGAGATCCATACCGGGGAGTCCGCGACCGAAGACGGCTGGCGCTACCGGATGGTCTACATCGAACCCGATCTTCTGGAAGAGGTAACCGGCCTGCGCCACTGGTGGTTCAGCGACGTAACCCGTTACGACCCGCAGCGCTCTCAGCAGATCGGCAGGCTAATTTACGGCCTGTGGCATACGGACGATCCGCTGGCGCAAAAAGGCTTATTGCTGGATCTGATCGAGACCTTTCAGCCGCTAGCCCATCACGCGCCGAAGGTTCAGGAAGGCGCACACCGGTTCGAGCGCGTGCGCGAGTATTTGCACGACAACTATATGCACGCCCTGACGCTGGACGAACTGGCGAACGTTGTCTCGCTCAGCCCGTACCATTTCCAGCGACAGTTCAAAGCCCATTTTCACGTTACGCCGCACCAGATGTTGATGGCCATCCGCCTGTGGCGCGCCAAGGCGTTTCTCACCCACGGTATGCCCGCCGCCGAAGTCGCCGCCGCAACGGGGCTGACCGACCAGTCGCATTTAACCCGCGCCTTCACCCGCCGCTACGGCATTACGCCCGTGCGCTACCAGAAACAGGTCACCCGGCGCTAATGCGCAATCTCATACAATACGCGCGCGTTTCCCCCTTCTAGACTGAGTGCAGAGTAAATCAATGTGGATGGAAAAATGATTAGCGGCGTGTTGTATGCCCTGCTTGCAGGTCTGATGTGGGGGCTGATCTTTGTCGGCCCTCTGATCGTGCCGGAATACCCGGCGATATTGCAGTCTACCGGACGTTATCTGGCGCTCGGGCTGATTGCCCTTCCTCTGGCATGGCTGGGGCGTACGCGCTTGCGACAGCTCAGCCGTCAGGACTGGGGCACCGCGCTGGGGCTGACCATGATGGGCAATCTCATCTATTACGTCTGCCTGGCAAGCGCCATTCAGCGAACCGGAGCGCCGGTGTCGACCATGATTATCGGCACGCTGCCGGTGGTCATCCCCATCTTCGCGAATCTGCTTTATAGCCATCGGGACGGCAAGCTGGCGTGGTCGAAAATGATACCCGCCCTGGCCTGCACCGCCGTGGGGCTGGTGTGCGTCAATATCGCCGAGCTGCGCCACGGCCTGGCAGACTTCAGCTTATGGCGTTACGGTTCGGGGATCGTTTTAGCGTTCATCTCGGTCGCGTGCTGGGCCTGGTACGCCCTGCGCAATGCGCGCTGGCTGCGGGAGAACCCGGACAAACACCCGATGATGTGGGCAACGGCGCAGGCGCTGGTCACGCTCCCCGTCTCGTTAGTGGGGTATGCCGGCGCATGCCTCTGGCTGGGTCATCAGCAGCCGGAATTTGCGCAGCCCTTCGGGCCAAGACCCTGGGTCTTTATTGGTTTAATGGTTGCGATTGCGGTGCTGTGCTCCTGGGTGGGCGCGCTGTGCTGGAACATTGCCAGCCAGAAGCTGCCGACGGTGATCTTAGGGCCGCTGATTGTGTTCGAAACCCTGGCCGGGCTGCTGTACACCTTCCTGATGCGCCAGAGCGTGCCGCCGCTGTTAACGGCCTGCGGGATCGCGCTGCTGGTGGTGGGAGTGGTGATGGCGGTAAGAGCGAAGCCGGAAAAACCGAGGGTCGTTCCGGCTTCGGAGGTGTGATTTTGCCGGGTGGCGGCTACGCCTTACCCGGCATGATGTTAAAACGTTTCCCAGTTCGCTTCAGGCGCCGTCGCTGCTGGCTGCGCTTTTGGCACATAGGTTTTCACCGGTGCCGCTTTGACCGCCTGATTACGCGTTATTTTGAACACTGCTACCGCTTCGTTCAGGCGTGCGGCCTGATCTTCCAGCGCCGCCGCTGCCGCCGCAGACTCCTCCACCAGCGAGGCGTTCTGCTGGGTCACGCGGTCCATCTCGGCTACCGCCTGGCCCACCTGGTCGATACCGCGGCTCTGCTCGTCAGAGGCAGAGGCAATTTCGCCCATGATGTCGGTCACGCGGGTAACCGCGTTAACGATTTCCGCCATCGTCGCGCCCGCTTCGTTCACCAGCTGCGAGCCCGCGTTCACGCGCTCGCCGGAATCATCGATCAGCGCCTTAATCTCTTTCGCCGCCTGGGCGCTGCGCTGGGCAAGCGTGCGTACTTCTCCTGCAACCACCGCAAAGCCACGGCCCTGCTCGCCCGCGCGCGCCGCTTCCACCGCCGCGTTCAGCGCCAGAATGTTGGTCTGGAAGGCAATGCCGTCGATAACGTTAGTAATTTGCGCGATTTTGCTGGAGCTGGTGGCGATCTCGTCCATGGTGCGCACCACCCCTTCCACCACGTTACCGCCCTTCTTCGCGGTTGAGGAGGCATCCAGCGCCAGACGAGACGCCTGACGCGCGTTATCCGCGTTCTGCTTCACGGTGGCGGTCAGCTGTTCCATGCTGGCTGCCGTCTCTTCCAGAGACGCGGCCTGCTGCTCGGTACGGGAAGAGAGGTCGTTGCTGCCCGCCGAGATTTCACCCGCACCGGTATAGATGGTGTCTGCGCCTTCACGCACCACGCCCACAGTGTTCGCCAGCGAGGTTTGCATCTCCTGCACGTTGCGCGCCAGGATAGCCATTTCGTTTTTGCCTTCAGCCTGAATCGGCTGGGTTAAATCCCCTGCCGCGATGGCGCGGATATGGTTGATCACCTCTTCCAGCGGCAGCAGCAGCACCCGGCGCATGGCGATCCAGCTGGAGATAATCACCGCAATGACGAGGATCATGACGGCAGAAAGGATCCACAGGATGCGCTTGTAGTCGCTTTCGTTATCCTGAATGCCTTTACTGGTGAGCGCAGCCTGCGCCTCGCGCCACTCGCGATAGACCTTTTGCATTGCCGTCTGCTTCTGTTCGGCATTCTGCTTGAACATATCTTCCAGGTTGCCCTGGCCCAGCAGAACGTTCATTTGCGTCAACGTGGCGGAGTAGATGCGGTACTGCTCTTCCAGCCGATCGGCCAGGTTCTCATCCAGACCCGGGGTATTCGGCAGGGCGTAGTATTTGTCGTAATGGACCTGCGCATTGGCCAGCAGATTTTTCGCGGTGTTAACCAGCTCGTTCAGCTGTCCGCCGTTAATCTGAGAGGCCATGCTGCTTTGCAGACGCAGCATCCCGCGGTTTAGCGTGACGCGCGCCTGGTTCAGGCTGATCCAGGCGTCGGTAAATTCCGCCACGTTCTGGCTGGAAAGCTGCGACACGGTGAAGTTGTCTTTATCGTTATTCAGCGCGTTGATAAAGATACCCGCGGAAATCACTTGCATGATGCCGAGCACAAGCAGCACCGAAATAAGAAGAGTAATGACTTTAATACGTTTAAACATACGTTGCCTTTGTTATATGCAGGTTTGTCTGACGTGTATCTATCGGCACGCGCGGCGGGTTGTTTACTGTTTCTCCACCTTTAAAAACTTTCTAAACCACTTTCCTAAATCCATTCAGGGAGTTAAACGGGACATTTTTTTGTGATCCGTGTCGCACTTTCCCCCTTCCCTCTAAAGGGTTATAGCGCCGCCTTAAAGATGCATTTAATATGCATCTTATATTTTTAATGACGAGGTAACTGCTATGGCCTTTCGCGACCAACCCCTCGGCGAGCTGGCGCTCTCCATCCCTCGCGCTTCCGCGCTGTTCCGTAAATACGATATGGATTACTGCTGCGGCGGTAAGCAAACGCTGGCGCGAGCGGCCTCGCGCAAGGAACTGGACGTGGAGGCTATCGAAGCGGAGCTGGCGCTGCTGGCTGAACAGCCTGTTGAAAAAGACTGGCGCACCGCCCCGCTCACGGAAATCATCGACCATATCATCGTGCGTTACCACGACCGCCACCGTGAACAGCTGCCTGAGCTGATCCTGCAGGCAACGAAAGTTGAGCGCGTACATGCCGACAAGCCTTCCGTGCCGCGCGGTCTGGCAAAATACCTGACCATGCTGCATGAAGAGCTTTCCAGCCACATGATGAAAGAAGAGCAGATCCTCTTCCCGATGATTAAACAGGGAATGGGAAGCCAGGCGATGGGGCCTATCAGCGTAATGGAAAGCGAGCACGATGACGCGGGCGAACTGCTGGATGTGATCAAACACACCACTAACAACGTCACGCCGCCGCCGGAAGCGTGCACCACCTGGAAAGCGATGTACAACGGCATTAACGAGATGATTGACGACCTGATGGAGCACATCAGTCTTGAGAATAACGTGCTGTTCCCGCGGGCATTGTCGGGGGAATAAAAAAGCCCGGTGGCGCTAGCGCTTACCGGGCCTACAACGTCCTCGAACATAGGCCGGGTAAGCGTCAGCGCCACCCGGCAGCATGCTTAACGCATGCCTGCCATACGTTTCTTACCGATAAACAGCCAGCCCAGCCCCAGCGCGATAAACCACAGCGGCGTGACGATCAGCGCCTGACGGGTGTCATCTTCGAGCGTCAGCAGCACCAGCACGAACACGAAGAACGCCATGCACACCCAGCACATCAGCTTGCCCAACGGCATCTTGTAGATCGACTTCTCATGCAGGTGCGGACGCTGTTTGCGGTACACCAGGTACGAGCACAGGATAATGGTCCAGACGAACATGAACAGGATCGCCGACACGGTGGTGATCATGGTAAACGCGCCAATTACGCTTGGGTTCACGTAGAGCATCACCACACCACCCAGCAGGCACATGCAGGAGAAGGTCAGCCCTTTCGCCGGTACCGCACGTTTAGAGAGTTTCGCAAAGGCGCTCGGCGCCACGCCCTCCTGCGCCAGACCAAACAGCATACGGCTGGTTGAGAACACGCCGCTGTTCGCGGAAGAGGCCGCAGAGGTCAGCACCACGAAGTTAATCAGGCTCGCCGCAGCAGGCAGCCCTACCAGCACGAACAGCTCAACGAACGGGCTCTTGCTGGGCACCACGGAGCTCCACGGCGTCACGGACATGATGATGATCAGCGCGAAGACGTAGAACATGATGATACGCACCGGTATGGAGTTGATGGCGCGCGGCAGGGACTTCTCCGGATCTTTGGTTTCCGCAGCGGTCGTTCCGACAAGCTCAATCCCCACAAACGCAAACACCGCAATCTGGAAGCCCGCAAAGAAGCCGCTGATGCCTTTCGGGAACCAGCCGCCGTCATTCCACAGATGGGTGAAGGACGCCTGAACGCCCGTTGGCGACTGGAAGTGCGTCAGGACCATCACCAGGCCCACCACAATCAGCCCCACGATAGCGACAATCTTGATCATCGCGAACCAGAACTCCATCTCACCGAACATTTTCACGGTGGCGAGGTTGAGGCTCAGCAGCAGAATAATCACCGCCAGCGAGGCGACCCAGTCCGACAGCCCCGGGAACCAGAACTGCGCATAAGCGGTAATCGCCACGACGTCCGCCATGCCGGTGACCACCCAGCAGAACCAGTAGGTCCAGCCGGTAAAGTAGCCCGCCCACGGGCCGAGCAGGTCCGACGCGAAGTCGCTGAAGGATTTGTATTCGAGGTTCGAGAGCAGCAATTCACCCATTGCGCGCATCACGAAGAAGAGCATAAAACCGATGATCATATAAACGAAGATGATCGACGGCCCGGCAAGACTGATGGTTTTGCCCGACCCCATAAACAGCCCGGTGCCGATGGCACCACCGATAGCGATAAGCTGTATATGACGGTTTGTGAGATTGCGCCGTAGCGACTGTTCAGACGTCGCCTCTTCTGCAGCGGCGACTTTGACCTGATCTACCATGTAATTTTTCCTGTTTATGCCTGTCTGTGTTGTTAAGGCTCTTCTGGCCTTTAAAAACGTCAAATAAATGACGGTCCCTTCGTAAGGGTTTATCGATATTAGGTAAGAATCGGCGGGATGAATACTATGATTTAGATATTATGTTAATAATATGTTGAAAGTGAGTGTCATATCACTCATACAGCGCGAAACAGCTCACAAAAATACACGCAACAGTTTCGTTTGCAAGATAAAATGTTGATTCCGTCGTAACTATGGGTTTTATCACTATTTTCCTCTCCCCGGGCGGAGAGAGGAAATAAGAAAAGTCGATTACAGGATTTCCAGCAGCTCGACTTCAAAGACCAGGGTGCTGAATGGCGGGATGGACGCGCCAGCGCCACGCTCGCCGTAAGCCAGGTTGTGCGGGATGGTCAGTTCCCATTTGGAACCCACTGGCATCAGGGTCAGGGCTTCGATCCAGCCCGCGATAACGCCGTTGACCGGGAACTCAGCCGGTTCGCCGCGCGCCACGGAGCTGTCGAACACGGTACCGTCGATCAGCTTACCGGTATAGTGCACGCGAACGTGGTCGGTACGCGCCGGGATAGCGCCGTCGCCCTGGTTGATCACGCGGAACTGCAGGCCGGATTCGGTGCTGTTCACGCCTTCGCGCTCGCGGTTCTCTTCCAGATATTTCACGCCTTCGGCTGCCATCTCTTCGAAGCGCGCGCGACGCACGGCGTCAGCACGTTCGTGGATTTCACGCAGCGCACGATGCACAACGTCAACCGGAACGGCAGGCTGTTTGCCTTCCAGCGCATCAGCGATACCCGCCACCAGCGCTTCAGGTAACAGACCTTCCAGGCCGGATTCGCTCAGCTGCTGTCCTACCTGCAAGCCGATACCGTAACTTGCCTGCGCTTCGATAGTGTCAAAAGTCGGGGTGGTCATGGGTTTTCCTTCCATCACATTTAAAGTAGCGGGCAGCATATCAGCCATGCCCTTATGGGTAAAACTTTGTCTGAAGTTAAGGTGACAAACCGCGACGAAACAGAAACAATAGAGACAACCAGGATTAATCCCGAACTGATGTCACGGATGTCCGGTTTGCTACGTCGTTCAGGCAGTTAGCGAACTATACTTCGAAGCACAGGATATAAAAGACGCGGAGCAGGAGGAGAGCCATGCCCGGGCGATTTGAACTGAAACCTACCCTGGCGAAAATCTGGCAGGCGCCGGACAATTTTCGCATTATGGACCCGCTGCCTCCTCTGCACCGCAGGGGGATCATCATTGGTGCGCTGATGGTGATCGTGGGCTTCCTGCTTCCTTCCGGCGGTGATGATGTTGATACCGCGCCGGTCACCCGCAATGCGCAGCTGGATCTTCAGTCGCAAACGCGGCCGCAGCCTGACGCGCAGCCGATGCAGACGCAGCTGGTAACCCCGTCTAACGATCCGGGTCAGGTCGCGCCTGTTGAACCCGAACCCGTTCAGGATGAACAGGAGCAGGCCGCAGCGCCGTCTGAGCCGCAAACCCAGCAGCCGACCGGCATCGAGCAGCAGTGGCGTTCCTATCGCGTGGAGCCGGGCAAAACCCTGGCACAGCTTTTCCGCGACCACAACCTGCCGCCGACCGACGTGTATGCCATGGCAAAAGTGGAAGGCGCAGGTAAACCGCTGAGTAACTTACAGAACGGCCAGATGGTGCAGATTCGCCAGAACGCCAGCGGGGTGGTCACCGGGCTGACCATTGATACCGGAAATGGGCAGCAGGTGCTGTTTACCCGCCAGCCGGACGGCAGTTTCATCAGAGCACGTTAATGGCGTATGCCGGGTAAGGCGAAGCCGCCACCCGGCACTTTTGTTCTCAGGCACTCCGTTTATTCACCCACCAGATCCCCGAGCAGACCAGCACCAGCGCAATCGCGTATTTGATATCCAGAATGTTTTCGCCGAGGAAAATGGCGGAAAGCACCGTCCCTGCAACAGGAATGACAAAGTTGAACGGAGCAATCATGCTTACCCGGTTCACTTTCAGCAGCGCGCTCCACAGGGCGAACGCCACCGATGAGAGCAGCGTCAGATACCCCAGCACCGCAACGGCCTTCATGCTGTGCACTTCCAGCGTTCCGCCCGTGGCATAACCTCCCGCAACCAGCGCAGTCCCGCCTATCGCCAGCTGCCAGCCGGTCATCACCGTTGGGTCGACGGTCTGGGAAATACGTTTCCCGTAAAGCGTGGCGGCAGAGAGAATAAAAGCCGCCAGCACCACAAAGCCGTCGCCTTTCCAGATAAACTGGAAATCGCTCAACCCACTGTGAAAATTCACCAGCATCACCCCGGCAAACCCAAGAATACAGCCCAGCGTTTTGTTATAGCTGAGTTTGTCATTGTGGTAGATAAAGTGCGCCAGCAGTACGCTGAAGAAAGTCCCGGTGGCGTTCATGATTGAGCCGTTTACCCCCGTCGTGTAGGCCAGTCCTATATAGAAGAAAGTGTACTGAATGGTGGTCTGGGTCAGCCCGAGGATCGTGAGCTGGCCAAACTGCGCGGGCGTGAGCCTGCCAATCGGTTTGCGCTGGGCCAGCGCAAACAGCAGCAGCAAGGCACCGGCAAACAGAAAACGGTATCCGGCAAAAACGACTTTGGAGGGAATATCATCGGTCGCGATCTGAAAGAGTTCGTAGCCATTTTTAATGGCCGGGTACGAGCTCCCCCAAAGCAGGCAGCAGAGCGTGGCGCAGGCGTAGGCCACATGTCGACGGGCAAAGACGGGCGTGGGCAGAGCGGTATCCATGACAAATCTCATAAATAAAATTGCGTTTCAATTTATTATCAGAGAATGCGTCAGGAATAGCTACCATACGAGATAAAAAGAGAATTTCCGGTAGCTTTAAATAGCAAAACGCCGGCACAAGGCCGGCGCTTCGACGCGAGCAGAGTAAAAAATTACTCAGCTACAACGTTAACAACCAGTTTAGCGAACACTTCGCTGTGAACCTGGAAGTCAACTTCGTGCTCACCAGTGGTACGCAGAACGCCGTTCGGCATGCGAACTTCGCTCTTAGCCACTTTAACGCCTGCTGCAGTAACTGCATCAGCGATATCGCGGGTACCGATGGAACCGAACAGTTTACCTTCGTCGCCAGCTTTGGAAGCGATGGTAACAGTGCCCAGTGCGTTGATTGCTTCAGCGCGAGCGTTAGCAGCCGCCAGAACGTCAGCCAGTTTGGCTTCCAGTTCAGCGCGACGTGCTTCGAAAAACTCTACGTTTTTCTTAGTAGCTGGAACAGCTTTACCCTGTGGAACCAGGAAGTTACGAGCGTAGCCCGCTTTAACGTTAACCTGATCACCCAGGCTGCCCAGGTTTGCTACTTTATCAAGCAGAATAACTTGCATTACCTTATCCTCTTAAAGTCGTATTAATGGACCGTGCCCGATTACTGATGACGATCAGTGTACGGCAGCAGGGACAGGTAGCGAGCGCGTTTGATAGCGCGAGCCAGCTGACGCTGATATTTTGCACGAGTACCGGTGATACGGCTTGGGACAATCTTACCGCTTTCGGTGATGTAGTTTTTCAGCGTTGCGATATCTTTATAGTCGATCTCTTGAACGCCTTCCGCGGTGAAACGGCAGAACTTGCGACGACGGAAATAACGTGCCATATGGCTAGTCTCCAGTATCTATCAAATCAATCTGCTCGGCATGCAGAACCATTTTGCTCAGGCCGTTCTTTGCCTTGTGGCAAGAGATGAACCCCTGAACGATTACTGCGCTACCGACCGTTAAACTGTGAGTAATGGCCTGGTTTTCGTGTCCGCTAATAATAACGGGCATTTGGCACCACGCCTGCCGGTGAAACCCGGCTTCCTCTTGCACAGAACGATGCTCAAGCACGAACTGGCAATGCGGAATTCCTGATGGACTGACCTTTCGAAGGGGAGCCCTGCATACGATGCCGGACAACGCCAGACGGTTGGTCATCAGAAATTACTCTTCAGAATCCCCAGCATCAGAATCATCTGCGGTTTCGTTTGCGAAATCATCGCGACGCTCACGGCGCTCGTCTTTCGCTTTAACCATCGGAGATGCTTCGGTAACTGCGTTTTTGGTACGCATAACCATGCTGCGGATAACGGCATCGTTGAAGCGGAAGGTAGTTTCCAGCTCATCGATCACTTCCTGCGGCGCTTCAACGTTCATCAGAACGTAGTGTGCTTTGTGCAGTTTGTTGATCGGGTAAGCCAGCTGACGGCGGCCCCAGTCTTCCAGACGGTGGATCGTACCTTCTGCACCAGTGATGGCAGCAGAGTAACGCTCGATCATACCCGGAACCTGTTCGCTCTGGTCAGGATGGACCATAAAAACGATTTCGTAATGACGCATCGAATTGCTCCTTACGGATTATTCAGCCTCCTGTCTGGGTCAGCCGAGGCCCGGGGAGGCAAGGAACGTGTTAAAGGTCGGCTGAAAAATTGACGCGTCATAATACTTGCCCCCCCCAGGAAACTCAAGCTGATTGCACAAATAATTCGCACAAAGCGTAAAGCTGGTCTAAGTGGGTGATTTAAAATTAATCGCATCAGGAAGCGTTGTTTTTTTGAACAACTGCATCAGAAATGGTCACGCATCCCCGCCGGAGGAATGATTACACTTTAATCAGAGATCAGCTGAATTAAAGAAGGAGTATTCCCCTCACACAGCACGCAGTCGTGGAGCGCATATCATGAAAAAAATCGCAGTAGCCATAATGGCGGCGCTTTTGCTCAGTGCAAATGCGATGGCAGCCATCAAAATAGACGGCCGGCAGGCCAGAAACATGGATGATGTGCATAGCTTAGGCGTAATCTATATCAATCATAATTTCGCCACTGAAAGCGAAGCAGATCGGGCACTAAATGAAGAGACCGATGCCCAGGGCGCAACCTATTACCACGTGATGTTAACCCGTGAGCCCGGCAGCAACGGCAATATGCACGCCAGTGCAGATATCTACCGGTAACCCTTAACGCTAGCACCAGGAAAGCCAACAACGAGAACATAGCCATAGTTGACGTTGCCCCCTGTCCGGGGGCTTTTTTTTGTGAATGGCTCCGGAATACCACCGGTTACAACTGTTTTCGGTATTCCAGAGCACTTATTCACTTCTGCCCGTAGTAGGCATTCGGGCCGTGCTTGCGCATGAAATGCTTGTTCATCAGGTAATCGTCAATGCCCTGAAGCTGTGGATTAATGCCGCGGGCAATCCACGCCATGCGCGCCACTTCCTCCATGACAACCGCATTATGAACGGCGTCGTGGGCATCTTTTCCCCAGGAGAACGGACCGTGCTGATACACCACAATCCCCGGCGTATGCAGCGGTTCGCTTTCACCCAACGTTTCGATGATGACCTTCCCGGTGTTGAGCTCGTATTCGCCTTCCACTTCAGCCTGCGTTAATGCGCGCGTGCAGGGGATGTCGCCAAAGAAGTAGTCCGCATGCGTTGTTCCCAGCGCCGGAATCGCCAGCCCCGCCTGTGCCCAGGCGGTGGCGTGCGTGGAGTGGGTATGCACAACGCCACCCAGCGATGGATAACGCTGGTACAGCGCCAGATGGGTCGCCGTATCAGAAGAAGGACGCCATTTGCCCTCAACGACGTTTCCTTCGAGGTCGACCACCACCATATCGTCCGCTTTCATGGTTTCATACGCCACGCCGCTCGGCTTGATCACCACCAGACCTTGTTCACGGTCGATGGCGCTCACGTTGCCCCAGGTGAACGTTACCAGGCCATAGCGCGGCAGATCCATATTGGCCTCAAAGACCTGCTGTTTCAGCTTAAGCATGTTCAGCCTCCAGTAACCCCGCGCGCGCCATACGCTCGCGCACCCAGTCCCGCGCTTTTGCCACTTCCGCAGCCGGATCGTCTGACGTTTCGCTCCACATCTCAATCAGATAAGGCCCGCAATACCCTGTCTGTTTGAGCGTCTCGAAGCACCGTTCGAAATCCACCACCCCGGTGCCGAACGGTACGTTTTTAAACACGCCAGGGCGGGTATCTTTGACGTGCACCGCCACGATATGCCCGATGCCCGCCTGCAGCTCCATCTGCACGTCGTTATCCCAGGCCGACAGATTGCCGATATCCGGATAAAGCTGGAACCAGGGGTTATTCAGATAGTGTGCATAGCCCAGCGCCTTGCTGATGGAGTTCATCAACGGGTAGTCCATGATCTCCATCGCCAGCGTGACCTGCGCGCGGCTTGCCATCTCAACGCTCTCTTTCAGGCCGTCACGGAAACGACGGCGCGTTTCGTCGTTGGCTTCCTGATAGTAAACGTCGTAACCCGCCAGCTGGATCACGCGGATGCCGACATCCTGCGCAAAACGAATGGCTTTGCGCATGATCTCCAGCCCTTCAGCGCGCACGGCATCGTCTTCACTGCCGAGCGGAAAACGGCGGTGGGCGCTCAGACACATGGACGGCACGCGCACGCCGGTTTCGGCAATGGCGCTCACCAGCGCCAGGCGCTGCTCGCGACGCCAGTCCAGGCGAGAAAGGCGCTCATCCGTCTCATCCACGGACATTTCGACAAAATCGAAACCCAGCTGTTTTGCCAGCCGTAACCGCTCCAGCCAGCACTCCCCTGCAGGGAGTGCCTTTTCATAGATGCCAAGCGGGACCTGTTTTGACAACATACCCGCTCCTTAACCCCAAAGCTGAGCGATTGAGCGTTTGAACTGACGCGCCGCTTCCACCGGAGATGCCGCGTCGCGAATGCTGCGGCCAGCGATAAAGACGTGAATAGGGATGCCCTGGAACAGCGGCAGATCTTCCAGCGCCAGGCCACCGGTGACGGTGACTTTGAAGCCCATATCCGCCAGACGCTTAATCGCGCTGATATCCGCTTCACCCCACGCCACGCCTGCGGCTTGCGCATCGCGGCTGCGGTGATACACCACCTGCTGGATGCCCGCATCGCGCCACTCCTGCGCCTGCTCCCAGGTCCAGAAGCCGGTCAGTTCAATCTGCACGTCGCCGTTAAACTCTTTTGCCACGTCCAGCGCGCCTTTGGCGGTGTTGATATCCGCACAGCAGATCACGGTGACCCAGTCGGCGTTGGCTTCAAAGCACATGCGGGAAAGGATTTTGCCTGCGTCAGCAATCTTGGCATCCGCCAGCACGATTTTGTGCGGATAGAGCGCTTTCAGGTCACGAACGGCGCGCACGCCTTCGCCCACGCACAGAATGGTCCCCACTTCGATGATATCCACCTCTTCCGCAATCAGGCGGGTGGTTTCGTAAGCGTGAGACAGCGTCTGGTTATCCAGCGCAACTTGCAACATTGGTAATGACATGTTCAATTCCTCTTAAACGGCCGCCGCAGTGGCGTTATCAATTAAATCCAGCACTTCCTGCGCGGTGCGGCAGGCGCGTAAACGGTCAAAATTGGCTTCGTCATCAAACAGATTGACGATCTGCATGATGCCCACCTCCTGGTGGGTGTTGGCATCAACGGCCGCCATGGTGATGAGAATGTCGACCGGGTCGTTATCTTCGTGGTTGAACACCAGCGGCGTTTTCAGGGTCACCAGCGCAAAACCGGTTTTCTTGACGCCCTCTTCCGGGCGGCCGTGCGGCATGGCCAGGCCCGGCGCAATCACGAAATAGGGGCCGTGCTGCGCCACGCCATCCAGAATGGCCTGGTAATAGCGCGGCTCGACAACGTCCGCTTTAACCAGCAGATCCACACTCAGCTTCACCGCTTCCTGCCAGGTGCTGGCGTCGGCCTGTAAAAGGATGGCGTTATTCTCTGCCAGCGAATCACGTAGTTTCATGTGGCGTCCTTACTTCACGTCTTGTGGGAAGTGTTCTTTGATCACTTCCAGCAGTTTTGGCCCGAAATCCGCAGGCGAGAGCATGTTGCGCACGCCTACCACATATTTGTTGCCCGACACGCTAATCTCACCGGCAATATGAGTTGAAGCGATGATGATGTCCGCGCCGTTCAGTTCACTTTTGTATTCACCCACTGCGCAGCTGTTCACCGTGTGGTCGATGTTTGACTGGGTCAAAAACTGGTCCACTTTCATCTTCATGATCATGGAGCTACCTTGCCCATTGCCACACACAGCCAGGATACGTACGGTCATAATCGAAACTCCTTAATGAGCAGACACTTCTGCTGTTTGTTTTTCCGCATCTTCTTCAGCTCGCAGCGAACGGCCAGCGAAGAACATATAAGCCAGAGCAATCAGGATGATGACGGCCATAAAGGCCAGACCGACGGAGGCAAAGCCCTGCATCATCGGTGGGGCCAGAATTGACCAGTCCGCCATGCCCATCCAGGCGCTCATACCGGTGAGCTTGACCGCCCACACGCAACCGAAGATTTCCACCATGCCCATCACCAGGCAGATCTTGAGCGCCGCGCGCCAGCCGCCGAAGTGGTTAGCAAACACACCAATGGTGGCGTTGGAGAAGAACATCGGGATAAAGCCAGGAATGATCAGGATTGAGGAGCCGCAGCCCACCAGGATGCCCACCGCAATCAGCTGGCCGATGGTGCCCCACATAAAGCCCCAGACGACGGCGTTTGGCGCAAAGCTATAGATAGCCGCACAGTCAATCGCCAGTACCGCACCAGGGATCAGGCGCTGAGAGATGCCGTTAAAGGCCTCCGACAGCTCGGCGACGAACATACGCACGCCCTGAGTGATGATGAAAATCGCTACCGCGAAGGAGAAACCGGTCTGCAGGATATAGACCGTCCAGTGGGTTTTACCCGCCATCGCCTGCACGACGTCAATGCCGAAAGAGAGCAGAATGGCGCCGAAGAAGATGGTCATCACAATCGCGGTGGAGACGATGTTGTCGTGGAAGATATTCAACCAGCCAGGCAGTTTGAGGTCTTCGACACTCTCCTCTTTTTTGCCCAGGTACGGCGCAACTTTATAGGCAATCCAGGAGGCGAACTGCTGTTGGTGGCCGATGGAGAAGCCACAGCCGTCAGTCACTTCCTGGGTTGGCTTGTACATCATGTTGGAGGTGATACCCCAGTAGAGCGAGACCAGCACCGCGGTGCAGATAATCGTGGTCCACATGGAGTAACCGAAGATATAGAGAGAAACCGCGATCAGCCCCGCCTGCTGGAACATGATGTGCCCGGTGAGCATGATGGTGCGAATGCCGGTAATGCGGCGCAGGAGCACGTAAATGATGTTCAGCGCCAGCGCGAGCAGCACCGCATACCCCACCCAGCTATAGGCATCACCCATGCGATCGATGGTCGCCATCATTGAGGCGTAGGTATCAGAGATAGCGCCGTTGATGCCATACACTTCCGACATTTTGGCGACGACCGGCTTAAACGTGCTGGTCAGAATGCCTGACCCCGCCTGCAACAGCATGAAGCCGATAATGGTTTTGATGGTGCCTTTAATAATCACGCTGACGCTTTTGCGCAGCAGGATGTACCCCAGGCACGTCACGATACCCAGCAACAGCGGGGCGTTGGTCATTACCTGATTAAAGAAAACGGTAAAGACGTTGTAGAGGATCTCCATAACTCTCTCCAGAAATGAGAACACGAGGGGCAATCCCTGTGCGGTTGGTGCCATCACTCTATTAATCACAAATAATCACCACAAGATTGCATTTGATTATTTGTGACGCATCACGCAATTTATTTCCATGCTGTTAGTAATGATTTTCACTACCGCATCACAAAAATAAATTAATCCTTATAATTCATCAAATTAATGTTTAATGCAGGATAGTCTAACAAGTAAAGAGTGGAGAGTCCGTGAAGTCGCGCAGATAAAATTCCGCATTTTCACCATTGCAAAGCACGTCAAATAGTGCCAGCATAAATCATAACGAATCACCATGTGATTACTTTTGATTAAACCAGGAGTTAAAACGATGAGTAAAGTGAAAACCATTACCCGTGAATCATGGATTCTGAGCACCTTTCCGGAGTGGGGTAGCTGGCTGAACGAAGAGATCGAGCAGGAACAGGTTGCTCCTGGCACGTTTGCAATGTGGTGGCTGGGCTGCACCGGTATCTGGCTGAAATCTGAAGGCGGCGCCAATATCTGCGTCGATTTCTGGTGCGGCACCGGCAAACAGAGCCACGGTAACCCGCTGATGAAAAAAGGCCACCAGATGCAGCGTATGGCCGGCGTGGAAAAGCTCCAGCCGAACCTGCGCACCACGCCGTTTGTGCTTGATCCTTTTGCCATTCGCCAGATCGATGCCGTGCTTTCTACTCACGATCACAACGACCATATCGACGTGAACGTGGCGGCAGCGGTGATGCAAAACTGCGCGGACGACGTACCGTTTATCGGGCCGCAAACCTGCGTAGATCTCTGGATTGGCTGGGGCGTGCCTAAAGAGCGCTGCATCGTGATGAAGCCTGGCGACGTGGTGAAAATTAAAGACATTGAAATCCACGCGCTGGATGCCTTTGACCGTACCGCGCTGATTACCCTGCCGGCCGACCAGAAGGCTGCTGGGGTACTGCCAGACGGCATGGACGAACGTGCGGTGAATTACCTGTTCAAGACGCCGGGCGGCTCCCTGTATCACAGCGGTGATTCCCACTACTCTAACTATTACGCGAAGCACGGCAACGAATATCAGATTGACGTGGCGCTGGGCTCGTACGGGGAAAACCCGCGCGGTATTACGGACAAAATGACCAGCGCCGATATGCTGCGCATGGCGGAAGCGCTCAACACCAAAGTAGTGATCCCGTTCCACCACGATATCTGGTCAAACTTCCAGGCCGATCCGCAAGAGATCCGCGTGCTGTGGGAGATGAAAAAAGACCGCCTGAAGTACGGCTTCAAGCCCTTTATCTGGCAGGTAGGCGGCAAGTTCACCTGGCCGCTGGACAAAGACAATCTCGAGTATCACTACCCGCGCGGCTTCGATGATTGCTTCACCATTGAGCCGGATCTCCCGTTTAAATCCTTCCTCTGATTGTGAGGCCACATCGCCAGACCCTGTGTCTGGCGATTTCATATTTATTTTAGTAATTTCACGCTATTTCAAATATCATCTTTTCAAATCAATTCTTATCGGAATAGCTCATGACGGAAGCGCAACGGCATCAAATTTTACTGGAACTCCTGGCGCAAACAGGGTTTATCACCGTCGAGAAAGTGATCGAACGTTTAGGGATCTCCCCCGCCACCGCGCGGCGAGACATCAACAAGCTGGATGAGAGCGGCAAGTTGAAAAAAGTCCGCAACGGCGCAGAAGCCATCAGCCAGCAGCGTCCACGCTGGTCGCCGATGAATATTCATCAGGCGCAGAATCACGATGAAAAAGTACGGATTGCCAGAGCGGCGTCGCAGCTGGTGAACCCCGGTGAGAGCGTCGTTATCAACTGCGGCTCCACGGCGTTTTTGCTGGGCCGTGAAATGTGCGGCAAGCCGGTGCAAATCATTACCAACTATTTGCCGCTGGCTAACTACCTGATCGATCAGGAACATGAAAGCGTGGTGATCATGGGCGGCCAGTACAACAAAAGCCAGTCCATCACGCTCAGCCCGCAGGACAGCGAAAACAGTCTCTACGCCGGGCACTGGATGTTTACCAGCGGCAAAGGCCTGACCGCTGACGGCCTGTATAAAACCGATATGCTGACCGCGATGGCGGAACAAAACATGCTCAACGTGGTGGGCAAGCTCGTTGTGCTGGTCGACAGCAGCAAAGTCGGTGAACGCGCAGGCATGCTGTTCAGCCGCGCAGAACAGATCGACATGGTGATCACCGGCAAAGGGGCGAACCCCGAGATCCTCCAGAAGCTGGAAGATCAAGGAGTGAAAGTCCTGCGCGTTTAAAGATGCTTGCGGAAAAACGCCACCGTGGCGTCCAGCGCCGCTGGCGTGATGCGGTGGCGGACGCCTGATTCCCACAAACAGGTCAGATTAGCGTCCAGTCCTTCATTCTTTAACGCCTGCTGCAGGCGGAAGGTTCCATCGGGCGGGACAACATCGTCCGCATCACCGTGCCATAGCAGCAGCGGGCGATCGGCCAGGCGCGGCAATGCCCGGGTCACTTCCCACTCTGCCAGCATCGGCGTAATTTCCGTTAAATCCTGAGGGGGGAAAAGCGTCTTCGCCAGCGAGGTAAAATAGCCCGAGCCCATCAGACAGGCAACAGACCGCACGTCAGGATGATGCGTCATAATTCCCAGCGCCGTCATGCCGCCCATCGACGCCCCGGCCACCGCTAGCCGATTATCGGCCACCAGCCCTGCCTCATAGAGCGCATCGCGCAACCCGGCAAACTCGGTCAGGCTGCCGTGCAGAATGTGCCAGAACTGCCCCAGTCGCGCCCGCTCATTGCCCGTAAAGCGCGCGCCGTGGTCAGGCGCATCCGGCATTACCACGCGAAAACCCGCCTGAGCCAGCGCCACTGCAAAATAACTGTAAACCAGTTTCGATGAGGTAAACCCATGATAAAAAACCACAACAGGCAGCGATTTATCACGTTTCCCTGCCGGCACAGCGTGTAAAATTTCATGGTCGCCGAGATGGCGTATTTCAATTTCAATCATTGTCGACCCTGTACGAATGAATGATTCATAATGTTGAGAACTGGATTACGGTTTGACGCTATTTTCATTCGAAAATTACGTCCCAGATAACACTTCGGGAACATTCCCCCAAAACTAAATTCGCAGACAACTACACTATGGCTAACAGGAAACGAGATATGGTTATGCACAGGTTTGCTGCTTTATTGCTGGTGTTTCTGCTCAGCGGCTGTAGCGCACTGCAGGGTACACCGCAACCCGCTCCCCCGGTTGCCGATCATCCGCAGGAGATTCGTCGTAATCAGACGGAAGGATTACAGCGAATGGGCACCGTCTCCGCGCTCGTTCGCGGTTCGCCGGATGACGCAGAAGACGCAATAAAGGCACAAGCAGTCGCTGCCAAAGCAGATTATTACGTCATTATTATGATCGACGAAACCATCATAACGGGACAGTGGTATTCACAAGCCATTTTGTACCGGAAATAATGGTTTACCTTTGAACGACATTTACACTGCTTTGCGTCCATAGACATTTTCCTGTCCACAATAAACTCCATGCCAGCGACAAGGAATGGGAGTTTATTCGCGAAGGATTGCCCGGCGGATACCGGAAATATGTGAAATGGAGCTGACGATGAAACGAACTCTTGCTTTGACCTCTCTGTTGCTCTCTGCAGGCCTGGTGAGCACCACCGCGCAGTCAGCAGAATTCGCCAGTGCGGATTGCGTAACAGGTCTGAATGAAATAGGCCAGATCTCCGTCAATAACATTCCGGGGAGCCCGCAAGACGTTGAACGTATCGTGGCATTAAAGGCCGATGAACAGGGCGCGTCATGGTATCGCATCATCCAGATGCAGGAAGATAACCATATCGACCAGTGGCGGGTACAGGCCATTCTCTACGTATAAATCCTTCCTGATAAAAGCCACTTATTTTTAGTGGCTTTTCGTTTTTGCAAATTTTTTATCTAATTTAAAACCATTCTAAAACAATAAAATAACATTTTGTTACATTAATTCAGTAAACGTAATCTCCGCTCTGCCGTTGAAGAACCATACCTTTTCAATGATGAGCAATTTATGATCAATGTTTTCCGCCGTGCGGGCCTTGGAACAAAGCTGTCGCTGCTGACGGGCGTCAGTGTCGCCACGCTGTTTCTGCTTTTCACTTTCCTGCTCAGCCAAAAAGCCAGCCAGCAGCTTGAAGCCCTCGCGGTAGAAGATCTGCATAATCAGTCCACCGGTATGGTCGACATGGTGCAGATGTTTAATACCAGCCTGAGCGAAGAAGTCGAAAGCTACACCAGACTGTTTACGACATTTCTGCCTCAGCCGTTTAGCGTCGATACTCAGCAGACCCGGACCATAAACGGGCTCGCCGTTCCCCTGCTGAAAGGGGGCGACGCTGAACTCCATGAAAATACAACGTTTTCTGATGATTTCCTGAGCCGTACGGGAGCGATCTCAACGCTGTTTGTTCGCAGCGGTAACGACTTCATTCGCGTTGCCACCTCCCTGCGCAAAGAGAATGGCGATCGCGCTATGGGAACGGTTCTGGACACGAGCAGCCCGGCGTTTGCCTCCGTCACGAAAGGCGAGGTGTACCGCGGCCTGGCGCTCCTGTTTGGCAAGCGCTACATAACCCAGTACCAGCCCGTGAAGAACAGTGAAGGTCAGGTTATCGGGATCATCTTCGTTGGGGTGGATATCACTCACTCCTGGAATGTCATGCGCGAGAAAATCCTCAACCGCCGCCTGGGCGAGAGCGGGCACTTCTTCGTGCTGGACCGCAGCAACGGCAAAACGCGCGGTCAGTATCTGTTCCACGCCAGCGAAGAGGGAAAACTGCCGAAGTGGGATAGCGCCACCCAACAGCAGCTGTTGAGCGATTCCTCAGGCACGCTGGAACGCGTAAGCGACGACGGTCGCACGCTGAAAATGGCCTATACGCCGCTGCCCGGCTGGAACTGGACCATCGTCGGTGAAGTGGATAAATCAGTCCTGCTCTCAAGCGTTAACGCTATGCGCGACCGTTTCCTGCTGGCCGGCGTAGCGTTGTCTGTCCTCTTCGCGGGCCTGTTTGTGGTGCTTATTCGCCGGATGCTGACCCGTCCGCTGCGTAACGTGATTGACCTTGCCCGCCAGTATGCCGCGGGCGATTTACGCTCCAGCCTGCCCGTGACCCGCCAGGATGAGGTTGGCCAGCTGGTTGAAGCCATTAACGGTATCGGTGATGGGCTACAAAAAATTGTCCTGCAGGTCCGCGAGGCCGCGGGCGAGATCCATCTGGGCACCAATGCGCTGGCCTCCGATACCGGAGACATCTCCGAGCAGATCAACAAGCAGGCCAGCAGCGTTGAAGAGACCTCCGCCAGCATGGAGCAACTGGCCGCGACCGTGCAGCAAAATGCCGCCAACATGGAGCAAACGCAGCAGCTGGTAGGTGAAACCTCGCGCGCGGTTCATCAGGGTGGTGAAACGGTGACCCATGCGGTTGCCACCATGGACGACATTCGCGAAGCGTCAAAACGTATCGAAGACATCACCCGCGTGATCGAGTCCATCGCGTTCCAGACTAATATTCTGGCGCTGAATGCGGCGGTAGAAGCGGCACGCGCAGGCGAGCATGGAAAAGGTTTTGCTGTGGTCGCGCAGGAAGTTCGCGCCCTGGCAGGTCGAAGCGCCAACGCGGTGAAGGAGATTGAACATCTGATTGGCGATACCCTGCGAAAAGTGGGCGAAGGCCACGCGCTGTCTGAACAGACGCGTCTGGCGATGGATTCCATCATCGTTCATATCGACAACATCAGCCAGCTGGTCACGGAGATTAACCACGCGTCACGCGAGCAGTCCGCGGGGATCGGCCAGGTCAATCTTGCCATGACCCACATTGGCGAAGCGTCGCATATCAATGCCGATCGCATCTCACGCAGCGAGCAAACCGCACGCACGCTGCGCGAGAAAGGGTCACACCTTACCCAACTGGTCAGCCTGTTCCAGCTTAAACGCTAGCCAACCCTGCCCGTGGCGCGCAGCAGCAGATCGCTTTGCACCTGCTCATTCATGAGCGTACCGCCACGGGTATCCAGCATCATGCGGCACCACGCCTGCGCCACGGGCGGCGATGCGTGCCGCAGCATCTGGCTGCCGGCCCCCAGCAAAAAGAGCTGCTGAGCTATCTCCCTCCCCTGCGCCTCCTGCGGTTTACGCAGCTTTTGCTGAAGCTGCCGCCAGCTGCGGTCAAAGTGTCTGTCCTGTCCTTTGACCTGAGCAAACTCGTCGGCAAGCAGGTCGTGGATACCTGACTGCTTCGCCAGCACACGCAGCACGTCCAGGCACATGATATTGCCCGATCCTTCCCAGATGCTGTTCACCGGCATCTCACGATACAGGCGTGGAAGTTCACTCTCCTCGCAGTACCCGACGCCACCGAGTGCCTCCATCGCCTCCGCCACGAACGGAATGCCCCCTTTGCACACGCTGAATTTTGCGGCCGGGGTAAAAAGCCGCGCCCAGGCGGCCTCCTGCGGGTCGGTGCGGTTATCCCACGCCCGGGCCAGACGGAACAGCAGCGCCGTGTGCCCCTCCAGCACCAGCGCCATACGGCTTAGCACTTCACGCATTAGCGGCTGATCGATAAGATTTTTGCCGAAGGTCTGACGCTGATGGGCGTGGTACAGCGCCACGGAAAGCGCCCGGCGCATTAGCCCGTGGCTGCCCAGCGCGCAGTCGAAGCGCGTCAGCCCGCCCATCTTCAGGATTTGCCGCACGCCTTCTCCCTCTTCACCCAGCAGCCAGCCAGAGGCATCGAGGAACTCCGCCTCGCTGCTGGCGTTCGAACGGTTGCCGAGCTTGTCTTTCAGACGTTCCAGCCGTACGGCGTTGCGCTGTCCGTCGGGTAAGAAACGCGGGACAAAGAAGCAGGACAAACCGCCTTTCGCCTGCGCCAGCACCAGATGCGCATCGCTCTGCGGCACGGAGAAAAACCACTTGTGGCCCACCAGACGGTAGCTGCCGTCGCTGCATTTTTCCGCTCTGGTGGTGTTGCTGAGCACGTCCGAGCCGCCCTGCTTTTCCGTCATTCCCATGCCGATCAGCAGGCCGCGCTTTTGCCCACCCGGCGCGAGATGGGGATCGTAACGGTCGCTCATCAGCGGCGTTAACCATTCATGAAACGGTTTGGGCAGCGACTGCTGCAACAGCGGCGTGGCGGCGAAGGTCATGGTCACCGGGCATAACGTCCCCGCTTCTACCTGAGCATGGAGCACGAAGCGCGCGGCCCTGGCGACGAAAGAACCTTTTCGTGCCTCTTCCTCCCATGCCAGATTATGTACCCGGTTAGCGCAGAGCCCCTGCATCAGCAGGTGCCATGCCGGATGAAAGCGGACGTCATCCAGCCGCTCTCCCGTGGGGTCGTAGCGTAATAGCTCCGGCGGATTCACGTTCGCCAGCCTGCCCAGCTCCAGCGACTCCGCCGTGCCTAACTGCTGTCCAATGCTGGCAAGAAGCTCCATATCCCACTCGGCACCCTCGCGCGCAACCGCGTCACGCAGGGCGCAGTCAGAGAGGAAAAGATTGCTGTTAGAGAGTGGGGCTGGTTGATTAAAAACGGTATGGGTCTGCCAGTGCATGCTGTCTCCCTCCTTCAGTGGCAATGAAGGTAAGTATGGACAGACCGTATGAACGCTGCATGGGAGTGAGGTCACACGATGGCGATCCCGCTGATATCATTCGTGAAATAGCTCACAGAACATAAGAATAAACTATTTCATTACTCAGCTTATGTTGAATAATTTATTCTTAACCCGTCTTTTTGAGGATCGTTATGCAACAGGATGCGCACAAGCGAGCATTAATTGCAGGCTCCATTGGTAACTTTATCGAGTGGTATGAGTTTGCGGTCTACGGTTTTCTGGCGACCGTGATTGCGAAGAACTTCTTCCAGCTTGAAGGAGAGGCGGGACTGACCAGTCTGATCCTCACCTGGGCCTCGTTTGCCATTGCCTTCTTCTTCCGTCCGCTGGGTGCGGTGGTATTTGGCCGCATTGGTGACAGGATAGGCCGAAAACCGACGCTGATTATTGTGCTGGTGCTAATGACGCTCGCCACCACGGCCATCGGCATCGTGCCCGTCTACGCCAGCATCGGCATTGCTGCACCGCTGATCGTTACGCTGCTGCGCATCCTGCAGGGTCTGTTCGCGGGCGGCGAGTACGGCGGTGCGGTCTCACTGATGACGGAGTTCGCCCCGCGTGGCAAGCGCGGTCTGTACGGCGCGTGGCAGTCCTTTACCGTGGCGCTCGGGCTGCTAGCAGGCGCAGGTATTGTCGCGCTGCTCTCTGCCCTCCTCACGCCTGAAGCCCTGCACGACTGGGGCTGGCGCATTCCTTTCTTCCTGGCGCTGCCGATGGGCGTGGTCGCGCTGTGGCTGCGGGTGAGCATGGAAGAGACGCCGAGCTTTGTGCAGCAGAAGGAAAAAGCGGTCATTGCTCAGGCCAGTACTTCCGCCACGCTCAAAACCATCCTGATGGGCATTGGCCGCGTGATGGTCTGGTCCGCGGCGGGGTATACCTACCTCGTGATCATGCCGACCTATCTGCAGTCTGCGCTGCACACCGGGTTTAATCAGGCGCTGCTGATAGCGGTGATTTCTAACATTGGGTTTGCGCTCACCATCATTCCGTCGGGAATGCTGAGCGACAGGATCGGGCGGCGAACGGTGATGATTATCGCCACCGTGCTCCTGCTGATCCTCGCCCTGCCGCTGCTGAAAATTTTGCAGGCGGAGTCCAGTACGATGGCGGTCAAAGCGATTGTGGTGCTGATTGCGGGCGGTCTGGTGGGCATGCTGGCGGGGCCGGGCCCGGCGATGCTGTCTGAGATGTTCCCGACGCGCGTGCGCTATACGGGACTGGGGCTGGCCTATTCGTTATCGAACGCGATTTTTTCGGGCTGTGCGGGGTTAATCATTACCGGGCTGATAAAGCAGACGGGCAACCTGGACATTCCGGCCTATTACGTGATGGCAACGGCGGTGGTGAGTATTTTCGCGCTGATGACGCTCAGGAAGGATGACCATTTACGGTCGTTAGAGGAATGAGATTGTTGCCCGGTGGCGCTGCGCTTACCGGGCCTACGGTACCATGCTTTTGTAGGCCGGGTAAGGCGAAGCCGCCACCCGGCACAACAGGCTACCCGCGCTGGCGCACCGCTTCAAACAGGCAGATACCCGTTGCAACGGAAACGTTCAGAGACGACACGCTGCCCGCCATCGGGATGCTGATCAGCTCGTCGCAGTGCTCGCGCGTCAGACGACGCATGCCTTCACCTTCCGCCCCCATCACCAGCGCCAGACGGCCGGTCATTTTGCTCTGATACAGAGTATGATCCGCTTCGCCCGCGGTACCGACGATCCAGATATTCTCTTCCTGCAGCAGACGCATGGTGCGCGCCAGGTTGGTCACGCGGATCAGCGGAACGTTTTCCGCCGCGCCGCAGGCCACTTTCTTCGCCGTCGCGTTCAGTTGGGCAGAGCGATCTTTCGGTACGATCACCGCGTGCACGCCCGCCGCATCCGCGCTGCGCAGGCACGCGCCGAGGTTATGTGGGTCGGTGACGCCATCCAGAATCAGGAAGAACGGGTTTTCCAGCGCGGCAATCAGATCCGGCAGATCGTTTTCCTGATACTGACGGCCCGGCTTCACGCGGGCAATGATCCCCTGGTGCACCGCGCCTTCGCTTTTCTCATCCAGGAACTGGCGGTTCGCCAGCTGGATCACCACGCCCTGCGCTTCCAGCGCGTGGATCAGCGGCATCAGACGTTTGTCTTCACGACCTTTCAGAATAAACACTTCCTGAAAACGCTCCGGTGCGCGCTCGAGAAGGGCCTGCACCGCGTGGATGCCGTAAATCATTTCACTCATTGATGGTTCTCGTAATAAATATTTCCCCTCTCCCGGTTGGGGAGAGGGTCAGGGTGAGGGGAGAATTACTCCGCCTGCTTTTTCTTGGCTGCGCGCTTCGCTTTTGTCGCGGCAGCGATTTTCTGCGTCTTCGCGGAAGGCTTTTTCGCTGAGCGAGCCTCTTTCTTCGCCGCCTTTGGCTTCTGTTTCTTCTCGCCGCGGAAGGCGCTGTCCGGCTCGAAGTTTACCTTTTTGCCCGCCTGGCGACGTTTACCGCTCGCTTTGCCGTTTCCGCCTTTTTTCGCCCTTTCACGCTCGGTTTTACCGACATTACGCGGCGCGCGCTCGCTGGAGATCAGGCTGAAGTCGATTTTACGGTCGTCCATATTCACGGCTTCGACCTTCACTTCCACGCGATCGCCCAGACGGTAGGTCTGGCCGCCTGATTCGCCAATCAGACGCTGGCCGACCTGGTCGAAGCGGTAGTAGTCGTTATCCAGGCTGGAGACGTGCACCAGACCGTCGATAAACAGCTCATCCAGACGAACGAAGAAACCAAAGCCGGTCACGCTGGCAATCACGCCCTTAAAGACGTTGCCCACCTGATCCAGCATAAAGTCACACTTCAGCCAGTCCGCCACGTCGCGCGTCGCTTCATCCGCACGGCGCTCGGTCATGGAACAGTGCTGACCCAGTTGCAGCACTTCGTCCATGGAGTAGTGATAGCCGCCGGTTTCGGTGGTGTTCCCTTTGTGGCCCTGCTCCTGCGCCAGCAGATACTTGATCGCACGGTGCAGAGAGAGGTCAGGATAACGACGGATCGGCGAGGTAAAGTGCGCGTAAGACTGCAGCGCCAGGCCGAAGTGCCCCCGGTTTTCCGGATCGTAAATCGCCTGCTTCATGGAGCGCAGCAGCATCGTCTGCAGCATTTCCGCGTCAGGACGATCGCTGATGGATTCCAGCAGTTCGGCGTAATCGCGTGGCTCAGGCTTGTTACCGCCCGGCAGCTCCAGGCCGAGCTCAGCCAGCACGGAGCGGAACGACGAAATGGCTTCCGTGGTCGGCTTATCGTGAATACGGAACAGCGCAGGTTCTTTGGCTTTCTCAACGAAGCGTGCCGCCGAGATATTCGCCAGAATCATACACTCCTCGATCAGCTTGTGCGCATCGTTACGCTGGGTCTGTTCGATACGCTCAATGCGGCGCTCGGCGTTGAAGATAAACTTCGCTTCTTCGCTCTCAAAGGAGATCCCGCCGCGCTCTTCGCGCGCCTGCTCCAGCGTTTTGTAGAGGTTATGCAGCTCTTCAATGTGTTTAACCAGCGGCGCGTACTGCTCGCGAAGGTCCTGGTCGCCCTGCAGCATATGCCAGACCTTGGTATAGGTCAGACGCGCGTGCGAGCTCATTACCGCTTCGTAGAATTTGTAGCCCGTTAAGCGCCCTTTGGTGGAGATGGTCATCTCACATACCATACAGAGACGGTCAACCTGCGGGTTCAGGGAGCACAGGCCGTTGGAGAGCACTTCCGGCAGCATCGGTACAACCTGCGACGGGAAGTAGACCGACGTACCACGGCTGCGCGCTTCGTTATCCAGCGGCGTGTGCGGACGAACGTAATAGCTTACATCAGCGATAGCAACCCACAGACGCCAGCCGCCGCCGCGTTTTTTCTCGCAGTACACGGCATCATCGAAGTCGCGGGCGTCTTCACCATCAATGGTGACCAGCGGCAGACTGCGGAGATCCACACGGCCCGCTTTGGACTCTTCCGGTACTTCTTCGCGCAGGTTTTCGATCTGCTCTTCGACCGCTTTCGGCCAGACGTACGGAATTTCATGGGTACGCAGCGCCATATCGACGGCCATGCCGGTGCCCATGTTATCGCCCAGCACTTCGACGATTTTACCGACCGCTTTGGTGCGACGGGTCGGACGTTGGGTGAGTTCAACCACCACCACAAAGCCCATACGCGCGCCCATCACCTCTTCAGGTGGGATCAGAATATCGAAGCTCAAACGGCTGTCGTCCGGCACCACGAAGCCTACGCCCGCATCGGTAAAGTAGCGGCCCACAATCTGGCTGGTTTTTGGCACCAGCACGCGAACCACGCGTGCTTCGCGGCGGCCTTTACGGTCTGCACCCAGCGGCTGCGCCAGGATCTGGTCGCCGTGGATGCACATTTTCATCTGTTCGGATGAGAGGTAAAGGTCGTCCTTACGGCCTTCCACGCGCAGGAAGCCAAAGCCATCGCGGTGACCAATGACGGTCCCTTTCAGCAGATCGAGGCGTTCCGGCAGCGCGTAGCACTGGCGGCGGGTAAAGACCAGTTGCCCGTCACGCTCCATCGCGCGCAGGCGGCGGCGAAGGGCTTCAATTTGCTCTTCACCTTCAATATTTAATTCAACGGCAAGTTCTTCACGATTGGCGGGTTTTTCGCGTTTTGTTAAGTGTTCAATGATGAACTCGCGGCTGGGGATAGGATTCGCGTATTTTTCGGCTTCGCGTTCCTGGAAAGGATCTTGTGACATGTCGGTTCCTCCGTTGTCAGCTCCGGTGGAAATTTTCTTCATTCCACCAGCAATAATTTATAAAGCGGTTGATTCTCTTCAACCAAATCGGCCAGCGTATAGTTATCCAGTTCCTTGAGAAAACTTTGCACGGCCTTAGAAAGCGCCTGTTTCAGGCGGCAAGCGGGCGTAATGTGGCAGAACGCGCTGCTGCAGTTAACCAGAGACAAGGGCTCCAGCTCGCGTACCACATCCCCGATACGAATACTCTGTGCCGGTTTACCAAGACGGATCCCTCCATTCTTCCCGCGGACGGCAGCAACGTATCCGGCACGGCTAAGTTGATTGATTATTTTGACCATATGATTACGGGACACACCGTATACCTCTGTGACTTCAGAGATACTGGTCATCTTCCCTTCGGGTAACGACGCCATGTAAATCAGCGCGCGTAAGCCGTAATCGGTGAAACTTGTTAACTGCACATCAACCTCAGGAAAAAGGGAAAACGCGGTCAAACCGCAGAGATATTCATTAATGATGATAAACCAGCCAGATAGTTAGCGGCTAATTTATTTGACAGACGGGGCGAAAAAGCGGAGATCCAGGAGCGGTCGCCGGTTGGCGCTACGCTTATCCGGCCTACGGGTCTCCCCGCAGGCCAGCAGTCACGAAGATTATGCGTCGAACGGGTCGCGCAGGATCATCGTTTCAGTACGATCCGGGCCGGTAGAAATAATATCGATCGGCACTTCGGTCAGTTCTTCAATGCGCTTGATGTAATCCAGCGCAGCCTGCGGCAGGCCGCTACGCTCTTTCACACCAAAGGTGGTCTCAGACCAGCCCGGCATAGTTTCGTAGATTGGCTCAATGCCTTCCCAGTCGTCAGCAGCCAGCGGAGTGGTGGTCACTTCGCGGCCATCTGGCATACGGTAGCCTACGCAGATTTTCACTTCTTTCAGGCCGTCCAGTACGTCCAGCTTGGTCAGGCAGAAGCCAGACAGGGAGTTGATCTGCACTGCGCGACGCACGGCAACCGCATCCAGCCAGCCGGTACGACGACGACGACCGGTGGTCGCGCCAAACTCGTTACCCTGCTTGCACAGGAACTCGCCGGTTTCATCAAACAGTTCGGTCGGGAATGGACCCGCACCTACGCGAGTAGAGTACGCTTTGATGATACCCAGAACGTAATCCACATAACGTGGACCCAGGCCAGAGCCGGTCGCCACGCCACCCGCGGTGGTGTTAGAAGAAGTAACGTACGGATAGGTACCGTGGTCGATGTCCAGCAGCGTACCCTGCGCACCTTCGAACATGACGAAATCGCCACGCTTGCGCGCCTGGTCCAGCAGATCGGATACATCAACAACCATACCGGTCAGAATGTCTGCAATCGCCATGACGTCATCCAGCACTTTCTGGTAGTCAACAGCGTCAGCTTTGTAGAAGTTCACCAGCTGGAAGTTGTGATATTCCATCACTTCTTTCAGTTTTTCAGCGAAGGTCGCTTTGTCGAAGAGGTCACCGACGCGCAGACCGCGACGTGCAACTTTATCTTCGTAAGCCGGGCCGATACCACGACCGGTGGTGCCGATCGCTTTCGCGCCACGCGCTTTTTCACGCGCCACGTCCAGCGCCACGTGATAGTCCAGGATCAGCGGGCAGGCTTCGGAGAGCAGCAGACGCTCACGAACAGGGATACCACGGTCTTCCAGACCTTTCATCTCTTTCATCAGCGCAGCAGGAGACAGCACAACGCCGTTACCGATGATGCTGGTGACGTTTTCGCGAAGAATGCCTGATGGAATAAGATGGAGGACGGTTTTTTCACCGTTGATTACGAGAGTATGGCCTGCGTTGTGACCGCCCTGGTAGCGTACAACATATTTAGCCCGTTCAGTCAGAAGATCGACAATCTTCCCTTTACCTTCGTCACCCCATTGGGTGCCCAGTACGACGACGTTGTTACCCATTTTTTTCAAAATCACCGTTTGCTTAAAAATGGATTCTACCATCGCTTTTTCAGATATACAGCACTTTTTGACCTTAAAATACGCCAATTGCGGCTAGTTTTTGATCAGCTAATCGTTTTCCTCAACATGTAGTAGATAACGATACCGGCAACCACAAGACCACCGCCGAAACGACGCAAAATATTATCCGGTAGCTGGCTCATGGTCGCGATCATACGACGCCACGCGCGCGGATAGAGCATCGGGCCGAGACCTTCCAGCACCAGAACCAGGGCCAGCGCGAGCCAGATCGTTGAATTCATTTTTCACCCTTATAAAAGAAAACCACCGCTCCGTTGGGAGCGGTGGTTTGAATACTCAAACGAGCCTGAGTTTATCGCGTTGCGTTGGTCGGCGTCTTCATATAACGGAAGAAATCGCTGTCCGGGCTGAGCACCATCACATCCTGGTTGCTCTTAAAGCTATTCTCGTAAGCGCGCAGGCTACGGATAAAGGCGTAGAAGTCTGGATCCTGGCTGAATGCATCGGCAAACAGCTTCGCCGCTTCCGCATCGCCTTCACCGCGCAGGATACGGCCCTGACGTTCAGATTCCGCCAGCGTCTTGGTCACTTCATAGTCCGCTGCCGCACGCAGTTTTTCAGCCTCTTCCTGACCCTGTGAACGGTGACGACGGGCTACCGCTTCACGCTCGGCGCGCATACGGTTGTAGATCGCCTCGGACACTTCCGCTGGCAGGTTGATCTGCTTGATACGCACGTCAACCACTTCGATACCCAGCGCCGCCATACTGTTCGGGTTGATCACCGGCACTTTACCGTTGGTTTCAGCCTGAACGCGTTCGGCCGCTTTAGCAATCGCGTCATCCGCTGCTGGCGTCGCCACTTCGTCTTCGGTGCCCGCTGTACCGGAGTTCAGCGCATCGCGCACTTCCAGGGTCAGACGACCGCGGGAGTCGGTCACGATGTCTTTCACATCAAGACGACCAATTTCAGAACGCAGACGGTCAGAGAACTTACGTTTCAGCAGCACTTCTGCCTGAGAAACGTCACCGCCGCCCGTTGCCAGGAAGTAGCGGCTGAAATCGCTGATACGCCATTTGATGTAGGAATCAACGATCAGGTCTTTCTTCTCTTTGGTCACGAAACGGTCAGCCTGGTTATCCATGGTCTGGATACGCGCATCGAGCGTTTTCACAGACTGAATGAACGGCACCTTGAAGTGCAGGCCCGGCTCGTAAATCACCGGACGTTTGTCGCCATCACGCACGACGCTGCTGAACTGGAACTTGATCCCACGCTCGCCCTCTTTCACCACAAAGATCGAGGTATACAGCACGACCAGTACGATGACGATGATCGCAATAACTGACTTACGCATCCTTATTCCCCCTGACGCTGGTAGTCGTTACGCTGCGCGTTAGCACGGCGTTGGTCCATAATGTCACCATCGTTCGAAGAAGGCGTTGTGTTCGCGCTGGAGCTGCCTGATGAGGCTGGCGGCAGACGCAGCAGGTTGTTCGCTCCGCTGGTGTCTTTCGCTGCCGGTGCAGAACCGCCTTTCAGCATCTGATCCAGCGGCAGAACCATCAGGTTTCCGCCTTTGCTGTCGTTAACCAGCACTTTGCGGGTGTGGCTCAGCACTTTTTCCATAGTCTCGATATACAGACGCTCACGGGTAATTTCCGGGGCGGCTTTGTATTCCGGCAGGATGCGCGCGAAGCGAGCCACTTCACCCTGAGCTTCCAGGATGGTCTGGGTCTTATACGCACGCGCCTCTTCCAGAATACGCTGCGCCTGACCGTTAGCACGCGGCTGAACTTCGTTGGTGTACGCTTCTGCTTCGCGGATGTACTGCTGTTCGTTTTCACGGGCAGCAATCGCATCGTCAAACGCGGCCTTCACCTCTTCCGGCGGACGTGCAGCCTGGAAGTTGACGTCCAGCAGGGTGATACCCATGTTGTACGGACGAATCGTCTCTTCCAGCTCGCGCTGGGTATCGCTACGAATAACGGTACGACCTTCGGTCAGGATGCGGTCCATGGTGTATTTGCCGATCACACCACGCAGGGCGCTGTCGGTCGCCTGACGCAGGCTGTCATCGGCGCTGGTCACGCTAAACAGATAACGCTCAGGATCGGTCACGCGGTACTGCACGTTCATCTCAACGCGCACCACGTTTTCGTCCGAGGTCAGCATCACGCCGGAGGCGGCCAGTTCACGGACGGACTCCACGTTTACCGCAGTCACATCGTCAATGAAGGTCGGTTTCCAGTTCAGGCCCGGCTCAACCAGGTGGCTGAACTTACCGAAACGGGTGACCACGCCGCGTTCTGCTTCTTTAATGGTGTAGAACCCGCTGGCTGCCCAGACGATCACCAGCCCGGCAGCAACGATGCCCACCAGGCGGCCACCTAATTGCGGGCGCGGTCCCTGGCTGGAACTGCCACCCGAGCCAGAACCTTTTCCTCCGCCAAGGCCACCAAGCTTTTTGCTCAGCTTGCGGAAGATATCATCCAGATCCGGCGGCCCCTGCTCGCGACCACCTTTGTTGCCATTTCCCCCAGAGTTGCCGCCTTGATTATTGCTGCTTCCCCACGGGTCGCGGTCTTGTCCGTTATTACCGGGCTGATTCCACGCCATGTATATGCTCCATATTTGTTATGCAAGGGCGAATTTTTCAGGCTTCCCCTTTCTGATCAGACGATATAGTCCGCCAGCGCAGGTTCTTGTTTACAGAGGCGACGCCAGTCAACGATCGGCATACGCACCTGCATCCCCACGCTGCCGTCATCCTCCATCCACTCTTTTTCTATCGCCTGAAGCTGATAAAACCGGCTGCGCAGCCTGCCTTCCTGTGGCGGCAGTCGCAGCGTGTGCTGAGCTACCTCACCGGAAAGACGTTCTGTCAAAGCCTGGAAAAGCAGTGGCACACCGATTCCGGCCTGAGCAGAAAGCCAGACCCGAATCGGTTTGTTCTCTTCATCACGGTCGATACGCGGTTCGAAATCCTCCAGCATATCGATCTTATTCATCACCAACAGGGTGGGAATTTCGTGGGCGTCAATTTCTTCCAGCACCACGTTCACCGCGTCGATGTTCTCCTGCACGCGTACGTCAGCCGCATCAATCACGTGCAGCAGCAGAGTCGCCTGACGCGTCTCCTGCAACGTCGCCTTAAACGCCGCCACCAGATCGTGCGGCAGATGGCGGATAAACCCTACGGTATCCGCCAGCACTGTTTCACCCACGTCAGCAACGTCAATGCGGCGCAGCGTCGGGTCCAGGGTCGCAAACAGCTGGTCTGCGGCATACACCTGGGCCTCGGTTATCTGGTTAAACAGGGTGGATTTACCGGCGTTGGTATAGCCCACCAGCGACACCGTGGGGATGTCGGCTTTGGTTCGCGCCCGACGCCCCTGTTCACGCTGTTTCTCGACACGTTCCAGACGTGAGAGGATCTGGGTAATACGGCCACGCAGCAAACGGCGGTCGGTTTCGAGCTGGGTTTCACCCGGACCGCGCAAACCAATCCCGCCTTTTTGTCTTTCAAGGTGGGTCCAGCCACGCACCAGACGCGTCGCCAGATGGCGCAACTGCGCCAGCTCAACCTGCAGTTTCCCCTCGTGGGTACGGGCACGCTGAGCAAAAATATCTAAAATCAATCCCGTGCGATCGATAACACGGCACTCGCAGAGAGCTTCCAGGTTGCGCTCCTGGGCTGGAGACAGCGCATGATCAAACAACACGACTGACGCGCCGGTTGCTTTTACGGCATCCGCAATTTCTACTGCTTTACCTTCACCAACAAAATACTTTGGGTGCGGCGCTTTACGGCTACCGGTAATCACCTGCATTGCTTCGACACCGGCGGAAGAGACCAGAGATTCAAACTCCTGGAGGTCTTCCATATCTTTGTCTTGCGAAAAATAGATGTGTACCAGCACCGCCTGCTCACCGGCATCATAACGGTCAAACAAGCGTAAACCTCTCTAAAAAGATCAGCGGGGAACGCAGGATCCCTGGCTCCCCGTGTGGATAACAGCTAAAACCTTATTCGGTCTCGTCGCTGTCCTGCGCAGGAGCAGAAGAACCCTGCGCGTTGCTGCCATGATGGTAGTTACTGCCTGTGCCGCCGCCAGCGTTATTGCTGTGATGAGAGACCGGACGGGACGGAACAACAGTAGAGATAGCGTGCTTGTAGACCATCTGGCTGACCGTGTTTTTCAACAGGATCACGAACTGATCGAAAGACTCAATCTGACCTTGCAGCTTAATACCATTCACCAAATAAATAGAAACTGGAACACGTTCCCGACGCAATGCGTTCAGGAACGGATCTTGTAAAGATTGCCCCTTAGCCATTCTATCTTTTCCTTATATGCTTGTTTTGTACTTAGAACCTTGCGATTCTGAAAAATTGCGCACGATACGTCTCAATTGTACACATTCAGTGGGCGATATCACCAACAACCTCAATCACATCGTTTAACGCCTGTTGCGGTTTTTCACTGTCTAACCAGTGAACCCCCTCCCATCCGCGCAACCAGGTGATCTGGCGCTTCGCTAACTGTCTCGTGGCGCAAACACCTCGATAAACCATTTCATCGTATGAAATCTCACCTTCAAGATACGACCACATCTGGCGGTATCCCACACAACGAACGGAAGGCATATCCGTATGCAAATCTCCACGGGCAAATAGCGCCCGCACTTCTGCTTCAAAATCTGAAGCCAACATCTGATGAAAACGCTGCTCAATTCGTTGATGGAGCAGTTCACGGCTCGCCGGGGCGATGGCGAACTGATGCACCTGATACGGCAGAGCGTCTCCTGACGTTTGCGTCAGTTCCGTTAAAGTTTTACCCGAAATGAAAAAAACTTCCAGTGCCCGGGAAAGCCTTTGCGGATCGTTTGGATGGATTCGCGCCGCCGCAACCGGGTCAATCTCTGCCAGTTGCTTATGCAATGCGTCCCACCCCTGCTCTGCCGCCTGCTGCTCAATCTTTGCTCTGATTTCAGGATCTGCAGAAGGTAAGGGTGACAATCCTTCGAGCAGCGCCTTGAAGTAGAGCATGGTTCCGCCAACCAACAGCGGTATACGCCCCGCCGCCGTTATCTCGGCCATCTCAGCTAAGGCATCCCGGCGGAAATCCGCTGCGGAGTAAGCCTCTGCCGGGTCGAGAATATCCAGCAAACGGTGCGGTGCCGCACGCAGTTCGTCTGCGCCGGGCTTCGCCGTGCCGATGTCCATCCCTCGATAGATGAGGGCGGAATCAACGCTAATCAACTCTACAGGCAAAACTTTACGTAACTCAATGGCTAACGCTGTTTTGCCAGAGGCCGTTGGGCCCATTAAAAAAATTGCCTTTGGCAGGCTCGCCTTGCTTACGTCAGTCATGTTTCAGGGCGGTCATCGCCGTTTTTAAATCAACAGGTTGTAATAACCCACCCGGCGGCGCTTTCACCAGCTGTGGGCAGAGGCGTTCCACCTCCGCCAGCACGGTAATCGCCTGCGCCATACTCCACGGTGAATGTTCGCTGGCCAGATGACGGGCGATCCACTGCGCGGTGTTGGCAGCCTCCAACGATGTTTGCTGCGCCAGGTAGCCTATCAGTTCAGGAATCAAGTTTTGTAAATTTTGTTGGCGTAAGGGTAAAGGCACTGCGCGAATTGTCACATGTTGTGGTTCGAGCACAATTTCAATGCCCATTTGCGCCAGCTGGGCCTCTGCACGCTGCAATACCCTTGTTTCTTCAGCGGATATTTTCAGGCGAACCGGGATCAATAACGGCTGCGCACAGGCCGCATGTTCCCCCGGCGTCAGTTGCGCCTGCTTGAGCCAGCGTTCGGCAACCGGAAGCGCCAGAAGCAGCAGTTTGCCGTCGCGCTCAAGCAGGGCCATATCCGGTGCGATAATCGTCAGCACTCGGCCAAAACTCTGGCTATGGCCTTCAAGGGAAGGTGTCGCCACCGAAATGTGCTCTTTGCGCTCGACTGCGGGCGTTTCCAGCAGTTTACGGTACAGCGCCCCCTGCTGCTTCTGATAGCCGGGCTGAGCGTTCGGGTAGTTCACGCCCGTCGGACGCGGCGCGGCTCCTGCAGAGGAAAAACGCGGGGCGTCTGGTTCACGCGCGACGGCAGGCTCCGCAAAATGGTTGCGGCCCGCAGCAACACGGTTTTCCGGAATGGGGCGCGGTGCGGAGTCTTCTTTTTCCAGCGGCAGCGTGGGTTCAAGCTGCTGTTGCAGCACGCTCAGCACGCCCTGGTAGATAAAATCATGCACCAGACGCGACTGATGGAACCGTACTTCATGCTTGGCAGGATGGACGTTGACATCCACCTGATGCGGGTCGATCTCCAGATAAAGCACAAAGGCCGGTTGCTGATCGGCCCCGAGCTTGTCTTCGCAGGCCTGGCGAATGGCGTGGTTAATGAGGCGGTCGCGCATCATGCGGCCATTCACGTAGCAATACTGAATTTCAGAATACGCCGCGCTACTGGCGTTCGGATCGGCCACCCAGCCGCGTAAAGCCAGATCGCCGTGCTGCCACTCGATAGCCAACGCCTGCTCCAGGAACGGCGTCCCGCAGATAGCGCCTAACCGTCGCTCTTTCTGACCACCTTCAGCCACCGCGCGGTACTGGCGCATCACCTTGCCGTTATGGCTGAGGTTGATGGTGACGTCGAAACGGGCGAGCGCAATTCGGCGGATGATCTCGTCGATATGGCCGAACTCGGTTTTTTCGGTACGCATAAACTTGCGGCGGGCGGGAGTATTGTAGAACAGGTCCAGAACTTCCAGCGTAGTACCGACAGGGTGCGCCGCGGGTTTGACCGTGACGTCCATATCCCGCCCTTCAGCGTAGGCCTGCCAGGCTTCCTGCTGTTCAGCGGTGCGGGAGGTCAGCGTTAAACGAGAAACCGAGCTGATACTGGCCAGCGCTTCGCCGCGAAAACCGAGGCTGATAATCGCTTCCAGGTCATCCAGAGAGGCAATTTTACTGGTGGCATGACGCGCCAGCGCCAGCGCCAGCTCCTCTTTTTTGATGCCGCAGCCGTTGTCGCGAATGCGGATAAGCTTTGCGCCGCCGCGTTCGATATCAATATCAATGCGGGTGGCGCCCGCATCGAGGCTATTTTCAACCAGCTCCTTCACCACCGACGCAGGGCGTTCCACCACCTCACCGGCGGCGATTTGGTTCGCGAGCTGCGGCGGCAGAACCTGAATCGGCATGAAATCTCCTTAATTTGTGGCGGTCAACCCACCCGGCTGCGCGGCGCTGGCCGTCTGGGCTACTCCGCCCTGCGGCGCGGACTGCAGAGGATGCGCCTCAAAATATTTACGTAAACCGTTATAAATCGCTTCGGCAATTTGCTGCTGATAGCTGTCGCTGCCCAGCAGGCGCTCTTCACTGTTATTGCTGATAAAGCCCGTCTCTACCAGAATTGACGGAATATCCGGCGAGCGCAGAACGCCCAGGCTCGCATGTTCAGGGCGGCGCTTATGCAATGCCCCGATGCCCTGCAACTGGTTCAATACGTTAGTGGCGACATCATACCCGACGCGCTGAGAATGACCGAACTGTAAATCCAGCACCGCCTGGCTGAGGTATGGGTCAGACTGGCTGTTTGCCAGCACATCACCCGCGCCGCCTAACAGTTCAGACTGTTTCTCATGCTCTTCCAGCCAGTTGGCCATTTCGCTGTTTGCCCGGCGGTTCGACAGAACCCATACCGAGGCGCCCGTCGCGTTACGGTTCGGCGCGGCATCCGCGTGAATGGAGACCAGGAAATTGGCGTTTTGCTTACGCGCCACGTCTGAGCGGCCCATCACAGAGATAAAATAGTCGCCGTCGCGGGTTAGTACGCCTTTAAACATCGGATCATCGTTTAACAGCGTCCGCAGCTTGCGGGCCACCGCAATAGTGACATTTTTCTCTCGCGTGCCGCCCGGGCCAATCGCTCCAGGATCCTGTCCACCGTGCCCGGCATCAATGGCGATTATCACTTTGTCACCGCTGACCGTACGCCGTGCGCTGACCGCCGGACGCGTTACCGTGTTACTGCTGGTTGCCGCGGTGATGCGATCGTTCTGCGATTTAAACGGATTACGCGCAGGTTCCGATGGGCGAGGCGTATACACCGGCTCTTCCACGCGTTTCGCGACAACCGGTGGCTGCGGAGGCGGCGGAACATCGGCATTGATGGTGAAGACCACCGTATAGTTCGCCCCGTTTTGCTGCTTCACCGCCTTCGTTTTGCCCTTTTCGGTCAGATCGACCACCAGGCGCAGCGACTGGCTGTCCTGAGGGGTACCCGAGCGGATACTTTTCACCAGGTTGTTACCGCTGAACCGCAGCGGTAATCCCTGGATCACGCCTGTCTGTTTGATATCCAGCGCCACGCTGTGGCTGTCTGGCTGTGAAAACGCGTATTCAGGGTCGCCCATAAAGCTGAACGTAATCCGCGCCTGGCTTTCGCCGTTTGACACCTGAATATCCGAAAGGCTTGCCGCCCCGGCCTGCGCGCACAGCAGCACCGTCGCAGCCAACACCCAACCTTTAACGCGACTAATCATCCCGTCATCCCTACTCTTAACCGGCGAGACGCGCCAGTAAGGAACACCCTGATGAGGAAACCGCACTGATGCGAGCCTCACGCCCTTGAGCCTGGTAATCTAAGTGAATTTCGACATCCGGGTCAGGCAGCACACCCGCACCTTGTTGCGGCCACTCCACCAGGCAGATGGCGTCGTTGGCAAAATAATCACGGATCCCCATAAATTCCAGCTCCTCAGGATCCGCAAGGCGGTATAAATCAAAGTGGTACACCATAAGATTGTCGAGGGTGTACGGCTCGACCAGCGTGTAGGTAGGGCTTTTCACGTTCCCGTTATGCCCTAACGCCTGCAAAAAACCCCGGCTGAAGGTGGTTTTACCCGCACCTAAATCGCCATACAGATAAATGACGGTTGCCCCCTGACAGGCCTGCGCCACGCGCTTGCCGAGATCTAAAGTGGCTTGTTCATCAGGTAAAGGAATCGCTCGATTAGTCATTTTCTACGTCAATCACATCCGGGTTAACAACACGCCGCAGCGTGCAAAAGAGATCGGTGGCCAGCATACCGCGTGTCCCCTCCCGCGCAGCAAGCCTGTCAGCTGCCGCGCCGTGGGCCACGCAGCCCGCACAGGCTGCATCATAAAGGGGAAGTTTCTGTCCAAGCAATGCGCCGATGATGCCTGAAAGCACATCGCCCATACCGCCGCTCGCCATGCCCGCATTTCCGGCATCAATAATGCCCTGCGTCTCGTCACTGGCGACAACGGTGCCTGCCCCTTTCAAAACGGCAACACCTCCGTAACGTTTTACCAGACGCTGAGCAGAAAGTAAGCGATCGCTTTCAATTTCTGCCACGCTGCAGTTAAGCAGGCGTGCGGCTTCGCCGGGGTGTGGCGTCAGAATGCGATTGTGACGCTTATCCGGATTTATTGCCAGAAGGTTAAGCGCGTCGGCATCCCACAGCATCGGTTTACGAAAATTCTCGACCTTTTGCAGGGCCTGTTTACCCCATGTCTGTTGCCCAAGCCCGGGACCAATAACCACCACATCCGCCCATTCGAGGCTTTCTTCCAGCGTCTGGGGCGTAAGCTCATGGACCATCAGTTCCGGTCGGGCTGTGATGATTGGCGCAATATTTTCAATGCGAGTGAGTACTCGCACTAACCCGGCACCGCTGCGAAGTGCCGCCTCACCGGTCATGCGAACCGCTCCTGCCGTACCGCGATCGCCACCAATAATCACCAGCCTGCCGTTGTCGCCCTTGTGAGACGTTGGGCGGCGCGGCGGAAGCCACTCTTTTAGCTGCGAGGAATCAAAGCGCGACAGGAGCGTTTCCTGTCCAACGAGCCAGCTCTCCAGCCCCAACGCGTTATGGTGCAATACGCCGACCACATCCCGCGCTTTTCCGGTTAACAGGCCCGGCTTCAGAGCGATAAAGGTCACGGTGTGCGCAGCCTGAATAACGGCGCCAGGCGTCGCGCCGGTCTGTGCGATCAGGCCCGACGGAATATCCAACGCGACTACCGGCGCAGAGTACCCGTTAGCGTGTTCAATAAGCGCGGCAATGTTTTCGCGAGGCGCGCTGCGTAGCCCGGTCCCCAGCAGACCATCAACAATCAGATCAACATCTTCCGGCCAGACGATATCAGGAGCATGAATCACGCCGCCTGCGTTCAGCCATGCCTCCCGCGCCGCGCAGGCCTCTTCCGGCAGGGGCTTATCACTCTCCAGCGCCAGCAGGGTAACGCGGAGACCGGCTGCAACGGCAAGACGTGCAACGACGTAGCCGTCGCCGCCGTTATTGCCGTGCCCGCACAAAATCAGCCAGTGAGTGGACTGCGGGTACGCGCTGCGGGCAACGTTAAACGCCGCCTCTCCCGCGCGCTGCATCAGTTCATAAAGGGTAATGCCGAGACTGTCTGCGGCCTCTTTTTCGGCGCGCCGGAGGTCATCCGCATGCCAGATGGAATGTGGTATACTTGCGGGGTTTTTCTTCACCGTATGGTCCGTCATGTCACAGCCCCTCGATCTCAATGAATTAGCGCAAAAAATAAAACAGTGGGGTGCTGAGCTTGGCTTCCAGAAGGTAGGCATTACCGATACCGACCTCTCTGCCAGCGAGCCAAAACTGCAGGCCTGGCTGGACAAACAATACCACGGCGAAATGGAGTGGATGGCGCGTCACGGCATGATGCGCGCCCGTCCACATGAACTTTTACCGGGTACACTACGCGTCATCAGCGTGCGCATGAACTACCTGCCTGCCAACGCGGCCTTTGCGCGCACGCTAAAAAATCCCTCCCTGGGTTACGTCAGCCGGTACGCTCTGGGGCGTGATTACCATAAGCTTCTGCGTAACCGCTTAAAAAAACTCGGGGAAACCATTCAGCAGCACTGTGATTCGCTGAATTTTAGACCCTTTGTCGATTCCGCGCCTGTTCTTGAGCGCCCGATCGCCGAAAAAGCCGGACTTGGCTGGACAGGTAAGCACTCACTTATCCTGAGCCGCGACGCCGGATCGTTCTTCTTCCTCGGTGAGCTGCTGATAGATTTACCCCTGCCTGTAGATGGCCCGGTGGAGGAAGGCTGTGGCCGCTGCGTGGCCTGCATGACCATCTGCCCGACGGGCGCCATCGTTGAGCCTTACACCGTTGATGCCCGCCGCTGCATCTCCTATCTCACGATAGAGCTTGAAGGGGCGATCCCGGAAGAGTTCCGACCGCTTATCGGCAACCGGATCTACGGCTGCGACGACTGCCAGCTGATTTGCCCGTGGAACCGCTATTCACAGCTGACGGACGAAGAGGACTTCAGCCCGCGTAAGGCGCTGCATGCGCCACAGCTTATTGAGCTGTTCGCCTGGACCGAAGCCTGGTTCCTGAAGGTGACGGAAGGTTCCGCTATTCGGCGTATCGGCCACCTGCGCTGGCTGCGAAACGTGGCCGTCGCGCTGGGCAATGCCCCGTGGGATGAAGCGAATATTCAGGCGCTCGAAAGCCGTAGAGGTGAGCACCCACTTCTTGATGAACACATAGAATGGGCGATTGCGCAGCAAATCGAGAAGCGAAATGCCTGCGTGGTCGAGGTGCAGCTTCCTAAGAAACAGCGGCTGGTTAGGGTGATTGAAAAAGGGCTTACGCGGGATGCGTGATATATTCACAGCCTGTGAATAAAAATAAAAACTCAAGCGCCATCTGGACTTGAGAAGAGGTCAAGTGATCTCAATAACATTTTGAAATGAAATTTTATCCAATTAATACAGTGGCTTGGGAAGATATTATTCACCCTGCTAACTTTCTGTACGGTTTGGGTAAAGCGCGAATTCTGTGGATAACTCTGTTTACAAGAGTATTTCAGATGCAATAGAAAACGTCCCCAGCGCGTCTTTTCGCTGTGGATATTTTATAGATGAAGAAGAATTTGGAGCGGGAAACGAGACTCGAACTCGCGACCCCGACCTTGGCAAGGTCGTGCTCTACCAACTGAGCTATTCCCGCTTGGGTGGTCCGTGCTTTAGAAGCACTTTCAAATTTTGGAGCGGGAAACGAGACTCGAACTCGCGACCCCGACCTTGGCAAGGTCGTGCTCTACCAACTGAGCTATTCCCGCTTGGGCAGTCTGTGCTGTGGAAGCACCTTCAAATTTTGGAGCGGGAAACGAGACTCGAACTCGCGACCCCGACCTTGGCAAGGTCGTGCTCTACCAACTGAGCTATTCCCGCAAATCTGTACTGCTTTTGTTGCTGTCGTAACGTGTAATTCTCTGTCGTTACGGGAGGCGCATTATACGAGAAATCCTTTTAGCTGCAACCCCCCTTAAAGTGATTTTTTCGAAATTCAGTTCAAGTGCTTATTTAATCGGCAAGCTGAACAATTTAACGACAAAAACCCGGCCGCGCAAGGTGCCGGATCTCAAAATCACAGCTTAATAAAGTTTTCGCGGTAGTACGCGAGTTCCGCCACGGACTCGCGGATATCGTCCATCGCCTGGTGCGTACCCTGTTTTTTAAAGCCGTCCAGAATTTCAGGTTTCCAGCGGCGCGCCAGCTCTTTCAGGGTGCTCACGTCCAGATAGCGGTAATGGAAGTAAGACTCCAGCTCCGGCATGTACTTGAAGAGGAAACGGCGATCCTGACCGATGCTGTTCCCGCAGATCGGCGATTTACCCGCTGGTACCCACTGCTTCAGAAATTCGAGCGTCGCCAGTTCCGCCTCGCGATCGCCCAGCGTGCTCGCCTTCACGCGCTCGACAAGACCGCTGCCGGTGTGGGTACGCACGTTCCACTCATCCATCAGCGCAAGCTGGTCGTCGGACTGATGCACCGCAATCGTTGGCCCTTCGGCAAGGATATTCAGGTTGGCATCGGTCACCAGGGTTGCAATCTCAATAATGCGATCGCGCTCGGGATCCAGCCCGGTCATTTCGAGATCGATCCAAATCAGGTTGTTTTCATCCGCGCTCATGTTATTTTCCACCCTTCTCGCATAACCGGCAGTAGCAGGTTAACTAGTATTAATTAGAGTGTATCATAGAGGTTTTGCCCCTTACGGGCGACCAGGAGCCAGTGCGATTGAGTAAAAATAAACTCTCCAAAGGGCAGCAGCGCCGCGTGAATGCCAATCATCAGCGCCGTCTTAAAACCACTTCGGAGAAGGTCGATTACGACGACAACCTGTTTGGCGAACCAACGGAAGGCGTAGTCATCAGCCGTTTCGGTATGCACGCCGACGTGGAATCCGCCGATGGCGAAATCCACCGCTGTAACATTCGCCGGACCATTCGTTCTCTGGTGACCGGCGACCGCGTCGTCTGGCGACCGGGTAAAGAGGCGGCAGAGGGCGTTACGGTAAAAGGTATCGTTGAAGCGGTCCATGAGCGTACGTCCGTGTTAACCCGTCCCGATTTTTACGACGGGGTGAAGCCGATTGCCGCCAACATTAACCAGATTGTCATCGTATCGGCGATTTTGCCCGAACTTTCGCTCAATATTATCGACCGATACCTTGTCGCCTGTGAAACGCTGCAGGTTGAACCGATTATCGTGCTGAACAAAATCGATCTGCTGGATGACGAAGGCATGGCTTTCGTTAATGAGCAGATGGATATCTACCGCAAGATTGGCTACCGCGTTCTGATGGTGTCCAGCTACACCAAAGACGGACTGAAACCGCTGGAAGAGGCGCTTACCGATCGCATCAGCATCTTTGCGGGTCAGTCCGGCGTGGGGAAATCGAGCCTGCTAAACAACCTTCTCGGCCTCCAGCAGGAGATCCTCACTAACGATGTGTCTGACGTCTCGGGTCTGGGCCAGCACACCACCACCGCCTCACGTCTCTATCATTTCCCTCACGGCGGCGATGTGATCGACTCACCGGGCGTGCGTGAATTCGGTTTATGGCATCTTGAGCCGGAACAAATCTTTAATGGATTTGTCGAATTCCATGATTATTTAGGCGCTTGCAAATACCGCGACTGCAAACACGATAACGATCCAGGCTGCGCTATCCGCGAAGCGGTTGAGAAAGGTGAAATCGCGGAGACCCGCTTCGAGAATTACCACCGCATTCTTGAGAGCATGGATCAGGTAAAAACGCGTAAAAACTTTTCTGATTCTGATAACTGACAACTAAGCTAAGCATCGCTAAAATCGTCCCCTTTTTTCAGGTTCCGGCGGCTTACTGCCGGATCAGGAACGACAAAACAATGGCCTGGAGGCTACCTTGTTAAACGCATTTAAACTTTCGCTTCAATACATTCTGCCAAAACTGTGGCTCACTCGCCTGGCGGGCTGGGGCGCAAGCAAACGCGCGGGCTGGCTGACCAAACTGGTCATCGACCTTTTCGTTAAGTATTACAAGGTCGACATGAAAGAAGCGCAGAAGCCGGACACCGCCAGCTACCGCACGTTCAACGAGTTTTTCGTGCGCCCGCTGCGCGACGAAGTGCGCCCGCTGAACACCGACCCTAACGTCCTGGTGATGCCAGCAGACGGCGTGATCAGCCAGTTGGGTAACATCGAAGACGACAAAATTCTGCAGGCGAAGGGCCACAACTACAGCCTGGAAGCGCTGCTGGCGGGCAATTACCTGATGGCGGACCTGTTCCGCAACGGCACCTTTGCCACCACCTATCTGTCACCGCGCGACTACCACCGCGTACACATGCCGTGTAACGGTATCCTGCGTGAGATGATCTACGTGCCGGGCGATCTGTTCTCCGTGAACCACCTGACCGCGCAAAACGTACCGAACCTGTTTGCCCGTAACGAACGCGTCATCTGCCTGTTCGATACTGAATTCGGCCCTATGGCGCAGATTCTGGTGGGCGCGACCATTGTCGGCAGCATCGAAACCGTCTGGGCTGGCACCATTACCCCGCCGCGTGAAGGCGTGATCAAGCGCTGGACGTGGCCTGCCGGTGAAGAAGAAGGTTCAGTCGCCCTGCTGAAAGGCCAGGAAATGGGTCGCTTCAAGCTGGGCTCTACCGTCATCAACCTGTTTGCGCCGGGCAAAGTGAAGCTGGCTGAGCAGCTCGAAAGCCTGTCGGTCACCAAACTGGGTCAGCCGCTGGCGGTCTCTACCGAAACCTTCGTGACGCCGGATGCAGAACCTGCTCCGCTGCCGCAAGAAGAGATCGACGCCGAGCACGACGCCAGCCCGCTGGTTGACGACAAAAAAGACGAAGGCTAACAAAAGAAGGATCGCTGACGTGCGCCCGATTATCGTTCTACTGATGGCCTGGTGCCTCAGCATGGGGGCGTACGCAGCGACAGCCCCCGACGCCAAACAGATAACCCAGGAGCTGGAGCAGGCGAAAGCGGCTAAACCCGCTCAGCCAGAGACCGTTGAGTCACTCCAGTCCGCACTGAACGCGCTTGAAGAGCGGAAAGGCTCGCTTGAGCGCGCTCAGCAGTATCAGCAGGTTATCGACAACTTCCCTAAACTCTCGCAAACGCTGCGCGCGCAACTCGCTAATCTGCGCGATGAGCCGCGCGAAGTGCCGGAAGGCATGACCACCGACGCCCTGAATCAGGAAATCCTGCAGGTCAGCAGCCAGCTCCTGGAAAAGAGCCGCCAGGCTCAGCAGGAGCAGGAGCGAGCGCGTGAAATTGCCGACTCCCTCAGCCAGCTTCCGCAGCAGCAAACCGACGCCCGCCGCCAGCTTAACGACGTTGAGCGCCGCGTGGGTACGCAAAGCGGCAACACGCCGCAGGCTCAGGCGCAAAATCTGGGTCTGCAGGCGGAATCTGCCCGTCTGAAGGCCCTTGTGGATGAGCTGGAGCTGGCGCAGCTTTCCGCCAACAACCGCCAGGAGCTGGCGCGGATGCGCTCTGAACTCGCTCAGAAGCAGAGCGAGCAGCTGGATGCGTACCTTCAGGCCCTGCGTAATTTGCTTAACAGCCAGCGCCAGCGCGAAGCCGAGCGAGCGCTTGAAAGCACCGAGCTGCTGGCGGAAAACAGCGCCAATCTGCCGGAAGGTATCGTCGATCAGTTTAAGGTCAACCGCGAGCTTTCTGCCGCCCTGAATCAGCAGGCGCAGCGTATGGATCTGGTTGCCTCCCAGCAGCGTCAGGCGACGAATCAAACCCTGCAGGTGCGCCAGGCGCTCAACACCCTGCGCGAGCAGTCCCAGTGGCTCGGGTCATCAAACCTGCTGGGCGAAGCGTTACGCGCCCAGGTCGCGCGCCTGCCGGAAATGCCGAAACCGCAGCAGCTGGATACCGAGATGGCCCAGCTGCGCGTGCAGCGACTGCACTTTGAAGATCTTCTCAATAAGCAGCCGCAAATACGCCAGATCCGTCAGGCTGACGGACAACCTCTGACCAGCGAGCAAAACCGTATTCTGGAAGCCCAGCTGCGCACCCAGCGCGAACTGCTGAACTCCCTGCTGCAGGGCGGGGATACGCTGATTCTGGAACTGACTAAGCTCAAGGTCTCTAACAGCCAGCTGGAAGACGCGCTGAAAGAGGTGAACGAGGCTACGCACCGTTATCTCTTCTGGACATCCGACGTACGTCCAATGACCTTCTCGTGGCCAATTGAGATTGTTCAGGATCTGCGCCGCCTGATTTCGCTCGACACCTTTAGCCAGCTCGGACAGGCCAGCGTGATGATGCTGACCAGTAAAGAGACGATTTTCCCGCTGCTGGGCGCGTTGGTTCTGGTGGGCTTCAGCATTTATTCGCGCAGACATTTCACCCGCTTCCTGGAGCGTTCCAGCGCGCGGGTGGGGAAAGTCACTCAGGATCACTTCTGGCTGACGCTGCGCACCGTGTTCTGGTCGATTCTCGTCGCCTCTCCGCTACCGGTGCTGTGGATGACGCTTGGCTATGGCCTGCGGGAAGCCTGGCCCTATCCGCTCGCGGTCGCCATTGGCGATGGCGTCACCGCCACGGTACCGTTGCTGTGGGTGGTGATGATTTGCGCGACGTTCGCGCGGCCTAACGGCCTGTTCATCGCCCATTTTGGCTGGCCTCGTAATCGCGTGGCGCGCGCCATGCGCTATTACCTGATGAGCATCGGGCTGATTGTGCCGCTGATAATGGCGCTGATCATGTTTGATAATCTCAACGACCGGGAATTCTCAGGCTCGCTGGGCCGCCTCTGCTTTATGCTAATCTGCGGCGCGCTGGCCATCGTCACGCTCAGCCTGAAACGCGCGGGGATACCGCTCTATCTGGATAAATCCGGCAGCGGCGACAACATGTTCAACCGGCTGCTCTGGAACCTGCTGCTGAGCGCTCCTCTGATTGCGATGCTGGCAGCGGCGGTAGGTTACCTGGCAACCTCGCAGGCGCTGCTGGCGCGACTGGAAACGTCGGTGGCGATCTGGTTCCTGCTGCTGGTGGTGTATCACGTGATCCGGCGCGGGATGCTGATCCAGCGCCGCCGTCTGGCCTTTGACCGCGCCAAGCATCGCCGGGCAGAGATCCTCGCTCAGCGTGCCCGTGGCGAGGAAGAGCCAACCCATGTCAACAGCACGGAAGGCACGATGGATGCGGACGAGGTCGAACTGGATCTGGATGCCATCAGTACCCAGTCTCTGCGCCTGGTGCGCTCCCTCCTGATGCTGATTGCCCTTCTGTCGGTGATCTTCCTGTGGTCGGAAATTCACTCCGCGTTTGGCTTCCTGGAGAACATCTCTCTGTGGGACGTGACGTCCACGGTGCAGGGCGTTGAAAGCCTGGAGCCGATCACCTTAGGCGCGGTGCTGATTGCCATTCTGGTGCTGATCATCACCACCCAGCTGGTGCGTAACTTCCCGGCGTTGCTGGAGCTGGCGCTGCTGCAGCATCTGGATTTAACCCCCGGCACGGGATACGCCATTACGACCATTACGAAATACCTGATACTGCTGTTTGGCGGAATGGTCGGGTTCTCAATGATTGGTATTGAGTGGTCTAAACTGCAGTGGCTGGTGGCCGCGCTGACGTTTGGCCTTGGCTTTGGCATGCAGGAGATTTTCGCTAACTTTGTATCCGGCCTGATCATCCTGTTTGAAAAGCCGATTCGCATTGGCGATACGGTGACGATCCGCGATCTGACCGGGAGCGTAACGAAGATCAACACCCGCGCCACCACGATCAGCGACTGGGACCGTAAAGAGATCATCGTGCCGAACAAGGCATTTATTACCGAGCAGTTTATCAACTGGTCCCTGTCGGACTCCGTCACGCGCGTGGTGCTGACGGTACCGGCGCCGTCGGATGCCAACAGTGAAGAGGTCACGCAGATCCTCTACACCGCCGCTGAACGCTGTACGCTGGTGCTCGATAACCCTGCGCCGGAAGTATTCCTGGTTGATTTACAGCAGGGGATCCAGATTTTCGAACTGCGTATCTACGCCGCCGAAATGGGACACCGCATGCCGCTGCGCCATGAGATCCACCAGCTGATTCTGGCGGGCTTCCGCGAGCATGGTATTGATATGCCGTTCCCACCGTTCCAGATGCGTCTGGAAAGCATGGACGGACGCAAGATGGGTAAAACGCTCACGTCGGCGGCAAGATCGCGCCCGGCGGGAAGTCTGTAATCGTTCTCCCCTCCCTTTCGGGAGGGGCATTTTACCGCTACGCCACTTCCGTGACGTACGCCATTGAGCGCCGGCGGTAATTCTCATAAATCCCCATCGCCAGCAGCGAGAAGAAGACTGGCCCACCGACCATCCACAGCGCGCTGTTCCAGTCGTTCGCCTCAACCACGGGCTGAATAACGGTAAAGATGTTGGCAAACGCCACGACCAGCACCACCACCGTGGTCGCCAGCAGCGTTGCCGCGCGAGTTTTGAAGATCACAAACGGACGCTCAAGATCCCGCTTCGCCTTAAAGAACGGGAACGCCAGCGTCAGGAACAGGTACGGCAGCGTCATCGACACGTTCGCCATCAGGGTCAGCTTGTTATAGAACGCAGACGCGGTATCACCGCCAAATGACACCAGCAGAATGAACACGCACACCAGCAGACACTGCATCCACATGGCGTTGGCAGGCATGCCTGCGGTATTGAGCTGCGTCATGCGTGCCGGCCACAGCGCCTTTGGCGTACCCTGGATGATTGCTTTCAGCGGCGAGTAGATTAGCGTGAAGAACGCGCCGGTATAGGCTAGGAACATCGACAGGCCGGTAATGCGCGCAAACCAGATCCCCAGGGTGGCCGATGCTTCCGGCGTCAGGTGCATGGCGTTACCCAGCGTCATTCCCAGGCTTTTAATCAGCACGTAGGTGATGTTCCCGAGGTTAGTGGTATTGTTACTCAATACCTGCTGCCAGTTGGTGCTAACGCCCCAGAGGAAAATCGCCAGCGAATAGCCGATGGAAATCACGATGGCGGCAAAAATAATCCCTTTGGCAAAGTTTTTTTCCGGGTTCTCGGTCTTATCGACCAGCCCACCTACCGCTTCAATACCGCCGTAGGCAAAAATGGCAAATACCACGAAGGAGAGCATGGCCAGCCCGGACTGATAGCCCGGATTAGGCGATGAAACGAAGTTCACCTCCTGCGCGAAGTGTCCGCCGTTCAGGCACAGAATGGCGATACTCACCAGCAGCAGCACCAGGTTCAGGCACATCACGGAAATACCGCCAACGGCAGTGATACGGGCAATTTTGTTGATGCCTTTTGACGCCACCAGCGTCACCACCACCATCCAGCACACCGCCAGAATTCCGACCACCTGCGTGGAGCTCAGCCCGGCTAAAGACCAGACCTGCGTTTTATCCGCACCGAAAAGAAACGTGGAGAACGGCACCCAGACTTTGGCCGCCGTGCTGACCATCCAGACGACGTAGGAGGAGAACCACATAAACGTGCCGATAAACGCGTAGCGCGGGCCGATGCTGTTGTTCATCCATGAATAGATACCGCCCTCTTCTTTCCGGTAAGCCGAGCCCATCTCCGCCATCATCAGCGCAAACGGGATAAAGAAGAACAGAGCAGAAACGATATAAAACGGCGTCGCGCTGTAGCCCATCAGATAGAAAGCCGACGGGCTGTTGGCAAAGCCAAAAACTGACGTAAAAATCATCAGAATGAGCCCGGTGAGGGTCATCTTTTTGAGTGACTGGGACATATAACCATCCGAAGAGGAATTAAACTGCGCGGATGGTAGCAGATGACCAGACTAATATTGTGGCTATACGAGGCGATTTAAGAAAAAGACCCGTGTACAGAGAAAATGGCAGTTTTTAATGTTGCGGAGAAGAAATGGAAAGGAAAATTGCCACAGATATATATGCCGGGTAAGCGACAGCGCCACCCGGCCATTTTTTAGGCGCGATCGACCGTAAAGGCAATCACATCGCCCAGCTGCTCGGCGCCCAGCGCCAGCATGACCAGACGATCCACGCCCAGCGCCACGCCGGAGCAATCCGGCAGACCCGCCTTTAACGCTTCCAGCAGGTTGGTATCGATCGGCTGCTGTGGCAGGCCGCGCGCGGCGCGTTTGCGGTTATCCTGCTCGAAACGTTGCGCCTGCTCGCGCGCGTCGGTCAGTTCGTGGAAGCCGTTCGCCAGCTCAATACCTTTGTAATAGACCTCAAAACGTTCCGCCACGCGGTGGTCTTCGGTGCTGATCTGCGCCAGTGACGCCTGGCTTGCCGGGAAGTGATAGACAAACGTCGGGCGATCTTTGCCAATCTGCGGTTCCACGCCGAAGGTGAACAGCAGCTGCAGCAGCGTGTCGCGATCCTCTTCGGTATCCGCCACGTTGCTCAGATCCAGTTTTGCCGCCACTTCACGCAGCTGAGCTTTGTCCGCCGACAGCGGATCGATTTCCAGATGGCGCTGGAAGGCCTGCTGATAGGAGAGCGTTTCGGCTTCAGAGCAGTCCAGTACCTGCTGCAGCAAATCGTCCACCTCATTCATCAGGCGGTACATATCATAGTGCGGGCGGTACCACTCCAGCATGGTGAATTCCGGGTTGTGGTGACGCCCCATTTCTTCATTACGGAAGCTGCGGCACAGCTGATACACCGGACCACACCCCGCCGCCAGCAGGCGCTTCATGTGATATTCCGGGCTGGTCATCAGATACAGATTCATGCCCTGGGAGTGGCCTGGGCCAACAAAACGGGTTTCAAACGGGACCAGATGAATATCCGTTACCGTTGCCTGACTCATGCACGGGGTTTCCACCTCCAGGACGCCGCGGTCGGCAAAGAAACGGCGGATCTCCGTCATAATTGCGGCGCGTTTTAACAGATTTGGGATGGATGCGCTCGGCTGCCAGGTGGCCGTTTCGCTCATGAGTTTTTCTCCGATTTCAGACAAGGGCACGAAGTCTACTCGTTAGCAGTGGCAGAGACAAATTTTGCGCAGTAAAAACGCGTATTTCATTTATGTGGATTATTTTGTGATGCAATTCATCAATCACGATGATAAATCACCGCACAGAACAGCAAAAAAATCGAACACGTCAAATTTCCCTCACAACTACGCGGTTATACTGTTATACCCATAAAGGAGCAGTGGAATCGCTTCCGCAATCGCCCGTTCGGGCAGGTGAACTTCCTTTAGTTCATCGCATTGCGGGAAAACAAAAATCTGGAGGAATGTCGTGCAAACTTTTCAAGCCGATCTTGCCGTAATAGGCGCTGGCGGGGCTGGATTACGCGCTGCAATTGCTGCGGCACAAGCCAACCCGAACGCTAGAATCGCATTGATTTCAAAAGTCTATCCGATGCGCAGCCACACGGTGGCAGCAGAAGGAGGATCCGCCGCCGTCGCGCAGGATCATGACAGCTTCGAATACCATTTCCACGACACGGTTGCAGGGGGCGACTGGCTTTGCGAACAGGATGTCGTTGACTACTTCGTGCACCATTGCCCAACGGAGATGACCCAGCTCGAGCAGTGGGGATGCCCGTGGAGCCGCCGTCCGGACGGCAGCGTCAACGTCCGCCGCTTCGGTGGCATGAAGATCGAACGTACCTGGTTCGCCGCCGATAAGACCGGCTTCCACATGCTGCACACCCTCTTCCAGACCTCCCTTCAGTTCCCACAAATTCAGCGCTTCGATGAACATTTTGTCCTCGACATTCTGGTCGACGACGGTCATGCACGTGGCCTGGTGGCGATGAATATGATGGAAGGCACGCTCGTCCAGATCCGCGCCAATGCGGTGGTGATGGCAACGGGCGGTGCAGGTCGCGTCTATCGCTACAACACCAACGGCGGCATCGTCACCGGCGACGGGATGGGCATGGCGCTGAGCCACGGCGTGCCGTTGCGCGATATGGAGTTTGTGCAGTATCACCCAACCGGCCTGCCGGGCTCCGGCATTTTGATGACGGAAGGCTGCCGCGGTGAAGGCGGTATTCTGGTCAACAAAAACGGCTACCGTTATCTGCAGGATTACGGCATGGGCCCGGAAACCCCGCTCGGCGAGCCGAAGAACAAATACATGGAGCTCGGCCCGCGCGACAAAGTTTCTCAGGCCTTCTGGCACGAGTGGCGCAAGGGCAACACCATCTCAACGCCGCGCGGCGACGTGGTCTATCTCGACCTGCGTCACCTGGGCGAGAAGAAACTGCTGGAGCGTCTGCCGTTTATCTGCGAACTGGCAAAAGCCTACGTGGGCGTCGACCCGGTGAAAGAGCCGATACCGGTACGCCCAACCGCGCACTACACCATGGGCGGGATTGAAACCGACCAGCAGTGTGAAACCCGCATTAAAGGGCTGTTCGCCGTGGGCGAGTGTTCCTCCGTCGGCCTGCACGGCGCCAACCGTCTGGGCTCTAACTCGCTGGCAGAGCTGGTCGTCTTTGGCCGCATGGCGGGCGAGCGCGCCATGGAGCGTGCGGCAACCGCAGGCGAAGCAAACGGTGCGGCGCTGGATGCGCAGGTCACAGACGTTGAAAAACGCCTGAAGGATCTGGTGAACCAGGAAGGCAACGAGAACTGGTCGAAGATCCGCGACGAGATGGGCCTGTCGATGGAAGAAGGCTGCGGTATCTACCGTACGCCGGAACTGATGCAGAAAACCGTCGACAAGCTGGCGGAACTGCAGGAGCGCTTCAAGCGCGTGCGCATCACCGATACCTCCAGCGTCTTCAACACCGACCTGCTCTATACCATTGAGCTTGGCCACGGCCTGAACGTCGCGGAATGTATGGCGCACTCTGCGCTGGCGCGTAAAGAGTCTCGCGGCGCCCACCAGCGTCTGGACGAAGGCTGCACCGAACGTGACGACGTCAATTTCCTGAAACACACTCTCGCCTGGCGCGATGCGGATGGCACCACGCGTCTGGACTACAGCGACGTGAAAATCACCACGCTGCCACCGGCTAAACGCGTGTATGGCGCAGAAGCAGAAGCCGCCGAGAAGAAGGAGAAGGCGAATGGCTGAGATGCAAAAATTGAAAGTTGAAGTGGTGCGCTACAACCCGGAAGTGGATACCGCCCCCCACAGCGCTTTCTACGAAGTGCCTTATGACGAGCAAACCTCCCTCCTGGATGCGCTCGGCTATATCAAAGACAACCTGGCGCCGGACCTGAGCTACCGCTGGTCCTGCCGCATGGCGATCTGCGGCTCCTGCGGCATGATGGTCAACAAGGTGCCGAAGCTGGCCTGTAAAACCTTCCTGCGTGACTACACCAAAGGCATTAAGGTTGAAGCGCTGGGCAACTTCCCAATCGAGCGCGATCTGGTGGTCGATATGACCCACTTTATCGAAAGCCTGGAAGCGATTAAGCCGTACATCATCGGCAACCCGCGCACGCCGGACCAGGGTCCGAACACCCAGACGCCGGCGCAGATGGCGAAATACCATCAGTTCTCCGGCTGCATCAACTGCGGCCTGTGTTACGCCGCCTGTCCTCAGTTTGGCCTGAACCCGGAGTTCATCGGCCCGGCCGCCATTACCCTGGCGCACCGCTATAACGAAGACAGCCGCGACCACGGCAAAAAAGAACGTATGGCGCAGCTAAACGGCCAGAACGGCGTCTGGACCTGTACGTTTGTGGGCTACTGCTCCGAAGTCTGTCCGAAGCACGTCGACCCGGCCGCCGCAATTCAGCAGGGTAAAGTGGAAAGCTCGAAAGACTTTCTTATCGCTACCCTGAAACCACGCTAAGGAGTGCATGATGACGACTAAACGCAAAGCCTACGTGCGGCCTGTGCCGTCCACCTGGTGGAAAAAACTGCCGTTTTATCGCTTCTATATGCTGCGTGAAGGCACGGCGGTACCGGCGGTCTGGTTCAGCCTTGAGTTAATGTATGGCGTTTTTGCCCTTAAACACGGGCCAGAAACCTGGGCGAACTTTGTCGGTTTCCTGCAAAACCCAATCATCGTGGTTCTGAACCTGATCGCGCTCGCGGCGGCGCTACTTCATACCAAAACCTGGTTTGAACTGGCGCCAAAAGCGGCAAACATCATCATTAAAGACGAAAAAATGGGGCCGGAGCCAGTCATTAAAGGGCTATGGGCAGTGACGATCCTGGTCACGGTTGTCATTCTGTTTGTCGCACTGTTCTGGTAAGGAGACTACTGTGATCAATCCAAATCCAAAACGTTCAGACGAGCCGGTCTTCTGGGGCCTGTTTGGCGCAGGCGGCATGTGGAGTGCCATCATCGCCCCGGTGATCATCCTGCTGGTCGGCATTATGCTGCCGCTGGGGCTGTTTCCGGGCGATGCGCTGAGCTACGAGCGCGTGCTGGCGTTTGCGAGCAGCTTTATTGGCCGCGTGTTCATCTTCCTGATGATCGTCCTGCCGCTGTGGTGCGGCCTGCACCGCATTCACCATGCGATGCATGACCTGAAAATCCATGTGCCGAGCGGTAAATGGGTGTTCTACGGGCTGGCAACCATCCTGACCGTGGTGACGCTGATTGCCGTGGTCACTCTCTGACGCTTCTGGCCCGCCATCCGGCGGGCCTTTTATTTCTGCATCTTTCCCACCAGCCACTGGGCAAATTCACGCATTGCGGACGTTTCAGCCCGCGACTGCAGTCTTGTTAACCAGTAACTGCCCAGATCAATTTGCGTTGTAAACGGCTGCACGATGCGCTCGCTGTTCAGCAAATGGGTAAACATATCGACAGGCGCAATGGCTATGCCCATACCTGCCTGTGCGGCTTCCAGCATGGTGACAGACGAATCAAACACCATCACCCGGTGCGTTGGCGACGGAGGATGCTCGCCTGCCGCCTGCATCCACGCCGACCATTCGTCGCGTCGGTAAGAGCGCAGCAGGGTAAACTTCAGGATGTCGGCCGGAGACTGGAGCACGGCGGCGATTTCGGGCGAGCAAAGTGGCGCCAGCGGCGCAGGGCACAGGAATTGCGCCTCGGTGCCGTGCCACGCCCCACCGCCGTAGCGGATCGTATAATCAAGCCCTTCAGCAGCCGGATCGACGCGGTTGTTATGGGTGGAAAGGTGAAGATCGATATGCGGATAACAGCGGCGAAAGTCCGCGAGCTGAGAGAACAGGATACCCGTGGCGAAAGTTCCTACTACGCCAATTTTTAGCTTCTCCTGAGCGCGCTGGCTGGCAAAGCGATCCAGCATTCCGGCGATACGATCGAATGAATCATTCAGCACCGGCAGCAGATTTTCCCCCTCCGTGGTCAGCATCAGGCCGCGCGAGACGCGGACAAACAGCTGGCAATTCAGATGCTGCTCCAGCGCCTTAACGTGCTGGCTGATGGCGGAATGGGTGACGTTCAGCTCTATCGCTGCATGCGTAAAACTGAGGTGCCGGGCGGCCGCTTCGAAGGCGCGAAGCGAATTAAGCGGAAGATAGCTGCGGGTCATTGTTCCATCCGTTAGAAAAATTAACAGCTCATGCTAAATTTAACCGTTTGTCAGCCATAGTCAAATCCAACAGACTACAGCGGTCTGCCGGGCCCGGACACTCCCTTGACCTGCTATTATGGAAGATAATTGATGATGAAAAAATTCCTTTGCTGCGCCCTGCTGCTCAGCACATCCTGCTCTGTACTCGCCGCGCCGATGTCGGAAAAACAGCTGGCTGACGTGGTAGAACGCAACGTTACGCCCCTGATGAAAGCGCAGGGTATTCCAGGCATGGCGGTGGCCGTGATTTATCAGGGCCAGCCACACTACTTTACCTTTGGAAAGGCCGATATCGCGGCGAACAAACCCGTCACCCCGCAAACCCTGTTCGAGCTGGGCTCTATAAGTAAAACCTTCACCGGCGTGCTGGGGGGCGATGCTATTGCCCGCGGCGAAATTTCGCTGGGCGATCCGGTAACCAAATATTGGCCTGATCTGACCGGCAAGCAGTGGCAAGGGATTCGCATGCTGGATCTGGCAACCTACACCGCCGGTGGCCTGCCTTTACAGGTGCCCGATGAGGTTACAGATAACGCTTCCCTGCTGCGCTTCTATCAAAACTGGCAGCCTCAGTGGAAGCCGGGCACAACGCGTCTTTACGCCAACTCCAGCATCGGTCTTTTTGGCGCGCTGGCGGTCAAACCTTCCGGCATGAGCTATGAGCAGGCCATGACGACGAGGGTCTTTAAGCCGCTCAAGCTGGATCATACCTGGATTAACGTTCCGAAAGCGGAGGAGACGCATTACGCCTGGGGATATCGTGACGGTAAAGCGGTCCACGTTTCACCGGGCATGCTGGACGCAGAGGCATATGGCGTGAAAACCAACGTGCAGGATATGGCGAGCTGGGTGATGGCCAATATGGCCCCTGACGCGTTGCAGGATACGTCCCTGAAGCAAGGCATTACGCTGGCGCAGTCTCGCTACTGGCGCGTGGGTGCCATGTATCAGGGGTTAGGTTGGGAGATGCTTAACTGGCCGGTCGATGCCAAAACCGTCGTCGGAGGCAGTGATAACAAGGTGGCGCTGGCACCGTTGCCTGCGAGAGAAGTGAGTCCACCCGTTCCCCCGGTTAAGGCCTCATGGGTGCACAAAACGGGCTCCACCGGCGGGTTTGGCAGCTACGTGGCCTTTATTCCTGAAAAGCAGCTCGGCATTGTGATGCTGGCGAATAAAAGCTATCCGAACCCGGCGCGAGTTGAGGCGGCATACCGTATCCTCGACGCGCTGCAGTAAAACATTGCCGGGTAGCGCTGCGCTTACCCGGCGAAACACACCGCACAAAAACCACATTTTCCTTGCCGTCATCTACACTTAACAAAAAACAGTAAGGAAACTCCTATGCGCATTTTGCCTGTTATCGCCGCGGTGACAGCCGCGTTTTTAGTGGTGGCCTGCAGTTCCCCTACCCCACCTCCTGGCGTTACCGTCGTCACGCCTTTTGATGCACAACGCTTCCTTGGAACATGGTATGAAATCGCGCGCCTCGACCATCGGTTTGAGCAGGGCTTAGAGAAGGTTACTGCTAATTACAGCCCAATGGATGATGGCGGTATTCAGGTGATCAACCGGGGCTATAATCCCGATCGTGAGATGTGGCAGCAGTCGGTCGGGAAAGCCTATTTCACTGGCGACCCGCGACGGGCCGCGCTCAAAGTCTCTTTCTTCGGCCCGTTTTATGGCGGCTATAACGTGATAGCGCTCGACAGAGAGTACCGTCACGCGCTGGTCTGCGGGCCGGATCGCGACTATCTGTGGATACTTTCCCGCACGCCAACTATTTCGTCAGAAATGAAACAGCAGATGCTGGACGTCGCGACCCGACAGGGGTTTGATGTGTCGAAACTTATTTGGGTAAAACAGCCCCGTTAATGGGTACTGAGCTTCAGCCCAATGATACCGGCAACAATCAGAGCGAGGCTGGCAATGCGCGCCAGGCTCGCTGACTCACCCAGCAGCAGAATGCCGGTAATCGCCGCGCCTACGGCACCGATCCCCGTCCAGACGGCATAGGCCGTTCCCACGGGCAGAGAACGCATTGCCCACGATAGCAGAACAATGCTCACGATCATCGCCGTAACGGTAATAACGCTGGGCGTCAGGCGGGTAAATCCGTGGGTGTACTTGAGACCAATCGCCCATACCACTTCGAGCAGACCAGCAATAAAGAGAATAATCCAGGACATCTCGGGCTCCTTAACTTAAAAACAGTTGGGGCCGTCCCCGATGAAGGAAGCGCTTACGGGTCGTCCCGCAAGGCAGATAACACCCCATATTTTGGTTAGCGTGTGATTTTTTTTCAATCATTTTCTGATGAACGCGTTAAGCCCAGAAATAGCCGCAGTATGGCGCGGAGTTCAGGCATTTATAGCTCATCGGACTTCTCTATGATGATGTGCTTTCTGATGGCAGGAAGCCAAACCACTAGCCGACTGCGAATAAAATATGTTCAAGATTCTTTTGATTGACCGTTGTCACTTCACCCGCACCGGGTTTGAAGCATGGCTCAATCATTCCGGTTTGTTCCCGGGGCACTACGTTGTGACCGGGCTGAACAATCTATTCCTCGCCAGAGAGCACATTCTGCAATGGAAACCTGAGCTGGTCATCGCTGACCTGCATGGTTTCAGGCAGGATATTCACCATTTCCAGCAACTCTCTTCTTTGCTGAACGCCAGCGAAAAATTACCTTTTATTATGCTGCAATCGGGAGAGGACAAGGACCTGGCGACCTGGCTCGGGAACTTCCCGGTCTGGTCTTCGCTAATGAAAAATGCCCCTCTTGAGGAAATCGCGACGGTTATCAATGACGCGTTAATTTCGCGCGCAAGCACGTACCGCCCGACGGTGGCCGCCCCCTTGCTGACACGACAGGAGGAGAAAGTGTTGACGTTATGGATGGACGGCGCGAGCAACCAAAAGATAGCCGCTCACCTGAGCATTAACGGAAAAACGGTTTATACCTATAAACGCAATATCCGCATGAAGCTGCATATGGATACACGCTTTTCACCGTTTTTATCCCTGCAGGAAGCAGAGAATTGACGGTACGGTGAAACTCACGTGCCGTACCGTCCATGCTTCATTAGTTCTGAGCTTTAGTTGCTGCACCAGAAATCGCGTTACCACCGTCGGAGATATCTTCCCCTACGCCGCGGGTGGTATTACATGCAGTCAACACGGAGGAAAGCACGAGGACAGAAAAGATCGCTGCAATTGTTTTCTTAACCATAATATCTTCCTTTTATAGCCAAAGTTGTTTTGTGTATAGCAACTTAAGAATAGACAAGATCCCGCCGATTGACGGAAAAGGAAGCAATTTTAGGAAAATTAGACGGACTTAGCTGGCTGCGTGAGAAATGATATGACCGAGGTCCTGGATATCTTCCCCCATGCCACGGGCGGTGTTACAGCCGGAAAGCAGTACGCTGGAGAGCGCTAACAGAAGCAGAATTTTAACGGTACGTTTCATCATCCCTGCCTGCAAAAATCAGGCGCAGCGGGCGCTGCGCCTCGAATCATGACGTAAATTACTTCACGCGGGATACGTATTCGCCGGAGCGAGTATCCACTTTGATCACTTCACCGATCTGTACGAACAGCGGTACTTTCACCACAGCGCCGGTGGAGAGCGTTGCTGGCTTGCCGCCAGTACCCGCGGTGTCACCTTTCAGACCTGGATCGGTTTCAACGATTTCCAGCTCAACAAAGTTTGGTGGGGTAACGGCGATAGGCTGGCCGTTCCACAGGGTCACGATGCACTCAGCCTGATCCAGCAGCCACTTCGCGTTATCGCCAATGGCTTTCGCGTCAGCAGACAGCTGCTCGAAGGTTTCGTTGTTCATGAAGTGCCAGAACTCACCGTCGTTGTACAGGTAAGTCAGGTTCATATCGACAACATCAGCGCCTTCAGCGGAGTCAGTAGATTTGAAGGTTTTCTCAACACGGGTACCGGTCAGCAGGCGGCGCAGCTTAACGCGTGCGAATGCCTGGCCTTTACCTGGTTTAACGAATTCGCTGGCTTCAACCGCGTACGGTTCGCCGTCCATCATGATTTTAAGACCAGCACGAAAATCGTTGCTATAGTACGTTGCCATAAGGCCCTCTAAATTTGTTAACTGGTAGCTAAGCCACAAAATGGCGCATATTGTAACCCTAAACACCCCATCCAGAGAAGATTGGTTATCGCAACTTGCCGATGTAATCACCAGTCCTGATGAATTGCTGCGTCTTTTAGACCTCGATCAGCATCCGGAGTTGCTTGCTGGCCGTGAGGCAAAGCGACTTTTCGCCCTGCGTGTTCCCCGCGCGTTTGTTGCGCGCATGGAAAAAGGCAACCCTGACGATCCTTTATTAAAACAAACCCTTACGTCGCAGGATGAGTTTATTACAGCGCCGGGCTACAGCACCGATCCGCTGGAAGAGCAAAACAGCGTGGTGCCGGGTTTACTGCACAAATATCTCAATCGCGCCCTGCTGCTGGTAAAAGGCGGCTGTGCGGTAAATTGTCGTTACTGCTTTCGTCGGCACTTCCCGTATGCCGAAAACCAGGGAAATAAGCGCAACTGGCAGGTTGCGCTGGACTATATCGCCGCCCATCCAGAGCTGGATGAGATTATTTTTTCCGGCGGTGACCCACTGATGGCAAAAGATCATGAACTGGACTGGCTTTTGACGCAGCTTGAAGCCATCCCGCACATCAAACGTCTGCGCATTCACAGCCGTTTACCGATTGTCATCCCGGCGCGTATTACCGACGCCCTGGTCACGCGCCTGGAGCAGTCCCGTCTACAGGTGCTGCTGGTAAACCATATCAACCACGCGAACGAGATCGACGATGAATTTCGCGCGGCGATGGCGCGTCTGCGTAAGGCGGGCGTGACGCTGCTCAACCAGAGCGTATTGTTGCGCGGCGTGAACGACAGTGCCCGGGTGCTGGCCGATCTCAGCAATGCCTTGTTTGACGCAGGCGTGATGCCCTATTACCTGCACGTGCTGGATCGCGTGCAGGGCGCGGCGCATTTCATGGTGACGGATGAGGAAGCCCGACAAATTATGCGCGAGCTGTTAACGCTGGTTTCAGGTTATATGGTGCCGAAGCTGGCACGCGAGATTGGCGGAGAGCCGAGTAAGACGCCGCTGGATTTGCAACTGCGGCAGCACTAAAAGGCAGGTGGCGCTACGCTTACCTGCCCTACGAGGTGGGGCGCAGCGCCATCAGCAAGTAAACTCAGTTCGGGCACTTATAGACCTGGCCGCTCATCTGGCTGGCCGTTGGCACGAAGCTGGAGAGCATTCCTTGCGTCGGACTGCTCACGCCGTAAATCACGTTCCCCCCCATTGCAGCAGCCTGGTTACGCAGGGCATTCGCCGCGCCGCGCATAGAGCCGCCCTCTTCACCGTGCTGACCCGACATCCAGTTACTTTGTTCACCGGTGGCCGTGCCTAACAGCTGGCATTCGCTGCCTGGCTTATCTTCCACAAAGCGAACGCCCTGGCCCGCTGCCGACAGTTCATTGCTGGAGCTACAACCCGCCAGCAGCAACGCTGCTCCTACGATCCCTGCACAGACTTTTACGCGCATGTTATTCCTCGTTTTCAATAAGCTGGACAGTAATTGTCCGTGTGTAAATCTTATACCTAAAAGATGACTAAAAGAAAAATCCCCGCGCATTTCTGCGAGCCGGATTCCGTACATCACTCCTCCGACATCTTAAATGAATTCTGATAATGTCCTTTGGGATATCGTGTTTTAGCCCTCGATCGTTTTTAGTGTTGCGACGTACAACTTTTATACGCGATTAAAACAGGGGGTTTCATGAGTGCATCATCCTCAGGAGAGGAAAAGGTAACATGGGTGGGCTATCTGGCGTTTGTGCTCACCATTGTATTTTTCTCAGGCTTTTTCGCCAAAAGTACCGAATGGTGGCGCGTGCTGGATTTTACCGTCCTAAACGGCAGCTTCGGTCCGGTGAACGGCGCGCTAACGTTTCGCGGTGAGGGCGGCACGGGGGCGAAAGACGGTTTCTTATTTGCCCTTGAACTGGCGCCTTCGGTCATTTTATCGCTCGGGATCATTGCCGTCACCGAGGGGCTGGGCGGGCTGCGTGCCGCGCAACAGCTGATGACGCCCATTTTGCGCCCACTGCTTGGCGTACCGGGCGTCTGCTCTCTGGCCCTCATCGCCAACCTGCAAAATACCGATGCCGCAGCAGGGATGACCAAAGAGTTGACCGACGAAGGGGCTATTACCGATCGCGAGCGCGCCATTTTCGCCACCTTCCAGACCAGCGGTAGCGCCATCATTACCAACTATTTTTCTTCCGGCGCCGCACTCTTCACGTTTATTACCGTCCCGGTAATCACGCCGCTGGCCGTCATACTGATGTTTAAATTTGTTGGCGCGAACCTCCTGCGTCTGTGGATCGCTCACATGGAAGATCGTCGTATTCAGGAGGAAAAAAATGATCGCCCAGCCGCGTAAAAATATCATGGACATGTTTATCGATGGCGCCCGCCGGGGCTTTACCATCGCCACCACCAGCCTGCTGCCGAACGTGGTTATGGCGTTTGTCATCATTCAGGCGCTCAAGGTGACCGGCCTGCTGGATATTGTTGGCAATATTTGCGAGCCGATCATGGCGCTGTGGGGGCTTCCGGGCGCGGCGGCAACGGTCCTGCTGGCCTCGGTGATGAGTATGGGCGGCGGCGTGGGGGTTTGCGCCAGCCTGGTGGCTGCCGGCACGCTCAACAGCCACGATGCCACCGTTCTGCTGCCCGCCATCTATCTGATGGGCAATCCGGTGCAAAACACAGGCCGCTGCCTGGGCACCGCAGGCGTTAACCCGAAGTATTATCCACACATCATTACCGTCTGCGTCATTAACGCCCTGCTCTCAATGTGGGTAATGCAGCTACTCTTCTGAGGAGATAAAAATGGATTTTTCAGTGCTGGAACCCCATCTTTTCCGCAATGTGCACCTTTACGCGCCGGAGGATCGGGGACGTTGCGATCTGCTGATCGCCGGGGGAAAAATCGTCGCGATTGAAAAAACGGATCGCGCAGCAATGCAGCTTAGCTGTCCTGAAACCGATCTCGCCGGGGCGGTGGTTTGCCCGGGCTTTATCGATCAGCACGTACACCTGATCGGCGGCGGCGGTGAAGCCGGTCCGCACACCCGGACGCCGGAGGTACGGTTGTCCGCGCTGGTGGCGGCGGGCATCACCTCCGTTGTTGGCCTGCTGGGTACCGACGGCGTGACCCGCCATCCCGAATCTCTGCTGGCAAAAACGCGGGCGCTTGAGCATGAAGGGATCAGCGCGTGGATGCTGACAGGCGCATACGGGCTGCCTTCTCCGACGATTACCGGCAGCATCGAAAAGGATGTGGCGCTGATTGATAAAATCATCGGCGTGAAATGCGCGATTTCCGACCACCGCTCTTCCGCACCAGCGAATGACCAGCTCGCGAATATGGCCGCTCAGTCGCGCGTCGGCGGGCTGCTGGGCGCTAAAGCGGGCATATCCGTGTTTCATCTCGGCAACAGCCCGAAGCTGCTTGAGCCCCTGCTTAACATCCTGAAAAACGCCGACGTGCCACGCACGAAGCTGCTGCCAACCCACGTTAACCGCGACCAGGCGCTGTTCCTCGCCGCACTGGATTATGCCCGCGATGGGGGCTATATCGACATCACCACCAGCATCAGTGAGCCCATTGATGCCGCCACCGCCATCGCGACGGCCCGTGAAGCGCAGGTGCCGTTTAACCGGCTTACGCTCAGCTCGGACGGTAACGGCAGCCAACCGAATTTTGACGCGAACGGTAATCTGGTGGGCATTGGCGTAGCCGGGTTCGAATCTCTGCCTCAGACGCTGCAGCAACTGGTCAGCCGGTATCACCTGCCGCTGGAGGAGGCGCTTCTGCCGTTTACGCGTAACGTAGCGGAGTTTCTCGGGCTGGAGCATAAGGGGCGGCTCGCGCCCGGATGCGATGCCGATTTCCTGGTGCTGACGGATGACCTGAAGATCCGCGAGGTCTGGGCGAAAGGCCGCCAGATGGTGTGCGAGGGCGCAGCATGCGTGAAGGGAACATTTGAGTAGCGGCAATAAAAAAACCCCGGACATTTCTGCCCGGGGTTCGTTCTGAGAGGTTCAGAACAACATGATTACATCATGCCGCCCATTCCACCCATGCCGCCCATACCAGCAGCACCTAAATCAGGCGCGTCGCCTTTTGGCAGGTCGGTTACCATGCACTCGGTCGTGATCATCAGGCCAGCTACAGATGCAGCGTACTGCAGAGCAGAACGGGTCACTTTAGTTGGGTCCAGGATACCGAAGTCGATCATGTTGCCGTATTCTTCAGTTGCCGCGTTGTAACCGTAGTTACCTTCACCCGCTTTCACGTTGTTCGCAACCACAGACGGCTCTTCACCGGCGTTGGACACGATCTGACGCAGAGGAGCTTCCATTGCGCGCAGCGCAACTTTGATACCCACGTTCTGGTCTTCGTTCTGAGCGGTCAGGCCAGCCAGCTTAGCGGCTACACGCACCAGCGCGACACCACCACCAGCAACTACGCCTTCTTCTACCGCAGCACGGGTCGCGTGCAGGGCATCGTCAACGCGTGCTTTCTTCTCTTTCATTTCAACTTCGGTCGCCGCACCGACTTTGATTACCGCAACGCCGCCAGCCAGTTTCGCTACGCGCTCCTGCAGTTTTTCACGGTCGTAATCGGAAGTGGCTTCTTCGATCTGCTTACGGATCTGACCAACACGGCCCTGAATAGCGGCTTCTTCACCCACACCGTCGATGATGGTGGTGGTGTCTTTGTTGATCACAACGCGTTTCGCCTGGCCCAGGTCTTCCAGGGTCGCTTTTTCCAGCTCCATACCGATCTCTTCGGAGATCACGGTACCACCGGTCAGGGTAGCGATATCCTGCAGCATTGCTTTACGGCGATCGCCGAAGCCAGGTGCTTTAACCGCAGCCACTTTCACGATGCCACGCATGGTGTTAACCACCAGGGTCGCCAGCGCTTCGCCTTCAACATCTTCAGCGATGATAACCAGCGGCTTGCCTGCTTTCGCAACGGCTTCCAGCACTGGCAGCATTTCGCGGATGTTGGAGATTTTCTTGTCAGCCAGCAGGATGAACGGGCTTTCCAGCTCAACAGCGCCAGTTTCTGGCTTGTTGATGAAGTATGGGGACAGGTAACCGCGGTCGAACTGCATACCTTCAACCACGTCCAGTTCGTCTTCCAGACCGGTACCGTCTTCAACGGTGATCACGCCTTCTTTACCGACTTTATCCATCGCTTCAGCGATCAGTTTACCTACGGTTTCGTCGGAGTTAGCGGAGATAGTACCAACCTGAGCAATGGCTTTAGAGTCAGAGCACGGTACGGACAGCGCTTTCAGTTCTTCAACAGCGGATGCGACAGCTTTGTCGATACCACGTTTCAGATCCATTGGGTTCATGCCCGCAGCAACGGCTTTCAGGCCTTCAGTGATGATAGCCTGCGCCAGTACGGTCGCGGTGGTGGTACCGTCGCCTGCAGCGTCGTTCGCTTTAGAGGCAACTTCTTTCACCATCTGCGCGCCCATGTTTTCGAACTTGTCTTCCAGTTCGATTTCACGTGCAACGGAAACACCATCTTTGGTGATGGTTGGCGCGCCGAAGGATTTATCCAGCACTACGTTACGGCCTTTCGGGCCCAGGGTCACTTTAACTGCATCTGCCAGTACGTTTACGCCGCGGAGCATTTTTACACGAGCGTCGTTACCGAATTTTACGTCTTTAGCTGCCATGTTCTTATTTCCTCAAATTCTCGTGCGTAAATTACGCTTCAACAATTGCCAGAATGTCGCTCTCGGACATGATCAACACTTCTTCATTGTCGATCTTCTCGGATTTCACGCCGTAGCCATCGTTGAAAATTACGATGTCACCAACTTTAACGTCCAGCGGCTGCACAGTTCCGTTTTCCAGGATGCGGCCCTTACCGACAGCGATGATTTCGCCACGCGTTGATTTGGCTGCTGCAGAACCGGTCAGAACGATGCCGCCAGCAGACTTGGTTTCAACTTCTTTACGTTTGACGATCACACGATCATGTAACGGACGAATACTCATTGATAGCTCTCCTTTGAGAAAGTCATTATCAGTTATGGATGACGCCGGCCCGCATGCGGTTTTCCGACTAGTGCCCTGAGAGATGGGGATAGCTTTTTACCCCTTCAAGGGGGAATCGAAAAAAAATTTGCGAAAGTGTTACCATCCACTCTCTTTTGATGGTGGCAGGGCAAGGTAAATGAGTGGACTCAGGCAGGAGCTGGGGCTGGCGCAGGGCGTTGGCCTGCTTTCAACCTCCTTGTTAGGTACCGGCGTGTTTGCCGTACCGGCACTGGCGGCGCTGGTCGCCGGAAATAACAGTCTTTGGGCATGGCCGGTGCTGATCCTGCTGGTGTTCCCGGTGGCGATTGTGTTTGCCATACTCGGGCGGCACTTTCCCAGCGCGGGCGGCGTGGCGCATTTTGTCGGCATGGCGTTTGGTCCGCGCATGGAGCGCGTAACCGGCTGGCTGTTTTTGTCGGTAATACCCGTTGGCCTTCCGGCAGCCCTGCATATCGCCACCGGCTTTGGACAGGCGCTGTTTGGCTGGCACGATGAGCGACTGCTGCTGGCTGAACTGGGTACGCTGGCGATCGTCTGGTGGGTGGGCTCGCGCGGGGCCAGTTCAAGCGCGAATCTGCAAACGCTGGTTGCAGCGTTAATCGTCGTGCTGATCGTCGCCATCTGGTTTGCGGGTAACATTACCGTAGCAGATATCCCCTTCCCTGCGATAAACGATATCGACCATTCACAGCTTTTCGCTGCGTTATCCGTCATGTTCTGGTGTTTTGTTGGCCTTGAAGCGTTCGCTCACCTGGCATCCGAGTTTAAACAGCCCGAGCGTGATTTTCCCCGCGCTCTGATGATTGGTTTACTGCTGGCGGGCACCGTATATTGGGTCTGTACCGTGCTGGTGCTGCACTTCAACGCGTTCGGCGAAGATAAAGCCGCCGCCGCATCGCTACCGGGTATCGTGGTTAAACTTTTCGGCGTGAAGGCGCTATGGGTGGCCTGTGTGATTGGCTATCTCGCCTGCTTTGCCAGCCTCAACATTTATATCCAGAGCTTCGCCCGTCTGGTGTGGTCACAGGCGCGCTACAAACCTGAGAGCCGCCTCGCGCGGTTGTCTAAACGTCAACTTCCGATGAATGCGCTGAATGCCGTGCTGGGCTGCTGCGTCCTGAGCTCGCTGGGTATTTATCTTCTCGACATCAACCTCGATGCTCTAATTATCTACGCCAACGGTATTTTCATCATGATCTACCTGCTGTGCATGCTGGCGGGCTGTCGTCTGCTGAAAGGTCGCTATAAAGCCCTGGCGGTCGTCGGGGGCGTGCTGTGCCTGCTGTTGCTGGCGATGGTGGGATGGAAGAGTGTGTATGCCATCGTCATGCTGGCGGGGCTGTGGGCGTTTTTACCGAAGCGGAAAAATCCCTAGGCCCGGTAAGCGAAGCCACCGGGCAAAAAAATTATCGATCGTCTTTATGATCTAAACGGTCGCGCTGTTCATCCTTGCGCTGATACTCCCCTTCGAAGGTATCGCCTGGCCCTGTGCTGAACCCGCCGCCCGGCATGCGGCTGAAGCGCAGGTGCGGCAGCAGCTTCATGGTCAGGTGCTTCTGCACCGGCGGCAACAGCAACAGCAGGCCGAGGAAGTCGGTGAAGAACCCCGGCAGGATCAGCAGCAGGCCAGCAATAATCAGCGACACGCTTTTGATCATCTCTTCTGCCGGGCTTTCGCCTGCGGCCATCTTCTGCTGCATTATCAGGAAATTTTTGAAACCCTGATTACGCACCAGCGACATGCCGATGACGGAGGTGAAGATCACCAGAATCAGCGTCAACAGGACGCCCAGCACGTGAGCTACCTGAATGAAAATAGAAATCTCAATGTAAACATAAAGAAAGAAAGCTATAAACGGTATCCAGCGCACTGGCATCTCCTGTGTGGCAAGGGCCATCTGGCCCCTGTCTGAATGTGTTCGCGTCACGCGTCTGTAAGAGATGGAGACGGTTAGCCAAAATTCAATCGGTTTGCACGGATATTTTTTTCGGAAATATTAAAGCGGTGACACATTTCACAGATTAATAATTATCATGGAATCGGGTCGATAATAAGTGATCCAGCTTACGGCAATTCGCTATCATCAGCATATGATCTCGAACATCTGGCCGATTGAGGGAATAATCGTCGGTCAGAAAATATTCAAAACCACATATATGTTGTGTGTTTAGTACAATCCATCGGCAGCTTGAAAAGAAGGTTCACATGTTAAACAACATTCGTATCGAAGAAGACTTGTTGGGTACCAGGGAAGTTCCAGCGGATGCCTACTATGGTGTTCACACTCTGAGAGCGATTGAAAACTTCTACATCAGCAACAGCAAAATCAGCGATATCCCTGAGTTTGTCCGTGGCATGGTGATGGTGAAGAAAGCCGCAGCGCTGGCGAACAAAGAGCTGCAAACCATTCCTAAAAGCGCGGCAAATGCGATTATCGCTGCCTGCGATGAAGTGCTGAACAACGGCAAATGCATGGACCAGTTCCCGGTTGACGTCTATCAGGGCGGCGCGGGTACCTCCGTCAACATGAATACCAACGAAGTACTGGCAAACATCGGCCTTGAGCTGATGGGCCATCAGAAAGGTGAATACCAGTACCTCAACCCGAACGACCACGTTAACAAATGCCAGTCCACCAACGACGCCTACCCAACCGGCTTCCGTATCGCGGTGTATGCCTCCGTGGTCAAACTGGTCGACGCGATCAACCAGCTGGGCGATGGCTTCCAGCGTAAGGCCGTTGAGTTCCAGGACATTCTGAAAATGGGCCGTACCCAGCTGCAGGACGCGGTGCCAATGACGCTGGGTCAGGAATTCCACGCGTTTAACGTGCTGCTAAACGAAGAGACCAAAAACCTGCTGCGCACCTCCGAGCTGCTGCTGGAAGTGAACCTGGGCGCCACCGCCATCGGCACGCGTCTGAACACCCCGGATGGCTATCAGCAGCTGGCAGTTCAGAAGCTGGCGGAAGTGTCTAACCTGCCTGTGGTGCCTGCGGAAGACCTGATTGAAGCCACATCCGACTGCGGCGCGTACGTAATGGTACACAGCGCCCTGAAACGTCTGGCGGTGAAACTGTCCAAAATCTGTAATGACCTGCGCCTGCTCTCCTCCGGCCCGCGCGCTGGCCTGAACGAAATCAACCTGCCAGAGTTGCAGGCGGGTTCTTCCATTATGCCAGCCAAAGTTAACCCGGTAGTGCCAGAAGTGGTGAACCAGGTTTGCTTCAAGGTGATTGGTAACGACACCACCGTGACCATGGCCTCCGAAGCCGGTCAGCTGCAGCTGAACGTGATGGAGCCGGTGATTGGCCAGGCGATGTTTGAATCCATTCACATCCTGACTAATGCCTGCTACAACCTGCTGGAAAAATGCATTAACGGCATCACCGCGAATAAAGAAGTCTGTGAAGGCTATGTTTATAACTCCATCGGGATCGTTACTTACCTCAACCCGTTCATCGGCCACCACAACGGTGACATCGTTGGTAAGATTTGCGCCGAAACCGGTAAGAGCGTGCGTGAAGTCGTGCTGGAGCGTGGACTGTTGACCGAAGCCGAGCTGGACGATATCTTCTCGGCCCAGAACCTGATGCATCCGGCATATAAAGCGAAACGATATACCGATGAAAGCGAACAGTAACAGTTCAGGCTAGGCTTCCGAAAGGCACGTCACTTGTGACGTGCCTTTTTTCTTTTTAGGCGTTACCTAAATACAACAATTCAATATCAACTTGTTAATAAGCAAGGCAGGTCTTTATGTTTGGAGCAGAACTCGTCATCGTCCTGTTGGCGATTTATTTGGGCGCGCGGCTCGGGGGTATCGGCATTGGTTTTGCCGGCGGTCTCGGGGTGCTCGTACTTACCCTTATCTTTCAGATTAAACCCGGCGCAATCCCTTTTGACGTTATCGAAATCATCATGGCGGTTATTGCCGCTATTGCGGCCATGCAGGTGGCAGGCGGTATGGACTACCTGGTGAGCCTGGCGGAGCGCATGCTGCGCCGCCATCCGAAATACATCACCTTCCTTGCCCCGCTGGTGACCTGGTTTATGACCATTCTCGCGGGAACCGGCCACACGGCGTTCTCCACGCTGCCGGTGATCACCGAGGTGGCAAAAGAACAGGGGATTCGCCCGTCTCGTCCGCTTTCTATTGCCGTGGTTGCGTCGCAGATTGCGATCACCGCGTCGCCAATCTCAGCCGCCGTAGTCTTCTTCGCGGGTATCCTTGAGCCGATGGGCGTGAGCTACCTGACGCTGCTGGCGATCTGTATTCCAGTCACGCTGATTGCGGTGATGATTACCGCCGTGCTGTGTAACTTCCTCGGTGCCGAGCTGAAAGACGATCCGGTTTACCAGGAGCGTCTGGCAAAAGGTGAAGTGAGCCTGCGCGGTAGCCAGGTCTTCGAGCTGAAGCCGCACGCGAAACGCTCCGTGCTGCTGTTCCTGATCGGTATCGTCGCCGTGATGTTCTACGCGACCGCCATCAGCGACACCGTGGGGCTGATCCAGAACCCGGTGCTGCCGCGTAACGAAGCGATTGTGGTATTCATGCTGACCATCGCCACGCTGATTAGCATCACCTGTAAAATCGACACCAGCGAAGTGCTGAACGCCAGCACCTTCAAATCCGGTATGAGCGCCTGCGTGTGCGTACTGGGCGTGGCGTGGCTCGGTGACACCTTCGTGAAAGCGCACATCAGCGACATCCAGACCGTTGCCGGCGACCTGCTGCACAACTACCCGTGGCTGCTGGCGGTGGTACTGTTCTTTGCCGCGACGCTGCTTTACTCTCAGGCTGCCACCACCAAAGCGCTGATGCCTGCGGCACTGATGCTGGGCGTGACGCCGCTGACGGCGATTGCCTCTTTTGCGGCCGTTTCCGCCCTGTTCGTGCTACCAACCTACCCAACCCTGCTGGCCGCGGTTGAGATGGATGACACCGGCTCAACCCGCATCGGTAAGTACGTGTTTAACCACGCGTTCCTGATCCCGGGCGTGGTGGCGATTACGCTTTGCGTCGTCCTCGGCTTTATCATCGGTGGCATTGTGCTGTAAACGGTTAGCCGTTGTAAAAATAGTTAAAATCGGGCCGCTCTGCGGCCCGTTTCATTAATGACCAATCGCATGGCGTGATATAGTGAAGACTTTCGTGATGAGGAGGTCGACTTGTGAACACGCCTGATGCTGTTGTCGTACTGTGTACCGCCCCTGATGAAGCCTCTGCCCAGGATCTCGCCGCCAAAGCGCTGGCCGAAAAACTGGCAGCCTGCGTCACGCTGCTCCCCGGCGCGACCTCCCTCTATTACTGGGAAGGCAAGCTGGAGCAGGAGTATGAAGTCCAGATGTTGCTCAAAACCAATCTGGCGAATCAGCAGGCGCTCCTTGACTGCCTCAAGTCTCATCATCCTTATCAAACCCCGGAGCTGCTGGTGCTGCCAGTGGTCCACGGCGATAACGACTATCTCTCATGGCTCAACGCTTCTTTACGCTGATCCTGCTGCTGTGCAGCACGTCAGTATTTGCCGGGTTGTTTGACGCGCCCGGCCGTTCGAACTTTATTCCCGCCGACCAGGCGTTCATTTTCGACTTTCAGCAAAACCAGCACGATCTCAATCTGACCTGGCAGGTGAAAGAGGGTTACTACCTCTACCGCAAGCAGGTCAGCATCATGCCGGCAAAGGCTAACGTTGGCGCATTGCAGATGCCCGCTGGCGAATGGCATGAGGACGAGTTCTACGGTAAAAGTGAAATTTATCGCCAGCGCTTAAGCGTGCCCGTCACGGTGAATCAGGCGGATAAAGATGCCACGCTGACGGTTACGTATCAGGGCTGTGCCGACGCGGGCTTCTGCTACCCTCCTGAAACGAAGGTCGTTCCGCTTACTGAAGTTAAAGCGGCTGCCTCCCCTCTCCCCTCAGGCGAGAGGGACAGGGTGAGGGATGAAGGCGAAGCTGCTTCTGCTCTGCCGTTCTCAGCACTTTGGGCCTTACTGATTGGTATCGGCATTGCCTTTACCCCTTGTGTCCTGCCGATGTACCCGCTTATCTCCGGGATTGTACTGGGCGGCAAACAGCGTCTTTCTACCGCCCGGGCGCTGCTCCTGGCCTTTATTTATGTGCAGGGCATGGCGCTCACCTATACCGCCCTCGGCCTCGTGGTCGCCGCGGCCGGACTGCAGTTCCAGGCAGCGCTTCAGCACCCTTACGTGCTAATCGGCCTGTCAGCCGTATTTATTCTGCTTGCGCTGTCGATGTTTGGCCTGTTCACGCTTCAGCTGCCCTCTTCGCTGCAAACCCGCTTAACGCTGATGAGCAATCGCCAGCAGGGTGGCTCTGCGGGCGGCGTGTTCGCAATGGGCGCCATCGCCGGGTTGATTTGTTCTCCCTGCACTACAGCACCGCTGAGCGCTATCCTGCTGTACATCGCCCAGAGCGGTAATATGTGGCTCGGCGGGGGTACGCTGTATCTTTACGCGCTGGGGATGGGCCTGCCGCTGATTCTGGTGACGGTGTTTGGCAACCGCCTGCTGCCGAAGAGCGGCCCGTGGATGGAGACGGTGAAAACCGCGTTCGGCTTTGTCATCCTGGCGCTCCCGGTGTTCCTGCTGGAGCGCATCATGGGTGACGCGTGGGGTTTGCGCCTGTGGGCCATGCTCGGCGTGGCGTTCTTCTCCTGGGCGTTTATCGTCAGCCTGGGGGCAAAAAAAGCGTGGATGCGTCTGGTGCAAATTCTCCTGCTCGCCGCCGCGTTGGTGAGCGTGCGCCCGCTTCAGGATTGGGCGTTCGGCTCGCCTGTGGGCCAGACGCAGGCACATTTAAACTTTATACACGTTAAGAACGTCGATGAGCTCAACAGCGCGCTGGCGCAGGCAAAAGGCAAACCGGTGATGCTCGACCTCTATGCCGACTGGTGTGTTGCCTGCAAAGAGTTTGAAAAATACACCTTTAGCGATCCTCTGGTGCAAAATGCCCTGAAAGAGACGGTACTCCTTCAGGCAAACGTCACAGCCAACAATGCGCAGGATAAGGCCCTGCTTAAACACCTTACCGTACTCGGGCTACCAACTATTTTGTTCTTCAATGAGCAGGGGGAAGAGCTGCCAGAACAGCGTGTAACCGGGTTTATGGACGCACCGGCATTCAGCGCGCATTTGCGCAATCGCCAACCGTAAACAACACTTTAGACGGGACATACCGTTGGGAATAGCGGAGGAGATAACCGTGCAACGCGAAGACGTACTGGGACAAGCCCTGCAACTACTTGAGATTCAAGGGATCGCCAGCACCACGCTTGAGATGGTAGCCGACCGTATCGATTACCCTCTGGATGAGCTTAAGCGCTTCTGGCCGGATAAAGAGGCGCTGCTTTATGATGCCCTACGCTATCTTAGCCAGCAGGTGGATATCTGGCGCAGGCAGCTAATGTTGAATGAAGAGCTGACCGCCGAGCAAAAACTGTTAGCGCGCTACACCGCCCTGACAGAGTGCGTCAGCAACAATCGTTATCCAGGCTGCCTATTTATTGCTGCCTGTACGTTTTATCCCGATCCTGGCCATCCAATACACCAGCTGGCGGATCAGCAAAAACGTGCGGCGCATGACTTCACCCACGAACTGCTGACAACGCTTGAAGTGGATGACCCGGCAATGGTCGCTAAGCAGATGGAGCTCGTACTGGAGGGTTGCCTGAGCCGCATGCTGGTGAACCGTAGCCAGGCCGATGTGGATACGGCGCACCGCCTGGCGGAAGACATTCTGCGCTTTGCCCAGTGTCGTATGGGCGGGGCGTTAACCTAGACCAGCATGCCCGCCCAGGCGGAGACGAGCAAACATAGCGCCATCAGGCGCTGAAACCGCACCATCGCCACGGTGGTGCGAAACACTCGGTTTACCGCCTTCCCCAGCCACGCCCAGCACATCAGGCACATCACAGAAATCAGTAAGAACCATAGCGCCATCAGCGCAATATCTCTTAACGGATGAATGCTCGCGGGAGCAAAAAGACTCACTACTGCCAGCGCCATCATCCACGTTTTCGGATTCACCATCTGCAGCAGCGCTGCGGCTTGCGCGGTAAAGCGATGAGGCGCCTTCTCAGAGAGATTCGCCGCAGGCGCCCGATACAGTTGCCAGCTCATCCAGGTTAGCCACAGCACGCCCGCCCAACTCATTGCCTGGCGTATCAGAGGAAACTGACGCAGCACCTCCCCGGCGCCGGCACCCGATATCAGCACAATCAGACTCGCCGTAATACATCCCCCCAAAATGGCGGGAATGGTATTTTTCACACCAAAGTACTGGCTGTTAGTGAGAACGAGGATATTCGTCGGGCCGGGCGTTATCGACGCGACAAAGGCAAACAGCAGATAAGGCATCAGACTCACAGATGGCTCCTTTTTTGTTAGAGCCATTACTGTGCCGCTATTATCTGGAAGCGTCTGGAAGGTTTGTGCACAACCGGCGGTAGTGGGCAGGGGAAATGCGGTATGCACGCTGGAACCAGCGTCCCAGATGGCTTTGGTCGGCAAAACCGAGCGCTGTAGCCACATTAACAGGCTGTTCGCCGTGCGCCAGCAGCTGTCGCGCCTTTGCCAGACGCAGCTGAATAAGCCAGGCGTGCGGTGCCAGGTTGAACTCGCGCTTAAAACAGCGCGTCAGCGTAAAACGATCCGTGCCCGTCTCGCGCGCAAGGTCTGACAACCCCACGTTCTCGCCGATATGCGCATAAAGATAGTCGCGTGCGCGGTGCGCCACGGCAGCGCTCTGTAGCTGCGACGGGAGTTTCTTACGCCAGTGGCAATGGGAGGTGATCTGAGAGAGCAGCTTATCCATTGTGCTCTGCTGAACAATTTTCATCTCATCGCTATGCAATGCGTTAAACGTCTCGCCGATAGAACGGACCAGCTGAGGTTCTCGCGTTAGCGTTTGAGCAAAGTGAAGCGAGTAGCGGTCCGGCGTGGCTTCATATAATCCACGGAGGGTACGCGTCAGCCACTGCTCGTCAAGATAGAAGGTGAGATAGGTAAAGCCTCCTTCCACAGGCGCGTCGCCGTCGTGAATTTCACCCGGCTCCAGTAAGAACGCATCACCAGGATGGCTGCGGTGGCGTTCGCGACGACAGTGGAACTGCTGGGTGCCTGAAAGGGTAATCCCGACCAGATAACTATCGTGCCAGTGGGGATCGAAGGCATGGCCTTCGAAGTGCGCTTTAATCGTTTCAATGCCGGTATCCGCATGCTGACGGAGCTCAAGCCAGTCGTTTGCCATACTGCCCTCCTGTTGTCATCAGCATTGCCGCACGGCCTGGTATTGTCTGGAAGATTTGTGCATTTTCACGGTGAAAACGTACAGATTGCCGCAAACTTAAGCAGTTGAACAGCTTTTCCTGAAATAATGTTGACGATAAGGCGCGATTGCGGTTTAATGCGCTCCGTTGCCCGGATAGCTCAGTCGGTAGAGCAGGGGATTGAAAATCCCCGTGTCCTTGGTTCGATTCCGAGTCCGGGCACCACTATTTAAAGAACCCAGCCTATGGCTGGGTTTTTGCTTTTCTGCGTTTATCAAAACCTTACCTTATTTTTACTCCTGTATCTCTTCCCGGTAAGATCATGCGGTTAGCATTTCCCGGTGGCGCTGCGCTTACCGGGCCTGCAAAACCTATAGCCGGATAAGGCGAAGCCGCCACCCGGTATTTTCCGGCGCACAAAGCAAAAAACCCCGCACCTTACGGTACGGGGTTCTTCTTGATTGATGCCTGGCAGTTCCCTACTCTCACATGGGGAGACCCCACACTACCATCGGCGCTACGGCGTTTCACTTCTGAGTTCGGCATGGGGTCAGGTGGGACCACCGCGCTAAAGCCGCCAGGCAAATT
>NZ_LNHM01000044.1:0-247 GCF_001462935.1 Enterobacter sp. 50588862
CTTGACACTGAACACTGGTCCTTGATGTGTAGGATAGGTGGGAGGCTTTGAAGCGTGGACGCCAGTCTGCGTGGAGCCGTCCTTGAAATACCACCCTTTAATGGCTGGTGTTCTAACGTGGACCCGTGATCCGGGTTGCGGACAGTGTCTGGTGGGTAGTTTGACTGGGGCGGTCTCCTCCCAAAGAGTAACGGAGGAGCACGAAGGTTAGCTAATCCTGGTCGGACATCAGGAGGTTAGTGCAATG
>NZ_LNHM01000045.1:0-247 GCF_001462935.1 Enterobacter sp. 50588862
CATTGCACTAACCTCCTGATGTCCGACCAGGATTAGCTAACCTTCGTGCTCCTCCGTTACTCTTTGGGAGGAGACCGCCCCAGTCAAACTACCCACCAGACACTGTCCGCAACCCGGATTACGGGTCTACGTTAGAACACCAGCCATTAAAGGGTGGTATTTCAAGGACGGCTCCACGCAGACTGGCGTCCACGCTTCAAAGCCTCCCACCTATCCTACACATCAAGGACCAGTGTTCAGTGTCAAG
>NZ_LNHM01000046.1:0-773 GCF_001462935.1 Enterobacter sp. 50588862
AATCTCGGTTGATTTCTTTTCCTCGGGGTACTTAGATGTTTCAGTTCCCCCGGTTCGCCTCGTTAACCTATGTATTCAGTTAACGATAGTGTGACGGATCACACTGGGTTTCCCCATTCGGACATCGACGGGTCAAGGGTTCATATCACCTCGCCGTCGCTTTTCGCAGATTAGCACGTCCTTCATCGCCTCTGACTGCCAGGGCATCCACCGTGTACGCTTAGTCGCTTAACCTCACAACCCGAAGATGTTTCACTTCTGATTGCGAAAATTTGAGAGACTCGAACACACCATTAAAGATGTGTCGTTTCAATTTTCAGCTTGATCCAGATTTTTAAAGAGCAAAACTTCGCAGTGCACCTTTTCAGGTTCACTCTGAAGTTTTTTTGTGTTCGCAGTAAAAGATGGTGGAGCTATGCGGGATCGAACCGCAGACCTCCTGCGTGCAAAGCAGGCGCTCTCCCAGCTGAGCTATAGCCCCATCGTTTTGCCAACCTCTTCAAATTTGCTTCGCAAATTTGGTAGGCCTGAGTGGACTTGAACCACCGACCTCACCCTTATCAGGGGTGCGCTCTAACCACCTGAGCTACAAGCCTGTAGAGGTTTTTTACTGCTGTTTTTCATCAGACAATCTGTGTGAGCACTACAAAGGCAGGTTCTTTAAGGTAAGGAGGTGATCCAACCGCAGGTTCCCCTACGGTTACCTTGTTACGACTTCACCCCAGTCATGAATCACAAAGTGGTAAGCGCCCTCCCGAAGGTTAAGCTACCTA
>NZ_LNHM01000047.1:0-236 GCF_001462935.1 Enterobacter sp. 50588862
CATCGGCGCTACGGCGTTTCACTTCTGAGTTCGGCATGGGGTCAGGTGGGACCACCGCGCTAAAGCCGCCAGGCAAATTCTGTTAATCTGTATCAGGCTGAAAATCGTCTCTCTCACCGCCAAAACACCTTCGGCGTTGTAAGGTTAAGCCTCACGGTTCATTAGTACCGGTTAGCTCAACGCATCGCTGCGCTTACACACCCGGCCTATCAACGTCGTCGTCTTCAACGTTCCTT
>NZ_LNHM01000048.1:0-705 GCF_001462935.1 Enterobacter sp. 50588862
CTTCGGCGTTGTAAGGTTAAGCCTCACGGTTCATTAGTACCGGTTAGCTCAACGCATCGCTGCGCTTACACACCCGGCCTATCAACGTCGTCGTCTTCAACGTTCCTTCAGGAGACTTAAAGTCTCAGGGAGAACTCATCTCGGGGCAAGTTTCGTGCTTAGATGCTTTCAGCACTTATCTCTTCCGCATTTAGCTACCGGGCAGTGCCATTGGCATGACAACCCGAACACCAGTGATGCGTCCACTCCGGTCCTCTCGTACTAGGAGCAGCCCCCCTCAATTCTCCAGCGCCCACGGCAGATAGGGACCGAACTGTCTCACGACGTTCTAAACCCAGCTCGCGTACCACTTTAAATGGCGAACAGCCATACCCTTGGGACCTACTTCAGCCCCAGGATGTGATGAGCCGACATCGAGGTGCCAAACACCGCCGTCGATATGAACTCTTGGGCGGTATCAGCCTGTTATCCCCGGAGTACCTTTTATCCGTTGAGCGATGGCCCTTCCATTCAGAACCACCGGATCACTATGACCTGCTTTCGCACCTGCTCGAGCCGTCACTCTCGCAGTCAAGCTAGCTTATGCCATTGCACTAACCTCCTGATGTCCGACCAGGATTAGCTAACCTTCGTGCTCCTCCGTTACTCTTTGGGAGGAGACCGCCCCAGTCAAACTACCCACCAGACACTGTCCGCAACCCGGAT
>NZ_LNHM01000049.1:0-247475 GCF_001462935.1 Enterobacter sp. 50588862
TGAGCGCAGGCAAGGCGTTCAGGGGAGAACGGGTCGGGCTGAGGGAGACACAGGATGACGGCTGCTATGAAGTGTGGTGGTACAGCACGAAAGTGGGGGTGATCGACCTGAAGAAAAAGTCGATCACTATGGGTAAAGGATGTTAAAAAGTGTTCACCATGTCCCCGAACACCTGTCTACCATGTCCCCGGACTGTACACCCACAGGGAGAGGGGGAATACACGCCGCTTTACCTATGATGCCGCGATAAACAGATCCCGCAGCTGATGAAGCTGGTCGCGGATCTGCGCCGCCTCTTCGAACTCCAGGTTCTGGGCGTGCTGCATCATCTGCCCTTCCAGCTCGTGGATTTTCTGCTGCAGCGCCTTCGGCGTCAGTACGACGGTATCTTCTTCCACCACTGAACGTGCCTTGCCGCGGCCTTTCGCTTTGGTCTTCGCAATGTTCTGACCCAGCGCCAGAATATCCACCACCTTCTTGTTCAACCCCTGCGGCGTAATGCCGTGCTCTTCGTTGTAGCGCTGCTGCTTCTCGCGTCGGCGTTCCGTTTCGCCAATCGCTTTCGCCATCGACGGGGTGATTTTGTCGCCGTACAGAATCGCTTTCCCGTTGACGTTACGCGCGGCGCGGCCAATGGTCTGGATCAGGGAGCGTTCAGAGCGCAGGAAGCCCTCTTTATCGGCGTCCAGAATCGCCACCAGCGAGACTTCCGGCATATCCAGACCTTCTCGCAACAGGTTGATCCCCACCAGCACGTCAAACTCGCCCAGACGCAGATCGCGGATAATCTCCATGCGCTCCACGGTGTCGATATCCGAGTGCAGATAGCGCACCTTCTCACCGTGTTCTTCAAGATACTCGGTCAGGTCTTCCGCCATGCGCTTGGTAAGTGTCGTCACCAGCACGCGCTCGTTGATGGCGGAACGGGCGCGGATCTCAGAAAGCAGATCGTCCACCTGGGTCGCCACCGGGCGCACTTCGATAATCGGGTCCAGCAGCCCGGTCGGACGGACCACCTGGTCGATCACCTCATCGCCCGATTTTTCCAGCTCGTAGTTGCCCGGCGTAGCCGACACGTAGATGGTCTGCGGCGCCAGCGCCTCAAACTCTTCAAACTTCATCGGACGGTTATCCAGCGCTGACGGCAGGCGGAAGCCGTACTCCACCAGCGTCTCTTTACGCGCGCGGTCACCGCGGTACATCCCGCCGATCTGCGGGATCGTGACGTGGGATTCGTCGATCACCAGCAGACCGTCGGCCGGAAGGTAGTCAAACAACGTCGGCGGTGGCTCGCCCGGCCCGCGCCCGGAGAGGAAGCGCGAGTAGTTTTCGATACCCGAGCAGTAGCCCAGCTCGTTCATCATCTCCAGATCGAACTGGGTGCGCTGGCTCAGGCGCTGCTCTTCCAGCAGCTTATTGTTAGCCAGAAGCACCTTACGGCGCTCTGCAAGCTCCTCTTTGATCTCTTCCATCGCCTGCACGATACGCTCTCGTGGCGTCACGTAGTGCGTTTTAGGGTAGATGGTAAAACGCTGTATCACCGACTCAACGTGGCCGGTCAGCGGGTCGAACAGTGACAAACGCTCGACCTCTTCGTCAAACAGCTCGACGCGCAGCGCCATATCGTCCGATTCCGCCGGGAAGATGTCGATCACCTCACCGCGCACGCGGAACGTCCCGCGCTGGAAGGCCTGGTCATTACGGGTGTACTGCAGCTCGGCCAGACGGCGCAAAATTGCGCGCTGATCGATGATCATCCCCTGCGTCAGGTGCAGCATCATCTTGAGATAGAGATCCGGATCGCCCAGGCCGTAAATTGCCGAAACAGACGCGACCACAACCACATCGCGTCGCTCAAGCAGCGCCTTGGTCGCAGACAGTCGCATCTGTTCGATGTGTTCGTTCACCGAAGCATCTTTCTCGATGAAGGTATCAGAGCTCGGCACATAGGCTTCCGGCTGGTAGTAATCGTAGTAGGAGACAAAATACTCCACCGCGTTTTCCGGGAAGAACTCTTTCATCTCGCCGTAAAGCTGTGCCGCGAGGGTTTTATTGGGTGCAAGCACCATCGTGGGGCGCTGCAGGTCAGCGATCACGTTGGCGACAGTAAACGTTTTGCCCGAGCCGGTTACCCCCAGCAGCGTCTGGTGCGCCAGCCCGTCTTCCAGCCCCTCTTTAAGACGACGGATCGCCTCAGGCTGATCGCCAGAGGGGCGGAAAGCAGAATTCAGTTTGAACGGTTTACTCATGGGCGACGACCTGATGACGTTATAAGCGGCAGGTGAGTAATTTTACTCGTTGTTGCCAGGAATGCCAGTAAAAAACACTGGATGAAAAACCAGTAGCGTGTCAGGATATTTAGCGTAGCGGCGGAGTCATTAGCGCGTTAGCAGACAAAATTTAGGCTCTGACGAGATAAAAAACCAGCCAGGTTGGGTTATCCCCAGAACATTTTCTTTTTTAACATTTGTCAAGCCAGGTAATGATAGTTTTATGGCAACGAGTGACACTTTCATGACGGTAATTGCTTTTATCTAAGCAATTAAATTTTAAACGATATTTTCTAAAGCCGCGTTTCGCGTCAATTTGGGCGAAAGCCGCGTCTTCTCTCGCTTATCGCGTGTTTTCTAACTCTAATGCACATGGTTATCCACAGGAATAGTGGATAACTGCTTCCAGCCCGTGTAGACCGCCGCTCAGCAAATTCCCGGATTTTCCCACGAGGCGGCAACAAAAAATTTTTATAGCTCTTTTTTGACGATAAACAGTTGAGTCATTCATAACCAACAGATGCGATCCTGCTCACATTTCAGCCATTTTTTGTCCTGCACCACAACTCACCATTCCCGGCACCGTCGATGTGCAAGCCACGCGTTTTTACCCTGCTCTCCTGTGGCTTATTCCTAAAAAAGTCGTTTTTTTAATCGATTTCAGTTTTCTGGCAAGCGTTTTGCAGCTTCACGTCAGGCCTATCCCTACGCATTTTAAGGAGAGAAAGATGTTGAGTCTGCGTGCAGTGAATCAGTTTTACGGAAGCCAACATACGCTATGGAACGTGGATTTGGATTTTCCGCAAGGGATGTGTACAGGCGTCATAGGCCTGCCGGGGATGGGCAAAACCACCCTGATGAACTGCATTACCGGAAACATCCCCGTCGAAAGCGGCACGATTATCTGGCATGAAGCGGGCGCACCGCCGCGTGATTTGCTCAGCCCGGCACCGGAACAACGTTCAGAGCCGGGAATAGGCTATGTGCCGCAGGACAGGCGTATTTTCTCTCAACTGACGATTGAGGAGAATCTGCATATTGCCATGCGGGCGATGGGGAAACCCGACCCGGCGGCGAAAAGCGACGTATACGATCTGTTCCCGGAACTCTACGCGCGACGTCAGACGCGGGGCAATGCCCTTTCGCCAGAGGATCAGTATCAGCTTGCCCTGGCGAATGCACTGGTCAACCGCCCGCGGATGCTGATTCTGGATGAGCCTACGCATGGGGCAGGACACGGATTTGCCCAGAAGCTGGCGCAGCTGCTGGTGCGCTTAAACCGGGAGTTAGGCATGACGGTGCTGCTGGCAGAGCAGCAGCTGTCGTTTATCCGCCGGGTGGCGGATCGGTTTTGCATGCTTTATCGCGGGCGTAACGTGGCTCAGGGCCACGTTAGCGAGCTGAACGATGAGCTTATCGCCCACTGGATGTCGCGGGAAGCAAGACGCTGAGGTCGAGATAACGCCCGGTTTCGGCCTGCTCAGCATCACCAGCAATCCAGGGGATTTCCCCGAGGAACGGTGCCGGGAGCACGCGCTTGAGGGTCGCCAGATACTCCTGATGCCGCCTGCCCGGCGCAACCACGTCGTTGGCTATCCAGCCTGCCAGCGTCAGCCCTGCCTGCTGAACGGCCTGCGCCGTCAGCATGGCGTGATTGATGCAGCCCAGCTTCACGCCGACGACCAGAATGACCGGAAGCCGCTCGGCCTGCACCCAGTCAGCAAAGGTCTGCGTGTCCGAAAGTGGCGTAAACCAGCCTCCCGCGCCTTCCACCAGCACCCAGTCGGCCTGGCTTTCCAGCGTCCGTAACCCGGCAGACAGCACGGCGAAATCAATCGGACGGCCTTCCTCAGCGCTGATAATGTGCGGCGACGTCGGCTCGGCAAAGGTATAGGGATTCACCGCCGAATAGGCAAGCTCAAGGCTACTGTTACGCTGGAGCGCCAGCGCGTCGGTGTTGCGTAACCCTTCCGCCGTCATCTCGCTGCCGGAAGCCACGGGCTTATATCCGGCGGTGTTTTTTCCGAGCAGTCGTGCCGCCTGCAGCAGCGCAGCGCTGGCAACCGTTTTGCCCACTTCCGTATCCGTGCCGGTAACAAAATAACGTTCAGTCACGTTCGATAATCCCATGAAAAAGTTGATAAGAGAGCGGGAAAAGGCCCCGCTGCTGCGGCCAGGCCAGCTCCAGGCGTTGCAGCTGCCCCCGGGTCAGCGGTTTTTTCTCCCGCCCGGCGTGCAGGTGCGTGGCGCCGATGCCCTTCAGAGAGCGCATGGCGCTGAACGCGTCGCTAAAATTAAGCGTGATGTTTTGCACCGTGCTGCGACAGCGCCAGCCAGCCAGCGCCTGCGTCACCTGCTCATACGATAAAAAGCGGTTCGCGTGCGGCTGCTCATCCACCGCTTTCCACGCCTGATTCAGCTCCGGCAGCGAACTTTCCAGCAAGGTGGTAAAGGCCACCTTTCCGCCCGGTCGTGCGACGCGATAAAGCTCGCGTAACGCCTGCGGCAGGCTGCTGCACCACTGAACCGCCAGATGGCTCCAGACCAGATCAAACTGCGCGTCCGCCAGCGGGATCGCCTCGATATCGGCCACTACATAGTGGTGCGCAGCCTGCTGCTGGCGCGCCTCGTCCAGCATGGCGGGCGACAGGTCTATGGCCGTCACCTCGCTCCCCGCCTCGCGCCAGTAGCGGCTGTTGCTGCCGGGACCACAGCCGGCGTCCAGCACCTGCGGGAAGCGGTTCTCGCCAAGCGCGGCCAGAAGCCCCTGCGCGCTCTGGCGCTGGAGTTCATCGTGCTGCGAATAGCTCCGCGCGGCCCGGCCAAACGCCGCCGCAACGGCCTGCTTATTCACCGGCATCATGAAGCGCCTCCAGCAGCGTCTGGATATCCTGCGCCTCATGCGCCGCCGTCAGGGTTAAGCGCAGACGCGCGGTGCCTGGCGGCACGGTTGGCGGACGAATGGCCGTTACCCACATCCCCCGCTCGCGCAGCGCCTGGGCCAGCGCCAGCGCGCGGCCGTTTTCGCCGACAATCACGGGCTGGATGGCGCTCTGCGAATCGGGACTCTGGAAGGGAAGCGCCGCCAGTCCCTGACGGAAGCAGGAGATATGCTCTGCCAGCTGCTGACGGCGTTCATCCCCTTCTGCGCTGCGGATCACCGCCAGCGACGCCGACAGCGCCACGGCCTGCGCCGGGGGCATGCTGGTGCTGTAGATGAGGTGTCGGGCAAACTGCAGCAGATAGTCGGCGACAGATTCGCTGCACAGCACGGCGGCGCCGCTGACGCCAAAGCCTTTGCCGAAGGTAACCACAAGCAGTTCCGGCTTCACGTTTTGTTGATGGGCGCTGCCGCGTCCTTCATCGCCCATCACCCCAGTACCGTGAGCATCATCGACCAGCAGCCAGGCGTTTTGCCGCTTTGCGGCCTCGTGAAGCGCGGCAAGCGGCGCACTGTCGCCGTCCATGCTGAACACCCCTTCCGTGACTGCCAGCTGTTGCCCATCGCAGGGTTTGTCCAGCAGCGAGGCGAGCTGTGACGCATCGTTATGGGCAAAGCGGCGCAGCTGCGCCGGACTTAAGTTTGCCGCCTCCAGCAGCGAGGCGTGGCTTAAGCGGTCGGCGACAATGCGATCGTCCTTGCCCATCAGGGCCGTGATGACCGCCTGGTTGGCGGCAAATCCGGAGATAAACAGCAGCGCGCGCGGATAGCCCAGCCAGTCGGCCAGCTCTTTCTCCAGCGCCTGATGCGCCGTGGTGTATCCGCTGACGTGCCCCGAGCCACCGCTGCCCACGCCAAACCGCTCCGCGCCCTGCTGCCAGGCGCGGACGATGGCCGGATGCTGGCTCAGTCCGAGATAGTCATTGCTGGAGAAATTACAAAACTGCCGTCCCTCGCGGGTCAGAAAACGGCCCGCGCCGTTTTCCACCACCCTGCGAACGCGAAACGCCTCTGCCGCCCGGCGTTCTTCCAGCGCGGCATTAATCCGTACCTGCCAGGTCATACGGCTGCCGCGTTGTAGAACTGGTCGGTGTCGGCGTTGAGAATCTGCTGCTCCAGCTGCTGCTGTTGCTCGTTATCGCCCGTCAGCACCTCGGTCTGGTGCGGGTTCAGCCCCAGCTTGCGGAACAGCTGAACGTCTTTGTCCTCTTCCGGGTTCGGCGTGGTCAGCAGCTTGCAGCCGTAGAAGATGGAGTTGGCTCCGGCCATAAAGCACATCGCCTGGGTCTGCTCGTTCATCTGCTCGCGGCCCGCAGAGAGGCGAACGTAAGACGTTGGCATCATGATGCGCGCCACCGCGATGGTGCGGATAAAATCAAACGCATCCACATCCTCGTTATCCGCCAGCGGCGTGCCCTTGACCTTCACCAGCATGTTGATCGGCACGCTTTCCGGCGGGGTGGGCAGGTTCGCCAACTGCAGCAGCAGGCCCGCGCGGTCTTTCACCGTTTCGCCTAAGCCCACGATGCCGCCGGAGCAGACCTTGATCCCTGCATCACGCACTTTGTCCAGCGTGTCCAGACGCTCCTGGTAGGTACGCGTGGTGATGATGTTGCCGTAAAACTCCGGGGAGGTGTCGAGGTTGTGGTTGTAGTAATCCAGCCCCGCCGCCGAGAGGCGCTGCGCCTGCTCCTCGTTCAGCGTGCCGAGCGTCATACAGGCTTCGAGGCCCATCTCCTTCACGCCTTTCACCATCTGCTCCAGATATGGCATATCGCGATCGTGCGGGTTCTTCCACGCGGCGCCCATGCAGAAGCGGGTTGAGCCCGCGTTTTTCGCCTTGCGCGCGGAGTCGAGCACCTGCTCCACTTCCATCAGACGCTCGGATTCGAGACCGGTTTTGTAGCGCGCGCTCTGCGGGCAATATTTGCAGTCTTCGGGGCAGGCGCCGGTCTTGATCGACAGCAGCGTGCTGACCTGAACATGACGCGGATCGAAGTGCTGACGATGCACCTGTTGGGCTTCGAACATCAGCTCAAGGAAAGGTTTGTTGAATAATTCAGTAACTTGCGACATCGTCCAGCGTGCGTGGTGAGCCATTGGGCTTCTCCAAAGGGTTTTGTTAATTTTCGGTTCGGTTTATACTCGTAAACCTAAAACTTTTCAAAATGGTTTACAAGTCGATTATGACCCAGGACGATCTCGCCTTCGACAAGCAGCATATCTGGCACCCTTACACCTCCACCACCCGCCCCCTTCCCGTCTATCCGGTGGCCTCCGCCCACGGCTGCGAGCTGCATCTCGCCAGCGGCGAGCGGCTGGTTGACGGGATGTCCTCCTGGTGGGCGGCCATTCACGGATACAACCATCCGCGCCTGAACGCGGCGATGAAGGCGCAGATTGACCAGATGTCGCACGTGATGTTTGGCGGAATCACCCATCAGCCCGCGGTGGATTTATGCCGTCGCCTGGTGGCGATGACGCCTGAATCGCTGGAGTGCGTTTTCCTGGCCGATTCCGGCTCGGTGGCGGTGGAAGTGGCAATGAAGATGGCGCTGCAGTACTGGCATGCGAAGGGCGAAACGCGCCAGCGGTTCCTCACCTTCCGCAACGGCTATCACGGGGATACCTTCGGGGCGATGTCGGTCTGCGATCCGGACAACTCCATGCACAGCCTGTGGAAGGGCTATCTGCCGGAAAACCTGTTTGCCCCTGCGCCGCAAAGCCGCTTCGACGGCGAGTGGAACGAGACGGACATGGTGGGCTTCGCGCGGCTGATGGCGGCGCATCGCCATGAAATCGCCGCCGTTATTCTCGAACCGATCGTGCAGGGCGCGGGCGGAATGCGGATGTACCATCCGGAATGGCTGAGGCGCATTCGCAAGATGTGCGACCGCGAGGGCATTCTGCTGATTGCCGATGAAATTGCCACCGGCTTTGGCCGCACCGGCAAGCTGTTTGCCTGCGAACATGCGGGTATCGCCCCGGATATTCTGTGCCTCGGCAAAGCGCTGACCGGCGGCACCATGACGCTCTCCGCCACCCTCACCACTCGTCAGGTTGCCGACACCATCAGCGACGGCGAGGCGGGCTGCTTTATGCACGGCCCGACGTTTATGGGCAACCCGCTGGCCTGCGCCGTGGCAAGCGAAAGCCTCGCCATTCTGGAGAGCGGCGAGTGGCAGACGCAGGTCGCGGCGATTGAGGCACAGCTGAAAGGAGAGCTGAGCGCCGCCTCGGGGGCGAATTTTGTGGCGGACGTGCGCGTGCTGGGTGCCATCGGGGTGATTGAAACCACCCATCCGGTGAACATGGCGGCGCTCCAGCGCTTCTTCGTTGACCAGGGCGTCTGGGTGCGGCCTTTCGGCAAGCTTATCTACCTCATGCCGCCGTACAGCATCACGCCGGAGCAGCTGCGTAAATTAACCGACGCGGTCGTAACAGCCGTTAACATTCCCGCGCATTTCGCGATTTAATCCCATGCGTTACACTTCCTGAACGAGTGAATAACGAGGGTAAACCGTATGAAAATCATCAGTAAAGATCTGCGCGACGGTGAAAAACTCCCGGAACGCCACGTTTTCAACGGCATGGGCTATCAGGGGGATAATATCTCCCCGCACCTGGCGTGGGACGACGTTCCTGCAGGAACCAAAAGCTTTGTCGTGACCTGCTACGACCCGGACGCGCCGACCGGCTCGGGCTGGTGGCACTGGGTTGTGGCGAACCTGCCCGCCGACACGCGCGTGCTGCCGCAGGGTTCCGGTTCAGACCTGGTTGCCCTGCCTGAAGGTGCCATTCAGACGCGCACTGACTTTGGTAAAGCGGGCTACGGCGGCGCGGCGCCGCCAAAAGGGGAAACCCACCGCTATATCTTCACGGTGCATGCGCTGGATGTGGAGAAGATTGAGGTCGATGAAGGGGCGAGCGGCGCGATGGTCGGGTTTAACGTGCATTTCCATTCCCTGGGGAGCGCGTCGATTACGGCGATGTATTCCTGAAAAAAGCCGGGTGGCGGCTACGCCTTACCCGGCCTGGATTTCGCATTCGTTGGCCCGGTAAGCGCAGCGCCACCGGGCAAAACATCACAGCACCGAAGGTAGCAGTCCTACAAGGCGTCCCTCTTCCAGAAGCTGCATCGCCTTATCAATATCCGGCGCAAAGAAGCGGTCGTCATCGTAATGCGTGACGTGCTCGCGCAGCACATGGCGCGCCTGCTCCAGCAGCGGGCTGGATTTAAGCCCTTCGCGCAGATCGATACCCTGACACGCCGCCAGCCACTCCACCGCCAGCACGCCGCGGGTGTTGGAGGCCATCTCCCAGAGACGACGCCCGGCAGCGGGTGCCATCGAAACGTGATCTTCCTGATTCGCCGAAGTTGGCAGGCTGTCCACGCTGTGCGGGTGCGACAGGGCTTTGTTCTCGCTTGCCAGCGCTGCGGCCGTCACCTGAGCGATCATAAAGCCCGAGTTGACCCCACCGTTACGCACCAGGAACGGTGGCAGCTGGGACATGTGTTTATCCATCATCAGCGCGATGCGGCGCTCGGACAACGCCCCGACCTCGGCAATCGCCAGCGCGATATTATCCGCCGCCATCGCCACCGGCTCGGCGTGGAAGTTGCCCCCGGAGACCACCTCGTTTTCCTGAGCGAACACCAGCGGGTTGTCGGAGACCGCGTTGGCCTCCACCAGCAGCACCTCTGCCGCCTGGCGCAGCTGCGTCAGGCACGCGCCCATCACCTGCGGCTGACAGCGCAGGGAATACGGATCCTGCACCTTCTCGCAGTTATGGTGTGAATCCGCAATCTCACTCGTGTCGGTAAGCACGTGGCGGTACATGTCGGCGGCATCAATCTGCCCGCGCTGGCCGCGCACCGCGTGAATACGCGCGTCAAACGGACGACGCGAGCCGAGCACCGCCTCGGTGGTCAGCGCACCGCACACCACCGCCGACGCAAACAGATCTTCCGCTTCAAACAGGCCGCGCAGCGCGAAGGCCGTCGACGCCTGCGTGCCGTTGAGCAGCGCCAGCCCCTCTTTTGCCGCGAGAGTGATTGGCGTTAAGCCGGCTTTTGCCAGCGCCTCTTTCGCAGGGAGCCACTCGCCCTGCCAGCGCGCTTTGCCCTCACCCAGCAGCAGCAGCGACATGTGCGCCAGCGGGGCGAGATCGCCGGAGGCGCCGACGGAACCTTTTTCCGGGATCCACGGATAGACTTCTGCATTCACCAGGGCCATCAGCGCCTGGATCACGCTCAGGCGAATGCCCGAGAAACCGCGCGCCAGGCTGTTGATTTTGAGCACCATCATCAGACGGACAATCTCATCATCCAGCGGCTGGCCAACGCCCGCCGCGTGCGACAGCACCAGCGAACGCTGTAAGTTTTCCAGATCGTGCGTGGCGATGCGGGTCTGCGCCAGCAGGCCAAAGCCGGTGTTAATCCCGTAGGCGGTGCGCCCTTCGGCAACAATCGCTTCTACGCAGGCGACGCTGTCGTTTATCGCGGCGTGGGCGCTTTCATCAAGTGAAAGGGTGACCGGCTGGCGCCAGACGTTACGCAGCTGTTTGAGCGTCAGCGAGCCGGGAGTGAGTGTTAACGCGTTCATGCATGCTTTCCTTGTGTGGCAGGGATCATCGGCAGGTTCAGTCCCTGCTCTTTGGCACAGTCAATGGCAATCTCGTAACCCGCATCCGCGTGACGCATCACGCCGGTTGCCGGGTCGTTGTGCAGCACACGGGCGATGCGCGCGGCCGCTTCATCGGTTCCGTCACAGACGATGACCATCCCTGAGTGCTGGGAGAAGCCCATCCCGACGCCGCCGCCGTGGTGCAGCGACACCCAGGTGGCGCCGCTGGCGGTATTCAGCAGGGCATTAAGCAATGGCCAGTCGGAGACCGCGTCAGATCCGTCGCGCATGGCTTCGGTTTCACGGTTTGGGCTGGCGACGGAACCGGAGTCCAGATGGTCGCGGCCAATGACGATCGGCGCGGAGACTTCACCGCTGCGCACCATTTCGTTGAAGGCCAGACCCAGCTTTTGCCGCCACTCCAGCCCTACCCAGCAGATGCGCGCCGGCAAGCCCTGGAAGCTGATGCGTTCGCGAGCCATATCCAGCCAGTGGTGCAGGTGTTCGTCGTCTGCGACGATCTCCTTCACTTTGGCGTCAGTTTTGTAGATATCCTGCGGATCGCCGGACAAGGCCACCCAGCGGAACGGGCCGATGCCGCGGCAGAACAGCGGACGGATATAGGCAGGCACGAAGCCGGGGAAGTCGAAGGCGTTATTTACGCCCATCTCTTTCGCCATCTGGCGGATGTTGTTGCCGTAATCGAAGGTCGGAATGCCCATCTGGCTGAAAGCCAGCATCGCGGAGACGTGTTCCGCCATAGAGCGTTTCGCAGCGAGCACCGTGCCTTCCGGGTCGGTTTCCGCTTTTTGCTGATAGCCTTCCCACGTCCAGCCCTTTGGCAGGTAACCGTGCAGCGGGTCATGGGCGCTGGTCTGGTCGGTAACGAGATCCGGACGCACGCCGCGGGCAACCAGCTCCGGCAGAATATCCGCCGCGTTGCCGCACAGGGCAATCGACACCGCTTTGCCTTCAGCAGTGTACTTTTTGATGCGCGCCAGCGCGTCATCGAGGTTGTCGGCCTGTTCATCGACGTAACGGGTACGCAGACGGAAATCAATGCGGCTCTGCTGGCATTCAATGTTCAGCGAGCACGCGCCGGCCAGCGTGGCGGCCAGCGGCTGCGCGCCGCCCATCCCGCCCAGACCGGCGGTAAGCACCCAGCGGCCCTTCAGCGAGCCGTTATAGTGCTGACGCCCCGCTTCCACGAAAGTTTCGTAGGTGCCCTGCACAATCCCCTGGCTGCCGATGTAGATCCAGCTCCCGGCGGTCATCTGGCCATACATCGCCAGCCCTTTCGCGTCCAGCTCGTTGAAGTGTTCCCAGGTGGCCCAGTGCGGCACGAGGTTAGAGTTGGCGATCAGCACGCGCGGCGCGTTCTTATGGGTTTTAAATACGCCAACCGGCTTGCCGGACTGCACCAGCAGGGTTTCGTCATGTTCGAGTTCGGTCAGAGATTTTACAATTGCGTCATAGCATTCCCAGTTGCGCGCGGCGCGGCCAATGCCGCCGTAGACCACCAGCTCGTGGGGGTTTTCCGCCACTTCAGGATCGAGGTTGTTCATCAACATGCGCAGCGGGGCTTCGGTGAGCCAGCTTTTGGCGGTAAGGGTGGTGCCACGCGCGGCGCGGACATCCTGCTGGCGGTATTTACCTGACGACATTGTGTGCTCCTATACGGGACAGATGATGCATTTAGATATACTTGTATAGACAAGCACACACAAGGTCAGATTTAACAAAAAAGATACAATTTTGTTATATTGCGTTAGCGATCACGCTTATAAAACTTATGACATAAAGTGGCCCTGCAGCCGGTAACGGTTCCCCGGGAAAAGCAGCCGGGCATGCGACACAATGTGCGACGAGGACCAGGTTCGACGGCGGATCAGCAGGCACGGGTCGTGCTCTTTAATGCGCAGCCGCTCGCACTCCTGCGGCGTGGCGCGCACGGCCTCCACAATGTGCTCCCCTTCCGTCAGCGGTGCGACAAGCGACAGATAGGCGTGCGGGGTGGTCTGGGTGTAATCCTGGTTCAGATAGTCCGGTATCCGTTCGGCGTTCACGCAGCGATCTTCAATCTGCACCGGAATATCGTTTTCGAAATGCACCATCACGGAGTGGAAGATGCGGCTTCCCTCTTTGACATTCAGCTCTACCGCCTGCTCGGCGCTGGCCTGGGTCTCTTCGAGCACCAGCACTTCACAGCGGTGCTGATGATTACGCGCGGCAATTTCGTCCGCAATACTGCGGATTTCAAACAGGGCGGATTGCCCTTTCGGTTCCGCCACAAACGTCCCGACGCCCTGCAGACGCACCAGAAGCCCTTCGTCGGTCAGCTCGCGCAGCGCCCGGTTGACGGTCATCCGGCTAAAACCGAACTGCGCCACCAGCTCGGCCTCCGACGGAATGCGATCGTGCGGGCGCCAGACGCCGGTAGCAATCTTTTCGCTAATCGCCTGCTTCACCTTTTCATAAAAAGGCGCGGGCGGGCTCGGTTGCGGCAGGGGCGAGCGTGAAAACATCATGACTCCTTTAATAGTGTTATGCCCACCAGTGAGCAATTTGCCAGGCCAGACGGGCGGCGAGCTTTGCGCCCTGTCCGTCCCGATCGTACTGCGGGTTAAACTCTACCAGATCGGCGGCCTGCAGCTTACCGCTGCGGCAGATTTGTTCAATAACCGGCATTAGATCCATTGCCGGGACGCCTAACGCCGCAGGGGCGGAAACGGCGGGCATTTCGCCCGCGGGCAGGACGTCCAGATCGATCGTCAGATAGACACGATCGGCCTGCGCCAGCACCTTTTCCAGCGCCGATAATGCCTCGCGTCTGAAATGAAGATCCTCCACCAGCGTGACGTTCAGGCGTTCGGCCTCATCCCACAGTGCCTGGGTGTTCGCCGCGCGGCTGACGCCAAAGCAGGCGTAGCGAAACTCGCGCCCGCATTCATCGCAGTATTGAGCCAACTGACGAAACGGCGTACCGGACGTCGCCCGGTCGGCCTTGCGCAGGTCGAGATGCGCATCCAGGTTTATCACCGCCACGCGCTCGCCGGGGAACGCATCCAGAACACCCCGACCGTGCGCCCAGGCGGTTTCATGCCCGCCGCCAAACACCAGGGTGCGCATCCCGGACTGCTGGCAGGCCGTCACGGCATCGCTTAACGCCCGCTGCGCGGGTTCAAGCTCATCGCTTTCAACGTACACCGAGCCCATATCCGCCAGCCGTTCGTGTCCCTGATGGCTTGCCATATTCGCCAGTGCTTTGCGCAGAATATCTGGGGCCTGCGCGGCGCCGGGCCTGCCCTGATTGCGTTTAACCCCTGCATCGCATTCAAATCCTATCAGCGCGATGCCGGATGAAAGCGGCGTGAACAGCGCCTGCTGTTGTATCGTCTGGAAAATGCGCGTTGCATTGCTGGCTTCGGCGCTGTCATCTCGCCCCTGCCAGACCGTTTCGGCGACGGGCCGCCATAACTTCATACTGCCTCCCCACGGAAAATACGTTGATACAGCGGATTGCGTCCCGGCTCGTAGACCATCTCCACCGGGTGGTGAGCGTCCCAGACGATAAAATCAGCGACAAACCCCGACTGCAGCTGCCCGTGCGTTGCGCCGCGGCCCAGCGCCTGCGCCGCATGCCGCGTGACGCCAGCCCAGGCCTCTTCGGGGGTCAGGCCAAACTGGACGCAGGCCATATTCATCGCCAGGTGCAGGCTGGCAAACGGGCTGGTGCCGGGGTTATAGTCGGTGGCGACGGCCATCGGCACACCACGTTTTCGGAGCTGATCAACCGGCGGACGCTGGCGCTCCTGCAGAAAATAGAACGCGCCGGGGAGCAGTACCGCAACCGTACCGCTTTGCGCCATCGCCTGAACGCCCGCGTCGTCGAGATATTCGATATGATCGGCCGACAGTCCGTTATATTGGCTGACCAGCGCCGCTCCGCCCTGATTCGACAGCTGTTCAACATGCCCTTTCACCGGAATACCGAGCGCGGCGGCGGCCTGGAAGAGGCGCTCGGTTTGCGACGGGGTAAAGCCGACGTTTTCACAAAACACGTCTACTGCTTCATATAACTCTTTTTGCCACAGCGTGGGCAGGATCTGCTCACAGACCAGCGCGAGGTACGCATCCGGATCCTGTCGGTATTCCGGCGGAACCGCATGGGCCGCCAGCAGCGTTGGGCTGATATCAACCGGGTTATTGAGGCTCAGCTGGCGGGCAACCTGCAGCATCTTCTCTTCGGCCTCGGCGTTGAGTCCGTATCCCGATTTGATTTCAACGGTCGTTACACCTTCATTCATCAGACGCTGGAGCCGCTGCTGCGCCAGTTTCAGCAGGGTTTCCAGGGAACTGCTGCGCGTTGCCGTCACGGTGGCGTTAATCCCGCCCCCCTGAGCGCTGATGGTCTGGTAAGAGACGCCGTTCAGACGCTGCTCCCACTCCGCCGCGCGGTCGCCGCCAAATACCAGATGGGTATGGCAGTCAATCAGGCCAGGCGTGATCAGACGTCCCTCAAGATCGATGACGTGACGGTGTCCGGAAGGAAGGTCAGATTCAGGGAGCACGGCAAGGAAAGTTTGGCCGCGCACGACCAGCGCGTGCTGATCTTTCAGGCCATAAGGCGCGGATGTATCGGGAACCATTGTTGCCAGGCGCGCATTTCGCCATATAACATCGTCAGGTTGAAGCTGCATGGGCATTCCACTTGTCATGGGTTGTATAGACATTTATTTGCATCCATCGTCTGCTGTCAACCGCCTTGAGGGAAAATGTTATTTATTTGTGATGACTTTCCCGTCACCTCCGGGCAAAAAATGCAACTTTTACCCTTTTTATCTTCCCGTTTCGCTCAACTTAGTATAAAAAAGCAGGCTATTTCGTCTATCCCGTAAAGACTTGCATACCCAGGAGCTTCACCTTGAACATTTCCAGGATTTCCCGTCTGGCGTTAGCGCTCGCCTTTGGCGTGACATTATCCGCATGCAGTTCTACACCACCGGATCAGCGTCCTTCTGAGCAGGTAGCGCCCGGTACCGCCTCCCGCCCGATTTTGTCCGCGGATGAAGCGAAGAATTTCGACCGCGCCCATTACTTCTCGGCGATGGATCCTAACGCCGCGCCGTGGACACCGTCTTCTATTAACCTGCCTAAACAGCCTGACTTCGTTGTTGGCCCGGCTGGCGCGCAGGGCGTAACGCATACCTCTATCCAGGCAGCGGTTGACGCGGCAATCACTAAACACAGCGCGTCTCGCCAGTACATCGCGATCCTGCCGGGTGAATACGAAGGCACCGTGTATGTTCCGGCGGCTCCTGGCAGCATTACGATTTACGGTCTGGGTGAAAAAGCCATCGACGTAAAAATTGGCCTGGCGATTGATTCCGAAATCGACAGCACCGCCTGGCGTCACCTGGTGAACCCGGCAGGCAAATATATGCCGGGCAAACCGGCGTGGTATATGTTTGATAACTGCCAGAGCAAGCGTTCCGCCACCATTGGCGTGATGTGCTCGGCGGTGTTCTGGTCGCAGAATAATGGCCTGCAACTGCAGAACCTGACCATTCAGAATACCCTGGGTGACAGCGTGGATGCCGGTAACCACCAGGCCGTTGCGCTGCGTAGCGACGGCGATAAGGTGCAGATTAACAACGTCAATATTCTGGGCCGTCAGAACACCTTCTTCGTGACCAACAGCGGCGTACAGAACACGCTGCAGAACAACCGTCTGACCCGTACGCTGGTGACCAACAGCTACGTTGAAGGTGACGTTGATCTGGTGTCCGGTCGCGGCGCGGTAGTGTTTGATAACACCGATTTCCGCGTGGTGAATTCCCGTACCCAGCAGGAAGGCTATGTGTTTGCTCCGGCAACCCAGTCTAACCTGTTTTACGGCTTCCTGGCCGTGAACAGCCGCTTTAACGCGGCCGGTGACGGCGTGGCGCAGCTGGGACGCTCCCTGGACGTGGACTCTGCGACCAACGGCCAGGTCGTTATCCGCGACAGCGTGATCAACGAAGGCTTTAACGTGGCGAAGCCGTGGGCTGATGCGGCTGTCTCCAAACGTCCGTTCTCCGGCAACACCGGTGCGGTGGACGATAAAGGAAACGTGCAGCGCAACCTGAACGACGCGAACTTCAACCGCATGTGGGAATACAACAACCGCGGTCTGGGCAGCAACGTGGTTGCTGAGCCGAAGCAGTAACGAGATGAGAGTAAAAGGGGGAGTTTAATCCCCCTTTTTACTGCGACTGAATGCGTCAGGCTCCAAACTTAAGATACGCATCCAATAGTTGCATAATCGCAACCATGAGTTGCAGGAACAGAATTGCCCATTCCACACCGCTCATACGCCACTCCTTTGGTATAGAGCACTTCTCCTCTGGTTTACCTTTCCGCTGCCTGTCACCAGAGGTGTGTTGGTTATGTTTTGATGTGCTCCGCAGTTTAGGCACCGTCGGCACCACCCGACAGCCAGGACTTAAAAAGGATCCTGAATTGCGGAACTGCAACACATCGAACCAACGCACAGAATGATATCAAATCACCACTGTACATAAAAACAGTTAAAACCAATTTAGGAATTTATAAAGCAAAAGCACTTAAGTGACTGATTATTATTTATATACTATTCACTGATCATTCCGTGTTCTCCTTTGTTCGTTGACGATGAATTTACATCGCCTTGAGTCGACATTATGATGACCCTGTTGGTTACGTTTTGATGTGCTCACCCGGCTACCACCGGGCATAAAAAAACCTCGCATTCGCGAGGTTTTTTGTTTTAAGCCGCTTAGTGCGCGTTAACCACCACCCACATTGGCCCCTGGCCTACCGCATAGCGTCCTTTCTCTTCCAGCAGCCCCTGCTCGCCTTTGATTTCATACAGCGCGATGTGGTGGGATTTCTGCCCCGCCGCAATCAGGTATTTACCGCTGTGATCGATATTAAAGCCGCGCGGCTGGGTTTCCGTTGGCTGGAAGCCCTCAATAGCCAGCACGCTGCCATCTTCGGAGACGCTGAAGACGGTAATCAGGCTGGAGGTGCGGTCGCAGGCGTACAGATGGCGACCATCCGGCGTGATGTGAATATCTGCCGCCCAGCGAGTGTCAGAGAAGTCAGACGGCATCATGTCCAGCGTCTGTACGCACTCAATCTGACCGTTTGGATCTTTCAGCTCCCATACGTCCACCGAGCTGTTCAGTTCGTTAACGACGTAAGCATATTGCTGGTTCGGGTGGAAGACCATATGACGCGGACCCGCGCCCTCAACGGTGGTGACTTCAGCCGGATTCTGCGCCACCAGGTGACCATCGTCGCTCAGGGTGAACAGGCAGATTCGATCCTGCTTCAGCGCAGGCACCCACAGCGTGCGGTTGTCCGGGGAGATATTCGCCGAATGGCAGCCTTCCAGCCCTTCCACCACGTCGACAGTTTCTACCGGAATACCATCGTCAAGACGGGTCACGCTGACGCAACCGGCATTGTAAGAACCGCTAAAAATGAAGCGGCCTTTACGATCGGTCGAGATGTGGGTTGGGCTGCCCGGCAGTGGCGCTTCAGCGGTGTAGGTCAGCGCGCCGTCGTCAGGAGAGATGCGGTAGGCCAGCACGCGAAACTCCGGGCGCACACCCACGTATAAGAAACGTTTATCCGGGCTGACGACCATCGGTTGCACCTGGCCCGGCACATCAACAACCTGAACCAGCGTGAGCGAACCTTCTGCATTCAAGCGCCAGACGTGGATCTGCTGACTTTCAGGACTGGCGGTATAAACGGTTTGTTTCATGAATACTCCTTTCCTCACTGCACGTGAAAGTGATTATTTTTAACGGTGAATGCTGAATTTTAGCCAGGAATTTTGCAGCGATTTACTCTCGGTGTAACATCCCCTGAAACCTAAAATTCAACATTAACCCGGAAGAACAAATGACCTCGCGTGTGATTGCACTGGATTTAGACGGAACATTACTTACCCCTCAGAAAACCCTGCTCCCCTCCTCCCTTGAAGCGCTTAAACGCGCGCAGGAAGTGGGATATCAACTCCTTATCGTAACGGGTCGACATCACGTAGCCATTCACCCTTTTTATCAGGCACTGGCGCTGGATACACCTGCAATTTGTTGTAATGGCACTTATTTGTATGATTATCAGGCAAAAAAGGTTTTAGCCTCCGACCCGCTGCCGGTTCCCCAGGCGCTGCAGCTGATCGATCTGCTGGATGAGCATAATGTTCACGGCCTGATGTATGTGGATAACGCGATGGTGTACGAGCGCCCAACCGGCCATGTGGTACGCACCAGCAACTGGGCGTTGTCCCTGCCAGAAGCGCAGCGTCCGGTCTTTACCCAGGTTTCCTCTCTGCGTCAGGCGGCCCAGGACGTTGAGGCTATCTGGAAGTTTGCCCTGACGGATGAAGACACCACCAAACTGAATACCTTCGCGAAACACGTCGAGGACACGCTGGGGCTGGAGTGCGAATGGTCCTGGCACGATCAGGTGGATATTGCCCGCAAAGGCAACAGCAAAGGCAAGCGTCTGACGCAGTACGTGGAGTCGCAGGGCTGGTCAATGCAGGACGCGATCGCCTTCGGCGACAACTACAACGACATCAGCATGCTGGAAGCCGTCGGTACGGGCGTGGCGATGGGCAATGCCGACGACGCGGTAAAAGCGCGCGCTAACGTGGTGATTGGCGACAACACCACCGACAGCATCGCGCAGTACATCTATACCCACCTGCTGTAATCAGGCGGTGATCGAAACGCTCTTGATTTGCGCGTAAAGCCACAGGCCGGGCTTGATTGCTAACTCATCCCTGGCCCACGGGCTGATGCGCGCCCAGAGCGTCCTGCTGCCCACGTCGAGCTTCACCTCTACCTGCCCGTTATCATCAAAACACTCCGCCACTTTGGCGCGCAGAATATTTCGAATACTGGTTTGCAGCGGCGGCTGCAGCACCAGCGAGACGTCCGACGCCTGGATGCGGATCCGCAGCGCGGACTGCAATGGTTTGTCGATCTTATTGACCCAAAGATGCTGGTCGCCCAGCGCCAGGGCGGTCATCGCGTAGTGCGGATGATGCTCCAGAACGCTCACCTTCAGGATGCTGCTCTGCTGCTCCCTGGGTAACCAGGGGTGCATCACGCTACTGCCCCACACCTCTTCCAGGTTGCCGAAGGCCTTCACGCTGCCCTCTTCCAGCACCAGCACTTTGTCGGCCAGATGCAGGATCTCATCCAGCGAATGGCTGACGTAGAGCATCGGAATATTAATTTCGCGGGTCAGACGCTGCAGGTAAGGCAAAAGCTCGCGCTTGCGAGGTATATCCAGCGAGGCCAGCGGCTCGTCGAGCAGCAGCAGTTCGGGGGCGGTCAGCAACGCGCGGCCTATAGCCACACGCTGTTTCTCCCCGCCGGAGAGCGAGGACGGCAGCCTGTCGAGCAGGGGTTCAATGCCTAAAAGCGTCACCAGCTTATCAAACTGCCCGGCCATGCTTTTCGCCATGCCGTAGCGCAGGTTGCCGCGCACGCTGTAGTGCGGGAATAAGCGCGCGTCCTGAAAAACATAGCCGATGCGGCGTTTATCCGGCGAAAGGTAAATCTTGTTCTCCACGTCATTCAGGACGCGGTTGTTCAGGACAATGCGCCCTGAATGCGGGCGCGTCAGGCCGCTGATGGCGTTAATCAGAGACGTTTTACCCGCGCCCGACACGCCGAAGATGGCGGTGATGCCGCTTGCAGGCAGCGTCTCGTTAAGCGTCAGAGTATGGTTTCCCAGCGTCTGGGTGAAATTCAGTTCCAGCATCGTTATTTCCCCATCCGTTCGCGGCTTAGCCGTGCCAGCCATTCAGAAACCAGCAGCGAAACCAGGGCTAATACGATAGAGATGATGCACAGCCGCGCTGCGGCACTCTCTCCCCCTGGCGTCTGAATCAGGGTATACATGGCCGATGGGATGGTCCGCGTCTCGCCGGGAATGTTCGACACAAAGGTGATGGTCGCACCAAACTCGCCCAGCGAGCGGGCGAACGCCAGCACCGTCCCGACAATGATGCCCGGCAGCGTAAGCGGAAGCGTGATGGTAAAAAAGACGCGCCAGCGCCCGGCACCGAGCGTGCGGGCTGCCTGTTCGAGCTTCATATCCACGCCTTCCAGCGCGAGGCGGATCGCTCTGACCATCAGCGGGAATGACATCACCGCCGCCGCCAGTACCGCACCGCGCCAGCTAAAGGCAAAGGTGATTCCGAACCAGTCGTAGAGCTTTTCGCCGATAAAACCGCGTCGCCCCATCGAAATCAGCAGCAGATAACCGACCACCACGGGCGGTAAAACCAGGGGAAGATGAAGGACGCTGTCGAGCAGCGCTTTGCCGGGGAACCGACAGCGAACCAGTAGCCAGGCAAAAAAGATCCCAAAGGGCAAACTCAGCGCAACCGCCAGGGAAGAGACTTTAAGGCTCAGCAGAACAGCCTGCCATTCAGGATCGGTCAGTATCATCAGTGAGTCGTAAATCCATAACGTTTAAAGATTGCGGACGCCTCCGGCCCCTTCAGATAATCGCGGAAGGCCGTTACGGTCGCATTTTTATGTCCATCAACAATCGCCACAGGATATTCCACTTTCTTGTGGGAGTCTTCCGGGAAGGTGCCAACCACTTTTACGCCCTTGCTGGCAACGGCATCGGAACCATACACAATGCCCAGCGGAGCTTCGTTACGCTCCACCAGCGCCAGCGCGCCGCGCACATCTTCCGCCGGGGCCAGTTTTGGTGACAGGGTCTCCCACGCGCCCAGCTTTTGCAGCGCTTCTTTGGCGTAAATCCCGGCCGGAACGTGTTCCGGGTCACCCACCGCCAGACGGCCACCGTTCAGCAGGCGGGTCCAGTTTGTCTCATTGTTGATGGTGATTTCACCCTGCGTGCTGGCCTTCGGTGCAACCACAACCAGGCTATTGCCCAGCAGCGTTTCGCGGGTCGCCGCATCAATCGATTTCTTCTCCACCGCGTAGTCCATCCACTTCTGGTCAGCAGAGATAAACAGATCTGCCGGAGCGCCCGCTTCTATCTGCCGTGCCAGCGTAGAGGAAGAGGCAAAAGAGGAGACTACCTCGACGTTTTTCTCTTTTTTATACGCCGCCGCAATATCCTGCAGCGCGTTGGTCAACGACGCCGCTGCAAAGACCGTGATTTTACCTTCGTTCGCCAGCGCGTGTCCGGTAAGTGAAAGCGTCAGCGTTGCCCCTGCTAAAAGGCGTACCCATGAACGTGCCATCTGTAACTCCTGTGAGTAGCGTTATATACATATTAATATAACGGTATCGTCAGGGAGATCCCAGCGGTAATTCGTACCGCTCAAGGGGTAACACGGTGTGTTACGTTAAATAATATCGGCGAAAGTAAGAAAAGCTTGAGAGCAAAACGCCCGGGCAAGCCGGGCGTTTTGTGGGAAATTAATGCTGCTTTTTCGCACGGTCACTGTGACCGATATTCGAAAAGATGTTGAACACTTCACCCAGGCCGTAGATGGCACCGAGGATGATGGCCATCACTACTGGTACCATGATCACGGCGAATACCAGACTTTTCAACAACTCTAACATGGTTTTCTCCAGATTTTGTGAATGGGCTATTCTACCCTGAAAAGTAAGAAAAACATCCCCTTTTGTGCGGTGCCCTTTGCGCCCTGCACCATTTGGGTCACAATATTCTTTTTGCCAGGACACTGTTATGCAGGCCGAAATTCTTCTTACTCTCCGACTTCAGCAAAAGCTTTTCGCCGATCCCCGACGTATTGCCCTACTTAAACAGATAGAACAAACCGGCTCAATTAGCCAGGGCGCTAAGAACGCCGGGATTAGCTATAAAAGCGCCTGGGATGCCATCAATGACATGAACACCCTGAGCGAGCATCCGCTGGTGGACAGAGCCACAGGGGGCAAAGGGGGTGGAGGTGCTGTTGTCACACGCTACGGCCTGCGCCTGATTCAGCTCTACGATCTCCTGGGCCAGATTCAGCAAAAAGCATTCGATGTATTGAGTGACGACGACAACGTTCCGCTGGACAGCTTGCTGGCCGCCATTTCCCGCTTCTCGTTGCAGACCAGCGCCCGCAACCAGTGGTTTGGTACGGTGACGGCGCGCGATAATCTCCAGGTACAGCAGCATGTTGAGATCCTGCTTGCCGATGGTGTCACCCGTCTGAAAGCGGCGATAACGGCCCAGAGCGCAGAGCGCCTTGACCTGGATGAAGGTAAAGAGGTGCTGGTGTTGCTGAAAGCACCCTGGGTCAATATCACACGCGATCCGGACAAGGCAAAGGCGGCTGATAACCAGCTGCGGGGTACCATCAGCCATATCGAACGCGGCAAGGAGCAGTGCGAAGTGCTGATGCCCCTGGCAGACGGACAGGCGCTTTGCGCCACGGTCCCGCACAGCGAGGCGAACGATTTAGAAGAAGGTGCTGTCGTCACCGCATATTTCAACGCGGACCGTGTGATTATCGCCACATTGTGCTGAGCGCATTGACAATCGTGACGACAGTGCGTATCCCTGATATCTATTGCTGCAAAAAATGGGATATATCATGTCATCATTGCATATTTCGCAAGGTACGTTTCGTCTTAGCGATACCCGAACGCTGACGATTGCCGATCTGACAATACGCGCGGGTGAAAGCTGGGCGTTTGTCGGCACTAACGGCAGCGGTAAATCCGCGCTGGCCCGCGCGCTGGCCGGAGAGCTTACCCTTCTCAGAGGCGAATGCCGGAGCGATTTCACGCGCCTGACGCGCCTGTCCTTTGAACAGCTGCAGAAGCTGGTCAGCGACGAGTGGCAGCGCAACAATACCGATTTACTCAGTCCTGGCGAAGAAGATACCGGCCGCACGGCGGCGGAAATTATTCAGGATGAGGTGAAAGATCCCGCCCGCTGTCAGCATCTGGCGGAACAGTTTGGCATTTCCGCGCTGCTGAACCGGCGCTTTAAGTACCTCTCTACCGGCGAGACGCGGAAAACGCTGCTGTGCCAGGCGTTAATGAGCCAGCCGGAATTGCTGATTCTGGATGAGCCCTTTGACGGGCTGGATGTCCACTCCCGCGCCCAGCTGGCTGCCATGCTGGACTCTCTGAATCAGGAAGGCTATACGATCGTACTGGTGCTGTACCGCTTCGATGAAATTCCTGACTTCGTGCAAAACGCGGGCGTGCTGGCAGACTGTAGCCTGATCGAAACCGGAGAAAAATCCGCGCTGCTCCGACAGGCGCTGATTGCCCAGCTTGCGCACAGCGAAAAGCTGGCGGGCATTGCGCTGCCGGACCCCGACGCGCCGGCAGCACGCCACGGTCTCGACCCCAGGCAGCCGCTTATCGTCCTGCGCGATGGCGTAGTCTCCTATGACGAACGACCGATCCTGAATCACCTCAGCTGGACGGTCAATCCTGGCGAACACTGGCAGATTGTCGGTCCCAACGGCGCGGGGAAATCCACGCTGCTGAGCCTGATAACCGGCGATCACCCGCAGGGCTACAGTAACGATCTGACGCTGTTTGGCCGCCGTCGCGGCAGCGGCGAAACCATCTGGGATATCAAAAAGCACATTGGCTACGTTAGCAGCAGCCTGCATCTGGATTACCGGGTCAGTACCACGGTACGCAACGTGATCCTTTCCGGCTATTTTGATTCCATCGGCATTTATCAGGCGGTGTCAGATAAACAGCACAAGCTGGCCCAGCAGTGGCTGGATATTCTGGGGATGGATAACCGGGTGGCTGACGCGCCGTTTCATAGCCTGTCGTGGGGGCAGCAGCGCCTGGCACTGATCGTTCGCGCGCTGGTAAAACACCCTACACTCCTGATCCTCGACGAGCCGCTGCAGGGGCTGGATCCGCTTAACCGACAGCTGGTCCGCCGCTTTGTGGACGTGCTGATTAGCGAAGGTGAAACGCAGCTGCTGTTCGTTTCACACCATGCCGAAGATGCCCCCTCCTGCATCACCCACCGCCTCGAGTTTGTCGCGGACGGTGAGGGTTATCGCTATCTTCTCAGCAACGTAAATTAACCGCGGAGGGCACCGCCCTCCTCTTTTCAGATAACTTGCATCAATACATCGCTATCTCTTTGATCTAGAATGCTCTACGTCATCGAAAAAGCGAGTGCGAAAACGAGTGTAAACGATTCCACTATTTTATCCCATGTCACACTTTTTGCGTCTCTGTTATGCTATGGTTATTACATACCATAGGCCCAATGGAGCGAATTATGCGAGTTCTGGTAACAGGTGGTAGCGGTTACATCGGAAGTCATACCTGTGTGCAGCTGCTGCAAAATGGTCACGATGTGATCATCCTCGACAACCTGTGCAATAGTAAGCGCAGCGTGCTGCCGGTGATTGAACGTCTTGGCGGTAAACAGCCGACTTTCGTAGAAGGCGACATCCGCAACGAAGCGCTGATGACCGAGATCCTTCACGACCACGCCATCGAAGCGGTGATCCACTTCGCGGGGCTGAAAGCGGTCGGTGAATCCGTTGCGAAACCGCTTGAGTATTACGACAACAACGTCAACGGTACCCTGCGTCTGATCTCCGCCATGCGCGCGGCAAACGTCAAAAACTTTATCTTTAGCTCCTCCGCCACCGTCTATGGCGATCAGCCAAAAATTCCTTACGTTGAAAGCTTCCCGACCGGTACGCCGCAAAGCCCATACGGCAAAAGCAAGCTGATGGTAGAGCAGATCCTGACCGACCTGCAAAAAGCCCAGCCGGAGTGGAGCATCGCATTGCTGCGCTACTTCAACCCGGTCGGCGCCCATCCGTCTGGCGATATGGGTGAAGATCCGCAGGGTATCCCGAACAACCTGATGCCGTACATCGCCCAGGTGGCGGTAGGCCGTCGCGAGTCGCTGGCCATTTTTGGCAATGACTACCCTACCGAAGACGGCACCGGCGTGCGTGACTATATCCACGTGATGGATTTAGCAGACGGCCACGTTGCAGCCATGCAGCAGCTGGCTGACAAACCGGGCGTGCATATTTATAACCTCGGCGCCGGGGTCGGCAGCAGCGTGCTGGACGTGGTTAACGCCTTCAGCAAAGCCTGCGGTAAGCCGGTGAACTACCACTTCGCTCCGCGTCGTGATGGCGACCTGCCTGCTTACTGGGCCGATGCAACCAAAGCCGATAAAGAACTTAACTGGCGTGTCACCCGCACGCTTGATGAAATGGCACAGGATACCTGGCACTGGCAGTCACGCCACCCGCAGGGTTATCCGGACTAAGGATCCGTCATGACTTCGTTTAATCCCGTCGATCATCCGCATCGTCGTTTTAACCCGCTAAGCGGGCAATGGATTTTGGTCTCTCCGCATCGCGCCAAGCGTCCCTGGCAGGGGGCGCAGGAGACGCCTGCAAAACAGACCCTGCCGCAGCACGACCCGGATTGCTTCCTCTGTCCGGGCAACACGCGCGTGACCGGGGATAAAAACCCGGACTACAAAGGCACCTTCGTGTTTACCAACGATTTTGCCGCCCTGATGACCGACACCCCGGATGCCCCCGCGAGCCACGACCCGCTGATGCGCTGCGAAAGCGCGCGCGGTACCAGCCGCGTGATCTGCTTCTCGCCCGATCACAGCAAAACGCTGCCGGAGCTGAGCATGGACGCGCTGAAAGAGGTGGTCAGCACCTGGCAGGCGCAAACCGCTGAGCTGGGGCAGAGCTATCCGTGGGTGCAGGTGTTCGAAAACAAAGGCGCGGCGATGGGCTGCTCTAACCCGCATCCGCACGGCCAGATCTGGGCGAACAGCTTCCTGCCCAACGAAGCCGAGCGTGAAGACCGTCTGCAGAAGGACTATTTCGCAGAAAACGGCTCACCCATGCTGGTGGACTACACCCAGCGCGAGCTGGCCGACGGCAGCCGTACCGTAGTGGAAACCGAACACTGGCTGGCGGTCGTGCCTTACTGGGCCGCCTGGCCGTTTGAGACGCTGCTGCTGCCGAAAGCGCACGTTCAGCGCATTACCGATCTCAGCGACGCGCAGCGCGACGACCTGGCGCTGGCGCTGAAAAAGCTGACCAGCCGTTACGACAACCTGTTCCAGTGCTCCTTCCCGTACTCCATGGGCTGGCACGGCGCGCCGTTTAACGGCGAAGAGAATCAGCACTGGCAGCTGCACGCCCATTTCTATCCGCCGCTGCTGCGCTCTGCAACGGTGCGTAAATTTATGGTGGGCTATGAAATGCTGGCGGAAACCCAGCGTGACCTGACGGCGGAACAGGCGGCAGAGCGTCTGCGTGCCGTCAGCGACGTCCACTATCGCGAATCAGGAGTCTAAAAATGAGTCTGAAAGATAAAACACAATCCCTGTTTGCTGAGAAATTTGGCTACCCTGCCACCCACGTAATTCAGGCGCCTGGTCGCGTCAACCTGATCGGTGAACACACCGACTACAACGACGGCTTCGTGCTGCCGTGCGCCATCGATTACCAGACGGTTATCAGCTGTGCGAAGCGCGATGACCGCCAGGTTCGCGTGATTGCGGCGGATTACGGTAATGAGACGGACGAGTTTTCCCTTGATGCCCCGATTGTGACGCACGACAGCCAGCAGTGGTCTAACTACGTGCGCGGCGTGGTGAAGCATCTGCAGAAGCGCAACAAGAACTTCGGCGGCGCCGATTTAGTCATCAGCGGCAACGTGCCGCAGGGTGCGGGCTTAAGCTCGTCGGCCTCGCTCGAAGTGGCCGTGGGAACCGTCTTCCAGCAGCTGTATCATCTGCCGCTGGACGGGGCGCAAATTGCCCTGAACGGTCAGGAAGCGGAAAACCAGTTCGTGGGCTGCAACTGCGGCATCATGGACCAGCTGATCTCCGCGCTAGGCAAAAAAGAGCATGCTTTACTGATCGACTGCCGCTCGCTTGGCACCAAAGCCGTTCCCCTGCCAAAAAGCGCGGCCGTCGTGATTATCAACAGTAACTTTAAACGCACGCTGGTGGGCAGCGAGTACAACACCCGCCGCGAACAGTGCGAAACCGGCGCGCGCTTCTTCCAACAGCCTGCCCTGCGCGACGTGACGCTCGATGAATTTAACAAAGTGGCGCACGAGCTGGATCCTGTCGTCGCCAGACGCGTTCGCCACGTGCTGACCGAAAACGCCCGTACCGTTGAAGCCGCCTCCGCGCTGGCGAAAGGCGACCTAAAGCGCATGGGTGAGCTGATGGCGGAATCTCACGCCTCCATGCGCGATGATTTTGAAATCACCGTGCCGCAGATCGACACCCTGGTGGACATCGTCAAAGCGGTTATTGGCGATAAAGGCGGCGTGCGCATGACGGGCGGCGGCTTTGGCGGCTGCATCGTCGCGCTGGTGCCGGAAGAGCTGGTCCCTGCCGTCCAGGACGCCGTGGCGAAGCAGTACGAAGCGCAAACGGGCATCAAAGAAACGTTCTATGTATGTAAAGCATCACAAGGAGCCGGACAGTGCTAAACGAAACACCTACCCTCGCACCGGATGGTCTGCCGTATCGCCTGTTAACCCTGCGCAACAGCGCGGGGATGGTGGTTACGCTGATGGACTGGGGTGCGACCCTGCTTTCTGCCCGCGTACCGATGCCGGACGGCAGCGTGCGCGAAACCCTGCTGGGCTGCGCCTCACCCGAGCAGTACGTTAATCAGTCTGCCTATCTGGGCGCGTCCGTCGGGCGCTATGCCAACCGCATCGCGAAGAGCCGTTTTGAGCTCGACGGCGTGCAGTACCCGCTGCTGCCAAGCCAGGGCGAGAACCAGCTTCACGGCGGTCCGGACGGGTTTGATAAACGCCGCTGGAAAATAGTTCGTCAAAACGACGGCGAAGTGCTGTTCTCGCTGGATTCGCTTGATGGCGATCAGGGCTTCCCGGGGAACCTTACCGCGTCCGCGCGCTTTACACTGACGGACGACAACCGTATCGCCATTGAATACCGTGCGACGGTCGACAAGCCGTGTCCGGTTAACCTGACTAACCATGCCTACTTCAATCTCGACGGCAACCAGTGCGACGTGCGTAACCACAAGCTGCAGATCCTGGCGGACGCGTATCTGCCGGTTGACGAGATGGGCATTCCGTATCAGGGCCTGAAAGACGTGAGCGGGACCAGCTTTGATTTCCGCAGCGCGAAAGTTATCGCCCAGGATTTCCTGAGCGATGACGATCAGCGCAAGGTGAAAGGCTACGATCACGCGTTCCTGCTGCACGCCAAAGGTGATGTGAAGCAGCCTGCCGCACAGGTCTGGTCCAGCGATGAGAAACTGCAGATGACGGTGTATACCACCGCCCCTGCCCTGCAATTCTACTCGGGCAACTACCTCGGCGGCACGACGGCGCGCGAACACAATGAGTACAGCGACTGGCAAGGACTTGCGCTTGAGAGCGAGTTCCTGCCGGACAGCCCCAATCATCAGGAATGGCCGCAGCCGGACTGCGTGCTGCGCCCCGGTGAAGAGTACATTAGCGTGACGGAATACCATTTTATTCCGAAATGATTTCCAGCCCTCCCATCGGAGGGCTTTTTTCTGCGCGTCTTGCTGAAAATAGCGCCGATCGCTGACAAAATCCTAACCCTGGATTCACAAGCATCTTACACTCAGAGACTATTTTCGCTATGGTTAGGGTTAAGCGTTGCTGCTGGCACGGCCACAGCAATATAATGAGAATTGTTATCATTCTAAAAATGCTTGAGGAGTAAGAGATGGCTATTACTAAGCTGGTCCTGGTGCGTCACGGCGAAAGCCAGTGGAACAACGAAAACCGCTTTACCGGTTGGTACGACGTTGATCTGTCCGAGAAAGGCGTAAGCGAAGCAAAAGCAGCAGGTAAACTGCTGAAGGAAGAAGGCTTCAGCTTTGATTTTGCTTACACCTCTGTGCTGAAACGTGCCATCCACACCCTGTGGAACGTGCTGGACGAACTGGATCAGGCCTGGCTGCCGGTTGAGAAATCCTGGAAACTGAACGAGCGTCACTACGGTGCGCTGCAGGGTCTGAACAAAGCGGAAACCGCTGAGAAATACGGCGACGAGCAGGTTAAACAGTGGCGTCGCGGCTTCGCGGTCACCCCACCAGAGCTGACCAAAGATGACGAGCGCTATCCGGGCCACGACCCGCGCTACGCGAAACTGACCGATGCTGAGCTGCCAACTACCGAGAGCCTGGCGCTGACCATCGACCGCGTTGTGCCTTACTGGAACGAAACCATTCTGCCACGCCTGAAAAGCGGTGAGCGCGTGATCATCGCTGCTCACGGTAACTCCCTGCGCGCGCTGGTGAAATACCTGGACAACATGGGCGAAGACGAGATCCTCGAACTGAACATCCCAACTGGCGTACCGCTGGTATATGAGTTCGACGAAAACTTCAAGCCAATCAAACATTACTACCTGGGTAACGCGGACGAGATCGCAGCGAAAGCAGCGGCTGTCGCGAACCAGGGTAAAGCGAAGTAATTTTCGCCAGACGTAAAAAAAGCGCGGAGCCTTCCGCGCTTTTTTATTTGTGCATGAGGACTCAGCCGCGGCGCGCTTTTACCGCATTCGCCAGCTGACGCAGGATGGCATCGGTATCGTCCCAGCCAATGCAGGCATCGGTGACGCTTTTGCCATACACCAGCGGCTCGCTGCCTTCCAGGTTCTGGTTACCTTCAACCAGATGGCTTTCGATCATCACCCCAATTACCGCCTTCTCACCGTTGGCGATCTGCTGACAGACGTCTGCCCCCACTTCCATCTGCTTTTTGAACTGCTTGCTGGAGTTGGCGTGGCTGAAGTCGATCATCACCTGCGGTGGCAGCCCGGCTTTTTCCAGCCCGGCCTTCACCTCTGCCACGTGTTTTGCACTGTAGTTTGGCTCTTTACCGCCGCGCAGAATGATATGGCAATCACCGTTACCGCTGGTGTTGACGATGGCGGAGTGACCCCATTTGGTCACGGACAGGAAGCAGTGCGGCGCACCCGCGGCGTTGATGGCATCGATAGCCACTTTGATGGTGCCATCAGTACCGTTTTTGAAGCCCACCGGACATGAGAGACCGGAAGCCAGCTCGCGGTGAACCTGAGATTCAGTGGTACGGGCACCAATGGCACCCCAGCTCATCAGGTCTGCCAGGTATTGTGGCGTAATCATATCCAGGAACTCGCCGGCAGCAGGCAGGCCGCTGTCGTTGATCTCCAGCAGCAGCTTGCGCGCAATGCGCAGGCCGTCGTTGATCTGGAAGCTGTTATCCATGTGCGGATCGTTAATCAGCCCTTTCCAGCCCACGGTCGTGCGCGGTTTTTCAAAATAGACGCGCATGACGATTTCCAGCTCATCCTTTAACTCTTCACGCAGGGTGAGCAGACGCGCCGCATACTCTTTCGCAGCGGCAGGATCGTGAATGGAGCACGGGCCAATCACCACCAGAAGACGATCGTCATTACCTTTCAGGATCTTGTGGATCGCTTTACGAGCATGAGAAACCGTATTTGCGGCATTTTCAGTGGCGGGGAATTTCTCAAGGAGTGCTACAGGAGGTAATAACTCATTGATCTCTTTGATGCGTAAATCGTCGTTCTGATAATTCATCTTCTTTCCAGCTCTGCCATATCTTTAGTAATGAAAGCAATCCTTTCAATCTATCTTGTCGACCAGGAAGTGTAAACACGGTTTTACACTTCACGCAGATAATTCCTGGAATTCGCCTAAAAATCGCCACAAAATAGCGAAAAATGAGATCTAACCTAAGCTTTTTAACTGTAACAACCATTTTTAAACGCTTAAACGCGATTCCCTACTGACGTAAGTCCGTAAGGCGGAATCTTTCGCCTCTAAAAAGATGCACTGTTGGAGAATGTTATCCAGCGTAACGACAAGAACAGGAGCACCATCATGAAAATGACAAAACTGACCACCCTCTTCCTGACTGCCACACTCACCCTTGCCAGCGGCAGCGTCCTGGCCGCAGAAACGGGTGCTTCAGACAGCAACGGTGATGCCAATGCGGCAGCAGCGGCAGGCCAGGTTGCGCCTGATGCGAAACAGAATATCGCCCCGAATAATGTCGATAACAGCCAGATCAATACCGGCAATACCAACACCGGCGGTACTATGCTGCATCCGAACGGTAGTGCTTCCGATACCATGAATCATGACAACATGAGCTCGGATGAGGTTCATAAGAACTCGATGTGCAAGGACGGCAAATGTCCCGATCCGAACGACAAAGTGGGTAACGACGCCAATACCAAAACTGATGGCACAACCCAGTAATTCTTGATGCTTCAAATGTGAAAGGAGAGCCCAGGCTCTCCTTTCTTTTTGGAGTAACCTGTTAAAAACGCTACACTAAAATAATAACGAATCAGGAAAGCAGACATGGCGCACACCCACTCACACCCATCTTCTCCCGGCAACGACAATGCAAAACGACTTATGCTGGCCTTTGGCGTTACGGCCACGTTTATGGTTATCGAGGTCATTGGCGGCCTGGTTTCCGGCTCGCTGGCGCTGCTGGCTGATGCCGGACATATGCTGACCGATGCCGCAGCGCTGCTTTTCGCCCTGCTGGCGGTGCAGTTTGCTCGCCGCCCACCCAATGCGCGTCATACCTTCGGCTGGCTGAGGCTGACCACCCTTGCCGCGTTTGTTAACGCCATCGCGCTGGTGGTTATTACTGTTCTTATCGTCTGGGAGGCCGTACAGCGTTTCAGGCACCCGCAGCCCATCGCCGGGACGACAATGATGGTGATTGCCGTGGCGGGGTTGCTGGCAAATATTCTGGCGTTCTGGATTTTGCATCGCGGCAGCGGGGAAAAGAACCTCAACGTTCGCGCTGCGGCTCTGCATGTGCTGGGGGATTTGCTCGGCTCAGTCGGGGCGATTGTCGCCGCGCTGGTGATCCTCTATACCGGCTGGACGCCTGTCGACCCCATTCTCTCCGTGCTGGTATCGTGTCTGGTCTTGCGCAGCGCCTGGCGGCTACTGAAGGAGAGCGTCAATGAACTGCTGGAAGGGGCGCCGGCATCAATGGACATTGACGAGCTGAAACGAAACCTGCGCCGTACTGTCCCGGAAGTGCGTAACGTTCATCACGTGCACGTCTGGCTGGTAGGCGAGAAGCCGGTCATGACGCTGCACGTCCAGGTCATCCCGCCCCATGACCACGACGCGCTGCTTGAACGCATCCAGCACTTTCTTGAACATCACTATGAGATAGGTCACGCCACCATCCAGATGGAGTATCAGCCCTGTAGCGGGCCGGACTGCCACCTTAACGAGGCGCAGCCCGACCATTCACATCATCACCACTAGCTTGAAAGCGCGTGTGAGCCACGCTCACGCGCGCTCTTGATCCACATCCGGCTGCCGTTCAGGGCAATGAAGGTCAGCAGCAGATACTCCAGCGACATGGCATAGACGCCCTGAAGGGCAAAAATCACCACGCTGATGACGTTGATGATGACCCACAGCAGCCAGTTCTCAACGTATTTACGGGTCATCAGCACCATCGCCGCGATCGACAGCACCATCATGCAGGAATCCCAGAACGGGAAGGCATCCGGCTGAAGCTCCGGCATCGTCACGTTGAGGCCAATCGCGGACATGACCGAAACGGCAACGCGGGTCAGGAACGCAAACACCGGGTTGATGTAGACGGTCATCAAACCAATGGCGACGACGCAGGCGACAAACCAGGCGATGGCTTTCGGTAAGGGCAGCCAGCGGATCTGCAGCTCCGCCTCCTGCTGGCTGTTCTGCCGGGACCAGGCGTACCAGCCGTAAATATTGGCGGCGAAGAAAAACAGCTGTAAAAGCAGGCTGGCGTACAGCTGGATCTGGAAGAAGATAATCGCAAACAGCGTGACGTTAATCAGCCCGAACGCGTAGTTGCTGATCTTCTCCAGGCTTGCCAGCCAGATACACAGCAACCCCGCCAGCGTGCCTACGGCTTCAATCCATGACAGGTCATAGCCACCTGCACCAATCGGTATATGAACCAGAATGTTTTGCGTGCTAAAAAAATCCATCTTTTCCCCAGTGCGTTTTTGAATTAAGTACGTAGTGTAGCCGCAAAATCCAGCATGCGGTTAAGCGGAATTAACGCACCGTCACGCAGAGCGGCGTCCACATGAATTTCATGCGCTGCACCGCCTGTCTCGAGCCCTTCGGCAATGGCCTTCAGGCCGTTCATCGCCATCCACGGGCAATGCGCGCAGCTGCGGCACGTCGCACCCTCACCTGCCGTTGGTGCTTCCAGCAGCTCTTTCTCCGGTACGGCCTGCTGCATCTTATAGAAGATACCGCGATCGGTCGCGACGATGAGCTGCTTGTGCGGCAGCGTCCTGGCCGCGTTGATAAGCTGGCTGGTTGAGCCAACCGCATCGGCCATATCAACAATCGACTGCGGTGATTCAGGATGAACAAGAATGGCCGCGTCAGGATAAAGCGCCTTCATACGAGACAGCGCCTGGGTCTTGAATTCGTCGTGCACAATGCAGGCGCCCTGCCAGCAGAGAACGTTAGCGCCGGTCTGCTTCTGAACGTAATTGCCAAGATGGCGGTCAGGGGCCCAGATAATTTTCTCACCCAGGCTGTCCAGATGCTCAATCAGCTCAACGGCGATGCTCGACGTGACCACCCAGTCTGCGCGCGCTTTTACCGCCGCAGAGGTGTTGGCGTAAACAACCACGGTCCGGTCAGGATGGGCGTCGCAGAAGGCGTTGAATTCCTCAATCGGGCAGCCGAGATCGAGCGAACACTCCGCATTGAGCGTCGGCATCAGAATGGTTTTTTCCGGGCTGAGGATCTTTGCCGTTTCGCCCATAAAACGCACTCCTGCAACCAGCAGCGTGGAAGCGGGATGTTTTGCACCGAAGCGGGCCATCTCCAGTGAATCAGAAATACAGCCCCCGGTCTCTTCCGCCAGCTGCTGGATTTCCGGATCGGTGTAGTAATGGGCCACCATCACCGCATCGCGCTCTTTGAGAAGCCGTTTGATCTTCTCGCGGTAGAATTGTTTTTCATCCTGGCTTAATGGCACAGGCTTTGGCGGAAACGGATAGATTGCGGCTTCAGGATCGAACATCACGCTCATTATGGCTTCTCGTTTTACTGGCTTAACAATATTGCCTTTCTTTTGCCTGACAAAGCAAAACGCAGGGCAATTGTGTTTTATATACTAAACAAGATAGCGAATCTGGAGTGAAAAGTCACCGGGAATAGATGGGCGGAGCATTTGTTGTACGGCAGATAGCAAAAAGGCGCCTTTAGGGCGCCTTTCTACACTGGTGGGTCGTGCAGGATGACTCGCTTCGCTCGCCCTTCGGGCCGTCGCCGAAAACGGCTCCGGTGCCTCACTACGTTCGGCTCGAACCTGCTGCAGGTTCGAATCATCCAGATCGCAGATAGCAAAAAAGCGCCTTTAGGGCGCTTTTTTACATTGGTGGGTCGTGCAGGATTCGAACCTGCGACCAATTGATTAAAAGTCAACTGCTCTACCAACTGAGCTAACGACCCCTTGCGGGATGTACTGCAAATTTATTCAGGCTGGTGGGTCGTGCAGGATTCGAACCTGCGACCAATTGATTAAAAGTCAACTGCTCTACCAACTGAGCTAACGACCCATTCGGGTGTTGCCTGAATTATCACTCGGCACCAATAAAATTGGTGGGTCGTGCAGGATTCGAACCTGCGACCAATTGATTAAAAGTCAACTGCTCTACCAACTGAGCTAACGACCCGAGTGGTGGGTGATGACGGGCTCGAACCGCCGACCCCCTCCGTGTAAAGGAGATGCTCTACCAACTGAGCTAATCACCCACTCTGTACTGCCGGAACTGCGCTAAGTGGTGGGTCGTGCAGGATGACTCGGCTTCGCCTCGCCCTACGGGCCGTTGCTGACGCAACGTTATCCTTCACGTTTTACTACTAATTCCACCTGACTTAGTGGTGGGTCGTGCAGGATTCGAACCTGCGACCAATTGATTAAAAGTCAACTGCTCTACCAACTGAGCTAACGACCCACTTTTATGCTGCTTTCACGTTGTTTGATATCCCGTGGCAACGGCGGCATATATTACTGATTTAAGAATTCTGCGCAACAAAAATTTCGATGAAGATCACTTAACTGCTTAGTAATCATGCTGCACGACCAGAAATAACGCGATTTCTGGTCATGCGATAATCATCCCATCGAATTCAGGCGTTTTTGCGCCTGCTTAGCACCTTCGGTGCCCGGGAATTTTGCGACCACCTGCTGATAAACCGCTTTGGCTTTCGCCGTGTCGCCTTTGTCCTGCATGATCACGCCAACCTTAAACATCGCATCTGGCGCTTTCGGCGATTTCGGGTAATTTTTTACCACGGAGGCAAAATAAAACGCCGCATCGTCCTTTTTACCCTTGTTGTAATTCAACTGACCGAGCCAGTAATTCGCATTTGGCTGATAGGTTGAGTCAGGGTATTTCTTGATAAAGTTCTGAAACGCAGCGAGCGCGTCATCCTGACGAGATTTATCCTGCACCAGGGCAATGGCCGCATTGTAATCCGTATTCGCGTCACCGCTCTGTACAGGCGCACCTGTTGAGGCTGAAGCATCATCAGACGGCGCAGGCGCTGAGGTTGCCGCGCCGCTTTGATCGCCCGCTGCGGGTTGTGCTGCTGCACCGCCGCTGCTGAGGCTATCTATCTGCAATAAAATTTGCTTCTGACGTTCCACAACCTGGTTAAGCTGATACTGACTTTCCTGAATCTGACCACGGAGAGAGTCAATATCGTTTTGGTTATCGGAAAGTTGCTGCTGGAGTTGGGTTAAAAGCTGACTGTGAGCGTTAGAAATACGCTCGAGCTGAGTGACCCGGTCTTCTACCGAGCCTGAGCCGACACTACTGATTGGTGCCTGAGCAAAAGCGGCCCAGGGGGCCGCTATTCCAACCAGTAACGACAGACTCAACAGATGATGTCTGAAGTTACTGCTCATGCAATTCTCTTAGTAAACCAGTACGGCACGACGGTTTTTGGAGTAAGCCGCTTCGTCGTGACCCAGTACTGCAGGTTTTTCTTTACCGTAAGAAACGATGGAGATCTGGTCAGCAGAAACGCCTTTACCCTGCAGGTACATCTTAACGGCGTTAGCACGACGTTCACCCAGGGAGATGTTGTACTCTGGAGTACCACGTTCGTCCGCGTGACCTTCTACGGTGACTTTGTAAGATGGGTTGCTACGCAGGAAGTTAGCGTGAGCATCCAGCATCGCAGCGAAGTCAGAACGGATGTCGTATTTATCCAGATCGAAGTAAACGATGTTGTTCTGCTGCAGCTGCTGCATCTGAAGACGCGCTTGCTCTTCAGAAGACATGTTGCCATTGCCGTTCGCGTCCATACCGGTACCGGCACCCATCATGCCTTCGCCGCTCTGGTCATTGCTGGCGTTCTTGTTAGAAGAACACGCTGCGATTGCCATTACAGGCAGAGCGATCATCAGCCCCTTCAGCACTTTGTTCAGTTGCATTTCTATGATTCCTTTAGTAATCAATTAATTATTATTTACAGATACGGCGACCAGGCAGGTGATTTTACCTGTCCATCAGTGGCCGGAATACGCGCTTTGAAACGCCCATCTGTAGAAACCAGATTCAGCACAGATCCCATCCCCTGAGAAGAGCTGTAGATTACCATAGTGCCGTTAGGTGCCAGACTTGGCGTTTCATCCAGGAACGTTGACGACAGAACTTGAACGCCACCCGCTACCAGATCTTGTTTGGCAATGTGCTGCTGCCCACCGTTGGAGCTGACCATTACCATGAATTTACCGTCGCTGCTCACGTCTGCGTTCTGGTTCTGAGAGCCTTCCCAGGTGATACGCTGCGGAGCACCGCCGTTAATGTTCACTTTATAGATTTGTGGACGGCCTGCCTGGTCAGAGGTAAACGCCAGGTTTTGGCTGTCCGGGAACCATGATGGTTCAGTATTGTTGCTGCGACCGTCGGTCACCTGACGGATCTGGCCAGAGCCAATGTCCATCACGTACAGGTTCAGGCTACCGGTTTTAGACAGCGCAAACGCCAGTTTAGACCCATCTGGTGAGAAGGAAGGCGCACCGTTGTGACGTGGGAACGACGCTACCTGACGCACCGCACCGTTAGCCAGCGTCTGGATAACCAGCGCAGAACGACCACTTTCGAAGGTCACATACGCCAGTTTAGACCCGTCCGGAGACCAGGCTGGAGACATTAGCGGCTGTGAAGAGCGTTTCACCAGGAACTGGTTGTAACCGTCGTAGTCAGATACGCGCAGCTCGTACGGGAACTGACCGCCGTTGGTCTGTACCACATATGCGATACGGGTACGGAACGCACCTTTAATACCGGTCAGCTTTTCGAATACCGCGTCGCTGGCCGCGTGTGCCGCGTAGCGCAGGTACTGTTTAGTGACCTTGTAAGAGTTCTGTGCCAGGACGGTACCCGGTGCACCGCCGGTATCCACCAGCTGCCAGGCCACGTTGTAAGAACCGTCCGGGTTAGGCGTAACCTGCCCCACCACCACGGCATCAATACCCAGCGCAGACCATGCAGCAGGCTGGACTTCCTGCGCACTGCCCGGCTGCTGCGGCAGACGAGAACGATCTAACGGGTTGAATTTACCGCTGTTACGCAGGTCAGCCGCCACGATGCCACCGGCATCTTCAGGTGCAGCGCCAGGACCGGCCCACTGGAACGGAACAACACCGATTGGGCGTGCCGAGTCCACCCCCTGGGTGATCTCGATACGTACTTCTGCGTGCAGGACTGCTGCCCACAGCATTAAAAAACTAAATGCTACACGTAATGCCTGCTTCATCATATCTCCCTTATCCGGGTAACCTTACCCACGATAATTTAGCAGAATGTTAACAAACTCAAATAGACAAAACTACCCGAACCCTGTGACTAAACCTGGTCTATTTTTCCCCGTTTGCACGGGGAAAATGTAACTTAAGGTTTGAAGTCCAGCGGCGCATTTTTGAAGACTTCGTAGACTGCCTGAGAAGGCGGTTTAGGCATCTTCGCCTGACGCGCTGCAGCCAGAGCCGCAGTACATAAAGCCGGGTCGCCACCTTCAGACTTAATATCAAGCAGCATGCCGTCCGGAGCCAATTTTATACGCAGCGTACACGTTTTACCGGCATAGGAAGACGCATCATAGAACCGGCTTTCAATCGCCGATTTAATCTGCGCGGCATAGCCGTTGATTTCAGCCCCTGTCGCACCGTTACTCTTAGTGTTACCACTTCCGGTCGGCGCTGCGTTGTTTCCTTTCGCGCCACCGCCCGTTTTCGGTGCATTCTTACCGGAGCTTAAATCCCCCAGCAGATCGTCAACCCCTGCGGCGGCCGCGGCTTTTTCAGCGGCAGCAGCCTTTTTAGCAGCCGCTTTTTCAGCAGCTGCTTTCTTATCGGCAGCGGCCTTCTCAGCTGCAGCTTTTTTATCAGCAGCGGCTTTTTCAGCGGCGGCAGCTTTTTCGGCAGCAGCCATCTCAGCCGCAGCGGCTTTCTTCGCAGCCTCGGCAGCCGCTTTCTTCTCTGCGTCCTGAGCGGCTTTCTTCGCGGCTTCGGCTTCAGCTTTCTTCTGTGCGTCAGCAGCGGCTTTCTTCGCGGCTTCCGCTTCGGCTTTCTTCTGGGCATCCGCAGCGGCTTTCTTCGCGGCTTCGGCCTCAGCTTTCTTCTGGGCATCGGCAGCCGCTTTCTTCGCCGCTTCTGCCGCTAATTTTGCCTGGGCATCAGCCTGCGCTTTGGCATCCGCTGCGGCTTTTGCTGCCGCCTCTTCCGCCTGCTTTTGCTGTTCCTGCGCTTTCTTCGCGGCCTCTTCGGCTTGCTTCTGCTGTTCCGCCTGCGCTTTCGCAGCTTCCTGCGCCTGCAAACGTTCTTTCTCAAGCTGCTTCAAACGCTCCTGCTCGGCGGCCTGCTTTTCACGCAGCTCTTCCGCCTGCTGTTGCGCCTGTTTTTCGCGCTGCTCTTCAGCCCGTTTGGCACTCGCCTTCTGCTGTTGTTCGCGATTATAGTTTTGCACTACCGCACCGGGATCCACCATTACGGCGTCAATGGAAGACCCTCCACCGCCGCCTGCTGATGCATCAATATGCTCGTCGAACGAACTCCAGATCAGCCCTGCAAAAAGAATAACGTGCAGCACTGCGGAGACGATTATCGCTCGCTTAAGCTTGTCGTTCTGTTCGGTTGCCTTTGACACTATCGGTTCCCAAAAACTACGCGGATGATCAAATAGGTTGAGTCATTAAGCCAACTGACTTAACACCCGCACTATGTAGCAAGTTCAGCGCTTTAATAATTTCATCGTAGGGTACGTCTTTCGCGCCACCGATTAAGAAGACCGTTTTCGGATTTGACTCCAGGCGACGCTGCGCTTCGGCAATAACCTGCTCAGGTGGCAGCTGATCCATACGATCTTTCTCTACCACTACGCTGTACTGCCCTACGCCGGAAACTTCAATGATGACCGGAGGATCGTCATTGGTGCTCACCGCCTGTGATTCTGTCGCATCCGGCAGATCGACTTCCACACTCTGGGTAATGATGGGCGCTGTTGCCATGAAGATCAGCAGCAGTACCAGCAGAACGTCCAGCAGTGGCACGATATTGATTTCGGACTTGAGCTCGCGACGACCTCGTCCACGCGATCTGGCCATGGTTTACCCCTTGTTGCTCTCGGTGCTGGTAAACGCCTGACGGTGCAGAATCGCGGTGAACTCTTCCATAAAGTTGTCGTAGTTCAGTTCCAGTTTGTTCACGCGCTGGTTCAGACGGTTGTAAGCCATTACCGCCGGAATTGCCGCAAACAGACCGATAGCGGTCGCAATCAGTGCTTCAGCGATACCCGGTGCAACCATCTGCAACGTCGCCTGCTTCACCGCGCCAAGCGCGATAAAGGCGTGCATGATCCCCCACACGGTACCAAACAGACCGATATACGGGCTGATAGAACCCACGGTGCCGAGGAAAGGAATGTGCGTTTCAAGATTTTCCAGCTCGCGGTTCATGGAGATACGCATCGCACGCGATGCACCTTCCACGACGGCTTCCGGCGCATGATTGTTTGCCCGATGCAGACGAGCGAACTCTTTGAATCCGCTATAGAAAATTTGTTCGGAGCCGGTCAGGTTTTCACGGCGTCCCTGGCTCTCCTGATACAGGCGAGAAAGTTCAATACCCGACCAGAACTTATCTTCAAATGCTTCCGCTTCACGGCCAGCAGCATTGAGGATACGCGTTCTCTGGATGATGATGGCCCAGGATGCGATTGAAAAACCAATCAAAATCAACATGATAAGTTTAACCAGAAGGCTTGCCTTCAGGAACAAATCAAGGATATTCATGTCAGTCACTGCTTAAACTCCGCGACAATAGACTTAGGAAGCGCACGAGGCTTCATTATGGTTGGATCAACACAAACAATCAGTACTTCAGCTGAGTTCAGTACGGTGTTCTCTGCGTTGACTATCCGCTGCGTGAAAACCAGTGAGGTCCCGCGCATTGATGTAATTTCAGTTTGGACTTCGAGCATATCGTCGAGTCTGGCAGGCGCAAAATACTCAAGCGTCATCTTGCGTACCACGAAGGCAACTCGCTCAGCCAACAGCACCTGTTGACTAAAGTGATGATGGCGCAGCATCTCTGTGCGTGCCCGTTCATAAAAAGCAACGTAGCTGGCGTGGTAAACCACACCACCGGCATCGGTATCTTCGTAATAGACACGAACCGGCCATCGAAACAGCGTTGTATTCACTTTACATCCCAGTAATGCAACAAAAGTTAGAGCTTTTAAACTTCGCTACTATACGCGCGGGGAAGATGGTTTGGAATGGGGGAAAGTAAACGGAGAGTAAATTTTTATGGGCTCGGGTAAGCCCATAACGTTAACGGACATTTCTTATTCAGAAGAAGAAGAAAATCAAACCGGCGAGAAGCACCAGATCGGCAATCAGCGGGCAAAAAATTCCCTGCCAGTGAACGGCTTTCGGACGAAAGCCCACACCGTGGATCACACCTGCGCACACCGCCCACATGATGAGGAAGCCGTGCCAGATCTCAAGCTCGCTGGTCTTTGCCGCAAAGCGCGACGGGTCCCAGAAGATACAGCCTGCCAGCAGTAATGCCATCACTAAAGAAAGCGCCCGTAACGGGCGCTTATCCATTACCGCGTAAAGCTTCGCGATAATATTCATCAGTGTTTTTCTTCACCCGCTTTGATCGCTTCGACGTGCTCAAGCGCCAGGGCAGTGATGACACCAAAAGCACAGGCAAGAAGCGTCCCTAAAATCCATGCGAAATACCACATATTCAGCTCCTTACTTAGTACATAGAGTGGGTGTTGCTTTCGATATGTTCTTTGGTGATACGACCGAACATTTTCCAGTAACACCAGATGGTGTAGGCCAGAACAATCGGAACGAACACGCAAGCAACGTAAGTCATTAAGTTCAGCGTCATATGGCTGGAGGTTGCATCCCACATGGTCAGGCTAGCATTCAGCATGGTGCTGGATGGCATGACGAATGGGAACATGGCAATACCCGCCGTCAGGATGATGCACGCCAGCGTCAGTGAAGAGAACACGAACGCCAGAGCACCTTTCTCCAGGCGAGACGTCAGCACGGTCAGCAGCGGCAGCAGCACGCCCAGAGCCGGGATCGCCCACAGCGCAGGGGTATTGTTGAAGTTCACCAGCCATGCACCAGCCTGACGCGCCACTTCTTTGGTCAGCGGGTTAGACGGTGCCGAGTGGTTAATCGCAGACGTCACCACGTAGCCATCAATACCGTACACCACCCACACGCCTGCCAGAGCGAAGCAAACCAGCGTCACCAGTGCCGCCACCTGAGCAGTAGCACGGGAACGCAGGTGCAGTTCACCCACAGTACGCATCTGCAGGTAAGTTGCGCCCTGAGTGATGATCATCGCCACGCTCACCACACCGGCCAGCAGGCCAAACGGATTCAGCAGCTGGAAGAAGTTGCCGGTGTAGTAAAGACGCATGTATTCATCGAGGCGGAACGGTACGCCCTGCAGCAGGTTACCGAATGCCACGCCAATCACCAGCGGTGGAACGAAGCTACCAATGAAGATGCCCCAGTCCCACATGTTGCGCCAGCGGGTATCTTCAATCTTGGAACGGTAGTCGAAACCGACCGGACGGAAGAATAAAGAGGCCAGCACCAGAATCATCGCCACATAGAAGCCGGAGAACGCAGCCGCGTAGACCATCGGCCAGGCAGCGAACAGCGCGCCGCCTGCGGTGATCAGCCACACCTGGTTACCGTCCCAGTGAGGGGCGATGGAGTTAATCATGATTCGACGCTCGGTGTCATTACGACCGAGGAAACGGGTGAGCATCCCCACCCCCATGTCGAAACCATCCGTGACGGCGAAACCGATCAGCAGAACGCCAACCAGCAGCCACCAGATAAAACGCAATACTTCATAATCGATCATTTGATGACTCCTGTCTTAGCGTGCCGGCTGAGTAGTCACAGTGGATTGCTCGTAGTGATAGCGACCGGTTTTCAGGCTGCTTGGGCCAAGGCGCGCGAACTTGAACATCAGGAACAGTTCAGCCACCAGGAACAGGGTGTACAGACCACAGATCAGCAGCATGGAGAAGATCAGGTCGCCTGCCGTCAGGGAAGAGTTCGCTACCGCCGTTGGCAGTACCTCACCAATCGCCCATGGCTGACGGCCATACTCCGCTACAAACCAGCCGGATTCAATCGCGATCCACGGCAGTGGAATACCGTACAGCGCGGTGCGCAGCAGCCATTTTTTCTCGCCGATGCGGTTACGAATCACGGACCAGAAGGACGCCGCAATGATCAGCAGCATGATGATGCCGCAGCCCACCATGATACGGAATGCGAAGTACAGTGGCGCAACGCGTGGAATCGAGTCTTTGGTCGCCATCTGAATCTGTGCTTCCGTCGCATCAGAAACGTTCGGGGTATAACGTTTCAGCAACAAACCGTAGCCCAGGTCTTTCTTCACGTCGTTAAATTGATCGCGAACGGCCTGATCGGTAGAGCCGGCACGCAGCTGTTCCAGCAGCGAGTAAGCCTTCATACCGTTACGGATACGCTCTTCGTGCTGAACCATCAGCTCCTTCAGACCCGTTACCTGCTTATCGACAGAACGGGTTGCGATGATACCCAGCGCGTAAGGAATTTGGATGGCGAAGCGGTTTTCCTGCGCGTCCTGATCGGGAATACCGAACAGCGTAAAGGCAGCAGGCGCCGGTTGGGTTTCCCATTCGGCTTCGATAGCGGCCAGTTTGGTTTTCTGCACGTCACCCATTTCGTAACCGGATTCATCACCCAGAACGATAACGGAGAGGATTGCAGCCATACCGAAGCTTGCAGCGATAGCAAAGGAGCGCTTGGCAAACGCGAAGTCACGACCGCGCAGCATATAGTAGGAGCTGATACCCAACACGAACATCGCGCCGCACACGTAGCCAGATGCCACGGTGTGAACAAATTTAACCTGAGCAACCGGGTTCAGGACCAGCTCGGCAAAGCTGACCATCTCCATACGCATGGTTTCGAAGTTGAAGTCAGACGCGATCGGGTTCTGCATCCAGCCGTTCGCCACCAGGATCCACAGCGCGGACAGGTTCGAACCTAATGCCACCAGCCAGGTTACGGCCATGTGCTGGACTTTACCCAGACGGTCCCAACCGAAGAAGAACAGACCTACAAAGGTGGATTCGAGGAAGAAGGCCATCAGGCCTTCAATGGCCAGCGGCGCACCGAAGATATCCCCTACATAGTGGGAATAGTAAGACCAGTTAGTCCCGAACTGAAACTCCATGGTCAAACCGGTTGCCACGCCCAGCGCGAAGTTGATACCGAACAACTTGCCCCAGAACTTGGTCATATCTTTATAAATCTGTTTGCCGGAGAGGACGTAAACCGTTTCCATAATTGCCAGCAGGAACGCCATACCGAGCGTCAGCGGCACAAACAGGAAGTGGTACATCGCGGTCAAGGCAAACTGTAAGCGCGACAGTTCGACTACGTCTAACATTATGACTCCTTGCTCATCGCATGAAGACTCCGAGAGTGAACCCCGTTAGAAAGAGATTCACACGCATGCCCCAATACAAATTATTCGCATCCTGGTCGTCGTTATTACCCTGGAGAAGGATAAAAACGATGACGACAAGTTACAAATAGGTTAATAAAAAACTCAAATTGATCCCGCAAATATAATACGCTGCAAAACCCTTACAATAAACAGGTTTTTATTGAATCACATTTACGTTTTTCGACGGCGATCAATTTATAGCAAAATTACCACTTTTCGGCCATTTTGATCGGGGACAATTTAGCGCTTTTCGGCATCTTTTTCCAAGCATTAAACTTTGATTTAAATCAAAAACTGGTCTTGATGTTAATCATGTTTAGCTGCGGTGAGAATGGTAAAAACCATGTTAATGATATGTGCATGCAAAGATGCGATTGGTTATCGAAGACCAAAAAAAATATAAACAGAAGTGATTTTAATTAACGTGAGAGAAAAATGCCCTGTCGAAGCGGGACAAACAATAAGCGTAGCTGGGCCAGTTTATTTTTCCATTCTGTTTTTGCAACCCTTAGAAATTACATTTGATTTACTTTTATTATCCCGGAAGTTAACACCGAAGCGTGACTATTTAATGAAAAAAGGCCGCGAACTCTGCGGCCTTTTGATCGTGTCAGCGGTTTTCAGGCAAGAAGAATGCTGAAGGTTCGTGACTGTCCCGGTCTGAACGCCCCGACGATGCCCTCTTCTTCACGATTGTCTATTATCCGTTCATTCATGTCCGTTTCGCAGCACCGTTTCACGGTCGGAGCCACGGATAACGTCGCGTCACATGCGCTGGACTCGGAAGGGTTGAACAGACGAAGAATGAGCTCGTCTCGATCTTCAGCCTTTTTGAGCGTACTGAGCACGCATCCCGTGGGCGAAAGCGCCAGCAGGCTGTAACTTTCCGGCGTGGTACACGACGAGCGATTGAGCTTCATCGCGTCCCAGGGAATTTTGTTATAGCACTGCACCGGCGTTAACCACGATTTAGCCTGCTGCGCGACGCCCGCGTTTTCCGGCGTTCCACTGAAGCTGAAGAGGCTAAAGCGACAGCTTAACGAACCGCGCACCTGGGAGTCAGGAACAGGCATTTTGATTCCTGAAGGCCTACCGGGGCGCAACAGCAAATCTTCTTTGCCGAGTAACCCCACGCCGCGCAGCAGGGTCAGGGCAAAGGCTTTTTTATCCTCGCCTACTACTTCAAACTCGCGCAGTCCTTCGGTGAACAGCGCAAGCCCGTTTCGTTTTTCCTGCAGGACGGCATAGTTGAGTAAATTCCAGACGGGAACCGGCGCTTCTTTCCACCCCTCCTCCTGCCAGTTTTCCATCGCCGCGTCCTGCACCGGACGAGTGAGGGTGCCAAACTGGGTATCCGCTAACACGTCCTCTGTCATAAACGGCGTAGGGATCAGCACGCGGACGCGGTGGTCGTCAGCCTGATTATCCAGACGCACCGCCACATCAATACGTCTGCTGTGGTGGCTAAGCGTGATTTCAACCTCAGCGCCGAGAGACCCGCTTCGCTGACCCGCCGCGCGTTCGGCCAGATTAGCCGGTACCGCGATCTGATGGCGAATCACCGCCCTGCTCTGCCAGCCTTCGTGTATAACCTCGACCTGATGCTCGCCCTGCGCTGAAGTGAGTCTCCACTCTTCCCGCGAAGGCGAGTAGTCGTACTCATCGCCATCATCCGAACTCTCTTCGATTTCCAGCACCCGGTCATAAATCAGCCCGGTTTCTTTGTCGCGCAGGCGCAGCGTACCGTCGTTATTTAAATCAATCTGCCAGAAGGCGTTTTCGAGCAAGGATTCAGTGTTTATCACCGGAGAGACCACCTTCCCGGCCACGTTTGGCTCGATAAACAGCGTACGGTAGCCCATCGACGGCAGTATCTGGCTGAGCTGAATATCAAACTCCATAAACGGCTCATAATTACCGTAATGGACAATCTGCCGGTCAATGAGACCAGGGTCCAGCTCGCGCGCGCTGCGAATGAAATACGGGATCTCGTTGCCTTTATCATCCAACAGACGGAACTGGCTGGCGCGCAGTCGAATCGTGGTGTTCATCACCTCTTCACGCGGCCAGGGCATCAGGTTGAACATCACCAGTTTGTCGGCGTCGCTTTGTGGCATGTTGTCGACAATCTTGCGCATATAGAAACGCACCAGGTTATCTGCCATGTCTTCAGCCAGTTCAAAACGAGAGACAATCTCACGATGCACCTTGTCGCTGCAGCAGCAGCCGATGCTGTCGTGAGCGTGGTTTTTAAGGATCTCTTTCCACATCTTCTCCAGCAGGCCGTGGTGATAATCGAAGCCCAGCGTCCATGCAAGCGTCGCCAGCGGTTCGAGGATGTTGACAATTTTGTTCTCAATACGCGCATGGGCAATTTTGATATCCATGCGCGTGGAGCCGATTGTCCGGTGCACGCGCATGTATTTCCCGTCGATAAACTCCCCTTTCAGAGTCGCCAGTTCATCGCGGCGTGCCTCAATGTGGTCAAACACCTCTTCAAAGCGGCTCATTACAAATTGACGCTGCGGATAGATTTCACGCAGCTTATCCATCACGGAGAAAATGTTCTGCTGCAGCGGCATCTGATCGTGACCGTTGGGCAGCACAATCTCTTTGGTGACGGAGGCCTTTTCCAGAACGTCGAAATAGCTGTCGAGCCGTTTTCGCAGCCCGGCTTCGTCCTCCGGTAAGTACTTACCAATCGCGTAGCCCAGCGGCAGCACCTGCGCCGTGACTTCACTGCCGTCCTGGCTCTGCCAGAGAAATTCGGTTTTATCGGTCCCGTGTCGTTCCGAGCAGCCGCGCCAGAACATCGTCCGGGTAATGCCAAATCCGTTATAGATATGCGGAAGCTGGCCGGACATACCAAACGAATCCGGCAGATAGCCGATCTTCATCGGCTCGCCGAACGCCATACAGTCCCGGATGCCGTACATCAGGTTGCGGACAATCGACTCGCCGCTGACAATCGTGGTATCGGTCTGGGTATACCAGGGGCCGATAATCAGTTTTCCGCGCTCCACAAGCGCCTTTACCCGCGCGCGGTTTTCGGGCACGACGGCAAAATAATCTTCCAGCACCGCCGTCTGGCCATCAAGGACGTAATATTTATACTCGTCGTCCTGCTCCAGGCGGGTCAGGATCTCTTCCATATTATTGACCAGAAGAATGCGCGACTCTTCAGTGGTGAAGTACCACTCACGGTCCCAGTGCATATGCGGCGTGATATGAACGCGAGATACAGCTTTCATCTTCGTTTCCTGTTTTGTGAGTTTTTACGGTATGGCGTCTTCTGTGAGGTACTTGCCCTTTTTTACCGCCTGACGTCGCCAGAGCAGCAGAACAAACGTGGAGACAGCGGTCCCCGCCAGCGCCGCGCCAAACCAGCCCGCCGCCGCAACCACACCGCCCAACCCGGCATCGTGAAGTAAAAAGAGAGAGAAAATCCCGGCCCCCGGGGTAGACAACCCGATCCCCATCGCACCGACAGCCGCGCCTGTCACCATGGATCCAAGTACAAATGAGCCAATGACGCGAAGCGGATCTTCAATCGCCATCGGGATCGTCCCTTCGGTAATGCCCGCCAGGCCGAGCAGCCACGTTGATTTACCGGTTTCAATTTCAAACGGTTTAAACAGCTTCGGCGCCAGCATCGTCGACGCCGTGACGGTGAAGGCTGAGACCATTTTGACGGAGGCAAAGATTGCGTAAGGACCATAAACGCCGTTCGCCATCGCCCCCAGGCAAAACGCGTAAGAGGCTTTGTTGACCGGGCCACCCAAATCGAATGAGCACATAAACCCGAGGATTGCCCCCAGAAGCAGCGCATTCGCGCCGGAGAGACCGTTAAGCCAGACGGTGAGCGTGTTATTGAGCCAGGCCACCGGTTCGCCAATCACAAACAGCATCAGGCTGCCCGCGCCCAGCACGCCAATCACCGGATAGAGATAAAAGGTCAGAAAGCCGTTGTAGCGGCTACTGAGCCGAATGTGGTTTTTCACCCAGCGCATCAGATAGCCCGCGATCAGCCCACCGACGATAGCGCCCAGAAAACCGGAGCCGATCATATTGGCAGCAAGACCGGCCGCAAAACCCGGCGTCAGCGCAGGTTTATCCGCCAGCGAATACGCGGTATAGGCCGCCAGAACAGGTACCATCAGAATGCCGAGCATGCCGCCGCCAAGCTTGCGGTACATCCACAGCCACGAGTTTTCCTGGTCAAACAGGTGCTGCAGACCCAGGATTTGCGCCAGCAGTACCGACACGGCCAGCACCGTACCGCCAGCGACGATCAGCGGCACCGCAAAAGAGATACCGCTGAGAAGTGCCTGCTTGAGTTCAGTTTTAACGCTCTTTTTCGTTTCGGTATCGACATGCGCAGGACGCGCATCGGATGCAGGCTGCAGCGCCAGCGCGCGCTCAATCAGCGCTTCAGCATGGCGCAGAGGCTCCGCGACGGGCACAGAGATGGCGGGAATCCCCTGAAAACGCTCGCTCTCTTTGATCGCCACTTCTGCGGCAAAAATGCACGCTTTGGCCTCACGAAGCTGCTGCGCGGTGATGCGCCCCTCAATGCCGTTCGCCCCCTGCTTTTCGACCACCACGTTGACGCCAAGCTTGCGTCCCGCTTTTTCCAGGTACTCTGCGGCCATATAGGTATGCGCGATCCCGGCCGGACAGGCGGTCACGCAGACGATTGTCGGGGCATTCAGCGCGACGGCTGCCTCTTCCGTGTCAGGGGCAGCTTCAAGCGCAGCAAGCACGTCTTCCGCCGTGGTAGCAGCCATCACGCGCGCCCTGAGATCGTCATCCGCCAGGCGAGACGTCAGCTCCGTCAGCACCTGAATATGGGTTGAACCCGCTTCTGCTGGCGGAATGGCGAGCAGAAAAACCAGCTCAACCTCTTCCGGCCCGTCCACGCCTTCCCATGCAAGCGGTTCTCGCAGAGTTGCCACGGCAAAAGCCGCCTCCTTCACGACGGCTGATTTACCGTGAGGAACGGCCAGTCCTTCACCCAGCGCGGTCGGCCCAAGCGATTCCCGATGAAACACCTCCTCCAGAAACGCATCGGCATCAGCGATTTTGCCCAGCGCCACCAGCCGCGCCGTAAGCTGACGGATTGCCTCATCCCGGCGGGTAAACTGCGCCTGAACGCAAACAGCACGCGGATCGGTCAGAGTCGTCAGGTTCATAAAGATCCTCACCTATACAGAGTTATTGTCTGGGGAGGATTCTGGCAGACCCAATAATACATTTATGTGATCACTTTCACTAAAAGCCAAATTTGTATTTTAATTGTATTATTTACAAATCATCAGTTGAATGCATAATTCCCTGAAAAGGTATTAAGCAGGCGCGATAAAATGGGCAACAAACCGATGTACCGGCAGATAGCCGATGCGTTCCGCGAGAAAATCAACGCCGGGGAATTAAAACCCGGAGACGCGCTGCCGACGGAGTCCAGTCTTCAGGAGGCGTTTCGCGTCAGCCGCGTCACCGTGCGGCAGGCCCTGAAACTGCTCGCCGATGAGCAGGTCATCGAAAGTATTCAGGGCAGCGGCTCTTATGTAAAAAAAGAGGAGCGCGTCAATTACGATATTTATCAGCTCACCGGCTTTTACGAAAAGCTGGCGGATCGTCATGTCGATACGCACAGTGATGTCAAAATCTTTGAAGTGGTGAAAGCCGATGCGCGGCTGGCGGCAACATTAGCGGTTGGCGTGGAAGATAAGGTCTGGCACGTTAAGCGCGTGCGTTTCATCAAGCAGAAGCCGGTGAACCTGGAGGAGACATGGATGCCGCTGGCCATGTTTCCCGACCTCACCTGGGAAGTGATGGAGAATTCGAAATATCACTACGTTGAGCAGATCAAAAAGCTGGTTATCGATCGCAGCGAGCAGGAGTTGATGCCGATCATGCCGTCAGAGGAGGCGATCGCCGCGCTGTCGCTCGATCCGGCAAAGCCGATCCTGGAAAAAGTCTCCCGTGGGTTCCTGAAGGACGGACGGGTGTTTGAATACAGCCGCAACGTGTTCAATACCGACGACTACAAGTTCACTCTCGTCGCCAGACGCAGGCAATAAAAAAGGCCGCTTTACAGCGGCCAACCATGTCGAAACGGACATTTTTATACTTCATCGCTCCCCGTTCGGGGAGCAGAGAGGACTTACTTAATGATGGATTTCAGTGCTTCGCCGATATCCGCCAGGCTGCGAACGGTCTTCACGCCTGCGGCTTCCAGCGCAGCAAACTTCTCATCAGCCGTACCTTTACCACCGGCGATGATCGCGCCCGCGTGGCCCATACGCTTGCCTTTCGGCGCAGTCACACCCGCGATGTAGCCCACGACTGGCTTGGTCACGTGTTCTTTGATGTAAGCAGCCGCTTCTTCTTCCGCGCTACCGCCGATCTCGCCGATCATCACGATCGCTTCGGTCTGCGGATCTTCCTGGAACAGCTTCAGGATGTCGATGAAGTTAGATCCCGGGATTGGGTCACCGCCGATGCCCACGCAGGTGGACTGGCCAAAGCCGTAGTCGGTGGTCTGCTTAACCGCTTCATAGGTCAGGGTACCGGAACGGGAAACGATGCCCACTTTGCCCGGCTTGTGAATGTGACCAGGCATGATGCCGATTTTGCATTCGCCCGGAGTGATCACGCCAGGGCAGTTCGGGCCGATCATACGCACGCCTGCTTCGTCCAGCTTCACCTTCACGGTCAGCATATCCAGGGTCGGGATGCCTTCGGTGATGGTGATGATCAGCTTGATGCCTGCGTCGATCGCTTCCAGAATGGAGTCTTTGCAGAACGGTGCCGGAACGTAGATCACGGTCGCGGTTGCGCCCGTCGCTTCTACCGCTTCACGCACGGTGTTGAACACCGGCAGGCCCAGGTGCGTGGTGCCGCCTTTACCTGGCGTTACGCCGCCAACCATCTGCGTGCCGTAGGCAATCGCCTGTTCGGAGTGGAAAGTCCCCTGGCTACCGGTGAAGCCCTGGCAGATAACCTTGGTATCTTTATTAATTAAAACTGACATTATTTCCCCTCCACTGCGGCAACAACCTGCTGAGCTGCATCCGTCAGACTTTTCGCTGCAATAATATTCAGGCCGCTGTCAGCCAGTTTTTTCGCGCCGAGTTCAGCGTTGTTACCTTCCAGACGCACAACCACCGGAACGTTAACACCCACTTCTTCTACCGCACCGATGATGCCGTCAGCAATCAGGTCGCAACGGACGATGCCGCCGAAGATGTTAACCAGTACCGCTTTAACGTTGTCGTCAGAGAGGATGATTTTGAACGCTTCGGTTACGCGCTCTTTGGTTGCGCCACCGCCCACGTCAAGGAAGTTCGCCGGCTCACCGCCGTGCAGCTTAACGATGTCCATGGTGCCCATCGCCAGGCCCGCACCGTTAACCATGCAGCCGATGTTGCCATCCAGCGCCACGTAGTTCAGCTCCCACTGAGCAGCCTGTGCTTCACGCGGATCTTCCTGAGACTGGTCGCGCATTTCGCGCAGATCCGGCTGGCGGAACAGCGCGTTGCCGTCAGCGCCCAGCTTGCCGTCGAGGCAGATCAGGTCGCCCTGGGTGGTGATCACCAGCGGGTTGATCTCGATCAGCGCCAGATCGCGCTCAAGGAAGATAGTCGCCAGGCCCATGAAGATCTTGGTGAACTGCTGAACCAGCTTGCCTTCCAGACCCAGCTTGAACGCCAGCTCGCGACCCTGATAAGGCATTGGGCCCGCCAGCGGATCGATAGCCACTTTGTGGATCAGGTGCGGGGTCTCTTCCGCCACTTTTTCAATTTCCACGCCGCCTTCGGTAGACGCCATGAACACCACGCGACGGGAGCTACGGTCAACCACCGCGCCCAGGTACAGCTCTTTCGCGATGTCGGTCGCCGCTTCGACCAGGATCTGGTTAACCGGCTGGCCGTTCGCATCTGTCTGGTAGGTCACCAGACGCTTGCCGAGCCAATGTTCAGCAAACGCACGAATCTCTTCTTTGCTCTTAACAACCTTCACACCGCCCGCTTTACCACGGCCACCAGCGTGAACCTGACATTTAACTACCCACGGGCCGGAACCGATTTTAGATGCGGCTTCTTCTGCTTCACGCGGGGTAGTACAGGCATAACCCACCGGAGCCGGTAAGCCATACCGGGCAAACAGCTGTTTGGCCTGATATTCATGTAAGTTCATGTGTTCTATCCATCCTTCAGGGTAATCGTTATCTTCAAACCTGTAGACCGGCGCAGCGTGTGCCGGTCCACGGGGCAGGTGATGCTAAATCGTTACTAGACGTCCAGCAGCAGACGCGTTGGATCTTCCAGCAGCTCTTTAATAGCTACCAGGAAGCCCACGGACTCGCGGCCGTCGATCAGGCGGTGGTCGTAAGAGAGCGCCAGGTACATCATCGGCAGGATCTCAACTTTACCGTCTACCGCCATCGGGCGATCTTTAATGGCATGCATACCCAGGATCGCGCTCTGCGGCGGGTTAATGATCGGGGTAGACATCAGCGAGCCGAATACGCCGCCGTTGGTAATGGTGAAGTTACCGCCGGTCAGATCGTCTACGGTCAGCTTGCCGTCGCGGCCTTTCACGGCCAGCTCTTTAATGTTCTTCTCGATGTCAGCCATACCCAGGGTATCCACATCACGCAGAACCGGGGTCACCAGGCCGCGTGGGGTAGAAACCGCCATGCTGACGTCGAAGTAGTTGTGGTAAACCACGTCATCGCCATCGATAGACGCGTTCACTTCCGGGTAACGTTTCAGCGCTTCAACCACCGCCTTCACGTAGAAGGACATGAAGCCCAGACGGATACCGTGACGTTTTTCAAACGCGTCACCGTACTGCTTACGCAGATCCATAATTGGCTTCATGTTCACTTCGTTGAAGGTGGTCAGCATCGCGGTGGAGTTTTTCGCTTCCAGCAGACGCTCGGCCACGCGCTTGCGCAGGCGCGTCATCGGTACGCGTTTTTCGCTGCGGGCACCCAGCGCAGGCTGTGCTGCCGGAGCTGCCGCAGGGGCTTTCGCTTCTGCCTGAGCAGGCGCTTTTGCCAGATGCTTGTCGATGTCTTCGCGGGTCAGACGACCGCCCACACCGGTGCCTTTGATGGCTGCCGGGTCAAGGCTGTGTTCAGCCAGCAGGCGACGGATCGCCGGGCTGAGGGCGTCGTTAGACTGTTCTTCCAGAGAAGCCTGCTGGCGCTGAGCCGGCGTAGAGGCTTTCTCTTCAGACTTCGCGCTGGACTCTTTGCCCGCGCTGTTGCCTTCACGCAGGCGCCCCAGGATCTGACGAGAGGTGACGGTGGTGCCTTCATCTTCCAGCACCGCGTCCAGAACGCCATCCGCCGAAGCCGGTACTTCCAGTACCACTTTGTCAGTTTCGATTTCTACCAGCACTTCATCGCGCTTAACGGCATCGCCTGGTTTTTTGTGCCAGGTAGCGACGGTCGCATCTGCTACGGATTCAGGCAGGTCGGGAACAAGAATATCTACGCTACTCATTATGTATCCTTTAATTAATCGACGTTCAGCGCGTCATTGACCAGATCTTGTTGCTGCTTCTGGTGAACGGACATATACCCTACCGCCGGAGAGGCGGAGGCCGGGCGACCTGCATAGCGCAGGGCTGACCCAAATGGAATCACTTCACGGAAATGATGCTGGCTGCAGTACCATGCGCCCTGGTTGAGCGGCTCTTCCTGGCACCAGACAAAATCATGTACGTGAGCGTACTGTTTCAGCACTTCCTGCATCGCCTGATGCGGGAACGGATAAAGCTGTTCGATACGCACGATGGCGACATCTTTCTGATCGTTCTTACGGCGCTGTTCCAGCAGGTCGTAATAAACCTTACCAGAACACATCACCACACGCTTCACGGCCTGCGGATCCAGCTCGTCAATTTCACCGATGGCCGGCAGGAAGGTGCCGTTCGCCAGCTCTTCCAGGCTGGAGACCGCCAGCGGATGACGCAGCAGGGATTTCGGCGACATCACCACCAGCGGACGGCGCATACCGCGCAGCGCCTGACGACGCAGCATGTGGTACACCTGCGCCGGGGTGGACGGCACGCAGACCTGCATGTTCTGCTCGGCGCAGAGCTGCAGATAACGTTCCAGACGCGCGGAGGAGTGCTCCGGACCCTGGCCTTCATAACCGTGCGGCAGGAGCATCACCAGGCCACACATGCGGCCCCATTTCTGTTCGCCGGAGGAGATGAACTGGTCGATAACCACCTGCGCACCGTTGGCGAAGTCACCGAACTGCGCTTCCCAGATGGTCAGGGTGCGCGGTTCCGCCGTGGCGTAACCGTATTCGAAAGCCAGTACCGCTTCTTCAGACAGCACGGAGTCCCAGACCTTGAACTGGCCCTGACCGTTGTGCACGTGCTGCAGCGGGGTGTAGGTTGAACCGTTAGACTGGTTGTGAACCACCGCATGACGGTGGAAGAAGGTCCCACGGCCCGCATCTTCACCGGACAGACGAACAGGGATCCCTTCGTCAACCAGCGTTGCGTAGGCCAGCGTTTCCGCCCCGCCCCAGTCGAACAGCTTCTCGCCTGCCGCCATGGACTGACGGTCGGCGTAGATTTTCGCCACGCGAGACTGCATCTCGATAGCGTCCGGCACAGTGCTGATGCGTTTAGCCAGCTCCTGCAGGCGCTTCATCTCAACCTTGTTCGGGTAGCTCTCATCCCACTCGTGGTTGAGGTACGGCGACCAGGTAAAGGAGTGCATGTTCATCGGGCGCAGTTCTTTCACCACGCATTCACCCGCGTCCAGCGCGTCGCGGTAGAGGTTGACCATTTCGGTCGCATCTTCCAGCGTCGCCACGTTGTCGCTTTCCAGCTTGTCAGCATAGATTTTGCGCGGGGTCGGGTGTTTTTTGATTTTCTGGTACATCAGCGGCTGGGTTGCACTTGGCTCATCCGCTTCGTTGTGGCCGTGACGGCGGTAGCAGAAGAGGTCAATGAACACATCGCGCTTAAAGGTATTACGGAAGTCCAGCGCCAGACGGGTAACGAAAGCAACGGCTTCCGGGTCATCCGCATTAACGTGGAAGATTGGCGCCTGTACCATCTTACCGATGTCGGTGCAGTACGGGGTAGAACGCGCATCCAGCGGGTTAGAGGTGGTGAAGCCCACCTGGTTGTTGATCACGATGCGAACGGTACCGCCCACTTCATAACCACGCGCTTTCGACATGTTCAGGGTTTCCTGAACCACGCCCTGCCCTGTGACCGCCGCATCACCGTGGATGGTGATTGGCAGCACTTTATTGCTGCTCGGCTCGTCCAGACGATCCAGACGCGCGCGCACGGAACCGATAACCACCGGGCTGACGATTTCCAGGTGTGACGGGTTAAACGCCAGCGCCAGGTGAACCAGACCGCCTTCGGTTTCGATATCTGACGAGAAGCCCATGTGGTACTTCACGTCGCCGGTGCCGAGGTGTTCTTTGTGTTTGCCCGCGAATTCGTCGAACAGGTCCTGCGGTTTTTTACCCAGCACGTTGACCAGCACGTTCAGACGACCACGGTGCGCCATGCCGAGCACCACTTCACGGGTGCCGCTCTTGCCTGCGTGGCGAATCAGCTCTTTCAGCATCGGCACCAGCGCGTCGCCGCCTTCCAGCGAGAAGCGTTTTGCGCCCGGGAACTTCGCGCCCAGATAGCGCTCAAGCCCTTCCGCTGCGGTCAGTTCGCTGAGGAAGCGTTTCTTCTCGTCGGCCGAGAAGGTCGCGTGGCCCGCTACGGATTCGATGCGCTGCTGGATCCAGCGTTTCTCTTCAGTAGAGGTAATGTGCATATATTCCGCGCCGATGGAGCCGCAGTAGGTTTGCTTGAGCGCGTCAATCAGATCGCCCAGCTTCATCGTGTCTTTGCCGATAGCAAAGGAACCTACGTTAAAGCTTTCCTGGAAATCGGCCTCGGTCAGATCGTGATACGCCGGATCGAGATCGGCCACACGTTCCTGCTGCCACAGTCCCAGCGGATCGAGATTCGCATGCTGGTGACCGCGGAAGCGATAAGCGTTGATAAGCTGCAGGACTTTAACCTGCTTCGCATTGGTGTCAGGGTCGGAAATCGCAGAAGAGTAACGTGAGGCATCCTTCGCCAGACGACGGAAATAATCACGTGTTTTGGAATGGAATTGATCCGGTTTGACCCCTGTACCAGGCAACTGCTGGAACATGGAACGCCAGTTTGCGTCCACTGAGTCAGGATCGGTTAAGAAGTCTTCATAGAGCTGTTCTATCCAGCTCTGGTTGGCACCAGAGAGGTAAGAAGAGTCCAGCCAGGCTTTCATTGCGCCGTTCTGCATCGTGATCCCTTAAGCATTTTTATGCTTACTTTCGCCGTAGAAACTACCACGCACACCGCGTGTACGTGCCGGGGTTCACCTGCGAGCTCTTTTACTTTGGCCCGCGAAGGAACCTTTAGAAACTGTCTAAATAATCTTCGTCGTTCAGGCTGCGACTGCGTTGCGGCTTTCACTCACCCCAGTCACATAGTTCACTATGCTCCTGGGGATTCGTTCAACCGCGCCTTGTCTCGCGCTGAACGTCTCGATTATTTACTTATCTGGCAGTTTTTAAAGGTTTCTGCAATTTATTCCCTCTCCCTTTGGGAGAGGGTTAGGGTGAGGGGAACAGCGCTCCCCTCTCACTACTTACGCACTGCGCTGCAGCAGCATCGACTTAATATGGCCGATGGCACGCGTCGGGTTCAGCCCCTTCGGACACACACTGACGCAGTTCATGATGCTATGGCAGCGGAATACGCTGAAAGCGTCACTTAATCCTTCCAGACGGCTGTCGGTTTCGGTGTCGCGGCTGTCGATCAGGAAGCGATAGGCAGCCAGCAGACCCGCAGGGCCGATAAACTTGTCCGGGTTCCACCAGAACGACGGGCAGGACGTTGAACAGCATGCGCAGAGAATACACTCGTACAGACCATCGAGTTTTTCACGCTGCTCAGGAGACTGTAAGTGCTCGCGAGCGGGTGGATTTTGCCCATTATTCAATAAGTAAGGCTTAATCTTCTCATATTGTGCATAGAATTGCCCCATGTCTACCACCAAATCACGCACGACCGGCAGGCCTGGCAGAGGACGGATAACAATTTTCTGACCAGGACGCTGCAGCGCTGAAATTGGCGTGATGCAGGCCAGGCCGTTTTTGCCGTTCATGTTCACACCGTCAGAGCCACATACCCCTTCACGGCAGGAGCGGCGGAACGACAGCGTAGGATCTTTCTCTTTCAGCTGGATTAAGGCATCCAGCAGCATCATGTCACGACCTTCTTCCGCTTCGAGGGTATAGTCCTGCATGCGCGGAGCGTCATCAACATCCGGGTTATAACGATAAACTGAGAATTCGAGTTTCATTATCCTGTCTCCGCATTAGTAAGTACGAATCTTCGGCGGGAACGCCGGACGCAGTTTCGGTTCCATGTTGACGTTACGACGCGTCATGGTTTCCGACTCTGGCAGATACAGGGAATGGCACAGCCAGTTTTCATCGTCACGATCCGGGAAGTCGAAGCGGCTATGGGCGCCACGGCTTTCGGTACGGAAGTTTGCCGACATGGCGGTTGCGAATGCGGTTTCCATCAGGTTATCCAGCTCCAGGCACTCAACGCGCTGGGTGTTGAACTCGCTGGAGGTGTCGTCCAGACGGGCATTTTTCAGACGCTCGCGGATCGCCTTCAGCTGCTCAAGGCCTTTGGCCATCGCATCGCCTTCACGGAATACCGAGAAGTTGTGCTGCATGCACTCCTGCAGCGCTTTACGGATTTCCACCGGATCTTCGCCGTTACGGTTACCGTTCCAGCGGTTGAGGCGTTCAAGAGAGGCGTCGATTTCGTCGTCGGTTGCATCACGCAGCGCGCCCTGCTCGGCAATGGACTCCTGCAGATGCAGACCCACCGCACGACCAAATACCACCAGGTCCAGCAGCGAGTTGCCGCCCAGACGGTTTGCGCCGTGTACGGATACGCAGGCGATTTCGCCTACCGCGAACAGGCCAGGAATGACCACGTCTTCGCCCTGCTCGTTCACGGTCAGCGCCTGACCGGTCACTTTGGTCGGAATACCGCCCATCATGTAGTGGCAGGTTGGGATAACCGGGATCGGCTCTTTCACCGGATCGACGTGCGCGAAAGTACGGGACAGTTCCAGAATGCCCGGCAGACGGGATTCCAGCACTTCTTTACCCAGATGGTCGAGCTTCAGCTTCGCGTGTGGACCCCATGGGCCATCGCAGCCGCGGCCTTCACGGATTTCGATCATGATGGAACGCGCCACCACGTCACGACCCGCCAGGTCTTTCGCATTCGGGGCATAACGCTCCATGAAGCGCTCGCCGTGTTTGTTCAGCAGGTAGCCACCTTCACCGCGGCAGCCTTCGGTGACCAGCACGCCCGCACCGGCGATACCGGTTGGGTGGAACTGCCACATCTCCATGTCCTGCACGGGTACGCCGGCGCGAATAGCCATACCGACGCCGTCACCGGTGTTGATGTGGGCGTTAGTGGTGGACTGATAAATACGGCCCGCGCCACCGGTCGCCAACACGGTCGCGCGGGCTTTGAAGTAAACCACTTCACCGGTTTCGATGCACAGTGCGGTACAGCCAACAATTGCGCCATCGGCGTTTTTCACCAGATCCAGCGCATACCACTCGGAAAAGATGGTGGTATGGTTTTTCAGGTTCTGCTGATACAGGGTGTGCAGCAGTGCGTGACCGGTACGGTCAGCCGCCGCCGCGGTACGTGCCGCCTGCTCGCCGCCGAAGTTTTTCGACTGGCCGCCAAACGGACGCTGATAGATGGTGCCATTTTCCAGACGGGAGAACGGCAGACCCATATGGTCCAGCTCCAGAATCGCTTCCGGGCCGGTTTTACACATATATTCGATGGCATCCTGGTCGCCGATATAATCGGAACCTTTTACCGTGTCGTACATGTGCCATTCCCAGTTATCTTCATGGGAGTTACCCAGCGCAACGGTAATACCGCCCTGCGCGGACACAGTGTGGGAACGGGTCGGGAACACTTTAGAGAGCAGCGCACAGGTCTGGCCGCTCTGGGAAATTTGCAGTGCGGCGCGCATACCTGCGCCACCCGCACCAATCACAACAGCATCAAATTCTCTGACTGGCAGTTTCATTACACACCCCACACCACAACAAATCCATAAATGACGTAAACCAGCAGCGCAACAACAATAATCAGTTGCAGCGGAAGGCGAATCGCCAGCGGTTTAACGTAATCGGTCAACACCTGCCACATGCCGATCCAGGCATGGATAAGGATGGAGAACAGGGCCAGCAGGGTGAACACTTTGGTGAAGGCCGATCCGAAGAAACCACTCCAGTTTTCCCACGTCAGCGTGCCGCTGGTCGCGAAGAAACCGATCATATAGATGATGTAAAGCGTGAGGACGATGGCGGTAGCGCGGACCAGAATGAAGTCATGTACGCCGTTGCGTCCTAATGCGGAGGCGTTGCTTACCATACGAGAACTCCTGCGAGAAGTGAAAGCACGACAGTGATCACAAATGAAATGTTCGCGGTACGTTTCCCGGCCTCGAACGTCTCTTCCAGATAGCCAAAGTCCATCAGCATGTGGCGTACGCCGCCAACAACGTGATAGGCCAGCGCGGTGAGAATGCCCCACATGATAAATTTCACGAAGAAGCTATTCATGATGGCCGAGGCCTGGAGGAATCCTTCAGGGGAAGAGAGGCTGGTGCCCAGTAACCACAGCAAAATACCGACCGCCACAAACGTAATCACACCAGAAACACGGTGCAGAATGGACGCTATTGCTGTTACGGGGAACCGGATCGTTTTGAGATCCAGATTGACAGGTCTTTGTTTTTTCACATTTCTTATCATGAATAACGCCCACATGCTGTTCTTATTGTTTCCTTCCTCCGGACTGCGATGCGGGTCAAGCAGCGTTCCTTTTCTATAACTGCGCGTCATGCAAAACATTGCTTCCAAATGCTAAAACGACACGTTACAACGCTGGGTGGCTCGGGATTGCAGGGTGTTCCGGAGACCTGGCGGCAGTATAGGCCGTTCACAAAATCATTACAATTAACCTACATACAGTTTGTTGGGTTTTCTCTGGAACAGTGATCAGGGTCACGATAACAACATCTTTTTAATTTTTAATCATCTGATTTGACAAATGTTAAACAATATTGTTACAAACGTCATCAGAAAAGGCATATAATGCGCAAAAGTTATGAGGTCTCTCTTTCACCTGACAAATAGTTATGTAACAGTGTGATGGTATTGACCGAAGTTATCAGGACAGTTATTAGTGATATACAGGTTTGAATAATTCGGACTGCAAAAACGCTGATTTGCTGTTGTTTCACTGATATTTCATTCGTTTACCTGCAAGGCGCCATAGCTCTGTACCCTGGTTACTCCTCGTGAGCTGAGCGGTAAGCCAAATAACAATCTGGTAACGGTGATTAACAGCTGAAGGCAAATCCGGTAAAAGCAGTCTTAAGCATAAGGCGCTAAGGAGACCGTAAATGGCTGATACAAAGGCAAAACTCACCCTAAATGGTGATGATGCTATTGAACTGGATGTGCTAAAAGGCACGCTCGGTCAGGATGTTATTGATATCCGTACGCTGGGTTCCAAAGGAGTATTTACCTTTGACCCTGGATTTACCTCTACCGCATCTTGCGAATCCAAAATCACCTACATTGACGGTGACGAAGGTATCCTGCTCCATCGCGGCTTCCCCATCGATCAGTTAGCCACCGAATCCAACTACCTGGAAGTGTGCTACATCCTGCTGAACGGCGAAAAGCCGACGCAGGCGCAGTACGATGAATTCAAAACCACCGTAACCCGTCACACCATGATCCATGAGCAGATTACCCGTCTGTTCCATGCGTTCCGTCGTGACTCTCACCCAATGGCGGTGATGTGCGGGATTACCGGTGCGCTGGCGGCGTTCTACCACGACTCACTTGACGTGAATAACCCGCGTCACCGTGATATCGCGGCGTTCCGCCTGCTGTCCAAAATGCCGACCATGGCGGCGATGTGCTACAAATACTCCATCGGCCAGCCGTTTGTGTACCCACGTAACGACCTCTCCTACGCCGGCAACTTCCTGCGCATGATGTTCTCCACGCCGTGCGAAGAGTATGAAGTGAATCCGGTGCTGGAACGCGCGATGGACCGTATTTTGATCCTGCACGCTGACCACGAGCAGAACGCCTCTACCTCTACTGTCCGTACCGCAGGCTCTTCAGGCGCGAACCCGTTCGCCTGTATCGCTGCGGGCATCGCCTCCCTGTGGGGACCGGCGCACGGCGGCGCGAACGAAGCGGCGCTGAAGATGCTGGAAGAGATCAGCACCGTTGAGCACATTCCAGAGTTCGTGCGTCGCGCGAAAGACAAGAATGACTCCTTCCGCCTGATGGGCTTCGGTCACCGTGTTTACAAAAACTACGACCCGCGCGCAACCGTTATGCGTGAGACCTGCCATGAAGTGCTGAAAGAGCTGGGCACCAAAGACGATCTGCTGGAAGTGGCGATGGAGCTGGAACACATCGCGCTGAACGACCCGTACTTCATCGAGAAGAAACTCTACCCGAACGTCGATTTCTACTCTGGCATTATTCTGAAAGCGATGGGCATTCCGTCTTCCATGTTCACCGTGATCTTCGCCATGGCGCGTACCGTGGGCTGGATTGCGCACTGGAACGAAATGCACAGCGAAGGTATGAAAATCGCCCGTCCTCGTCAGCTGTACACCGGCTACGAGCAGCGTGATTTTAAGTCTGACCTGAAGCGCTAAAAAACGTTGGGTGCGGCCTGATGCCCTCACCCCGGCCCTCTCCCACAGGGAGAGGGAACAAACCTTAAAAACGGTAACCCCTGGGTTACCGTTTTGCTTTTATCTCTGGCAGTGCGGGCACCAGTAAAAAGGTCTGGAAGAGAGCATAATCCTGTCGATAATCCCGCCGCACCGCTCGCACTTTTTCCCCGCCCGATGGAACACCTTAAAGCGGAACAGCGCCCCGTGATGTTTGTTCTCATCCACCACGCCGCGCGTGTTGTACGACAGCCGTGGAATATCCAGCAGCGCGTGCGACAGCGCGTCCAGCTGTTCCTCGCTAAGCTGAGAGGCCTTGCGCTGCGGCGCCAGCCCCACTTGCCAAAGGATTTCCACCCGCAGATAGTTGCCTAATCCCGCCAGAAAAGCCTGATCGAGCAACAATCCGGAAAACTGGCGGTTGCGGAATTTTGGCGATAACAGTCGGGCCTTCACGTCGCTCGCCGTCAGGCGCATGTCCAGCACGTCCGGCCCGACGCGCTGTAAGAACGGATGCGTCAGCAGCTGCTCCGGCGTTAACATTTCAATATCAGAGGCGCTGTAGAGCAGGATCGCCTTATCCGCCGTTTGTAACCGGACGCGCAGCACGCGCGTCGTTTGCGGCTGCTCGTCCGCATCGACGACGCGCCACACACCGTAGAGCTGGTTATGGCTATATAACGTCAGGTTATGGGAAAAATGCGTGAGCAACGCTTTGCCGCGCGTTTCAATGTGGGTCACCGTCTGTCCCACCAGCTCTGTTTCAAACGGCTTAAGTTGAGGAAAGGCAAACCAGACATCGGTCAGCGGTTTGCCCTTTATCGCCGCCTCCAGGCTATCCGCCGCACGGCGGATCTCCGGACCTTCAGGCATGTCATTGTCCTTTAATAATCAATCTGCGCTGACGAGAATGCCCTCTTCAGAGAACGCCGCCCGCAGGCGGCGCGCAAACTGGAGCGCATGCTCGCCATCACCATGTAAACATACCGTATCAGCCTGAACGTGTGCCGACGTGCCGTCCACAGCGGTCACCCGCCCGAAGCGCACCATCGCCAGCGTCTGCGCCAGCGCTTTATTTTCGTCAGTAATCAGCGCACCGGCCTGCGTGCGCGGCACCAGGCTGCCGTCCGGCATGTATCCCCGATCGGCAAAGACTTCCTGCCGCGTCGTCAGCCCCAGCCGTTCTCCGGCACGAATAAGCTCGCTACCCGCCAGGCCAACCAGAATCAGCTGCGGATTGCAGTCCCGCACCGCGCGGGCAATCGCCTCCGCCAGCGCCGGGGCTTTCGCTGCCTGGTTATAGAGCATGCCGTGCGGTTTGACGTGACGCAGCACGCCATGTTCAGCGCGCACTATCGCCTCCAGCGCGCCGATCTGGTAGAGCACCTGAGCGTAGACCGTCTCAGGGGGCAGATCCATCGCCGTACGGCCAAAGTTCTCCCGGTCCGGGAAGCTCGGGTGAGCGCCAATCGCCACGCCGTTTTTAATGGCATTACGCACGCTCTCCAGCATGGTTTGCGCATCGCCCGCGTGAAAACCGCAGGCGATATTGACCGAGGAGACCAGGGTCATCAGTTCCGCATCGGCGCTGCTGCCCTCCCCCAGATCGGCGTTTAAATCAATCTTTACCATCAAGCCTCCACGCCAGCTGTTCGAGATAGCGCTGCCGATCCTGCCGGGCCTTTAGCGCCTCCTCCAGCGTACACTGCACGAAATGAATCGGCTGACCGAGAGGGATTTGCGCCAGATGGTAGCGATCCGCTTCGATAATGCAGGCAATACGCGGATAGCCGCCGGTAGTTTGCGCGTCGTTCATCAGTACGATGGGCTGCCCGTTGCCCGGCACCTGAATCACCCCCGGCAGCAGCCCGTGGGAAAGCAGCTCCCGGTCAGTCGTGCGGGTCAGCGGCTGCCCCTGAAGCCGGTAACCCATACGGTTACTCTGCGGGCTGATTTTCCACGGCGAACGCCAGAAAGACTCTTTTGAGGCTTCATCAAACTCCTGATATTCCGGTCCCGGCAAGGCGCGGATCACGTTCCCCCAAAGCAGCTGCTTCACGCCCTGCGTGGTGGTGAAATGGCGCGCTGATGGCTTAATCGCAAGACGATCGCCGTCGCGCAGCAGCCGTCCTTCATGGCCGCCCATTCCCGCTTTCTGGTCGGTGCTGGACGACCCCAACACCTCCGGCACGTCGATGCCCCCCGCCACGGCAAGATAGCTGCGCACGCCGTGCAGAGGACGCTTAAGCGTCAGACGCTGCCCGGCTTTCGCCCGCAATCGCCAGCCGGTCCACACCGCTTTGCCGTCCAGCGTTGCGTCACAGCCCGCGCCGGTTAAGGCGAACCAGGTCTCCTCACCAAATTCAATAACGCACTGACCCAGCGTAATTTCTAACGCCGCCGTGCTGCCCGCGTTGCCTACCAGCAGGTTGGCAATCTCCAGCGAAGGACGATCGAGCGCACCGCAGTAGCTCACGCCGGACTGGCGCATGCCAAAGCGTCCGGCATCCTGAACGGAGGTATAAAGCCCCGCGCGAATAAGCGTTAACATACCCCCTCCTTCTGCGGGATAAAGCGCAGGGTATCACCCGGACGCAGGAGGATCGGTGCCTCCTGCCCCGGTTTAAATAGTGGCATAGAGGTGTGCCCGATAAGCTGCCAGCCGCCCGGTGAAGTAAGCGGATAAATTCCGGTTTGTTCACCGCCAATCGCCACCGTTCCTGCGGGTACGCTCAGGCGCGGCTCAGCCCGACGCGGGGTATGCAGCCGGGGAGATAATCCGCCCAGATACGGAAAGCCCGGCTGAAAACCCAGAAACCAGACGACGTAATCCACCGAGCTGTGCAGCTCCACAACCTGCTTTACTGTTAATCCACAGTGTTCGGCCACCACGCCAAGGTCAGGGCCACCTTTGCCGCCATAGACAACCGGGATCTCAATCGCCCGCGATTCTGGCTCCAGCGCCTCGCTCTCTTCCCACCAGCGCTGAAGACGCTCAATGGCATCCAGCGCCCCGGTGTGCGGATCGCGTAACACCACGGTGATATTATTCATACCCGGAATAGCTTCAACCACGCCGGGTAGCTCGGGCAGTCGCTGTGCCAGGCGCCAGATACGCTTTTGCGTGGCAAGCGTCACGGGAGGCTCAAGCTCCAGAACTACCGCGGTTTCACCCAGAAGATAACAACGCGCTCGCTGCACTTAACTACCTCTCATCAGGCCGGATTAGGAATATCAATAAAGGTCACATCCAGATCGGTATTTTCCGTCAGCCACTCGCTGAGGGCGCGAATACCGCCGCGCTCGGTAGCGTGGTGGCCTGCCGCGTAGAAATGCAGCCCCTGCTCGCGGGCAGAGTGAACCGTCTGCTCGGAGACTTCGCCGGTAATAAACGCATCAACACCAAAGCGCGCGGCGCTGTCGATAAAGCCCTGGCCGCCGCCGGTACACCACGCCACGCGCTTCACGGTATCCGGCCCGGTATCTCCGCACCACAGCGGACGACGCCCCAGCCGCGCTTCGATCCACGAGGCCAGCTCCAGCCCCGGTACCGGCATCGACAGTTCGCCCCACGGCACCAGCGGCTCGATTTCACCCATCACGGTAATCCCTAACAGCTGCGCCAGCTGGACGTTATTTCCCAGTTCAGGATGCGCATCCAGCGGCAGATGGTAACCGTACAGGTTGATATCATTCGACAGCAGCGTTTTGAGGCGGTTGCGCTTCATGCCGCGGATAATCGGCGATTCGTTTTTCCAGAAGTAACCGTGATGGACAATCACCGCGTCGGCTTCCTGACGCACCGCCTCATCCAGCAGCGCCTGGCTTGCCGTCACGCCGGTGATGATTTTCTGCACCGTTTCGCGCCCTTCGACCTGCAGGCCATTCGGGCCATAGTCGCTAAAGGAGGCGGTATTAAGTTTTTCGTTAATCAGGCGTTCCAGTTCACTGTTTTTCATCATCATTCTCTCAAACTTTTCGGGCGGCTTCGTACGCCGCCAGCGTGGCGACGCGCGCCTGTTTATGGTCGACAATCGGGCGGGGATAATCGAGCTTTACGCCCTGTTTATCCGCCCATGCCCACGGGTCATGGATCGCTTTTTCAGGAACGTTCCTGAGCGCGGGCAACCAGCGGCGAATAAAGTCGCCGTTGGCATCAAATTTTTGCCCCTGCGTGGTCGGATTAAAAATCCTGAAATAGGGAGCCGCATCGGTGCCGGTAGAGGCCGCCCACTGCCAGCCACCGTTATTCGCCGCCAGATCGCCATCGATCAGCTGAGAAATAAAATAGCGCTCTCCGATTCGCCAGTCGATAAGCAGATCTTTCACCAGGAAGCTCGCGGTAATCATTCGCAGACGATTGTGCATCCACCCGGTTTCATTTAGCTGGCGCATAGCGGCGTCCACAATCGGATAGCCCGTATCCCCTTTTTGCCAGGCCTGTAAAAGTGCCTCATCGTGCTGCCATTTTACGCTGTCGGTCCACGTAATGAACGGACGATGCTTACAGAGATTGGGATGGTACGTCATCAGATGGCGGTAGAATTCACGCCAGATAAGTTCGTTCAGCCACACCGAGCCCGCACCACCGTCCAGCGCCTGCGGCTGTTCGGCCAGAAGACGATGCAAACACTGGCGAGGAGAGAGCACGCCCAGCGCCAGGCAGGCCGATAACCGGCTTGTCCCTTCAATTGCCGGGAAATCCCTGCGCGCGTCATATTCTCCCGCGCACTGCTTGCAAAACTGGCGCAGCTTCGCAATAGCGGCCTTCTCACTGGCAGGGAACAGAAGTTCATCAAATGCCCGCAGGGGATAGTTGAACGTTAATTCGGGGAGATCGGTTATAGCCTCTCCTCTGGCGGCGGGCGCGGGTACGCACTCCGGCAGCGCCTCTTTCAGGCGCTTAACAAAAGCATTTTTAAACGGCGTAAACACTTTATACATTTCGTGACCGCCGGTCATAACGCTGCCCGGAGCCAGCATCACGCTGTCATCAAATCCCTCACATACCACCTCTCCCAGCATTTTCTCCAGCTGGCGGTCCCGCTGCTGTTCGTTCAGTTCGTACTGGTAGTTATAAAAAAGATGCGTGACGCCGTTCTGCTGGCATATCTCCTGCAGCATATGAAGCTGCGCGGTAAAATCGCTGACCTCTTTGTAGATAAGAGGTATGCCTTTCTCGGCAAGCGCGTGCTGCAGTTCGTTCAGGTGTGATTTGAGGTAAGCCGCCTGCCGTGGTGCCATATCATGCTGCTGCCACTGCTCAGGCGTGGCGATAAATAGCGCCAGTACGCTGGCGTCATCAGAGCGGCAGGCTGCCGCGAGAGCGATGTTGTCATGTACGCGCAAATCCGCGCGAAACCAAACCAGATGGGTGGCCATAAAACTCCAGGCTATTGTCCATTATGTCCATAAGGGCATGCCATACAAGGAAAAAGCATGCATTGAACTACTTTGCCATGAAGTGTAGACGGGATGAAATAAAAAAGGCCGCCCGGGGCGGCCTTAACGCTACTTGTCCTGCGCTATCGTGGTTAAAGCGACAAACGCATTAGGTTCATCACTCTTTACAACGAGTACGCTGGCGACAATGAACGCGATGCATATATAGCGTTTCACTATGCGGTCCCTGCTGCTAACCGCTCCACCGTTCACCACCGGTGATAAATCGGTGGACACAAGCCCTGACGAGAGCCTGACTTACGGTTGTGGTGACGCCTTTCCCGGGACCGGTGCCCATGTGCGAGATGGCGGAAAGGGACGCTGCATAGTAGTTGGCCCTGGTGTAAAACGTAATCCACCGAAAAGATTTTAAGAATATATTTAGGGAGTTGCAGTTTGATTACTTAAGGACCCGAGATATTCTTGGAAGCCTCTGACGAGGGCTTGAAGACCACCCAACGGACCGCGAATCCCGAGGGACAAAAAAACCGCCATATTGCTATTGGCGGTTTTTTTATGGCTACGCGTCAGCGTTGTATCAATAGAAATCGCAGGTCGCTTTCTCTGCCTGATCCATCCACACCGGCTTCTCGCTGGTTTTCGCCCAGACGCGGTGCAGATAGCTATAAAAACGCGCGCGATCTTTCCAGAACAACATCACCGGCAGGGCCAGCACGCCAGCCACTACGGCGAAAGTGCGACGCATGAACACGATATGAGCCGGATACTCTTTATAAAGATCCATATTTTTCTCCCCTGTAGTTGGCCGGAAACCTTCTCCGGAAAATGTGAAATCTGTGACCTGGATAAAATAATATCGCTTTGTTTGTAATTTTACTACTCATCCGACCACTTATTTTCGTCCGTTTAGCAAAAACTTACACTCGCACCGTAATTAAGTTACAAAAAAGTTAACGATTTACTTATCAATAGTTAAACTGTGGGCTTTGCCATTTTTATACTTTTTTTACACCCGCCCTTCTCATTTTTGCGAAATCTTTGCGCCATAAATCCTACCGTTAGCACAACAACAAAAGTCACCCGGAGGTGGATTGTGAGTGCAGGTCTTATTGCCGGCATCGTGCTGGTGTTCCTGTTATTGGGTTATCTGGTCTATGCCCTGATTAACGCGGAGGCATTCTGATGGCTGCTCAGGCGTTTTTGCTTATTGCCAGCTTCTTAGTGGTATTGTTCGTTCTGGCAAGGCCGCTGGGAACGGGGCTGGCCAGGCTTATCAACAACGTCCCCCTGCCCGGCACGGGAAGCGTTGAAAAAGGGATCTGGCGCGTGCTGGGAATCGACGATCGGGAGATGAGCTGGCGCGAATATCTGTTCGCTATTCTGCTGCTGAACATCGTTGGGCTTTTTGCACTTTTTGCCATGCTGATGCTGCAGGGCATCCTGCCGCTGAATCCGCAACGGTTACCGGGCCTGTCCTGGCATCTTGCGCTGAACACGGCGGTCAGTTTTGTTACCAACACCAACTGGCAGTCCTATGCCGGTGAAACCACGCTGAGCTATTTCAGCCAGATGGCTGGATTAACCGTGCAGAACTTCCTCTCTGCAGCCAGCGGTATCGCGGTAATTTTCGCGCTGACGCGCGCGTTTGCACGTCAGAAAATCGGTACCCTGGGTAACGCCTGGGTGGATCTGACGCGCATTACGCTGTGGATCCTGCTGCCGATTGCGTTGCTTATCGCGCTGTTCTTTATTCAGCAGGGCGCCCTGCAAAACCTGCTGCCTTACGCCCCGTATACCTCGCTGGAAGGAGCAAAACAGCTCCTGCCGATGGGCCCAGTGGCGTCGCAGGAAGCCATCAAGATGCTCGGCACCAACGGCGGCGGATTCTTCAACGCCAACTCGTCGCATCCGTTTGAAAACCCTACCGCCCTGACCAATTTTGTGCAGATGCTGGCGATCTTCCTGATCCCCGCCGCGCTCTGTTTCGCCTTTGGTGATGTGGTCAACGATCGCCGTCAGGGCCGCACACTGCTCTGGACCATGTCGCTGATCTTCGTGGTCTGCGTGGCGCTGGTGATGTGGGCTGAATGGAGCGGTAACCCCCATTTCATGCAGCTTGGGGCGAACAGCACTATTAATATGGAAGGCAAAGAAAGCCGCTTCGGCATTCTTGCCAGCAGCCTTTATGCAGTCGTCACTACAGCAGCCTCGTGCGGGGCGGTGAACGCCATGCATGACTCTTTCACCGCGCTGGGCGGCATGATCCCGATGTGGCTGATGCAGATTGGCGAGGTGGTATTTGGCGGCGTGGGCTCCGGTCTTTACGGCATGCTGCTGTTCGTGCTGCTGGCGGTGTTTATTGCCGGTCTGATGATTGGCCGCACCCCGGAATATCTGGGTAAAAAAATCGACGTTCGCGAGATGAAATTAACCGCGCTGGCAATCCTGGTCACCCCGGCTCTCGTGCTGCTCGGCACCGCGCTGGCGCTGATGACCGAGGCCGGACGCAGCGGCATCTTTAACCCCGGCATTCACGGTTTCAGTGAAGTGCTGTATGCCGTCTCCTCTGCCGCCAACAACAACGGCAGCGCCTTTGCAGGCTTAAGCGCCAACTCTCCGTTCTGGAACTGTCTGCTGGCGTTCTGCATGTTCGTGGGCCGCTTCGGGATCATTGTGCCGGTTATGGCGATAGCCGGATCGCTGGTGAACAAAAAAATCCAGCCGACCACTACCGGGACATTACCGACCCACGGCGCGCTGTTTATCGGCCTGCTGACGGGCACCGTGTTGCTGGTCGGCGCCCTGACCTTTATCCCCGCCCTCGCGTTAGGCCCGGTCGCGGAATACCTCTCTTTACGCTGATTTTGCGGAGAAATTGTCATGAGTCGTAAACAACTGGCCCTGTTCGAACCGTCATTAGTTCGCCAGGCGCTCATGGATGCGGTGAAAAAGCTGAGCCCGCGCGTGCAGTGGCACAACCCGGTGATGTTTATTGTCTGGGCGGGAAGCGTCCTGACAACCGCCCTGGCGATTGTCATGGGAACGGGCCATATGCCGGGAAATGCGATGTTTACCGGCGCCATCAGCCTGTGGCTGTGGTTTACCGTGCTGTTCGCCAACTTTGCCGAAGCGCTGGCGGAAGGCCGCAGTAAAGCCCAGGCCAATAGCCTGAAAGGGGTGAAAAAAACCGCCTTCGCGCGCAAGCTACGTGAACCGAAGTACGGTGCGCAGATGGACCACGTTCCGGCGGATGAACTACGTAAAGGTGATGTGGTGCTGGTGGAAGCTGGCGACATCATCCCGTGCGACGGAGAAGTCATTGAAGGTGGCGCATCGGTAGATGAAAGCGCCATTACCGGGGAATCCGCACCGGTGATCCGTGAATCCGGCGGTGATTTTGCCTCCGTGACGGGCGGGACGCGCATTCTCTCCGACTGGCTGGTGATCCAATGCAGCGTTAACCCGGGTGAAACCTTCCTCGACCGGATGATCGCCATGGTGGAAGGCGCACAGCGCCGTAAAACGCCAAACGAGATTGCCCTGACCATCCTGCTGGTGGCCCTGACCATTGTCTTCCTGCTGGCAACCGCCACACTGTGGCCGTTCTCCGCCTATGGCGGTACCGCGGTCACCGTCACGGTACTGGTGGCGCTGCTGGTCTGCCTTATCCCCACCACCATTGGCGGCCTGCTGTCGGCCATCGGCGTGGCTGGCATGAGCCGTATGCTCGGTGCCAACGTCATCGCCACCAGCGGGCGTGCCGTAGAAGCCGCCGGTGACGTGGATGTGTTGCTGCTGGATAAAACCGGCACCATTACCCTCGGTAACCGCCAGGCGTCGGATTTCTTACCCGCCCCGGGCGTGGATGAAAAAACGCTGGCGGATGCGGCACAGCTCTCCTCGCTTGCCGATGAAACCCCGGAGGGCCGAAGCATTGTTGTTCTCGCCAAGCAGCGCTTTAACCTGCGCCAGCGCGACGTTCAGAGCCTGCATGCCACCTTCGTGCCGTTTACGGCGCAAACCCGAATGAGCGGGATTAACATTCAGGATCGCATGATCCGTAAAGGCTCTGTTGACGCCATCCGTCGCCACATTGAGGCCAACAATGGCCACTTCCCGCCTGAAGTGGACAACCTGGTCGAAAGCGTAGCCCGTCAGGGGGCCACGCCGCTGGTGGTGGCAGAAGGCGCGAACGTGCTGGGCGTAATTTCCCTGAAAGATATCGTTAAAGGCGGCATTAAAGAGCGCTTTGCCCAGCTGCGTAAAATGGGCATTAAAACGGTGATGATCACCGGGGATAACCGTCTTACCGCAGCGGCGATTGCCGCCGAAGCGGGCGTGGATGATTTCCTTTCCGAAGCCACGCCGGAAGCCAAGCTGGCGTTGATTCGTCAGTATCAGGCGGAAGGTCGTCTGGTGGCGATGACCGGCGACGGTACCAACGATGCCCCTGCCCTGGCGCAGGCCGACGTGGCGGTGGCGATGAACTCCGGTACCCAGGCAGCAAAAGAGGCGGGCAACATGGTCGACCTCGACTCTAACCCGACCAAGCTGATTGAGGTGGTGCACATCGGCAAACAGATGTTGATGACGCGCGGTTCGCTGACCACCTTCAGTATCGCCAACGACGTGGCGAAGTATTTCGCCATTATCCCGGCGGCCTTTGCGGCCACCTATCCGCAGCTCAATGCGCTGAATGTGATGCACCTGCACTCTCCGGCATCGGCCATTCTGAGCGCGGTGATTTTCAACGCCCTGATCATTGTCTTTCTTATTCCGCTGGCGCTGAAGGGCGTGAGCTATAAGCCGCTGACCGCCGCCGCCATGCTGCGCCGCAACCTGTGGATTTACGGCCTGGGCGGGCTGGTGGTGCCTTTCATCGGTATCAAGGCTATCGACCTGCTGTTGACGCTGTTCGGGCTGGTTTAAAAGGTGAATCAAATGACGATGTTACGCCCCGCTATACTTTTGTTTATTCTGCTGTCTCTCATTACCGGCGGGCTGTACCCGCTGGTAACCACCGCGCTGGGCCAGTGGTGGTTTAAGGATCAGGCCAACGGCTCGCTGATTATACAAAACGGCGAAAACCGCGGTTCACGCCTGATTGGTCAGAACTTTACGGATGCTCGCTACTTCCAGGGACGCCCTTCCGCCACTGCCGAAAGCCCGTATAATCCGATGGCATCCGGCGGCAGTAACCTGGCGGGCAGCAACCCGGAGCTGGACAAAGCCGTCTCTGAACGCGTGGCAACCCTGCGTGCCGCCAATCCTCAGGCCAGCCGCGAGGTGCCCGTAGAGCTGGTGACCGCCTCGGCCAGCGGGCTGGACTACAGCCTGACGCCGGCAGCGGTGGCCTGGCAGATCCCGCGCGTCGCCGCCGCCCGTCAGTTGACCGTGGAACAGGTGAGCAAGCTGGTGGCAGAGCACACGCAAAAGCCGCTGGTCAACTTCATCGGCATGCCCGTGGTAAATATTGTTGAGCTGAATCTGGCGCTGGACGCGCTAAGGAAAAACTAAATGACCGACGAGCCCATGCGCCCGGATCCGGACAGGCTGCTTGAACAGACGGCTGAAGCCCATCGCGGCAAACTGAAAATTTTCTTTGGCGCCTGCGCAGGCGTCGGGAAAACCTTCGCCATGCTGACGGAAGCCCAGCGGCTTCGGGCGCAGGGGCTCGATATTCTGATCGGCGTGGTTGAAACCCACGGACGTAAAGAGACAGCATCACTGCTGAAGGGGCTGGCTACCCAGCCGCCCCGCCGCATCAGCCATCGCGGTCGGTTAGTCACTGAATTCGATCTCGATGCCGCCCTCGCCCGCCGTCCCGCGCTTATCCTGATGGACGAACTGGCGCACAGCAATGCGCCAGGCTCACGCCATCCCAAACGCTGGCAGGATGTTGAAGAGCTGCTCGAGGCCGGCATTGATGTGTTCACGACGGTTAACGTTCAGCATCTTGAAAGTCTGAACGACGTAGTCAGCGGCGTGACCGGCATTCAGGTGCGCGAGACGGTGCCCGACCCGTTCTTTGATTCTGCCGATGAGGTGGTGCTGGTTGACCTGCCTCCTGACGATTTGCGCCAGCGCCTGCACGAAGGAAAGGTTTATATTGCCGGCCAGGCCGAGCGCGCCATCGAACATTTCTTCCGCAAAGGTAACCTGATTGCCCTGCGCGAGCTGGCCCTGCGGCGTACTGCCGATCGCGTTGACGATCAGATGCGCGCCTGGCGCGACCTGCAGGGACAGGAGCGCGTCTGGCATACGCGGGATGCCATTCTGCTGTGCGTGGGGCACGGCAGCGGCAATGAAAAACTGGTCCGCACCGCTGCGCGCCTGGCGGCCAAATTTGGCAGCGTCTGGCATGCGGTGTATGTCGAAACGCCGCAGCTGCACGCTCTGCCCGAAAATCAGCGCCGCGCGATCCTGAGCTCGCTGCGCCTGGCGCAGGAGCTGGGTGCCGAAACCGCTACCCTTTCCGATCCGCAGGAAGATAAGGCCATTCTGCGCTACGCGCGGGAGCATAACCTGGGGAAAATTGTCATTGGCCGCCGCCAGCATCGCCGCTGGTTTAGCCGCGAATCCTTTGCCGACAAGCTGGCCCGCCGCGCGCCGGATCTGGACCTGGTGATCGTGGCGCTGGATGATAAACCTGCTCCCCTCCCCAGCCGCGCGCCGGACAGCCGGGCCTTCAGCGATAAATGGCGCATTCAGCTCCGCGGCTGTTTTGTCGCCGTCGTGCTCTGCGCCCTGATCACTATAATCGCCAGCAAATGGCTGATTGCCTTCGACGCGGCCAACCTGGTGATGATCTACCTGCTGGGCGTGGTAGTGGTGGCGCTCTTTTACGGACGCTGGCCGTCGGTACTGGCGACGGTTATTAACGTCATCAGCTTCGATCTGTTCTTTATTGCCCCCCGCGGGACGCTCGCCGTCTCGGACGTACAGTACATCCTCACCTTCGCCGTGATGCTTACCGTCGGGCTGGTGATCGGGAACTTAACGGCTGGCGTGCGCTACCAGGCGCGTATCGCCCGCTATCGCGAACAGCGCACGCGGCATCTTTATGAGATGTCGAAATCGCTGGCGGTAGGCCGCACGCCGCTGGATATTGTGCAGACCAGCGAGCAGTTTATTCGCTCGACCTTTCATGCCAGCAACCTGATTTTACTCCCGGACGATCACGGCAAGCTGCGCCCGCTGACGTCGGCCTCGGGCATGACGCCCTGGGACGAAGCCATCGCCCGCTGGAGCTTTGATAAAGGGCTACCGGCGGGTGCAGGGACCGACACCCTGCCCGGCGTGCCCTATCAAATTCTGCCCCTGCGCAGCGCCGATAAAAACCTGGGGCTGGTTATCGTGGAGCCCTCCAATCTGCGCCAGCTGATGATCCCCGAACAGCAGCGACTGCTGGAGACCTTTACGCTGCTTGTTGCCAGCGCGCTGGAACGGCTGGCCCTCACCGCCAGCGAAGAGCAGGCCCGGCTGGCAAGCGAGCGCGAAAGCATCCGTAACTCGCTCCTGGCGGCGCTGTCTCACGACCTGCGCACACCTCTTACCGTCCTGTTTGGCCAGTCGGAAATCCTGACGCTGGACCTGGCAGCAGAAGGTTCAAAACACGCCATGCAGGCCAGCGAAATCCGTCAGCACGTGCTCAATACCACGCGCCTGGTGAATAACCTGCTCGATATGGCGCGGATCCAGTCGGGCGGTTTTAACCTCAAAAAAGAGTGGCTCACGCTTGAAGAGGTGGTGGGCAGCGCGCTGAAAATGCTCGAACCCGGCCTCGGTGGGCGGCATATTGCGCTGAACATGCCCGAGCCCCTGACGTTAATTCACGTCGACGGTCCGCTTTTTGAACGAGTGTTGATTAACCTGCTGGAAAACGCCGGCAAATATGCAGGTGCCAGCGCCCGGATTGGGGTGGATGCGACGGTGGACGACGACACGCTTCGTCTTGACGTCTGGGATACCGGGCCGGGCATTCCTGCCGGACAGGAGATGGCTATTTTCGAAAAATTCGCACGCGGCAATAAAGAATCTGCCATCCCGGGCGTGGGGCTGGGGCTGGCGATTTGTCAGGCAATAATTGATGTTCATGGCGGAACCATTTTCGCGGAGAATCGTCCGGAAGGCGGCGCGCGTTTTTGTGTTACACTTCCTCTGGAAACCCCGCCGGAACTGAATGAATTACCAGAGGATTTGTGATCAACGTTCTGATTGTTGAAGATGAGATCGCCATTAGCCGGTTTCTGCGCGCAGCGCTGGAAGGCGATGGTCTGCGCGTTCATGATGCGGGTACGCTTCAGCGGGGGTTAATTGAAGCCGCAACCCGCAAGCCGGACCTGGTGATCCTCGATCTTGGCCTGCCGGACGGTGACGGCATCGATTTTATCCGCGAGGTACGTCAGTGGAGCCAGATGCCGATTCTGGTGCTCTCCGCCCGTACTGAAGAGACGGATAAAATCGCCGCGCTGGATGCCGGGGCGGACGACTATCTGATAAAACCTTTTGGTATCGGCGAGCTACAGGCTCGCCTGCGCGTGGCCCTGCGCCGCCATAGCGCAACCACGCCTGCTGACCCAACCTACACGTTTGGGGATATCCGGGTTGATCTGGCCGCGCGACGTATTGTGCGCGGTGAAGAAGAAATCCATCTCACGCCAATCGAGTTTCGCCTGCTCGCCGTGCTGCTTAATAATCACGGTAAAGTACTCACCCAGCGCCAGCTGTTAAGTCAGGTGTGGGGACCCAACGCGGTGGAGCATAGTCACTATTTACGCATATATATGGGACATCTTCGCCAGAAACTTGAAGTTGACCCCGCGCGCCCCCGTCATTTATTAACTGAAACCGGTATCGGTTATCGGTTTATGCTTTGAATAACTATTCAATTTATTTTTAAATAAAAACGAAAACTCTCAGAAAATATTTCACAAATATCCCAACCGTTATTTTTTTGATTATTTACGCTCACATCAAACATTCACAACACAATCTATTAACGCGACACTAACAATTCAGAATTTTGATCTGCATTATTCATCAAAAACGACTAATTATTTCTGAAATGATCGGTTAATGGTGATCTGCTTCACGGTTAATCGCCTTTGCCTGGATAAAATGACCATGCTTTCAATTACTGAAAGGAAAATGAAACATGGAAAACAACAATCGCTTAATGCCCCATATAAGGCGGACAACGCATATTATGATGTTTGCCCACCGAAACTGCTTTGACTTTCATCTCTTTAATGCCCGGTAGTCCTTCGACTTCTGGCGCACTCGCTTACAGGTTATCCTGAAAAACCTTAGCTTACAGGCAATTGCCTGTAAACTCGTGCGCTCATTCATCTTGATTCAGACTCATCCGCACCGGGCGGACTGAATTTCAATCATCAAAAAAGCAATTCACTGATTTTAATCAGCGGCTACCCATTGCTTTTTTTCCGGAAAATTATCGATTTCTTTCTTGCAAGAAATCGAGGGACGCTTATTACCTAAAATAAAGAGAGAAAGATGAAAAATTTAAAAATCGCAGCCAGCCGTGCATGTCCGGACTGCTTTACTACCCAGCGTGAAGTGGTGGATGTCCGCGCTTCTGATTATATTGATGTTGCCGCCATTGTTCTGGCGGTCACGGATATTGCCAGCGGTATCCTGGAAGAAATAGAAGCTACCGGTTTTGGCATTCCCGTATTTGTGGCGACGCACAAAGAAGAGCTCATCCCGGCAGATTATTTATCGCGCATTCACGGCGTATTTGAGCATTCAGACACCAGCAAAGACTTTTATGGACGCCAGCTGGAAGCGGCCGCGCAGAAGTATGAAACCCAGCTGCGCCCGCCGTTTTTCCGCGCCCTTGTCGACTACGTGAAGCAGGGCAACAGCGCGTTTGACTGCCCGGGGCATCAGGGCGGGCAGTTTTTCCGCCGTCATCCTGCCGGCAATCAGTTTGTCGATTTCTTTGGCGAGACGCTTTTCCGCTCCGATCTGTGCAACGCCGACGTTGCGATGGGGGATCTGCTGATCCACGAAGGCGCACCGTGCATTGCCCAGCATCATGCGGCAAAAGTCTTTAACGCCGATAAGACCTACTTCGTGCTGAATGGCACCTCGTCGTCCAACAAAGTGGTGTTGAACGCCCTGCTCACCCCAGGCGACCTGGTGCTGTTCGACCGTAACAACCACAAGTCTAACCACCACGGTGCCCTCCTTCAGGCTGGGGCAACGCCGGTCTATCTGGAAACCGCGCGCAACCCGTACGGCTTCATCGGCGGCATTGACGCGCACTGCTTTGAGGAGAGCTACCTGCGTGAACGGGTGGCAGAGGTGGCGCCTGGCCGTGCACGCGATGCGCGTCCGTTCCGCCTGGCGGTGATCCAGCTGGGCACCTACGATGGCACCATCTACAACGCCCGTCAGGTGGTGGATAAGATTGGGCACCTGTGCGACTACATCCTGTTTGACTCGGCCTGGGTGGGTTACGAGCAGTTTATTCCGATGATGGCCGACTGCTCGCCGCTGCTGCTGGAGCTGAACGAAAACGATCCGGGGATTCTGGTCACCCAGTCCGTGCATAAACAGCAGGCTGGCTTCTCGCAGACCTCGCAAATTCACAAGAAGGACAGCCACATCAAAGGCCAGCAACGCTATGTCCCACATAAGCGGCTCAACAATGCCTTTATGATGCACGCCTCCACCAGCCCGTTTTATCCGCTGTTTGCCGCGCTGGACATTAACGCCCGCATGCATGAGGGGCAAAGCGGCCGCAACATGTGGATGGACTGCGTGGTGACGGGCATTGAGGCGCGCAAGCTGATCCTGGAGAACTGCCGATTTATTCGTCCATTTGTGCCCGAGACGGTGGATGGCCGCGCGTGGGAAAGCTGGGACACGGCAGAGATTGCAACCGATCTGCGCTTCTTCCATTTCGTACCGGGTGAACGCTGGCACGCTTTTGATGGCTACGCTGAGCATCAGTATTTTATCGACCCGTGCAAGCTCCTCCTGACTACGCCGGGCATTAACGCCCGCACCGGGGAGTATGACGACTTCGGCGTGCCCGCCACCATTCTCGCCAACTTCCTGCGTGAAAACGGCATCGTGCCGGAAAAATGCGATCTCAACTCGATCCTGTTCCTGCTCACCCCTGCGGAGGACATGGGCAAGCTGCAGCAGCTGGTCGGCCAGCTGGTGCGCTTCGAAAAACTGCTTGAGAGCGATGTGCCGCTGAAAGACGTCCTGCCCTCCCTCTACAAACAGCATCCGGAACGTTACGCGGGTTACACCCTGCGCCAGATCTGCCAGGAGATGCACGACCTGTACGCCCGACATAACGTGAAGCAGCTGCAAAAAGAGATGTTCCGCAAGTCTCACTTCCCGCACGTGATGATGAACCCGCAAGAGGCGAACTACGCCTACCTGCGCGGTGAGGTCGAGCTGGTCTCCCTGCGCGACGCGGAAGGCCGCATCGCCGCCGAAGGTGCGCTCCCTTACCCACCGGGGGTACTGTGCGTGGTTCCAGGGGAAGTCTGGGGCGGTTCCGTGCTGCGCTACTTTGCCGCGCTGGAAGAAGGCATCAACTTGCTGCCGGGCTTCGCGCCGGAGCTGCAGGGCGTGTACGTCGAGGAGTGTGACGGTCGCAAACAGGTTCGCTGCTACGTCATCAAACAATCCGCTGCTCAGCCAACGCTGCTGAAAGGAGAAAAATTATGAGCAAGTCCAATAAGATGGGCGTGGTGCAGCTGACTATCCTCACCATGGTTAACATGATGGGCTCCGGGATTATCATGCTGCCCACCAAGCTTGCCGAGGTGGGGACCATCTCGATCATCTCCTGGCTGGTGACGGCTGTCGGATCGATGGCGCTGGCGTGGGCGTTTGCCAAGTGCGGGATGTTCAGCCGCAAGTCAGGCGGCATGGGCGGCTATGCCGAGTACGCCTTCGGCAAGTCCGGCAACTTTATGGCGAACTATACCTATGGGGTGTCGCTGCTGATCGCCAACGTGGCGATTGCCATCTCCGCCGTGGGCTACGGTACGGAGCTGTTTGGCGCGACGCTCAGCCCGGTGCAAATTGGGCTGGCAACCATCGGCGTGCTGTGGATCTGTACCGTCGCCAACTTTGGCGGCGCGCGCATCACCGGACAGCTCAGCAGCATTACCGTCTGGGGCGTGATCATCCCGGTGGTCGGCCTGTGCATCATCGGCTGGTTCTGGTTTAGCCCGACGCTGTACGCCAACTCCTGGAACCCGCACCATGTGCCGTTCTTCACCGCCGTGGGCTCGTCTATCGCCATGACGCTCTGGGCTTTCCTGGGCCTGGAATCCGCCTGCGCAAATGCGGAAGTGGTGGAAAATCCGGAGAAGAACGTGCCGATTGCGGTTCTCGGCGGGACGCTGGGCGCGGCGGTGATCTATATCGTTTCAACCAACGTGATAGCGGGGATCGTGCCAAACATGGATCTGGCTAACTCCACGGCACCGTTCGGACTGGCCTTTGCGCAGATGTTCACCCCGGAAGTCGGGAAAGTGATCATGGGGTTGATGGTGATGTCCTGCTGCGGATCGCTGCTTGGCTGGCAGTTCACCATTGCACAGGTTTTTAAATCTTCGGCAGATGAAGGCTATTTCCCGAAAATCTTCTCCCGCGTGACCAAAGCCGATGCGCCGGTGCAGGGTATGCTGGCAATTGTCATCTTCCAGAGCGGATTATCGCTAATGACCATCAGCCCGTCGCTGAACAGCCAGTTCAACGTGCTGGTCAACCTGGCGGTGGTGACGAACATCATCCCGTATATTCTGTCGATGGCGGCGCTGGCGATCATTCAGAAGGTGGCGAAGGTGGATCCGCACAAAGCGCGAGTAGCGAATATCGTGGCGCTGGTTGGGGCGATATACAGCTTCTATGCGCTCTACTCGTCCGGACAGGAGGCGATGCTGTACGGGGCGATAGTGACCTTCATGGGCTGGACGCTGTACGGTCTGGTGTCGCCGAGATTTGAATTGAAGAACAAACACAGTTAGGTAAAAGCAAAACGGCAACCCTGAGGTTGCCGTTTTTAGTGTTTTCTCCCTCTCCCCGCGGGAGAGGGCCGGGGTGAGGGCATCAGCCCGCACCAGAACACGACTTATGCGTTTTTCAGCACTTCGCTGACAATCTCTACCGCTTCTTTCTCAATCTGCTGGCGATGCTCAGCGCCGAGGAAGCTTTCGCAATAGATCTTGTACGCATCTTCCGTACCGGACGGACGCGCGGCAAACCAGCCATTTTCGGTCATCACTTTCAGGCCGCCGATAGACGCACCGTTACCCGGTGCCGCCGTCAGACGCGCGGTGATCGGATCGCCTGCCAGGGTGCTTGCGCTGACCATCTCCGGAGAGAGTTTGGACAGAGCCGCTTTCTGGGCAGAGGTCGCGCCAGCCTGAATACGGTTATAGCTTGGTGCACCAAAGCGTGCAGCCAGCTCGTTGTAGTGTTCCTGCGGATTCTTGCCGGTAACCGCGGTAATCTCCGCCGCCAGCAGGCACATGATGATGCCGTCTTTATCGGTTGACCACGGGGTGCCGTCGAAACGCAGGAAGGACGCGCCTGCGCTCTCTTCGCCGCCGAAGCCAAAGCTGCCGTCGTGCAGACCGTCAACGAACCACTTGAAGCCCACCGGCACTTCCACCAGCTTGCGGCCCAGCGCGTCCACCACGCGGTCGATCATCGCAGAAGAGACCAGCGTTTTACCGACAGCCACCTCTTTGCCCCACTGCGGACGGTGCTGGAACAGGTAGTTGATCGCAACAGCCAGATAGTGGTTCGGGTTCATCAGCCCGGCAGGGGTGACGATGCCGTGACGGTCATAGTCCGGGTCGTTAGCAAACGCCAGGTCAAATTTATCGCGCAGCGCCAGCAGGCCCGCCATCGCACATTCGGAGGAGCAGTCCATACGGATCGCGCCGTCTTTGTCCAGGTGCATAAAGCGGAAGGTCTGATCGACGTGATCGTTCACGATGGTCAGATCCAGCTTGTAGTGCTCGGCGATGCGCTTCCAGTACTCAATACCGGAGCCGCCCAGCGGATCCACGCCCAGCTTCAGGCCAGCTTTCTGAATCGCCGCCATATCGACGATATCCGCCAGCCCTTCCACAAACGGCTGAACCAGATCCTGCTCTTTCACGTGGCCGGAGGCCATCGCCTCATCAAGAGAAATGCGTTTAACGCCTTTCAGACCGTCGGCCAGCAGCGCGTTTGCACGATCTTCCACCACTTTGGTGACGTTAGTGTCAGCCGGGCCGCCGTTAGGCGGGTTGTATTTTATACCACCGTCTTCCGGCGGGTTGTGGGATGGCGTGATGACGATACCGTCAGCCTGCGCGCCGCCTTTTTTGTTGTGCACAAGGATCGCGTTTGATACCGCCGGTGTTGGAGTAAACCCATTGTTCTCCTGAACAATCACGTCCACACCGTTCGCCGCCAGCACTTCCAGCACGGAAATAAACGCCGGTTCAGACAGCGCATGGGTATCTTTGCCCACGTAGCACGGACCGGTAACGCCGTTTTTAGCGCGCTCTTCCGCAATGGCCTGAGCAATGGCCAGAATGTGCGGTTCGTTAAAGCTGTGGCGCGCCGCGCTGCCGCGGTGACCAGATGTACCAAACTTCACTGCGTGTTCTGCGTTGCCCACGACCGGTTTCAGCACGTAATACTGCGCGGTCAGCTGAGCGACGTTAATCAAATCGCTTTGTTGTGCAGGTTGGCCTGCACGGCTGTGATTTGCCATTACCGGGTCCTTATGATGCAAGGGTTAAATTGTACCGCAAACCTTTTCAATCAATTCCGCCGGGAACTGCATGGACTGCATGATGTGTTCAATCATGCTGCACTTGCGGCCCGTATTGGTATTGGTGATCACCCAGTACGGAGTGCCAGGGACATGTTTAGGTTTGGTTTGATTGCCATTTTGCAGCAGCGTCTGCTCGTCGCCCGCGAAATAGACGCGGGTACGGCCGTGCAGCGACTCGGTCGCTTCAGCAAACGCTTTGTTATCCAGGGAGTAAAGTGTAGACAGCACCAGCATAAAACGGTTAACCGCCTTTTTCTGCTCCGCATATTCGTCGGAGAGCAGCAGTTCGCGCATCGCGCGCACTTTATCTTTCACCGGCGTCACGGCAGGTTTTGCTTGTGCAGCAACGCTCGGCTGAGACACGACATCTTTGGTAACTGGGGTGGCAGGCTGTGAAGCGGCGGAAATTTTAAGCATGCGCCGTAAAATGTCGGACGCGCTCTCCCCGATATGCCGCGTCTGGCTGGCAATATACTGATAGAGTTCGTCATCAACTTCGATTGTTTTCATCTTAATCCAGTGCGATATCTTATCTGAATACAAGTCATTGGGATTATAAGGTCAAATCCCAACAGCGGATAGCGTCAAACCAGGTTGGCGGCAAAAGTCAGATTAAACTGGAACCTTGCAGCCGGGCGGCAGAATGGTCAACATGATACCCTAACCTGACATACGTAAAAAAAGAACTTTGCCATGAAATTGAATACCCGAGCGCAAACTGCACAATCGCCGAACAATAATTCCCCCATCGTGCTGGTTCATGGACTTTTTGGCAGCCTGGATAACCTGGGCGTGCTGGCCCGCGATTTGGTTACCGATCACGATATTTTGCAGGTCGATATGCGCAACCACGGGCTTTCCGGCCGCTCAGACGAAATGACTTATGCGGCAATGGCGCAGGATCTGCTGGATACGCTGGACGCGCACAACCTGCAGAAGGTGACCCTCATCGGGCATTCAATGGGCGGTAAAGCGGTTATGGCGCTCACCGCGCTGGCGCCAGAGCGAATTTCCGGGCTTGTCGTGATTGACGTTGCGCCTGTGGATTACGACGTTCGCCGTCACGATGAGATTTTCGCGGCGATCAATGCCGTAACCGAAGCTGGCGTTTCCACTCGTCAGCAGGCGGCAGCGGTTATGCGTGAGCATCTTGATGAAGAAGGCGTGGTGCAGTTCCTTTTGAAGTCGTTTGTTGACGGGCAGTGGCGTTTTAACGTGCCAGTGCTGTGGGACCAGTACAACCACATCGTGGGCTGGGAAACCGTTCCCGCCTGGCCGCACCCTGCCCTCTTTATTCGCGGCGGTAACTCTCCTTATATTACCGACGCGTACCGGGACACGCTGCTGGCACAATTCCCGCAGGCGCGCGCCCACGTCATTGCCGGTGCCGGACACTGGGTGCATGCGGAAAAACCGGATGCTGTACTGCGCGCCATTCGCCGCTATCTCGCTGATACTGCAAATTGATTAAAAAGAGAGCGACTGGAAGATGACGGGCTTCCAGTCGTTGGCGTGCCGTTTTTGGTGATGTATGATGGCGCGCTTATCGCCCGGGCTTTAGCAGGGCGGCGTGTTTCCCCCGAAGTCTCATAATCATGGCCAAAGAACAAACGGACCGTACGACACTAGATCTGTTCGCGAATGAGCGTCGACCGGGACGACCGAAAACGAATCCGCTTTCGCGCGATGAACAGCTGCGTATCAATAAACGCAATCAGCTTAAACGCGATAAAAATCGTGGGCTTAAGCGTGTCGAACTGAAGCTCAACGCCGACGCGGTCGATGCGCTTAACGAGCTGGCAGAGGCGCGTAATATCAGCCGCAGCGAGCTTATTGAAGAGATGCTCATCGCCCAACTTGAGACGCTGCGCAGCCAGGCATAAGTCTGAAAAACCCCTTTATCGCCCTTTTCATGTAGCACAGAGTGCAGTCCTGCGCGATAGCGGTTTCCGCAGGGTTGCCAGTTCTGCTATTATTGCCCTTATCCGTGGCCGAATTGCGCCACCATACCATTAAGTTTCAAGAGGTTATTTTACTCATGGCAATCATCGGCATTTTCTTCGGCAGTGATACCGGCAATACCGAAAATATCGCAAAAAACATTCAGAAACAGCTCGGTAAAGACGTTGCTGATGTGCATGACATCGCCAAGAGCAGCAAAGAAGATCTCGAGGGCTATGACATTCTGCTGCTGGGTATTCCAACCTGGTACTATGGTGAAGCCCAGTGCGACTGGGACGATTTCTTCCCGACGCTGGAAGAGGTGGACTTCAACGGCAAGCTGGTTGCCCTGTTCGGTTGTGGCGATCAGGAAGATTACGCCGAGTACTTCTGTGATGCGCTGGGGACGATTCGCGACATCATTGAGCCTAATGGCGCGGTTATTGTGGGCCACTGGCCGACTGCCGGTTACCACTTCGAAGCCTCTAAAGGCCTGGCCGATGACGATCATTTTGTCGGACTTGCCATTGACGAAGACCGTCAGCCAGAACTGACCGCAGAGCGTGTAGAGAAGTGGGTTAAGCAGATCCGCGAAGAACTGCATCTGGACGATATTCTCAACGCCTGATTTTTTACGGCGCAACGCGGGTTGCGCCCCTTTTCCAGGTAAAACCGATTAAATTAATTGCTACAAACTTTTAACTTTTTCGCCCAGACCTGTACAATGTCTCCCTGGCAAAATGTGGTTTCCATTGAGCAAGTTTGTAGGTGATACCACGTTTTTATAAGCATACTTTGCCTGAGACTTGCAGTTTTCATTTAGGCATGGCAGTTCTATAATGAGACGCATTATCCCAGGTGCATTTTCTGTCACTTCCCAGAGAAGTGAATCGTTTAGCAACAGGACAGATTCCGCATGACTGACAACAATACCGCATTAAAGAAGGCTGGCCTGAAAGTAACGCTTCCTCGGTTAAAAATCCTGGAAGTGCTTCAGGGTCCAGACAATCACCATGTCAGTGCGGAAGACCTTTATAAACGTCTTATCGACATGGGTGAAGAGATTGGGCTGGCCACCGTATATCGCGTGCTGAACCAGTTTGATGACGCGGGCATTGTTACCCGTCATAATTTCGAAGGCGGTAAATCTGTATTCGAACTGACCCAGCAGCATCACCACGATCACCTGATCTGCCTCGATTGCGGCAAGGTCATTGAATTTAGCGATGATTCCATCGAAGCGCGTCAGCGTGAAATCGCAGCTCGTCATGGCATTCGCCTGACCAACCACAGCCTGTACCTTTACGGTCACTGCGCTGAAGGGGATTGCCGCGAGAATGAACACGCTCACGACACAAAATAAGTTAGCGTTCATACTCTGAGCCAGCCGTAAGGTTGGCTTTTTTTTGCCAGAAAAAAGCCCGGTGGCGCTGTGCTACCGGGCGTAAAGCAACTTACTTATTGTTATTGCGTATCTCGTTCCAGATCTTATCGCAACGCTTCGCCACTTCCTGATCGTTACCGGTTTTACGCGCCTGGATACAGGCCTGGTAATCCATCACGCGGACGTTCTCCTGCGTCGCGAACTGCTCGTGCGCTTTCTCTTTCTTCAGCACGTTCAGCACGCTCTGACAGGCTTCAATTTTCTCCGGCGATCCTTCCGCAGTATTAATGCAGGCGCTATACGCCTCCTTCAGACGGGCGTCCTCTTTCGGTGCCTGAGTCTGAACACACGCCACCAGCCCTGATGCCATCAGCGCGACGATTACGATTTTTTTCATCATATGCAGTCTCCAGACTGGCGGGACTCAGCCCGCCGGTGTGCTCATCAGAAGATGGTGAATGGGGCGATAACCATGAATTTGACGTCACGTTCATCCTGGAAGATGTTGCCGTAACCGCCCGCATAGCTTGGGATATCGGAGTGATTGTCATACTGCGTGAAGTGCAGCTTAAACATCGTGCCTTTCGCGCGGCCATCCTGCAGGGTGTAGATAGCATCCAGGCTGTAGGAGGACTCTTTCAGGCGATAGTTTGGATCGTAGTACGCATCCGGCGTCGCCATGTCTGCTGGTTTTGCATCCCAGGCGTAAGCGTAAGAAGCGCCCACCGCCCAGCCCGGCAGGTTCCAGTTTTTCAGGTCATACATGGCGCCGAAGAAGACCGCTTTCTCGCCGTCGGCGTTGAAGTCTGAGCGGTTATCCCACCAGATATCCAGACGACCGTTGGATGAGGCATAGGTCGGCGTCATACGCTGCAGGAAGTAGCCCTGCTGCCCTTCCGCCTTCACCCATGTGCCTTCCAGACGCAAATCAACCTGACCGACCTTATAGCCGAAGGTTAACGCCTGCAGCCACGCGGTGCCGTTATAAATGTCATTTACGCTGCCATCGCTGACCTTATCGCGCGTACCGTAGAACTGGTAGCTGGTGCTCAGCGGACTACCGGCGATATCAAATTTGTAGCTGGCTTTAGCAAAATACTGATCGATATAGCCTTCCGCCTGACCAAATGCGGCTTCCAGAACCAGATCGTTTTTGAAATCGTACTTCGCACCCAGCGAGTGGAGATAATCGACTTTGGTTTTCTTATCGTTCTGGTAGAACTTGTCCATCTCAATGTGCCACGGCGCTTTGTACTCGTTGGTCCACATATAGGAGAAGCTCAACGCACCTGCATCACCGTAGTCAAAATTAGCCCCGGCTTCTGCCCCCTGATAGGTACCAGGCATAAAGCTCCAGTGCGGCGCTAACAGCGTCTGGCCGGTTGGCTGAATATAGCCCCCACGCGCCCATACCGGGCCGTATTTGAATTTCGCTGCGGCCTTATAAAGGCTGATACCGCTTTTATCCCCTGACCAGTCTTCGTCATAGGCTTTATTGCTGGAGGAGAAGGCAATTTCGTTCGGGTGGCCGCTGTCGCCATTTTCAGCCATTTCAATCGCCGTAAACGCGGCAATATCCAGACCGAACATATCGGCGGCGTAGCCTGACTGGAAGTCCAGGTTGGCGTTCCAGGTGGAGTGAGAGAGGTTGGTTTTGTATTTATCTTCTGTGACATCTTTACGGTCACGTTCACGCTGCCAGTAATAAATACCGCCAGTGAGGGTAGAATCTTCGATGAAACCTGCTGCTTTTGCCTCTGGTGTCACCACCAGGCCCGACATTGCTGTCACACCGGCAATAGCCAGCGCCAGCGCACTACGTTTGCCACTGAACGTACGCATAGATTATTCCTCTTTGACGAATTAAAACGCCTTAAACGGCGAAAATATAAAAGACCAAAAGGCCAGGGGTAGTTATAAATACCCTCGAATTAACTACCGTCTTTAGGTTATTTTTCGCGACGCGAATTATCAATGCTTTTCAGTGGGCAAAAGTCAGGATTATGACGAAGTGCACATAATTGGTAGTGCTTTGTAACATTTGGCCGGATGCGAGGTATGGCGGGGGTAGAGCAGGTAATTTCGGCGTATCAGATCGTAATAAAACCCGTATTTGTCTTAATTCTCTTTTTTATGAAACAGACAAACTTTTTTTAGAAAAATAAGTAGCACCGCATTGACCAAAAATTTTAGCTGGCCTAATTACGGGCCTACTTTAACGATATGATCATTAAATAAAAAAACGCCGCTATAAGCGGCGTTTGTTTCTCATTGACCAGTGCAACGTTATTATTCGCCGATCTTGGTCCAGGTATCACGCAGACCTACGGTACGGTTAAATACCGGTTTTTCTGCCGTGCTGTAACGGCTGTCCAGGCAGAAGTAACCTTCACGCTCGAACTGGAACGCTTTGCCCGCTTCAGCGGCTTTCAGCGATGGCTCCGCATAACCCTGCTTGATCACCAGAGATTCAGGGTTGATGGTCGCCAGGAAGTCTTCCGCCGCACCCGGGTTAGGTACGCTAAACAGACGATCGTACAGACGAATTTCTACCGGCAGCGCGTGGGAAGCGCTCACCCAGTGGATCACGCCTTTCACCTTGCGGCCGTCTGCCGGATCTTTGCTCAGCGTCTCAGCATCGTACGAACAGAAGATGGTGGTAATGTTACCTTCAGCATCTTTCTCTACGCGCTCGGCTTTGATGACGTACGCGTTACGCAGACGAACTTCTTTACCCAACACCAGACGCTTGTACTGCTTATTGGCTTCTTCACGGAAGTCTGCACGGTCGATCCAGATCTCACCGCTGAACGGCACGTCGCGGCTTCCCATTTCCGGTTTATTCGGATGGTTAGGCATAGAGACCAGCTCGCTTCCACCCTGCGGGTAATTTTCAATCACCAGTTTCACCGGATCGATAACAGCCATCGCGCGCGGGGCGTTTTCGTTAAGATCTTCACGAATGCAGGATTCCAGAGACGCCATTTCGATGGTGTTGTCCTGCTTGGTCACGCCGATACGTTTGCAGAACTCACGAATAGAAGCGGCAGTGTAACCACGACGACGCAGGCCGGAGATGGTCGGCATGCGCGGGTCGTCCCAGCCTTCAACGTGCTTGTCGGTCACCAGCAGGTTCAGCTTACGCTTGGACATCACGGTGTATTCCAGATTCAGACGAGAGAACTCGTACTGACGCGGATGCACAGGAATGGTGATGTTATCCAGCACCCAGTCGTACAGACGACGGTTATCCTGGAACTCCAGCGTACACAGCGAGTGCGTAATGCCTTCCAGCGCATCGCTGATGCAGTGGGTGAAGTCGTACATCGGGTAGATGCACCACTTGTTGCCGGTCTGGTGGTGTTCTGCGAACTTAATGCGGTACAGCACCGGATCGCGCATCACGATAAACGGCGACGCCATATCGATTTTGGCACGCAGGCAAGCTTTACCTTCTTCGAAGCCACCGGCACGCATTTTTTCAAACAGCGCCAGGTTCTCTTCCACGCTGCGATCGCGGAACGGGCTGTTTTTGCCTGGTGCAGTCAGCGTACCGCGATACTCGCGGATTTCGTCCGCAGACAGCTCGTCAACGTATGCCAGACCTTTGTTGATCAGCTCCACCGCGTAGGCATACAGCTGATCAAAATAGTCAGAGGAGTAGCAGATATCGCCAGACCAGTTGAAGCCCAGCCATTGCACGTCGTTTTTAATGGACTCAACGTATTCGATGTCTTCTTTTACTGGGTTGGTGTCATCGAAACGCAGGTTGCACTGCCCCTGGTAGTCTTGCGCAATGCCAAAGTTCAGGCAGATCGATTTCGCGTGACCAATGTGCAGGTAGCCGTTCGGCTCCGGCGGGAAACGCGTATGTACCGTGGTGTGCTTACCACTGGCCAGATCTTCATCGATGATCTGACGAATAAAGTTACTCGGGCGGGCTTCTGCCTCACTCATCGTGGATTCCTCAAAGCGTAAACAACGTATAACGGCGTATGATCTTATAAGCCGGACGTAGTGACAACCCTTAGTTACGGAAAATACGTATCAGATGAAAATAATGGGGGCGTTTGCTGCAAAAAAAAGCGGCGGAGGATATCCCCCGCCGCTTAAGGCATGACTCTACTCAGGAGCGATTACTTGCCTTTAATCTCATACAGCGGTGTCTGACCCGCAACCACCTGACCTTTCGCCTGGAGTACCAGACCGCTAAAGTCGTCGATGTTGCTGCACACGACCGGACTAATCATCGAGCGCGCGTTGGCGTTCAGGAAGTCCAGATCCATTTCCAGAATCGGCTGACCTGCCACCACTTCAGCCCCCTCTTCCACCAGGCGAGTAAAGCCCTGACCGTTCAGCGCTACGGTATCGATCCCCATATGGACAACGATCTCCGCGCCTTTTTCGGTTTCGAGGCAGAACGCGTGGTTGGTGTTGAAGATTTTCACGATGGTGCCTGCCGCCGGAGACACAACGGTTTTATCCGTTGGTTTCACCGCCACACCGTCACCAACCGCTTTGCTGGCGAAGGCTTCATCAGGCACCTGCTCAAGGTCAACCACGTCACCCGTTACCGGAGAGACCAGCGCGGCCACCGTCACGGCGTTCGGCACGGCCTGCGGCTTAGCAACTGGCGCAGCCGTCGACGCAGGTGCGCTGTCGGCTGATGCGGCTGCGACCGGGCCACGGGCAACCACTTTCTTCATTTCGTCGCCAATGGATTCCGCTTTGGCGCCTACGATAACCTGGATAGTTTGTTTGTTCAGTTTAACCACGCCCGATGCACCAAGGCGTTTACACATTGCGTCGCTTACGCGCGCCGAGTCACCCACCGTCAGACGCAGACGGGTGATACAGGCATCAATCGCTTTCAGGTTGTCAGTCCCACCGACGGCAGCGATATAGCTGGTCGCCAGCTGAGTCAGACCCTCTTCGGTATTGCTGTTGGCTTCGTTGGTGACCACTTCGTCTTTGGTATCTTCGCGGCCTGGTGTTTTGAGGTTAAACATACGAATAACCGCAGTGAACAGCACGAAGTAGATGACGAAGAAGACCAGACCCATTACCACCAGCATCCAGACGTTCTTGCTTGCCGCCGGCAGGTTGTACATCAACACGTAGTCGATCGCGCCTGCAGAGAAAGAGAAGCCAGCATGGATGCCCAGCAGGGTCGCCACAAACAGGCTGATACCGGTAAGCACCGCATGCATGAGGTACAGCACCGGCGCCAGGAACATGAACAGGAATTCCAGCGGCTCGGTTACACCGGTCAGGAACGCGGTAATCGCAACGGACAGCAGCATGCCGCCAACCATTGGGCGACGCGCTTTTGGCGCAGCCAGGTACATTGCCAGTGCAGCGCCCGGCAGACCAAACATCATGATTGGGAAGAAGCCAGACATGAACATACCCGCGGTGCCGTCGCCCGCGTAGAAGCGGTTGATGTCGCCGTGGAATACGGTGCCCGCAGCATTGGTGAACTCACCAATCTGGAACCAGGCGATGGTGTTCAGCACCTGATGCAGACCGGTTGGGATCAGCAGACGGTTGATAAAGCCAAAGATACCTGAGCCCACAGCACCTGCTGAAACAATCCACTCGCCGCCCGCATGAATAGCATGCTGCACCGGCGGCCAGACGTAGCCAAAGATAGCTGCCAGGATCAGACAGAAAAAGCCCGTCGCAATTGGCACAAAACGTTTACCGCCGAAGAAGCTCAGGAAGTCAGGCAGTTTGATACCCGCCCAGCGGTTGTACACGGCACCACCGACCAGACCGGTAATGATACCCGCCAGTACACCCATGTTGATTTCCGGGTTGATGGTTACCATCGCTTTCGTGAGGATGAAGTAACCTACCGCCCCTGCCAGTGCCGCAGCACCGGCGCTGTCTTTTGACCAGCTTGACGCCACGCCGATGGCGAAAATCAGCGCAAGGTTGTCAAAAATGGCGCCGCCTGCCTGGGCAATAAACGGCACGTTAAGAAGATCGGGTTGCCCAAATCGCAGCAGCAACGCTGCAACCGGTAGCACGGCGATAGGGAGCTGCAAAGCCCTACCGAGGCGCTGGAAAAAACCTAAAATATTCATCCTATTCCCCCTACGAGACCCATTATTAAGACTCGCGCATAAACTATGTTTTTATTGTGTCACGAACGATTGATACAGTTGATGATTCACTGGCAGTCTGAGTGTGTGAAAAATTAATTCGTATCGCAAATTAAACACCTATTTTTTGTGATTATTGTCACCAAATATCGTATTCCCTCCTCCCTTTCACTGGCTAACAGCCAAAACTTATTTTATCATTCAAAAAATCAAGACGGATTGATCCGGCCTGAAAGGTTCCAGGTTACGCTTAAGCATCAGGTTCCGATACCCATCCGCCCACTCTTCTACTTAAACTTTGAGGTGAACAATGAGACTGATTCCCCTGGCAACTGCTGAACAAGTCGGTAAATGGGCCGCTCGCCATATCGTTAACCGTATTAATGCCTTCAAGCCTACTGCCGATCGTCCTTTCGTTCTTGGCCTTCCAACCGGTGGTACCCCACTGACCGCGTACAAAGCGCTGGTTGAAATGCATAAAGCGGGCCAGGTTAGCTTTAAACACGTTGTGACCTTCAACATGGACGAATATGTCGGCCTGCCAAAGGAGCATCCTGAAAGCTACCATAGCTTCATGCACCGCAATTTCTTTGATCACGTTGATATCCCAGCTGAAAATATTAACCTGCTGAATGGAAATGCGCCTGATATTGACGCAGAATGCCGTCAGTACGAAGAAAAAATCCGTTCTTACGGTAAAATCCACCTGTTCATGGGTGGCGTGGGCAACGATGGTCATATCGCGTTTAACGAACCAGCCTCTTCTCTGGCTTCCCGTACCCGTATTAAAACGCTGACCCATGACACCCGCGTGGCAAACTCCCGCTTCTTTGACGGTGACGTGAACCAGGTTCCAAAATACGCCCTGACCGTTGGCGTAGGCACCCTGCTGGATGCCGAAGAGGTGATGATTCTGGTACTGGGCGGCGTGAAAGCGCAGGCGCTCCAGGCAGCCGTTGAAGGCAACGTTAACCACATGTGGACCATCAGCTGCCTGCAGCTGCATCCAAAATCAGTCATCGTCTGCGACGAACCGTCCACCATGGAACTGAAGGTGAAAACGCTGAAATACTTCAACGAGTTAGAAGCTGAGAACATCAAAGGTCTGTAATTGAATAACCGCCTCTTCTGTCAGAGGCGGTCGCTTTTTTTAACCGGGGGTCGATATGTACGCTTTAACCCACGGTCGGATTTATACCGGCCATGAAATTCTGGATGACCATGCGATTGTTATCGCCAATGGCCTGATTGAACGTGTTTGCCCGCTGGCAGAACTGCCGCCGGAGATAGAACAGCGCTCACTCAATGGAGCAGTAATCTCCCCCGGTTTCATCGACGTACAGCTTAACGGCTGCGGCGGTGTGCAGTTCAATGACACCGCCGAGGCGGTGACGGTTGAAACGCTGGAAATCATGCAGAAAGCTAACGAGAAATCAGGCTGCACCAGCTATCTGCCGACGCTCATCACCAGCAGTGATGACCTGATGAAACAGGGTATCCGCGTGATGCGCGAATACCTGGCCAAACACCCGAACCAGGCGCTGGGTCTGCATCTGGAAGGGCCATGGCTGAACATAGTGAAAAAAGGCACGCATAACCCGGATTACGTGCGCAAGCCGGATGCTGAACTGGTCGACTACATGTGTGCCAATGCTGATGTGATCGCTAAAGTGACGCTGGCGCCTGAAATGACCGGTACTGAGGTCATCAGCAAACTGGCTGCCGCCGGGATTGTGGTTTCAGCAGGCCACTCAAACGCCACGCTGAAAGAAGCCAAAGCGGGCTTCCGTGCCGGCATTACCTTTGCGACCCACCTTTACAACGCCATGCCGTATATTACCGGCCGTGAACCGGGTCTGGTCGGGGCGATTCTCGACGAACCAGACGTCTACTGCGGCATTATCGCTGATGGCATGCACGTTGATTACACCAACATTCGCAACGCCAAACGGCTGAAAGGTGACAAGCTCTGCCTGGTCACCGATGCCACCGCGCCAGCAGGTGCAAATATTGAGCAGTTCATTTTTGCTGGTAAAACAATATACTACCGCAATGGACTGTGTGTGGATGAAAACGGTACGCTGAGTGGCTCCTCTTTGACCATGATTGAAGGGGTGCGTAATCTGGTGGAGCATTGTGGGATTGCGCTTGATGAAGTCCTGCGTATGGCCACCCTTTATCCGGCTCGCGCCATCGGCGTGGATAAACAGCTCGGCGGAATTGCACCAGGTATGGTTGCAAACCTGACGGCATTCACACACGATTATAAAATTATTAAGACCATCGTTAATGGTAACGAGGTCGTCACTGAGTAAGTAAAAGTATGACACCAGGCGGACAAGCTCAAATCGGTAATGTCGATCTCGTTAAACAACTTAACAGTGCGGCGGTTTATCGCCTGATTGACCAACATGGTCCAATCTCGCGGATCCAGATAGCCGAACAAAGCCAGCTTGCTCCCGCCAGCGTGACAAAAATTACCCGCCAGCTCATTGAGCGCGGTTTGATCAAAGAAGTCGATCAGCAGGCCTCCACCGGGGGCCGCCGCGCCATCTCCATCATTACCGAAACCCGCAACTTTCAGGCCATTGGCGTCCGGCTTGGTCGTCATGACACCACGCTCACGCTGTACGATTTGAGCAGCAAAGCCATTGCGGAAGAGCACTACCCACTGCCCGAGCGCACCCAGGAGACGCTGGAACACGCGCTGCTGAATACTATCGCGCACTTTATTGAAAGCTGTCAGCGCAAGATCCGCGAACTGATCGCCATCTCCGTCATTCTGCCTGGTCTGGTCGACCCGGAAAGCGGTGTGATCCGATACATGCCGCATATTCAGGTTGAGAACTGGGCGCTGGTCGACGCGCTGGAAAAACGCTTTAAGGTGACCTGCTTTGTCGGCCATGATATTCGATCTTTAGCGCTGGCTGAGCACTACTTTGGTGCGAGTCAGGACTGTGAAGACTCTATTCTGGTGCGCGTACACCGCGGTACGGGCGCAGGCATTATCTCCAATGGCCGTATTTTTATTGGTCGTAACGGTAACGTTGGCGAGATCGGCCACATCCAGGTTGAACCGCTCGGCGAACGCTGCCACTGCGGCAACTTCGGCTGCCTTGAAACCATCGCCGCCAACACGGCCATCGAGCAGCGCGTTCGCCACCTGCTTGAGCAGGGTTATCAAAGCCGCGTCACGCTGGACGATTGCAAGATAGGCACCATCTGCAAAGCCGCCAATAAAGGCGACGCGCTGGCCTGTGAGGTGATCGAGCAGGTAGGTCGCCATCTGGGGAAAACCATCGCCATCGCCATTAACCTGTTTAACCCGCAGAAAGTGGTGATCGCCGGAGAGATTGTTGAAGCGGAAAAGGTGCTGCTGCCCGCCATCGAAGGCTGTATCAACACCCAGGCGCTGAAAGCGTTCCGACAGAACCTCCCGGTGGTTCGTTCGAAGCTTGACCATCGCTCGGCGATTGGCGCGTTTGCGCTGGTCAAGCGCGCCATGCTCAACGGGATCCTGCTCCAGCATTTGCTGGAATCCTGATCGGACCTTATAGTAACGCCTTCTTTTTTTGATGTCGGAATGTCCATGACCATTAAGAATGTAATTTGTGATATCGACGGCGTGCTGATGCACGACAACGTTGCCGTGCCGGGTGCTGCGGAGTTTCTTCACCGCATCATCGACAAAGGAATGCCACTGGTTCTACTCACGAACTACCCTTCCCAAACCGGTCAGGATCTGGCGAATCGCTTTGCCACCGCAGGCGTCGACGTGCCGGACAGCGTGTTTTATACCTCCGCAATGGCAACGGCGGATTTCCTGAAGCGTCAGGAAGGAAAAAAAGCCTACGTGGTCGGTGAAGGCGCGCTGATCCACGAGCTGTATAAAGCAGGCTTTACCATTACCGATGTGAACCCGGACTTTGTGATCGTGGGAGAAACGCGCTCCTTTAACTGGGAGATGATGCATAAAGCAGCCTACTTTGTCGCCAATGGTGCGCGTTTTATTGCCACCAACCCGGATACGCACGGCCGTGGTTTCTATCCGGCCTGCGGCGCGCTGTGCGCCGGTATTGAAAAAATCTCGGGCCGAAAGCCTTTTGTTGTCGGCAAACCGAGCCCATGGATCATCCGCGCCGCGTTGAATACGATGCAGGCACACTCAGAAGAAACCGTCATTGTTGGCGACAACCTGCGCACCGATATTCTGGCTGGCTTCCAGGCAGGGCTTGAAACCATCCTGGTACTTTCTGGCGTCTCGCAGCTTGATGACATCGATACGATGCCCTTCCGACCAAGCTGGATTTACCCCTCTGTCGACGAAATCGACGTTATTTGATTCTGAACCACGTCCCAGGGCGTGGTTTTTCATTTTCAGCTTATACAAACAAAACACCATCTAACAAAAAACCCTTTTCATTGCATAATCATCAATAAAAGGATGTTTGACGTACTCTTTTTTCACTATTCAGCAATCACTATTGCACTTTTTCCGTTTTGGCCCGTAAAACCCTTGCGCCCCTCCCCCCTTTTGCGGCATTTTCATAAGCAAGCAACATCACAATGCAACAGGGTTAACGGAGAAGGTTATGTGTTCAATTTTTGGCGTACTGGATATTAAAACTGACGCGGGCGAACTGCGTAAAAAAGCACTCGAATTGTCCCGCCTGATGCGCCATCGCGGCCCGGACTGGTCAGGCGTTTACGCCAGCGACAAAGCGATTCTGGCTCACGAACGCCTGTCTATTGTTGACGTCAACGCCGGTGCACAGCCGCTGTATAACGAGAAAAAAACGCACGCGCTGGCTGTCAACGGTGAAATTTATAACCATCAGGCGCTGCGCGCCGAGTACGGCGACCACTACGCCTTCCAGACCGGCTCTGACTGTGAAGTGATCCTGGCGCTGTATCAGGAGAAAGGTCCCGAGTTTCTCGACGACCTGCAGGGCATGTTTGCCTTCGCGCTGTACGACAGCGAAAAAGACGCTTACCTGATTGGCCGTGACCATATCGGTATTATCCCGCTGTACATGGGTCACGATGAACACGGCAACTTCTATGTCGCGTCCGAAATGAAAGCCCTGGTACCGGTCTGCCGCACCATCAAAGAGTTCCCGGCGGGCAGCTATCTGTGGAGTAAAGACGGTGAAATCCGTTCGTACTACCAGCGCGACTGGTTTGACTATGACGCGGTGAAAGACAACGTGACGGATAAAGCCGAGCTGCGTCAGGCGCTGGAAGATTCCGTGAAAAGCCACCTGATGTCAGACGTGCCTTACGGCGTACTGCTCTCCGGCGGTCTGGACTCCTCCGTGATCTCCGCGATCACCAAGAAATTCGCGGCTCGTCGCGTGGAAGATCAGGAGCGCTCCGAGGCCTGGTGGCCGCAGCTGCACTCCTTTGCCGTGGGCCTGGAAGGGGCACCGGATCTGAAAGCCGCGCAGGAAGTGGCAAACCACCTCGGCACCGTGCACCATGAAATTCACTTCACCGTGCAGGAAGGTCTGGATGCGATCCGCGATGTGATCTATCACATTGAAACCTATGACGTGACCACCATTCGCGCCTCCACGCCGATGTACCTGATGTCGCGTAAGATCAAGGCGATGGGCATCAAGATGGTGCTCTCCGGCGAAGGTTCTGACGAAGTGTTTGGCGGCTACCTGTACTTCCATAAAGCGCCAAACGCCAAAGAGCTGCATGAAGAGACCGTGCGTAAGCTGCAGGCGCTGCATATGTTCGACTGTGCCCGTGCCAACAAAGCGATGTCGGCCTGGGGCGTGGAAGCGCGCGTGCCGTTCCTGGATAAGAAATTCCTCGACGTGGCGATGCGCATCAACCCGCAGGATAAAATGTGCGGCAACGGCAAAATGGAAAAACATATCCTGCGTGAATGTTTTGAATCTTACCTGCCGGCGAGCGTGGCATGGCGTCAGAAAGAGCAGTTCTCTGATGGCGTTGGCTACAGCTGGATCGACACCCTGAAAGAGGTGGCGGCGAAGCAGATTTCTGACCAGCAACTGGAAACCGCAAGCTTCCGCTTCCCGTACAACACGCCGGGCTCGAAAGAAGCGTACCTCTACCGTGAGATCTTTGAAGAACTGTTCCCGGTGCCGAGCGCTGCCGAGTGTGTTCCTGGCGGTCCGTCAGTGGCCTGTTCATCCGCGAAAGCCATTGAATGGGATGAATCTTTCAAGGCGATGAACGATCCATCGGGGCGTGCGGTAGGCGTTCACCAGTCCGCCTACAAATAATCACAACGATTTCAAACAGGCTCCTAAGGGGCCTGTTTTTTTTGCCTCACATTTCACCACCAAAAATCGATTAATAACCAATAATTGCCGAATATTCGGTCACGCTGTTCGCAACCTAACCAAACAGTCACATTCCGGCTATTTTCGTTGAAAAAGGTGTTGACGCTGCAAGGGTCTATACGCATAATGCGCCCCGCAACGCCGATAAGGTAACGCGAAAAAAAGATGGCTACGTAGCTCAGTTGGTTAGAGCACATCACTCATAATGATGGGGTCACAGGTTCGAATCCCGTCGTAGCCACCATCTTTTTGCGGGAGTGGCGAAATTGGTAGACGCACCAGATTTAGGTTCTGGCGCCGCAAGGTGTGCGAGTTCAAGTCTCGCCTCCCGCACCATTCCCGGGTAAGCGTTGCACGGATGGGGTATCGCCAAGCGGTAAGGCACCGGTTTTTGATACCGGCATTCCCTGGTTCGAATCCAGGTACCCCAGCCATATTTCTTCGATTTTGCGGTTCTCCGCGGTATTGGGGTATCGCCAAGCGGTAAGGCACCGGTTTTTGATACCGGCATTCCCTGGTTCGAATCCAGGTACCCCAGCCATCGAAGACTGCAGTACTGGCTACGTAGCTCAGTTGGTTAGAGCACATCACTCATAATGATGGGGTCACAGGTTCGAATCCCGTCGTAGCCACCAAATTAAGATTATCGATTTGTTTCGGTAATAAAAAATTGTTGGGGTATCGCCAAGCGGTAAGGCACCGGATTCTGATTCCGGCATTCCGAGGTTCGAATCCTCGTACCCCAGCCAATTTAAAAGTCGTTAAGCAGTCTGTTTAACGCAATTGGGGTGTCGCCAAGCGGTAAGGCTCTGGTTTCTGATACCAGCATTCCGGGGTTCGAATCCCTGCACCCCAGCCACTTAAAACAAACAAGCCCGCTCTGCGGGCTTTTTTGTTTTTGTTGCTCAGAATAGCGCGGCCTGATGCTCTCACCCTACCCCTCTCCCACGGGAGAGGGAATTAAGATTAGAGTCCGAGGGCGTATTTCAGGGCCTGACGCTTCAGCCCACCGGCACGCTCTGCCGCCATTAAGCCAATGTTACGCAGAATGCGCACCGGGGCCAGGTCATTGCTGAAACCGGCATAGAACAGATCCATCCCTGACTGCATGATGAAGTTATCCGCCATACGGCGCGTCTGGTAGCGCTTCAGTACCTGATGGCTGGCCCAGGCTTCCGCGTGAGCGCGTGCGTTGCCCAGCACGTCCACTAACGCATCGACGTCACGGTATCCAAGGTTGACTCCCTGCCCCGCCAGCGGGTGAATGGTGTGTGCCGCATCGCCCACCAGCGCCAGCCCTTCTCGGGCATACTGTAAAGCATGACGGCGCGTGAGCGGGAATGCACCTGCGGTGACTGGCGTCACGTTGCCAAGGCGGCTCGGGAAGTGAAGCAGGATCTCGCGCTGCAACTGCTCCATCGACAGCCCCTGCAGCTGGCGAATGCGCGCCGGTTTGTCGTACCACACCAGCGAAGCCCAGTTATCAAACAGCGGCAAGAATGCATGCGGGCCGTTCGGAGTAAAGTGCTGCCAGGTGCTTTCGCCCGGCGCATTCTCACACTGAACGGTGATTAACATGCAGGATTGCTGATATTGCCAGGCATGAACCCCAATACCCGCCATCTCCCTGACCTGCGAGTTAGCGCCATCGGCCCCGACGACCAGCTTCACGGCCAGTTCATCGCCGCTGTCGAGCGTCAGCAAATAGCCGCTTTCATGAGGATGCAGTGCCTTAAGTGACGCAGGCATACGCAGCGTCACCTTCGGATGTGCCTCCAGCGCCTGCCAGAGCGCCAGCTGGAGCACGTTGTTTTCCACCATATAGCCCAGGCGCGGCAGCTTCAGCTCGGCGGCGTCAAACGACACGTGGGCATTTTCCCACTCCCAGGTTTCAAGGCGGCTGTAAGGGTGCGCGCGCATCGCCTGCACCGCCTCCCAGACGCCCAGGCCGCGCAGCAGATCGACGGACGCCGCGCTGATGGCGGAAATGCGCACGTCCGGTTTGCTGGCGGGATCGAATGCCGGGGGAGCCGCCTGTTCAATAACGGTTACATCAAATCCCTGCTGCGCCAGCCCCAGCGCCAGCGCGCCGCCGACCATACCGCCGCCGACAACGGCAACTTCGGTGTGTTGGAGTGTCATGGTCAATTTTCCTTATTGGAGAATCCCTTAAGTTTACCGGATTTTTGCGGTCCTGAGACACACAACCTTCATACTGGTCACAACCCCACCAAAGCATTACAATACGCGGCTTGCAATCCTGAGCTGAGCAAGTCGATGACTAAAAAACTCCATATAAAAACCTGGGGCTGTCAGATGAACGAATACGATTCATCCAAGATGGCCGATCTGCTGGATACCACCCACGGATACCAGCTGACTGAAAATGCGAAAGAAGCCGATGTGCTGCTGCTGAACACCTGTTCAATTCGTGAAAAAGCACAGGAAAAAGTCTTTCATGTGTTAGGCCGCTGGAAGCTTCTCAAACGGAAAAATCCGGACCTGATCATTGGCGTCGGTGGCTGCGTCGCGTCGCAGGAAGGTAAGCTGATCCGCCAGAGAGCCCCGTATGTGGATATCGTCTTTGGTCCTCAGACCCTGCACCGCCTGCCGGAGATGATCAATCAGGTTCGCGGCAACCGTAGCCCGGTCGTTGACGTCAGCTTCCCGGAGATCGAGAAATTTGACCGTCTGCCAGAGCCGCGCGCCGATGGCCCGACCGCCTTCGTCTCGATCATGGAAGGCTGCAACAAATACTGTACCTACTGCGTGGTGCCTTACACCCGCGGTGAAGAGGTCAGCCGCCCTGCGGACGACATTCTGTTTGAAATTGCGCAGCTTGCCGCGCAGGGCGTTCGCGAAGTGAACCTGCTGGGCCAGAACGTTAACGCCTGGCGCGGCGAGAACTACGACGGCACCACCGGCAGCTTTGCCGAACTGCTGCGCCTGGTAGCCGCGATTGACGGCATTGACCGTATTCGCTTTACCACCAGCCATCCGATGGAGTTTACCGACGACATTATTGACGTCTATCGCGATACGCCAGAGCTGGTGAGCTTCCTGCACCTGCCTATTCAGTGCGGCTCTGACCGCGTGCTGAACCTGATGGGCCGCCCGCATACGGTGCTGGAGTACAAATCCACCATCCGCAAGCTGCGCGAAGCGCGCCCGGATATCCAGATTAGCTCTGACTTTATCGTCGGCTTCCCAGGCGAAACCGCTGATGACTTCGAGCGCACCATGAAGCTCATCGGTGAAGTGAACTTTGACGTCAGCTACAGCTTCATCTTCTCAGCGCGTCCTGGCACGCCTGCGGCCGACATGGTTGACGACGTGCCGGAAGAAGAGAAAAAGCAGCGTCTGTATATTCTTCAGGAACGCATCAACCAGCAGGCCAACGCCTGGAGCCGCCGCATGCTCGGCACCGTCCAGCGCATTCTGGTGGAAGGCACCTCCCGCAAGAGCATCATGGAGCTGTCCGGTCGTACCGAGAACAACCGCGTGGTGAACTTCGAAGGCACCCCGGACATGATCGGTAAATTTGTGGACGTCGAAATTGTCGAAGTGCTGACCAACTCGCTGCGCGCGAAGGTGGTACGCACCGAGGACGAAATGGGCCTGCGTATTGCCGAGTCACCGGAATCCGTTATTTCTCGTACCCGCAAAGAAAACGATTCTGGCGTTGGGATTTACCAGCCTTGATCCTTCAGGCCTGCCTCTTCGTCAGGCCTTGTATTTCCTCTCATCACCCCCAATATCTACCGCAACGCTTGCGCCTTTATTCTGTGGCGTGAATAATTTCGGTAATGACCGTTCTATTGCGCCGTATGGCAGCGGGTCAGTTAACCATTTAAAGAGGAACAGTTTGAACATAGATACGCGTGAAATTAGCCTTGAGCCCGCAGACAACGCTCGCCTGCTGAGCCTGTGCGGGCCGTTTGATGACAACATCAAACAACTGGAGCGACGTCTGGGTATCGAAATCAATCGTCGCGATAACCATTTCAAACTCACCGGACGCCCTATCTGCGTCAACGCGGCAGCAGATATTCTGCGCAGCCTGTATGTCGATACCGCCCCGATGCGCGGCGAAATTCAGGATATCGAGCCGGAACAGATCCACCTCGCCATTAAAGAGGCGCGCGTGCTTGAGCAGAGCGCGGAAAGCGTGCCGGACTACGGCAAGGCAATCAATATCAAGACCAAGCGTGGCGTCATCAAGCCGCGTACGCCTAACCAGGCACAGTACATCGCCAACATTCTTGACCATGACATCACCTTCGGCGTGGGTCCGGCGGGGACGGGTAAAACCTATCTGGCGGTTGCCGCTGCGGTGGATGCGCTGGAGCGTCAGGAGATCCGTCGTATCCTGCTGACCCGCCCCGCCGTTGAAGCGGGTGAAAAACTTGGCTTCCTGCCCGGCGATCTGAGCCAGAAGGTCGACCCTTACCTGCGCCCGCTGTACGACGCGCTGTTCGAGATGCTCGGCTTCGAGAAAGTGGAGAAGCTGATCGAACGTAACGTGATCGAAGTGGCCCCGCTCGCCTACATGCGCGGCCGCACACTCAACGACGCGTTCATCATTCTCGATGAGAGCCAGAACACCACCATCGAACAGATGAAAATGTTCCTGACGCGTATCGGCTTCAACTCGAAAGCGGTGATCACCGGTGACGTTACCCAGATCGACCTGCCGCGCAGCACTAAATCAGGCCTGCGCCACGCCATTGAGGTGCTGTCAGAGGTAGACGAAATTAGCTTTAACTTCTTCCACAGTGAAGACGTCGTTCGCCACCCGGTGGTCGCGCGCATCGTTAACGCCTATGAAGCCTGGGAAGAGGCGGATCAAAAACGCAGGGCCGAACAGGCCGCTGAACGTAAGCGCGAAGCGCAGGAGCAAGAACAGAAATGAGTCAGGTGATCCTCGATTTACAGCTGGCATGTGAAGACAATTCCGGCATGCCAGAAGAGGCACAGTTTCAGAAATGGCTGGATGCGGTAATCCCCCAGTTTCAGGAAGAATCAGAAGTCACAATTCGCCTGGTGGATAAAGCGGAAAGCCATGAGCTTAACCTGACCTACCGAGGGAAAGATAAGCCAACCAACGTGCTCTCTTTCCCGTTCGAAGCGCCGCCGGGTATTGAGATGCCGCTGCTGGGCGATCTGATCATCTGCCGTCAGGTGGTTGAGCAGGAAGCCAAAGAGCAGCAGAAACCGCTGGAAGCCCACTGGGCGCATATGGTGGTACATGGCAGCCTGCACCTGCTGGGCTACGACCACATTGAAGATGACGAAGCGGAAGAGATGGAGTCCCTTGAGACAGAGATAATGCTTGCTCTGGGCTATGAGGATCCGTACATTGCCGAGAAAGAATAGTCAGTTACTGACTACCATGCCGCCGCGCAGGGACATAGCGCGGCGGTTAACATTGAACTAACAAGAGAACCCTTAACAAACGCCATGAGCGACGACAATTCACACAGTAGCGACACGACAACCAGTAAAAAGGGATTTTTCTCCCTCATTCTGAACCAGCTTTTCCACGGCGAGCCGAAAAACCGTGATGAACTGCTGGAGCTGATTCGTGATTCCGGGCAGAACGACCTTATCGACGAAGATACGCGCGAAATGCTCGAAGGGGTCATGGACATTGCCGACCAGCGCGTCCGCGACATCATGATCCCCCGCTCGCAGATGATCACCCTGAAACGTAACCAGACGCTGGACGAGTGCCTCGATGTGATCATCGAATCCGCCCACTCGCGTTTCCCGGTCATCAGCGAAGATAAAGATCACATCGAAGGGATTTTGATGGCCAAAGATCTGCTGCCGTTTATGCGCAGCGATGCCGAAGCCTTCAGCATGGAAAAAGTGTTACGCCAGGCCGTGGTCGTGCCGGAAAGTAAACGTGTGGATCGGATGCTGAAAGAGTTTCGCTCTCAGCGTTACCACATGGCGATTGTTATTGATGAATTCGGCGGTGTCTCAGGTCTTGTCACGATCGAAGATATTCTTGAGCTGATCGTGGGCGAAATCGAAGACGAGTACGACGAAGAAGAAGATATCGACTTCCGTCAGCTTAGCCGCCACACCTGGACCGTGCGCGCGCTGGCCTCGATTGAAGATTTCAACGACGCCTTCGGCACTCACTTCAGCGATGAAGAGGTCGATACCATTGGCGGGCTGGTGATGCAGGCCTTTGGCCATCTTCCGGCGCGCGGTGAGACCGTTGACATCGACGGTTACCAGTTCAAAGTGGCAATGGCCGACAGCCGACGTATTATACAGGTTCACGTCAGAACGCCGGACGATTCACCGGTGCCAAAACTGGAAGATTAATGTAAATGGCATTTGCCCCATTGCTTGAACGCCAGCGCGTCCGTTTGCTGCTGGCGCTGTTACTCGGAGCCAGCGGTACGCTGGCTTTTTCTCCTTACGATATCTGGCCCGCGGCCATTCTCTCCCTGATGGGGCTTCAGGGGTTAACCCTGAATCGTCGTCCGGTACAGGCCGCTGCGATCGGCTACTTCTGGGGGCTGGGGCTATTTGGCTCCGGCATTAACTGGGTCTACGTCAGCATCGCACAGTTTGGCGGGATGCCGGGGCCGGTTAACGTCTTCCTGGTCGTCCTGCTAGCCGCCTATCTCTCGCTCTATACCGGTCTGTTCGCCGGAATTCTCTCTCGCCTGTGGCCTAAAACCACCTGGCTGCGTGTCGCCATTGCCGCGCCAGTGGTCTGGCAGATTACCGAGTTCCTGCGCGGCTGGGTGCTGACCGGCTTCCCGTGGCTGCAGTTCGGCTACAGCCAGATTGACGGCCCGCTGAAAGGTCTGGCACCGGTAATGGGCGTTGAAGCCATTAACTTCCTGCTGATGGTGGTGAGCGGCCTGCTGGTACTGGCGCTGGTCACGCGCGGCTGGAAGCCGCTGGCTGTGGCCCTGGTGCTGTTCGCCCTGCCCTTCCCGCTGCGCTATATCCAGTGGTTCACGCCCGAGCCCGAGCGCGCCATGCAGGTTTCCATGGTGCAGGGGAATATCCCGCAGTCCATGAAGTGGGACGAAAAAGAGTTGCTGAACACGCTGAAGATCTACGCCAACGCCACCGAAGAGGTGATGGGCAAATCGCAGCTGATTATCTGGCCAGAATCCGCTATTCCCGATCTGGAAATTAACCAGCAGCCGTTCCTCAACATGATGAACGATCTGCTGGTGGCGCGCGGCAGCACCCTGATTACCGGCATTGTTGATGCGCGCCTGAATCAGCAGAACCGCTACGACACCTACAACACCATTATTACGCTCGGCAAAGACAGCGAATACAGCTACCACTCCACCGACCGGTACAACAAGAACCACCTCGTGCCGTTCGGTGAATTTGTGCCGCTGGAGTCTATTTTGCGTCCGCTGGCACCGTTCTTTGACCTGCCGATGTCCTCCTTCAGCCGCGGTCCGTACGTTCAGCCCCAGCTGCACGCGCACGGTCTGGCCCTGACGGCCGCCATCTGCTACGAAATCATCCTCGGCGAGCAGGTGCGCGATAACTTCCGCCCGGACACCGACTATCTGCTGACCATCTCCAACGATGCGTGGTTCGGTAAATCGATTGGCCCGTGGCAGCACTTCCAGATGGCACGCATGCGTTCTCTGGAGCTGGCGCGTCCGCTGCTGCGTAGCACCAATAACGGCATCACCGCCGTGATTGGCCCGCAGGGCGAAATCCAGGCCATGATCCCACAGTTCACCCGTGAAGTGCTGACAACCAAAGTCACGCCAACCACGGGCCTGACGCCATACGCCCGCACCGGCAACTGGCCGCTGTGGATCCTGACCGCGCTGTTCGGCTTTGGCGCCGTGCTGATGAGCCTGCGTCAGCGTCATTAATAATCTTGCCTTCTGATGCCGGGTGGCGGCTGCGCCTTACCCGGCAATTTTCTCCCAATCTTCAATTCTGGCACGCCTGTTGCTTTATTTATTCACGTAAACGCTGTCTGGCTTAACGTGCAACCTTGTCGCACCAGTGTAGATCGTCGCTAGCACCGAAACGGTGCAACGGGAGATTATTGCCTCTGAATGGTGCGGCGCGCTTCGCAAAAATAAACAATAACGCAGCAAAATCTTTACATTAAGCCAGACTAAATGTTAACAAGCTTGCATAACACTGCACTCGCATTGCGCGAGATATAACAACATCACAATGGGTATCTATGCGTCACTGGCGCTGATAAGAAAGGAGTTGGGTATGCAATTACGTAAACTGGCCACAGCAATGCTGGTTATGGGAATGTCCGCAGGCGTGGTTCTCGCTGAAGACGCTCCGGCAGCAGGCAGCACTCTCGACAAGATTGCCAAAAACGGCGTCATCGTGGTCGGCCACCGTGAATCTTCCGTCCCGTTCTCTTACTACGACAACACGCAAAAAGTCGTGGGCTATTCACAGGATTACTCCAACGCTATCGTTGAAGCTGTGAAGAAAAAGCTGAACAAACCTGACCTACAGGTGAAGCTGATCCCAATCACTTCACAGAACCGTATTCCACTGCTGCAAAACGGCACCTTTGACTTCGAGTGTGGTTCCACCACTAACAACCTCGAGCGTCAAAAACAGGCGGCCTTCTCTGACACCATCTTTGTCGTGGGCACCCGTCTGCTGACCAAGAAGGGCGGAGCAATCAAAGATTTTGCGGACCTGAAAGGCAAAGCGGTCGTTGTGACCTCCGGTACCACTTCTGAAGTCCTGCTGCACAAGCTGAACGACGAGAAGAAAATGGATATGCGCATCATCAGCGCGAAAGACCATGGCGACTCCTTCCGTACGCTGGAAAGCGGTCGTGCCGTCGCGTTTATGATGGATGACGCCCTGCTGGCGGGCGAACGTGCGAAGGCGAAGAAACCAGACAACTGGGATATCGTCGGTACCGCGCAGTCCAAAGAAGCCTACGGCTGCATGCTGCGTAAAGACGATCCGCAGTTCAAAAAGCTGATCGATGACACTATCGCCCAGGTGCAGACCTCCGGCGAAGCGGAAAAATGGTTCGACAAGTGGTTTAAGAACCCGATTCCACCAAAAAATCTCAATATGAACTTTGAACTGTCTGACGATATGAAAGCGCTGTTCAAATCTCCAAATGACAAGGCTCTTAACTAATTAGAACAACAGGGGCGGGATCTCCTGCCCTCTCGATTGTCGGGAAGCATGGACAGACATATACGCTGAGTGGTCGTTCCCCACTCAGCGCGAAAAAAGAGCTTCTCACCAATCTTCGAGGGTAGCGCTGCTACCCTCTTTTTTCTGGAGTTTATTATGTCAATAGACTGGAACTGGGGCATTTTCCTGCAACAAGCCCCGTTCGGCAACACCACCTATCTTGGCTGGCTGTGGAGCGGCTTTCAGGTTACCGTGGCATTATCGATAACGGCGTGGATCATCGCGTTTCTTGTCGGTTCGCTGTTCGGTATTCTGCGAACCGTCCCTAACCGTTTTCTTTCAACAATTGGCACACTGTATGTGGAACTGTTCCGTAACGTTCCGCTCATCGTGCAGTTCTTTACCTGGTATCTGGTCATCCCGGAACTGCTGCCGGAAAATATTGGCATGTGGTTCAAGTCGGAGCTGGATCCGAACGTGCAGTTCTTTGTCTCCTCCATGATGTGTCTGGGGCTGTTTACCGCTGCGCGCGTTTGCGAGCAGGTGCGAGCCGCCATTCAGTCATTGCCACGCGGACAAAAAAATGCGGGCCTGGCGATGGGCCTGACCCTGCCACAAACCTACCGCTACGTGCTGCTGCCTAACGCCTACCGCGTTATCGTTCCACCGATGACCTCTGAGATGATGAACCTGGTGAAAAACTCGGCCATCGCCTCAACCATCGGCCTGGTGGATATGGCTGCACAGGCGGGCAAGCTGCTGGATTACTCCGCTCACGCGTGGGAATCCTTCACCGCGATCACGCTCGCGTATGTTCTGATTAACGCTTTCATCATGCTGGTGATGAACCTGGTTGAACGCAAAGTACGCCTGCCGGGCAATCTGGGAGGCAAATAATGTACGAATTTGACTGGAGTTCTATTGTTCCATCCATGCCTTACCTGCTCGATGGCCTGGTGATTACCCTAAAGATCACCGCGATCGCTATCGTCGTGGGTATCGTCTGGGGCACCCTGCTGGCCGTCATGCGCCTGTCGAGCTTTAAGCCGCTCGCCTGGTTTGCGACTGCCTACGTTAACGTCTTCCGCTCCATCCCGCTGGTGATGGTGCTGCTGTGGTTTTACCTGATTGTTCCAGGCTTCTTACAGAATGTGCTGGGACTGTCGCCGAAAACCGACATCCGCCTGATCTCTGCGATGGTGGCGTTCTCGATGTTTGAGGCCGCTTACTATTCAGAGATTATCCGTGCGGGTATCCAGAGTATCTCCCGTGGGCAGTCCAGCGCCGCGCTGGCGCTGGGAATGACGCACTGGCAGTCCATGCAGCTCATCATTCTGCCTCAGGCGTTTCGCGCCATGGTTCCGCTCCTGCTGACCCAGGGTATCGTGCTGTTCCAGGATACCTCTCTGGTTTACGTTCTGAGCCTGGCGGACTTCTTCCGTACCGCGTCGACAATAGGTGAACGCGATGGTACGCAGGTCGAGATGGTGCTCTTCGCGGGTGCGGTCTATTTTGTGATTAGTTTAAGCGCGTCGCTGTTGGTCAGCTGGCTGAAGAAAAGGACGGTATAATGATTTCCCTGAAAAATGTTTCTAAATGGTATGGGCACTTTCAGGTGCTGACCGACTGCTCCACCGAAGTCAAAAAAGGCGATGTGGTGGTGGTGTGCGGGCCGTCCGGTTCCGGTAAGTCTACGCTGATCAAAACGGTTAATGGTCTGGAGCCTGTGCAGCAGGGCGAAATTGTTGTTAACGGCACGAAAGTGAACGACAAGAAAACCAACCTGGCCCAGCTTCGCTCTCACGTCGGCATGGTGTTCCAGCATTTTGAGCTGTTCCCTCATCTGTCCATTATTGAGAACCTGACGCTGGCTCAGGTCAAAGTGCTCAAGCGTGATAAAAAAGCGTCGCGCGAAAAGGGGCTCAAGCTTCTGGAGCGCGTGGGGCTTTCTGCACATGCCGATAAGTTCCCGGCACAGCTTTCCGGCGGCCAGCAGCAGCGTGTGGCGATTGCGCGCGCACTGTGCATGGATCCGGTGGCGATGCTGTTCGATGAGCCCACGTCAGCGCTCGATCCAGAAATGATCAACGAAGTGCTGGACGTGATGGTCGAGCTGGCGCACGAAGGGATGACCATGATGGTGGTGACGCACGAAATGGGCTTCGCCCGTAAAGTGGCCAACCGCGTGATCTTCATGGACGAAGGGAAAATTGTCGAAGACTCACCGAAAGAAGAGTTCTTCGCCAACCCGAAATCCGAACGCGCCAAAGATTTCCTCGCGAAAATTCTTCATTAATCTTCTCGGTGCGCAATCTGCGGATTGCGCACTGCTTCACGCTTTAGATCTCTTTTTCTATTCGGCGTCACATCGCAGCGTTAACCTTGTCACAAAATAATGCTAAGAATGGAGAACGCTATGGCACACCCTATAATTCTCGACTGCGATCCGGGTCATGATGACGCGATCGCGCTCGTCCTCGCGCTTGCCTCCCCTGAACTGGACGTGAAAGCGGTCACCTCGTCCGCCGGAAATCAGACGCCGGACAAAACCCTGCGCAACGTTTTACGAATGCTGACGCTGCTGAAACGCACCGATATTCCTGTCGCAGGCGGCGCCGTTAAGCCGCTGATGCGCGAGCTGATCATTGCCGACAACGTTCACGGTGAAAGTGGGCTGGATGGCCCGGCGCTGCCGGAGCCGGGCTTTGCACCGCAAAACTGCACCGCCGTGGAGCTGATGGCGAAGATACTGCGTGAAAGCGCAGAGCCCGTGACGCTGGTGGCTACCGGCCCGCAGACCAACGTTGCGCTCCTGCTGAACAGCCATCCGGAACTGCGCGGTAAAATCGCCCGTATTGTGATTATGGGTGGGGCTATGGGGCTAGGGAACTGGACGCCTGCGGCCGAATTCAACATCTTTGTTGATCCGGAAGCGGCGGAGATCGTCTTCCAGTCGGGCCTGCCGATTGTGATGGCGGGGCTGGACGTGACGCATCGGGCACAGATTATGGCAGACGATATTGAGCGCTTCCGCGCCGTGGGCAACCCGGTTGCGACAACCGTAGCCGAGCTGCTCGACTTCTTTATGGAGTATCACAAAGCCGAGAAATGGGGCTTTCACGGCGCGCCGCTGCATGACCCGTGCACCATCGCCTGGCTGCTGAAGCCTGAAATGTTTACCACGGTGGACAGATGGGTTGGCGTGGAGACGCAGGGGAAATATACCCAGGGGATGACGGTGGTGGATTACTATTCGCTGACGGGGAATAAACCGAATACGACGCTGATGGTGGATATCGACCGGGAGGCGTTTGTGGATTTGCTGGCGGAAAGACTTGCTTACTATTGTGCGGCCTGACGCCCACACCCTGGCCCTCTCCCACGGGGAGAGGGAACTAAACTGCGCTTTTACTTATGGCTCAAACGGGCGACGCTGGAACTGATCGTGCCCGCACTTCGGGCACAGCGGCAACACATCCGGCGTATATACCGCAATATGGTGATGGCACTTCTCGCACACCAGATTCCCCAGCCCCACCACTTCACCGCTCTGGTACACGCCGTGATGATTTAAATCCTGGAACACCTCGCGCCACTCCAGCTGGGTTTTATCGGTAATATCCGCCAGCTCCTGCCACAGGCTCTCTTTGATCACCCGCATAAAGACGCTGTCGGCGATCTCATCCTGGTTCTCTTCGTAGCTGCGCGCGAACTCTTCCAGATCGCGGCGTACGGCGCGCGTCACCTCTTCCACTTCGGTTCGCGTTAACTCACCCGTTTGCGTCACCCGTTCACGCGCCTGTTCGACCAGCGCGTCAATATCGCGCTCGCCGTTACGCAGCCGTTCCGTCAGTGTCGCCACCAGTTCGCGGTAAAATTGAGCAACCTTGTTCATCATTTTGCCTCCCGGGTAAATAACTATTTCTAATAATAGACCTTATTTCGCCGCCGCTTTGTCAGGTGAAGCACAGACCCGGTAAATTCCTGCAAAGTGCAATTGCGCGAAAGGCTGTTTTGACGCGGGCGTTTGGGCTATGCTATGCGGATCTGAATTACCACATCCATTGGCTACATTTTTGTAGCTGTATTGAACACAGGACCACTGGCTGCCATGCAAGAGCAATACCGCCCGGAAGAGATAGAATCAAAAGTCCAGCAACACTGGGACGAGAAGCGCACCTTTGAAGTAACCGAAGACGAGAGCAAAGAGAAGTATTACTGCCTGTCGATGCTTCCCTATCCTTCTGGTCGACTACACATGGGCCACGTGCGTAACTACACCATCGGTGATGTGATCGCCCGTTACCAGCGCATGCTGGGCAAAAACGTTCTGCAGCCAATCGGCTGGGATGCGTTCGGCCTGCCTGCAGAAGGCGCAGCGGTGAAAAACAATACCGCTCCGGCACCGTGGACGTACGACAACATCGCGTACATGAAAAACCAGCTCAAAATGCTGGGCTTCGGCTATGACTGGAGCCGCGAGCTGGCGACCTGTACCCCGGAATACTACCGCTGGGAGCAGAAGTTCTTCACCGAGCTGTACAAAAAAGGCCTGGTGTATAAGAAGACCTCTGCCGTTAACTGGTGCCCGAATGACCAGACCGTTCTGGCGAACGAGCAGGTTATCGACGGCTGCTGCTGGCGCTGCGACACCAAAGTTGAGCGTAAAGAGATCCCGCAGTGGTTTATCAAAATCACCGCTTACGCTGACGAACTGCTGAACGATCTGGATACGCTGGATCACTGGCCTGACACCGTTAAGACCATGCAGCGCAACTGGATCGGCCGTTCTGAAGGCGTGGAAATTACCTTCAACGTTGAGAACTACGACCAGCCCCTGACCGTCTACACCACCCGTCCGGACACCTTCATGGGTGCGACCTATCTGGCCGTGGCCGCAGGTCACCCGCTGGCGCAGAAAGCAGCAGAGAACAACCCGGAACTGGCGACCTTCATCGACGAATGCCGCAACACGAAAGTGGCCGAAGCCGACATGGCGACGATGGAGAAAAAAGGCGTTGCGACGGGCTTCTATGCTAAGCACCCGCTGACGGGCGAAGCGATCCCGGTCTGGGCAGCAAACTTCGTTCTGATGGAGTACGGTACAGGTGCAGTCATGGCCGTTCCGGGTCACGATCAGCGTGACTACGAGTTTGCCACCAAATACAACCTGCCGATTAAAGCCGTTATTCTGGCCGCCGATGGTTCTGAACCTGACCTGTCCGAGCAGGCGTTGACCGAAAAAGGCACCCTGTTCAACTCCGGTGAGTTCAGCGGCCTCAGCTTCGAAGAGGGCTTCAACGCCATCGCCGATAAGCTGGCCTCACTGGGCGTGGGCGAGCGTAAAGTGAACTTCCGTCTGCGCGACTGGGGCGTCTCCCGTCAGCGTTACTGGGGTGCGCCAATTCCAATGGTGACCCTCGAAGACGGCACCGTCATGCCAACGCCTGAAGATCAGCTGCCCGTGATCCTGCCGGAAGACGTGGTTATGGACGGCATCACCAGCCCGATCAAAGCCGATCCTGAGTGGGCCAAAACCACCGTTAACGGCCAGCCTGCGCTGCGTGAAACCGACACCTTCGATACCTTTATGGAGTCCTCCTGGTACTACGCGCGCTACACCTGCCCGCAGTACAAAGAAGGCATGCTGGATTCTGACGCCGCCAACTACTGGCTGCCGGTAGATATCTATATTGGTGGTATCGAACACGCCATCATGCACCTGCTCTACTTCCGCTTTTTCCATAAGCTGATGCGCGATGCCGGCATGGTGAACTCTGACGAGCCTGCTAAACAGCTGCTGTGCCAGGGTATGGTGCTGGCAGACGCCTTCTACTACGTTGGCGCGAACGGAGAGCGTAACTGGGTTTCTCCGGTTGATGCGATCGTTGAGCGCGACGAGAAAGGCCGTATCGTGAAGGCGACAGACGCTGAAGGCCATGAACTGGTTTATACCGGCATGAGCAAGATGTCCAAGTCTAAAAACAACGGCATCGACCCGCAGGTGATGGTTGAGCGTTACGGCGCGGACACCGTACGTCTGTTCATGATGTTTGCTTCTCCGGCTGATATGACCCTTGAGTGGCAGGAATCCGGCGTAGAAGGCGCGAACCGCTTCCTGAAACGCGTCTGGAAGCTGGTGTACGAACATACCGCACAGGGTGATGCTCCGGCACTGAACGCCGCTGCGCTGAGCGAAGATCAGCAGGCGCTGCGTCGTGATGTTCATAAAACGATCGCGAAAGTGACCGATGATATTGGTCGTCGTCAGACCTTCAATACCGCAATTGCGGCTATTATGGAACTGATGAACAAGCTGGCGAAAGCCCCGCAGGACGGCGAGCAGGATCGTGCCATCATGCGTGAAGCGCTGCTGGCCGTGGTTCGCATGCTTAACCCGTTCACGCCACACGTCAGCTTCACCCTGTGGCAGGAGCTGAAAGGCGAAGGCGATATCGACAACGCGCCGTGGCCGGTGGCTGACGAAGCAGCGATGGTGGAAAACACCACGCTGGTGGTGGTCCAGGTCAACGGCAAAGTCCGTGGTAAAATTACCGTGGCGGTCGATGCAACTGAAGATCAGGTTCGCGAGCGCGCGGGCCAGGAACCTCTGGTTGCGAAATATCTTGAGGGCGTTACCTTACGTAAAGCGATCTACGTACCGGGTAAACTGCTCAATCTGGTCGTTGGCTAAGCGCGGGAGGAAACGTGCGACAACTGGCAACAATACTCTTATCTTTGGCGGTGCTTGTCACCGCTGGCTGTGGCTGGCATCTGCGCAACACCACGGCGGTGCCTGCTGAGATGAAAACAATGATCTTTGATTCCGGGGATCCAAACGGACCGCTCAGCCGGGCCATTCGTAATCAGCTGCGCCTGAACGGCGTTGAGCTTATTGAGAAAGGTACGCTGCGCCAGGATGTACCGTCTCTGCGCGTACTGGGAATGACGCTGGGCCAGGATACGGCGTCCATCTTCCAGGACGGCCGCACGGCTGAATATCAGATGGTGCTGTCGGTCAACGCGGCTGTACTGATCCCGGGTAAAGACATCTATCCGATCAGCGCAAAAGTGTATCGTTCGTTCTTTGATAACCCGCAAACCGCGCTGGCAAAAGATGCCGAACAGCAGATTATCATCAACGAAATGTACGACAAGGCGGCGGAACAGCTGATCCGCAAACTGCCGGGTATTGCAGCGTCTAACCGAGAAGGCTCTGACATTATTGAAAAACCGGATGCCAGTACGCCTCCTGTTTCTACCTCTCTGGGTAAATGATGATCAGGCTGTATCCTGAACAACTCCGCGCGCAGCTCAATGAAGGGCTGCGCGCGGCGTATCTGCTGCTCGGAAACGACCCGTTACTACTTCAGGAAAGCCTGGATGCCGTGCGGCATGCGGCCGCGGCTCAGGGCTTTGATGAACACCATACCGTTCAGGTGGATAACGCCACCGACTGGAACGCCCTCTTCTCACTCTGTCAGGCGATGAGCCTTTTTGCGTCGCGCCAGACAATCCAGATCCTGCTGCCGGAGAACGGCCCTAACGCGGCCATCAATGAGCAACTCGCCACGCTGGTCAGCCTGTTACACAGCGATCTGCTGTTAATTGTGCGCGGCAGCAAGCTCACCAAAGCGCAGGAAAACGCGGCATGGTTCACCCAGCTCGCGACCCACGCGGTGCTGGTCACGTGCCAGACGCCTGAGCAGGCGCACCTGCCTAAATGGGTCGCCGCGAGAGCGAAGCAGCACAACCTTCAACTGGACGATGCGGCGAACCAACTGCTCTGCTACTGCTATGAAGGCAACCTGCTGGCCCTGGCACAGGCGCTGGACAGGCTCTCCCTGCTCTGGCCGGACGGCAAGCTGACCTTACCGCGCGTTGAGGAGGCCGTTAACGATGCCGCACACTTCACGCCTTTCCACTGGGTGGATGCTCTGTTGTCGGCGAAAAGCAAACGCGCCCTGCATATTCTCCAGCAGCTGCGCCTGGAGGGCAGTGAACCCGTCATCCTGCTGCGCACGCTGCAGCGCGAACTGTTGCTGCTGATAACGCTCAAGCGCCAGTCGGCCCATACGCCGTTACGCTCCCTGTTTGATAAACACCGGGTGTGGCAAAACCGGCGGGCAATGACCACCGAGGCCATCAACCGCCTGAGCCATGAACAGCTGCGCCAGGCGGTGCAGCTTCTGATGCGCGCCGAGCTTACCCTAAAACAAGATTACGGCCAGTCAGTGTGGGCGGAGCTGGAAAGCCTTTCCCTGCTGCTCTGCCACAAGGCACTGGCTGACGTATTTATTGATGGATAGTATGCACTCTTTACAGGCCCTGTATGGCGGCACCTTTGACCCGGTACACTACGGGCATCTGAAGCCGGTAGAAATTCTGGCAAATCTGATCGGCCTGCAGCGCGTTACCATCATGCCCAATAATGTTCCGCCGCACCGCCCCCAGCCTGAAGCAACCAGCGAGCAGCGCAAAGAGATGCTCGCTCTGGCTATCGCGGATAAGCCGCTCTTCAGGCTGGATGAACGGGAATTGCGTCGCGACACCCCCTCGTGGACGTCGCAAACGCTGCAGGAGTGGCGGGCCGAGCAAGGGCCTGACCAGCCGCTCGCCTTTATCATCGGTCAGGACTCCCTGCTCAACTTCCCCACGTGGCACAAGTATGAAACCATTCTGGGGAACAGCCACCTGCTCGTCTGCCGCCGTCCGGGCTACCCGCTGACCATGCGCGAAGCGCAATATCAGCAGTGGCTTGAAGACCATCTCACCGATAACGTTGAAGATCTTCACAACCAGCCCGCCGGGAAGATTTATCTTGCGGAGACGCCGTGGTTCGACATCTCTGCGACCGTTATTCGCGAACGTTTACAGCAGGGTTTAGCCTGTGACGATCTGCTGCCTGCCCCGGTGCTGGCGTATATTCATAAGCACGGGTTGTATCAGAAAACCGCAGATAAATAGCCGGAGGGCATAAAAAGCAGCATATTGATTATCCTGCCTTGACAGGTTAAGCCATACTGTTATCCTCCGCTGCCAGACTTTCCCGCCGATCGTTGCTTTACAGAAATTGTTTTACAAAAATGGCGATGCAATCTCAGGCGGAGGGTGGGATGATACCCGCCTTCAAAAGCCCGGACGGTGACATTTGTCCCGACAGGGGCGTCAGTTCAGGTATACTGTCTGGCCACGAATTCATAGTTGTACAATCTCATTCACCCAGGGGGAAAACTTGCAGGGTAAAGCACTCCAGGATTTTGTTATCGACAAAATTGATGACCTGAAAGGTCAGGACATCATCGCTATCGACGTTAAGGGTAAATCCAGTATTACCGACTGCATGATTATCTGCACCGGTACCTCTACGCGTCATGTTGTTTCGATTGCCGACCATGTGGTTCAGGAATCGCGCGCAGCAGGACTCTTACCGCTTGGCGTTGAAGGTGAAGCGACCGCTGACTGGGTGGTTGTTGACCTCGGCGATGTGATTGTCCACGTCATGCAGGAAGAGAGCCGTCGCCTGTATGAGCTGGAAAAACTCTGGGGTTAATGCGTGAAGTTGCAGCTGGTCGCCGTCGGCACCAAAATGCCGGACTGGGTACAAACCGGTTTTACTGAATATCTGCGTCGTTTTCCCAAAGACATGCCGTTCGAACTGGTGGAGATCCCCGCCGGGAAGCGCGGTAAGAACGCGGATATCAAACGTATTCTCGACAAAGAGGGTGAACTGATGCTTGCTGCCGCAGGCAAGAACCGCATCGTCACCCTTGATATTCCAGGTAAACCCTGGGATACGCCGCAGCTGGCGCATGAACTGGAGCGCTGGAAGCAGGATGGCCGCGACGTCAGTCTGTTGATTGGCGGACCTGAAGGGTTATCCCCCGCCTGCAAAGCGGCAGCAGAACAAAGTTGGTCTCTCTCTGCGCTGACGCTGCCCCACCCGCTCGTGCGGGTCCTGGTGGCGGAAAGCTTGTATCGCGCGTGGAGCATTACTACCAACCACCCCTATCACCGCGAGTAATGACTGACCAGGGTAGATTAAGCAGCGGATGAAACTACAGAATTCTTTTCGCGACTATACGGCTGAGTCCGCGCTGTTTGTGCGCCGGGCGCTGGTCGCCTTTACGGGGATTTTGCTGCTTACCGGCGTGCTGATCGCCAACCTTTATAATCTGCAAATTGTCCGCTTTACCGATTACCAGACGCGTTCTAACGAAAACCGCATTAAGCTGGTGCCTATCGCACCCAGCCGCGGCATTATCTACGACCGTAACGGCACCCCTCTGGCGTTAAACCGCACCATCTATCAAGTCGAGATGATGCCGGAGAAGGTCGATAACGTGCAGAGTACGCTGGAAGCCCTAAGGAGCGTTGTCGATCTCAACGATGATGATATCGCGGCCTTCAAAAAAGAGCGCGCCCGCTCTCACCGTTTCACCTCCATTCCGGTTAAAACCAATCTGACGGAAGTCCAGGTCGCCCGTTTTGCGGTGAACCAGTACCGCTTCCCCGGTGTGGAAGTGAAGGGTTACAAGCGTCGCTACTATCCTTACGGATCCGCGCTGACGCATGTGATTGGCTACGTTTCCAAGATTAACGATAAAGACGTCGAGCGCCTCGATAAAGACGGCAAGCTGGCGAACTACGCCGCGACGCACGATATCGGCAAGCTGGGGATTGAACGCTACTACGAAGATGTCCTGCACGGGCAGACCGGCTATGAAGAAGTTGAGGTTAACAACCGTGGCCGCGTCATCCGCCAGCTTAAGGAAGTGCCGCCTCAGGCGGGGCACGACGTCTATCTGACGCTCGATCTCAAACTGCAGCAGTATATTGAAACCCTGCTGGCGGGTAGCCGCGCCGCCGTGGTGGTCACCGACCCGCGCACCGGCGGCATTCTGGCGATGGTTTCTATGCCAAGCTATGACCCGAACCTCTTTGTTGACGGCATCTCCAGCAAAGACTACTCCGGCCTGCTGAATGACCCTAACACCCCGCTGGTGAACCGCGCCACGCAAGGCGTTTACCCGCCGGCATCAACGGTTAAACCGTACGTGGCGGTCTCGGCGCTGAGCGCGGGCGTCATCAACCGCAATACCAGCCTGTTTGACCCGGGCTGGTGGCAGCTACCGGGCTCTGAAAAACGCTATCGCGACTGGAAGAAATGGGGCCACGGCCATCTGAACGTTACGAAATCTCTGGAAGAATCTGCGGATACCTTCTTCTACCAGGTGGCGTATGACATGGGCATTGACCGCCTGTCTGAGTGGATGAGCAAATTCGGCTACGGGCACTACACCGGCGTGGATCTGGCTGAAGAGCGCTCCGGCAACATGCCAACCCGTGAGTGGAAGCTGAAGCGCTTTAAGAAGCCGTGGTATCAGGGTGATACCATACCGGTGGGTATCGGCCAGGGTTACTGGACGGCCACCCCGCTTCAGATGAACAAAGCGATGATGATCCTCATTAACGACGGCGTGGTGAAAGTTCCGCATCTGCTGCAAAGCACCGTTGAAGATGGCAAAAAAGTGCCGTGGGTGCAGCCCCATGAAGCGCCGGTAGGCGACATCCATTCCGGCTTCTGGGAAATAGCGAAAGACGGTATGTACGGTGTGGCAAACCGTCCAAACGGAACCGCGCACAAGTATTTCGCCGGTACGCCATATAAAGTGGCCGCGAAATCCGGTACGGCGCAGGTCTTTGGCCTGAAAGCCAATGAAACCTATAACGCACACCGCATTGCCGAACGTCTGCGTGACCATAAGCTGATGACGGCGTTTGCCCCTTATGATAACCCGCAGGTGGCGGTGGCAATGATTCTGGAGAACGGCGGCGCTGGCCCGGCGGTAGGGACCATCATGCGCCAAATCCTGGACCACATTATGCTGGGTGATAACAACACCGAACTGCCGGCTGAAAATCCGGCCGCCGCTGCGGCGGAGGACCAATAATCATGACGGATAATCCAAATAAAAAATCGCTGTGGGATAAAATTCACATCGACCCAGCCATGCTGCTGATCCTGCTGGCCCTGCTGGTTTACAGCGCCCTGGTTATCTGGAGCGCCAGCGGCCAGGACATCGGCATGATGGAACGCAAGATCGGCCAGATCGCGATGGGTCTGGTCATTATGGTGGTAATGGCGCAGATCCCGCCGCGCGTCTATGAAGGCTGGGCGCCCTATCTCTACATCTTCTGTATTATTTTGCTGGTGGCGGTAGATGCGTTCGGTGCCATCTCAAAAGGGGCACAGCGCTGGCTGGATCTGGGCGTTGTTCGTTTCCAGCCCTCGGAGATTGCCAAAATCGCAGTCCCGCTGATGGTGGCGCGCTTTATCAACCGCGACGTCTGTCCGCCGTCGCTGAAAAATACCGCTATCGCCCTGGTGCTGATATTCCTGCCGACACTGCTGGTTGCGGCGCAGCCTGACCTCGGCACCTCGATCCTTATCGCCCTCTCCGGCCTGTTTGTCCTGTTCCTGTCGGGCTTAAGCTGGCGTCTGATTGGTATCGCGGTGGTGCTGGTTGCAGCGTTTATCCCTATCCTGTGGTTCTTCCTGATGCATGACTACCAGCGCCAGCGCGTCATGATGCTTCTCGATCCGGAAACCGATCCGCTCGGTGCGGGCTATCATATTATTCAGTCCAAGATTGCGATTGGCTCCGGCGGCCTGCGCGGTAAAGGCTGGCTGCACGGTACCCAGTCGCAGCTGGAGTTTTTACCGGAGCGCCACACCGACTTTATCTTTGCGGTACTGGCGGAAGAGCTGGGACTGGTTGGCATCCTGATCCTGCTGGCGCTCTACGTGCTGCTCATCATGCGAGGTTTGTGGATTGCGGCCCGCGCGCAGACCACCTTCGGCCGCGTCATGGCAGGCGGACTGATGTTGATTTTATTCGTTTATGTCTTCGTAAATATTGGTATGGTGAGTGGTATTCTGCCGGTGGTAGGTGTACCGCTGCCGCTGGTGAGTTACGGAGGCTCGGCACTGATCGTGTTGATGGCCGGGTTTGGTATCGTGATGTCGATCCACACCCACAGAAAAATGTTGTCAAAAAGCGTATAAAAATAAGGGGATCGGAATGCGTAAGCAGTGGCTGGGTATCTGCATTGCGGCAAGTTTACTTGCGGCCTGTACAAGTGATGATGGTCAGCAACAGGCAACCGTCGCGCCGCCGCAGCCTGCGGTGTGTAATGGCCCAATCGTTGAAATTAGCGGTGCCGATCCCGTTTATGAACCGCTGAATGCCAGCGCGAATCAGGATTACGAGCGCGACGGCAAAAGCTACAAAATTGTGCAGGATCCGTCCCGCTTTAGCCAGGCTGGCTTTGCCGCCATTTATGATGCTGAGCCGGGCAGTAACCTGACGGCATCGGGTGAAACATTTGACCCAATGCAGCTGACTGCGGCGCACCCCACGCTACCTATCCCTAGCTACGCCCGTATCACCAACCTGGCGAACGGCCGTATGATCGTCGTGCGTATTAACGACCGCGGCCCGTACGGTAATGACCGGGTGATTTCCCTGTCCCGCGCGTCTGCCGATCGCCTGAATACCTCGAACAACACCAAAGTTCGCATTGACCCAATTATCGTGGCGCAGGATGGTTCGCTCTCCGGACCGGGAACCGCGTGTACCACGGTGGCGAAACAGACCTATGCCCTCCCCGACCGCCCAAATCTGGACGGCGGCATGGGAAGCGTCTCCTCGCCGGCAGAGCCTTCTCAGCCGGCGGGAGAAATACGCCCAATCAGCAATGACACGCTGCAAAGCGATGATGCCACTGGCGCACCGGTAAAAAGCAGCGGCTTCCTTGGCGCACCAACGAACTTAGCCTCGGGCGTGCTGGAGGGCAGTGAGCCGACGCCAGCCCCTGTTGCCGCCCCCGTCGTGCAGCAGCCTGCCCCGGTAACGGCTCCGGTCACGACCCAGAGCGCAGCCGTTGCCGCTCCCGCAGCAGCCAGCGGCGGCTTTGTCGTCCAGGTGGGCGCAGTGAGCGATCGGGCCCGTGCCCAGCAGTATCAGCAGCGTCTGAGCCAGCAGTTTGGCGTGCCAGGACGCGTTGAGCAAAACGGCGCGGTCTGGCGTATTCAGATGGGGCCGTTTGCCAGCAAGTCGCAGGCGGCATCCCTGCAGCAGCGTTTGCAGAGCGAGGCACAGCTGCAGTCCTTTATCGCTGTTACGAAGTAATTAATCGGCGGTATCCGAAATGTCAGTTTGTGTAAAACACATTCACAAACTCATGCTTAAAGTCGGATGCCTGCCTGAATAGCATTTGCTATAGTAAGGCACTTTTTTTAATTCCATCACGGATGTCGTAGTTCTGACCATGAAGACCACTTTTTCTGCTCGTTTTGTGCAGCGCATGGCGCTGACCACGGCCCTTTGCGCGGCTGCACTCTCTGCAGCTCATGCTGATGACCTGAATATCAAGACCATGATCCCTGGCGTTCCGCAAATCGACGCGGAATCCTACATCCTGATCGATTACAACTCTGGCAAAGTGCTGGCAGAACAGAATGCCGATGCCCGCCGTGACCCGGCCAGCCTGACCAAAATGATGACCAGCTACGTCATCGGCCAGGCAATGAAAGCCGGTAAGTTCAAAGAGACGGATCTGGTCACCATCGGCAACGATGCGTGGGCTACCGGGAACCCTGTTTTCAAAGGTTCCTCGCTGATGTTCCTGAAACCGGGAATGCAGGTTCCGGTTTCTCAGTTAATTCGTGGCATTAACCTGCAGTCCGGTAACGATGCCTGCGTGGCCATGGCCGATTTCGCCGCCGGTAGTCAGGATGCGTTCGTGGGCCTGATGAACAGCTACGTAAATGCCCTGGGTCTGAAGAACAGCCATTTCCAGACCGTACACGGTCTCGATGCAGACGGTCAGTACAGCTCCGCACGTGATATGGCGCTGATTGGTCAGGCGCTGATCCGCGACGTACCTAACGAGTACTCTATCTACAAAGAGAAAGAGTTCACCTTCAACGGCATTCGTCAGACCAACCGTAACGGCCTGCTGTGGGATAACAGCCTGAACGTTGACGGCATCAAAACCGGCCACACCGACAAAGCCGGTTACAACCTGGTGGCCTCTGCCACTGAAGGACAGATGCGCCTGATCTCTGCCGTGATGGGTGGTCGCACCTTTAAAGGTCGCGAAACCGAGAGTAAGAAGCTGCTGACCTGGGGCTTCCGTTTCTTCGAAACCGTGAACCCGCTGAAAGCAGGCAAAGAATTTGCTTCTGAACCCGTCTGGTTCGGCGATAACGATCGTGCTTCTCTGGGCGTGGATAAAGACCTCTACCTGACCATTCCACGCGGTCGTATGAAGGATCTGAAAGCAAGCTATGTGCTCAACACCACCGAACTGCATGCCCCGCTGCATAAAAACCAGGTGGTGGGTACCATCAACTTCCAGCTGGACGGTAAAACGATCGACCAGCGTCCACTCGTGGTATTGGAAGAAATTCCTGAAGGCAATTTCTTCGGCAAAATCATTGATTACATTAAACTGATGTTCCATCACTGGTTTGGCTAAAAATCGAACACTTGAAAGTGTGATTTTGATCCCCATATACTAAGTATCCTGATAACTCCCACCTGACGTGGGAGTTATTCATTTTGACGTTACGCCGGAGCTGACATGAAAACCAAACTTAACGAACTGCTTGAATTCCCTACCCCGTTTACCTACAAAGTAATGGGTCTGGCGAAACCTGAGCTGGTTGATCAGGTGGTTGAAGTGGTACAGCGCCATGCGCCGGGTGACTACTCTCCGTCAGTAAAACCAAGCAGCAAGGGCAACTACCACTCGGTTTCTATTACCATCACTGCCACACATATCGAGCAGGTTGAGACGCTGTACGAAGAGCTCGGCAATATCGAAATCGTTCGTATGGTGCTGTAGTCCCTTTGCGGTTACCCGGTTTACCGGGTAACCCCTCTTCCCCGCTGTGATATACTCCCCCTCATCTTTTGTTTCTCGTCTTCGGAGACGCGTTTTGTATCAGGATAAAATTCTGGTCCGTCATCTCGGGCTGCAACCTTATGAGCCTGTCTCTCAGGCTATGCACGAGTTCACCGATTCACGCGATGACACAACCCCTGATGAGATTTGGCTGGTCGAACATCTGCCGGTATTTACGCAGGGCCAGGCGGGAAAAGCGGAACACTTATTAATGACGGGCGATATCCCGGTGATCCAGAGCGATCGTGGCGGACAGGTGACTTACCACGGTCCGGGTCAGCAGGTCATGTACGTCCTGCTTAATCTGAAGCGCAGAAAGCTTGGCGTACGTGAACTGGTGACGTTACTGGAACAGACCGTCGTCAACACGCTGGCGGAGTATGGGATTGACGCGCATCCGCGTGCCGATGCGCCGGGCGTCTACGTTGGCGAAATGAAGATCTGCTCTCTGGGGCTACGTATTCGTAAAGGTTGTTCCTTCCACGGTCTGGCATTGAATATTAATATGGATCTTACGCCTTTCCAGCGCATAAACCCCTGCGGCTACGCCGGCATGGAAATGACGCAAATGCGCCAGTGGGTCGATACCGCTACGCCAGAAAATATACGTCCCGTGCTTCTGAAGAATGTGTTAGCACTACTTAACAATCCCCCGCACGAATATATCCCTGCTTAATATATCATCCAGAATGGCTCGATAATTTGACGGGCCACTGTTTATTTACCGCTTTTACGCTTTACAATAATCCGCAGATTCTATATTTTCGAAGCGCCCGAATATTGCCCTTACATATTATTTAGCCTCCGGACAGCACGGCATACACAGGCTAAGTAACTTGAGTGATAATCACACAACTGTTTGTTTTTGATAAACAAGTGGAACAAAAGCAACACTTTACGAATCTCTACAAGCATAATAAATAAATTGAACTATCATTCATGTTGTGAATGTATACGGAGTGAAAGCGTGGAGTATAATAATTTACCAGCCAAACGCCTGAATGACCCTGGTGGCGAAGATAAGCCGCAAATTTTTCGGACTTTACGTAATATTGATCTCAATTTACTGACTATTTTTGAGGCAGTATATGTCCATAAGGGTATCGTTAATGCTGCGAAAATTCTTAATCTCACGCCATCGGCAATAAGTCAGTCAATTCAAAAGCTACGGGCTATATTTCCCGACCCCTTATTTATCCGTAAGGGCCAGGGCGTCACGCCAACGGCCTATGCGACACATCTCCACGAATACATCAGCCAGGGGCTGGAGTCGATTCTGGGTGCGCTGGATTTAACCGGAAGCTATGACAAACAGAGAACCATCACCATCGGCTGCTCCCCTTCTGTCGGCGTGCTGGTGATGCCCGCGATCTTTCAGGCAGTGAAAGAGCATGCGCCTCAGCTTCTGCTTCGCAATGTGCCTCTTAACGAACCTGACGTTCAGCTTGCTCAGTTCCAGACGGACCTGGTCATCGAAAGCGGCAGCTTTAGCGCCCGAGCGCTGGGGCAAAATGTGCTTTACGCCGATAACCTGGTGCTGGTTTGCCGCAAGCAGCACCCCGTCCTCAGCGAGCCGTTATCCATTGAAAACCTGCGCAACTACGACCACTCGTCTTTCATGACCGAAGGGCAATCTAATCACGCTCTGCGTCAGCGTATTGACGAAATTTTCCCGGAACGTCAGATCAGTTTCAGCAGTTACAATATGTTCACCACCGCATCCCTGATTGGCAGCAGCGATATGCTGTGCATCATGCCTTCACGCCTGTATAACCTGCTGCGGAAATGCTGGCCGCTGGAGAGTATTCCGCTAAGCCAGCTCAATGCAGAATCTATCGAGATTTCACTGCATTACAACAAGCTCAGCTTGCGCGATCCGGTACTGGAAAACGTCATCCGCATTATCCGTCAGGCCTTCTGACAGAGCGTACCCGTGCACGTCCCTGCCGCTCGCAGGGCAAAAGGCACAAAACAACAACTATTTTACAAATTGGCGACCTGGCAGGCTGCTTTAACGCCCCTATAAATGATATACTGCCTGTCGTTCGTTCAAAAATAGTTGATAAATACAACATTCCCTTGAATTGAAACGCTTTCCTTCGATATTCGCAACTGGAACACGCACGCTATGAGTAAACCCATTGTGATGGAACGCGGTGTTAAATACCGCGATGCCGATAAAATGGCCCTTATCCCGGTTAAAAACGTGGCTACAGAGCGCGAGGCGCTGTTAAGAAAACCGGAATGGATGAAAATCAAACTTCCGGCAGACTCTTCGCGTATCCAGGGGATCAAAGCGGCGATGCGTAAGAATGGCCTTCACTCTGTTTGTGAAGAAGCCTCTTGCCCGAACCTTGCTGAATGTTTCAATCACGGCACCGCGACGTTTATGATTCTGGGTGCCATCTGTACCCGCCGCTGCCCATTCTGCGACGTGGCGCATGGCCGCCCGGTGGCCCCCGATGCCAACGAGCCGCAAAAACTGGCGCAAACCATCGCCGACATGGCGCTGCGTTATGTGGTTATCACCTCCGTTGACCGCGACGATCTGCGTGATGGCGGGGCTCAGCACTTCGCTGACTGCATTACTGCCATTCGCGAAAAAAGCCCGAACATCAAAATCGAAACGCTGGTTCCTGACTTCCGCGGCCGTATGGACCGCGCGCTGGATATCCTGACCGCGACGCCGCCAGATGTGTTTAACCACAACCTGGAGAACGTTCCGCGTCTTTACCGTCAGGTGCGTCCGGGAGCCGACTATAACTGGTCTCTGAAGCTGCTGGAGCGCTTTAAAGAAGCACATCCGCATATCCCGACCAAGTCAGGTCTGATGGTTGGTCTGGGTGAAACCAATGACGAAATCATCGACGTCATGCGCGATCTGCGCCGCCACGGTGTGACCATGTTGACGCTCGGCCAGTATCTGCAGCCAAGCCGTCACCACCTGCCGGTACAGCGCTACGTGAGCCCGGATGAATTTGACGAGATGAAAGCCGAAGCGCTGGCGATGGGCTTTACCCACGCGGCTTGTGGTCCGTTTGTTCGTTCTTCTTACCATGCGGATATGCAGGCGAAAGGCGAAGAAGTCAAATAACACCGTAATATTCATTTACAGTAATGCAAAAAAACCGGCCTCATGAGCCGGTTTTTTTTCGCAAGCCCTCAGGCATTGCCGTTACTCTTTGTGGGAAAGCTTCTCTGCCGGGATGTCGTCAGCGCTTTTCTTCGCGGCTGCGTCATCGTCGTTCATCGCTTTCTTGAAGCCTTTGATGGCAGCCCCCAGGTCACCACCCAGCGTGCGTAACTTCTTGGTACCAAACAGCAGGACGACCAGTGCGGCAACCACCAGCAGTTTGGTAATACTAATCTCACCCATAGATACCTTCTTTACTTAAAACAGGCTGCATTCAGCGCCAAAACCCGATCGTATTAACGGTCATTTGGCGCGTGCACACAATAGCAATCTGTAACAAGGTGAATCAAGCATTGTTGAAAAAAACATCACAATAATTGCGGTGGCGCAAAGCGACGGTTGCGAAGAACAGGTAATTGCTGACGCGCAAGCGCAACTCTTTCTAAAATTATCTCCGCCATCAGCAGAACCGGCGCTTCCGCTGCGGCGGCAATCGTCACTCCCAGGGGATCAACCACCCTGCTCTGCCCGATGTTTTTATTGCCGCACTCCCCGGCGGCAACAACATAACAGGTCGTGTCCAGCGCGCGTGCAGCAAGCAGCGTAGCCCAGTGTTGCTCTTTTAGCGGCCCCTTAACCCATGCGGCAGGCAATACCAGCACCTCCGCCCCCTGCAGCGCCAGATGCACCGCCAGCTCCGGGAAACGCAGGTCATAGCAGGTCATCAACCCCACCTTAAACCCGTCGATATCAATGAGCGGTGGGACGACATCTCCCGGATCAACGCGTCGCGACTCCTGGATGCTGAACGCATCATAGAGATGAAGCTTGGCGTAGCGCGCAACAATGGCACCGTCACGGATAGCCACCAGCGTATTCATTGCGCGACCCGGCGTTGAGGGAACGTGCACGGTTAAGACGGTGGTCATCGTACTGCCTACGCTCTGGGCGAGCAGCTGTTGTAAAAATTCGCCGTCAAGGGCCTGTGCAGACTTCACGGACAAATCCGGGTCGTTATCATCCCTTGCCAGCAACGCCTCAGGAAGCACCAGCAGCGACGCGCCTTTCTGTCGGGCCTGTATCATCAGGTTAACGCACTGCACTGCGTTAACCCGCCAGTCAGGCGTGACCGCAAACTGCCCTACCGCAACATACATATTTGTCCCCTCATTATAAACAGCGTTAAACTCGCTACTCTTACACATCAAATAGCAGGTATTTAGCGTGTTACAACTCCTTTTAGCTGTTTTTATTGGTGGAGGCACGGGGAGCGTTGCGAGGTGGTTACTGAGTATGCGGTTTAATCCCCTGCACCAGGCGATTCCATTAGGAACGCTGGCCGCCAACCTGATTGGTGCTTTTATTATTGGTATGGGGCTGGCCTGGTTTAACCGGATGACGCACATCGATCCCATGTGGAAAGTCTTGATTACCACCGGCTTCTGCGGCGGTTTGACCACCTTTTCAACCTTTTCCGCGGAAACGGTTTTTCTCTTTCAGGAAGGACGTATCGGCTGGGCGCTGGTGAATATCGCGATCAACATGATCGGATCTTTCGCGATGACGGGGATCGCATTTTGGCTTTTTTCCTCTGTAAGCACGCATTAACTGCCGGAGCGTTAATGTTGGCTTAATTTTTCTCTGTCACTCTGAAGGCAATACTGAACGAGGGTGACAAATGAAACAGAGTCTGATGAGCGCAGGCATGGTGTTGTTGAGCGTACTGATCGTGGCCAGCTTCCTGAAAATTTACCTGCTTGGCTGATTCATAACGAAAAAAACCCGCTCAATGAGCGGGTTTTGAAATTCTTGCTGACGCGTCTGAATTACAGAGCGATTACGTTAGCAGCAGAAGGGCCTTTGGCACCGTTAGTGATTTCGAACTCTACACGCTGACCTTCAGCCAGAGTTTTGAAACCATTAGACTGGATTGCAGAGAAGTGTACGAACACGTCTTTGCTGCCATCTTCAGGAGTAATGAAACCGAATCCTTTGGACTCATTAAACCACTTAACGTTACCTTTAATCTTAGACATCAAAATTACCTTTACATTAAAAAACGACACAAATGCTGTGTCGGTTACCAGTACAACAATTGTGGGACCTTTTGTCCAGCGGATCTTTGACAAAAAGTGACTAAAGTCGCGTTAATTTTCACTGACAGATTTTTATCGCTTACGAATCAACGGCTGCACGTTTTTTCACCACCAGGTAATGTTTTGTCAGTTAAAACTGAAAACGCATCCAGGCGAAGTAAACGTTACCGTTGTTATACGTTCCCGGAATGTAGGTCATCTGGAACGTTGCAGGGCCGTATCCAACAGAGGCCAGAGGCAGCAATACGGGGATCGGAATGTACTTCCAGTTGTCGCGCGCGGTCACCCCGGCGGTATAGCCCAGACCAACGTGGAAGTTCTCATCCGCCAGCGGGCGCCAGGTCTTTTCCCAGCCGTACCCGCCAATCGGTTCCCACTTGTTAAAGGAGTCTTTGAAGGCCATCAGATAGATGCCATGCCAGTTTCCTTTATCATCCCAGCGCGACTGACCAAAACCCGCTCCCCAGGGACGCTCGTTGTATTTATCCGTTTTCTCTTTGTCGTAAGCAAAGCGCGCATGCCACGTTATTGCCGGGACATAGAGATCATAATGTTCAGGCGCTGACCAGGTCTGCGAAACATTATCCGTAAAAGTAGAGAACCAACCTTTATCCGTCGCGTTGTTCTCTGCCTGTGCAACAGAAGAAAACGTTAACTGGCCAATAATAAACAATAAAATGGAGAAAAAAGTATTACGTACAATCACAATGCAATTACCATTCTTGATATTCGAGGCAAAGTTTAACATAGAATAATTGAACCAAGCCTTAACGGCATCACCCCTACTCTTAAATATCAGGCCGCTTTTCGGGAATATTCTTAAAGCGGCGTTCTGCTTATCCCGAATAAACCCACATCATGTACGCCTAATGTCTGTTAACGGTCTCCAGTACTAACAGGCCAGACCACACAAAAGTTTAACATTTTGTTATCATTACATAGACATGTTACGCTGTCTTTGCCGGTCAAGATCCTTATGACATAAATGCCTTAGCCATGGCAAAAACGCTGTTATGCTGTTCGTTAGTCGTCTGTTTATTGATTTTAATCAGCAAGGGCGGGCCATTAATTCGGCACATTTTCATCCTTCTTTTTTTATATTAATTTTTATATCTCAGGGCAGAAAGACACAGGGGAAATCATGCTTACGTTTATCGAACTCCTAATTGGGGTCGTCGTCATTGTGGGTGTAGCTCGCTACATCATTAAAGGATACTCAGCCACGGGCGTTTTATTTGTCGGTGGTCTAACGCTGCTGATAATCAGTGCAGTAATGGGTCATCAGGTTTTACCTGCCAGCGCAGCCAGCACGGGCTACACCGCTACGGATATTGTTGAATATATTAAAATCCTGCTCATGAGCCGCGGTGGCGATCTGGGTATGATGATCATGATGCTGTGCGGTTTTGCAGCCTATATGACCCATATCGGCGCGAACGACATGGTTGTGAAGCTTGCCTCGAAACCCCTGCAGTACATTAACTCGCCGTATCTGTTGATGGTTGCCGCCTATTTCCTCGCCTGCCTGATGTCGCTGGCCGTTTCATCGGCAACCGGGCTTGGCGTACTGTTAATGGCCACGCTGTTCCCGGTGATGGTGAACGTGGGCATCAGCCGTGGGGCAGCGGCGGCAATTTGCGCCTCCCCGGCGGCCATTATTCTCTCCCCGACGTCAGGTGACGTTGTGCTGGCGGCGAAAGCAGCCGAAATGTCGCTTATCGACTTCGCCTTTAAAACCACGCTGCCGATCTCGATTGTCGCCATTGTGGGAATGGGTATCGCGCATTTCTTCTGGCAGCGCTATCTCGATAAGAAAGAGAACATCAGCCATGAAATGATGGATGTAAGCGAAATCACCACCACCGCGCCGGCGTTCTATGCCATTTTGCCGTTCACGCCGATTATCGGCGTGCTCATTTTTGACGGGAAATGGGGCCCGCAGCTGCACATTATTACTATTCTGGTTATCTGTATGCTGTTAGCCGCTGTGCTGGAGTTCGTGCGCGGTTTCAACACCCAAAAAGTCTTCTCCGGCCTTGAGGTCGCGTATCGCGGTATGGCAGATGCGTTTGCTGGCGTGGTGATGCTGTTGGTTGCAGCAGGTGTCTTTGCCCAGGGTCTGAGCACGATCGGCTTTATCCAGAGCCTGATCTCCATCGCCACCTCGTTTGGCTCGGCCAGTATTATCCTGATGCTGGTCCTGGTGGTACTGACCATGCTGGCGGCAATGACCACCGGTTCCGGGAATGCGCCATTTTACGCCTTCGTTGAGATGATCCCTAAGCTGGCTCACTCGTCCGGTATCAACCCGGCTTATCTTTCCATTCCCATGCTCCAGGCCTCAAACCTGGGTCGTACCATCTCGCCTGTCTCAGGTGTGGTGGTGGCGGTTGCAGGGATGGCCAAAATCTCGCCGTTTGAAGTGGTGAAACGCACGTCAGTGCCGGTGCTGGTTGGGCTGATCATCGTCATTATTGCTACCGAAGTGCTGGTTCCCGGCGCCGCCTAAGTGAAATTCCTGATTACCTAAAAGCGCCTGCGGGCGCTTTTTGTGCTTTAATAACCCACAAAAATGAATTGCGCACAACCAATCAGGAAATCACATGTTCAGGAAGGATATCGTTATCCCGTCTGGCGCAGTAGCGCTTGCACTCAGTCTCTTCTCAGCACAGGCCGAACCCCTCAAGGCCACGCAGTACGGCGATTTCGATCGCTATGTGCTGGCTTTATCCTGGCAAACGGGATTTTGTCAAAGCATGGTCGAGCGTAACCGCAATGAACCGGATGAATGTCGTCTGCAAAAAGAGCGCGACAATAAAACCGATTTTCTGACCGTTCACGGGCTATGGCCCGGCCTGCCGAAATCCATTGCCGCACGCGGCGTGGATGAACGTCGATGGATGCGGTTTGGCTGCGCCACGCGCCCTATCCCGAACATGCCGGAAGTGAAGGCCAGCCGCAAATGCGCAGCAGCCGAAACCGGGCTGTCGCTTTCCGGCGCGGCTAAGCTGAACGAGGTCATGCCGGGCGCGGGTGGAAACTCCTGTCTGGAACGTTACGAATATGCCAAACATGGCGTCTGCTTTGGTTTTGATCCCGATGCCTATTTCGGCACCATGGTGAGAATGAATCAGGAAATGAAAAACAGCGCCGTCGGTCATTTCCTTGCGGAAAATTACGGTAAAACCGTCAGCCGGAGTGATTTTGACAACGCCGTTGCCAAAAGCTGGGGCAAGGAAAATATCAAAGCCTTCAAGCTGACCTGCAACGGTAATCCGGCGTATCTGACCGAAATGCAAATTTCACTCAAAGCAGACACCATTAACGCCCCGCTTTCTGCGACATCCTTTGCTCCGCAGCCGCATCCAGGCAACTGCGGAAAACAATTTGTCATTGATAAGGCCGGTTACTGATCGCCCACCACCGGTCGCACCATGTCAAACCGGTGTTCGTCACTGATGCCATAGTAAGCCGTCGGCCCACCCGCACGCAGGATGGGCTGCGCTTTCGCCGTCTGGTATATCCCCTCTTCCAGCAGCGTTTCGGCAATATGGATCCCGACCACTTCTCCCAGCACCAGCCAGGTATCCACCGGCGTACCGTCGGCGCCGGTAAGCTGAATACACTGAGACAGGCGGCACTCAAAGTTGACCGGGCTTTCCGCCACGCGAGGGGCGCTCACCAGCTTGCTTGCCGCAGGCGTTAATCCGGAAAAGGTAAATTCGTCCTGGTCGTGAGGCAGCGTGGCAGAGGTCTGATTCATCGCTTCCGCAAGATCGCGCGTTGCCAGATTCCAGACAAACTCCTTTGTTTCAACAATATTACGCACGCTGTCCTTCCAGCCGTTGCTGGAAAAGCCAATGATCGGCGGGCGATAGTTAAAGCAGTTGAAGAAGCTATACGGCGCAAGGTTGAGCTGACCGGCCTGGTCGCAAGAGGAGATCCAGCCAATCGGACGGGGGCCGACAATGGCGTTCAGCGGGTCATGCGGCAGGCCATGCCCCTGAGACGGTTGGTAGAAGTACATAGCGCTCTCTCGTTGGTAAGGGCTGCTGCGAATGATGTTTCGCGCAACGCCCGGGTTCAGAACATACAGCGTAACGCAATCCGCCAGGAATGAAGATTGAATAAATTTCAGTGAAAATTCATATGGCACATGAATGTGACCTTCATCACTTCAAACTTGCGCGTTCAGCCAGTATCATCGGGAGAGTTAAACCCTCGCTGCCAGACGGCGAGGGTTTTCTTTTGGAATGGTTTCTGCGTTAGACGCAGCATTAACGACATGGAGTAAAAAATGTCCAGACCTACAATCATCATCAACGAGCTCGACGCAGAACGTATCGACAGGCTGCTGGAAAAAGCAGAATTCGCCTCACTTCCGGTGGCCGATGCCCTGAATGAGGAACTCGACCGGGCGCAGATGTGCACGCCTGAGACGATGCCGCATAACGTGGTCACCATGAACAGCCAGGTGAAATTCCGCAACCTGACCACCGGTGAAGAGCTGACACGCACGCTGGTTTACCCGGCTCAGATGACCGACAGCAGTGCGCAACTTTCGGTTCTTGCGCCGGTGGGGGCCGCACTGCTGGGGCTGCGCACGGGAGATACCATCCACTGGGACTTGCCGGGCGGTGCCTCCACCCATCTGGAAGTGCTGGAGCTGCTCTACCAGCCAGAAGCCGCGGGCGATTACCTGCGTTAATGTCATTCTGAACAAACGCGACCCGCGTTGCACAGAGGATGCGCCTGCATCCTCTTTCCGAACATCTTCACCCGATTGCGTTACATCGCAGGACAGTACCTTGAGCGCCACCGGCGAGTGATCTCACACCACGCCGCCCGGGAACGCATTTACCAGGCCCTTCACTTTTTGCTCAGCGGCCTCAGGCGTTTCCGCGCCGGGCACCAGAATCACCTTCCGGCACTCCTCCTCCCGTTTTTCGAAAATCTTATAGGCACGTTCCGCATCCGTCAGGGGGAGATAATGCGTCACAATCTCTTCCGGCGTCAGCAGCCCTTTTTCGATCAGCGGTAACAGTTCGCCCAGCCAGGCGTGGACGTGCGTCTGGCCCATCTTAAACGTCAGCCCTTTATCGAAGGCATCCCCAAACAGGAAGCCATGAATAAACCCGGCATACACACCGGGTACGCTGACCACCCCGCCGCGCCGGACGGCAGCGATACACTGACGCAGCGCTTTGCCGCTGCTGCCCTCAATTTTAAGGTTGCTGAGGATCGTCTCTGTGGTGCTGCCCTTGGCTTCGAACCCGACGGCATCAATGACGGCATCGACTCCCCGCTGCCCGGCGGTTTGCTCGATTATCTTTTCCGCCGCGTCGTTATCATCATCAAAATTGATGGGGATAGCACCGTAGCGCGCCTCGGCAAACCGCAGCCGATAGGGGTGATGGTCGATAACAAAAATCTGCTCAGCCCCTAACAGCCGTGCGCAGGCAATCGTCAACAACCCCACCGGACCGGCACCGAAAACGGCGACGCTGGAGCCTTTTTCAATCTGCGCATTTTTTGCCGCCTGCCAGGCGGTGGGTAAAATATCAGACAGAAACAGGGCCTTATCATCGGAGAGCATCTGCGGCACCTTAAACGGTCCGACGTTGCCTTTCGGCACGCGTACATATTCCGCCTGTCCTCCCGGCACGCCGCCGTAGAGATGGCTATAGCCAAACAGCGCTGCCGGCGCGGGAATTTGCTTTTTGTTCAACGCAGCGCCCTGCCCGGCATTGGACTTCTCACAGGCAGCGTACTGCTGCAGACGGCAAAAGAAGCAGTCACCGCAGGCGATGACAAAGGGGATCACCACGCGATCGCCTTTTTGCAGGTCCTTCACCTCTCGACCGCACTCGACGATCTCGCCCATAAATTCATGTCCAAAAATGTCGCCGTGCTGCACCTTTGGGATCTTTCCACGATAGAGATGCAGGTCGGAGCCGCAAATCGCCGTGGCCGTGACGCGCAGGATGATATCGTCGGGCTGTTCAATGATGGGATCGGGGACATTCTCAACGCGAACATGGTGCGGACCGTGGTACGTGAGTGCTTTCATGCGACCTCCGAAAGGTTTCAGGTAAGTTTATAAAGGGTAGCTACCCCTGAAAGTCTGCCGGGAAATACGCGCCTTTTGAGATTTATCCTGGCGAGAGAGGAAAAGTGCCGAAGCGCTTACAGAAACCATTCATGTTTTGTGGTTGAATGTATCTAGCGTTTATAAACAAGGAGAAACGGTTATGTATAAGACAATCATTATGCCGGTTGATGTTTTCGAAATGGAACTGAGCGACAAAGCTGTTCGCCACGCGGAATTCCTCGCGCAGCAGGACGGAATTATTCATCTTTTACACGTTTTACCGGGCTCTGCCAGCCTGAGCCTGCACCGCTTTGCCGCCGACGTGCGTCGCTTTGAGGAGCACTTACAGCACGAAGCCGAAACGCGGCTGCAGACCATGGTCGGGCATTTCAGCATCGCCCCTTCCCGCATCAAAACCCACGTCCGGTTCGGTAGCGTGCGCGATGCCGTCAATGAACTGGCCGCGGAGCTGAATGCTGACGTGGTGGTGATCGGTTCACGTAATCCTTCCATTACCACTCACCTGCTGGGGTCGAACGCCTCCAGCGTGATCCGCCACACCCATATTCCGGTGATGGTGGTCCGGTAAATACCAACAAAAAACCCCGCTTTCGCGGGGTTTTGTTTATCAGTACAGGTGACCAATATTGACGATGGTGCTGACGGTATCGCCGAAGAAGGTCAGGCGGCTGAGCACCACGCCCACCAGCAGGAGCGCAAACACCGCTTTCTGCATCGGCTGGCGCTTCAGCGATAACGCGCCACCCACAACGCAGCACAGCAGGCTGCCCAGATAGAGCGGCGAGCTTAACCAGGCGTGAGCGGTCATTTTCATGATGGTACCGCCGCTGAGCCACATCACCGGCGCGGCAATCAGCAGCGCCATCAGGGCGATAATCCCCTGGCGCAGCGCGGCGTTTGATCCTTTCAGCCCGAGCAGCGGCGTTGCGGCACAGCCCATCACCCAGACCGTCGCAAAGAACAGCATCATGGTGATGCCGTTGGCAATGGCCTGCATCGCCGGTGCCGCGTAGGTCATTCCCTGCACCACCACCAGCAGGATCCCGAACAGGGACGCCAGCAGCGCTGCGCCTTTGTTTCCCTTACTCAGGAAGGCCAGCCCAATCATGGCGCCGTACAGGGTCGCGCCCAGAATTTCGCGGCTCAGCCAGGCATGTTTCAGGTTAATCAACGCGTTGTATGCGTGTTCCGGGTGCGCCAGATGCAGCACCGCGGCAATGGAGGCTACGCCCAGAATCAGCCCGGTAATCAGCCAGTGAAGGCGGGTGCCATGCACTTCACCACGGAGCGTGCGCCAGGTCAGGAGCAGCGTCATCCCGACGGACATCTGGCTCAGCACGGTAAAAATCACCAACGGCAGTTCGTACTTTTCCATTATTTATCCCCCGGCTGTTTTGGCTGACGGGCCAGAATGAAGCGCGTACCCGGATTAAGCTGAGGCATCTTCGGGAAGCCCGGCGGATACTGCACGGCATTGTTCGGCAGCGGATCGGCATCCAGATCGATAATCGACAGGGCACCGACCGGACACGCGTTCACGCAGGCCGGGGCCATACCGATATCCAGACGTTCATAGCACATGCTGCACTTCTCCGCCTTTTGCGTCTCTTCATTGAAGCGCGGCGCGCCGTACGGGCAGTTACGGATGCAGTTTTTACAGCCGATACAGCGTTCAGGGTTATGGACCACCACGCCGTCATCACGTTTGGTGTAGGCTTCCACCGGGCACGCCGCCAGACAGGCCGGGTTTTCACAGTGGTTACAGGCCAGCGATAAAAACGCACGCTCCTCATGCGGATAAATTTCTTTATCCAGCGGATAGACATAGCGCCAGAAGCGATCCGGCTCAAGCTGGTTAAAGCTCTTGCAGGCCATGGCGCATCCGCGGCAGCCAATACATTTATCACTGTTCACTAAAAATGCGCGTCTCATGCGTCTGCTCCTTCATTCGCGATAAGGGCAATGTCGACAAACTGGCTGTGGATCGCCGCGCCAGGCGCGCCGGTTGCCATCTTGCCCATATCGGCTGGCGTATCTTTCACGACGTTCTGCACGTTGTACTTAAGCTTGTTAAACCAGGACTCATACATCACCAGGAAATCTTCCGGCACGTTGGTGGTGATCTTCGCCCGCAGCTCCACTTCGCCAACGTCGTTAAACACGCGGACTTTCGCCAGCTCGCGAATCCCCTTCTTGTGCGCGGCGGCTGGGTGGATATAGACAAACGGCTCCGGCCAGAAGACCTGCATCCAGTCGAGGTTGACGAACTGAGAGTGAAGGCCGTACTGCAAATGCGGAGTAAACAGATGGAACGGCAGCTTGCCCTCCGCGGCAGGCAGATACTCCGGCAGCGCTTTATGGCCGTTCTTTTCACACAGCTCGGAGAGGAACTCATACTTGCCCGATGGCGTTTTAAACTTGCGGTCGTGCCAGGCCGCCGAGCTGACCATTTTGGCTTTCACCGGCCCATCCAGCAGATCGTCCCAGGAGCGGATACCGAACTGCTTCGCCATGTCCTCATTGAACTCAAGGTCGAGCCATTTTTTCTGGTCAATGTCCTGCGGGAAGGTACAGGAGCCCGGCTCCATTTTGTTGATGGTACGCGAGAGCAGCACGGCAATATCCAAATCGCTCTTGCACTCGTACATCGGTTTAATGGCTGGTTCATTCACCGAAAGCCAGTAATGCCAGTAAGACGACGACAGGTTCCAGTGCTCAAAGGTGGTGGTCACCGGCAGCACAATATCGGCATGCTGCACCGTCTCGTTGAAGAACTGATCGACGCAGACCACCATCTCCAGCTTGCTGAAGGCTTTTTCCATTTTGTTGCGGTCAAAGTCCTGCGCGAACGGGTTCTTGCACGCCACCCACAGCATACGAATGGGCGGATCGTTGGCATCAAGAATGCTCTGCGCGGTCTGGTTCAGGTTCAGCGCGCGGTCGGAATAGTGGCTCTTTTCGCCGCTGTCGCTGACGAACTCCCCTACCGGGCCGCTTTTCCCCACCATGCCAACAGATCCGACCGGTGGCTTCTGCGTCATCGCATGATAGTTGTAGCCCCAGGTCTGCAGATGGCCGTAGCGGGCACCGCCGCCTTCCACACCGATGTTGCCTGTCATGGCAACAAAAGCGTCAATGGCGCGCACGTTCGCCCCACCGTTGACGTGGCGCTGCATCCCATAGCCGATCCAGACGGTGGCAGGTTTTACCGCGGTGAACTCTTCCGCCAGCTGGCGAATCACCTCTGCCGACAGGCCACAGATTTCAGATGCCCACTCCACGGTGATATTGCTGCGCAGATACTGTTCAAATTCCGGGAAGCCGTGCGCGAAGTTGTTCACAAACTCCTGGTCGACGCGGCCAGTATCCAGCAGGTGCCGCGCCATTCCCAGCGCCAATGCGCCGTCCGATCCCGGGCGCACGCGCAGATACAAATCGGCTTTCGCGGCGGTTTGCGAGAACAGCGGATCAATGACCACCACTTTCGCCCCTTTCTCACGCGCCTGATAGATGTACTTCATGGTATGCATGGAGCACCAGGCCGGGTTTGCGCCCCAGATAATGATGTATTTGGCTTTCACCAGATCTTCCGGGTCGTTACACCACATGTCGCCCATGTCATAGTGCTGGGCATCGATCCCTGCTGGCCAGCATGGCGTACCGGCGAACCGCGTGGTGTAACCGAGAGAAGACATCATCCCCTCCACGGCATAACTCATCACGCCCAGGTTGCCGGAGTATTTCGACAGCGCCAGGCCGAGCATAGACCCGTCTTTCTTTTTAATCTCCAGCATCTTGCTGGCAATGCGCTGCATGGCCTCATCCCAGGAGATGCGACGCCATTTACCGCTGCCGCGCCCATCCTGGATCATCGGGTATTTAATACGGTCCGGGGAGTAGACCCGGCGCGGGTAGGTCAGTCCTTTCACACACGGGGCACCGTGTGTAAACGTGGACTCGCTTGCCCCGTCAACGAAGGTGATGACGTCATCTTTGACCCAGGTTTTTAAGCTGCAGGTGTCGTAGCAGTTACGCGGGCAAGCGTTACGGAAAATTTTGTAGGTTTTTGGGTTAAACGGAATGGGGGGCTGTGCCATAGCACATCGGGATGATAATAGTCCGCCGGGTAATGCGGCAACGGTACCCAGCGCAATCAGTCCTTTTAAAAAGGAGCGCCGGTTTAGCTGCCCTTTATCAATACTCATAATATTACTCTCGTCTTTAATTCATCAAACCAATTAGTCATCTGCAACGCGAGACATTTAATTGCGGATGTTTTCGCGCAATCCTTTATTTTTGCGATAAATGCGGGGAGCCATAATTCAAGATGCCCCTGCACAAAGCGGGCGAGTGCGTCATGATATTGCGGCGAATGTCTGGCATGCGCGGAGAGCATCACCACCAGCTCCATTTCATAGCTGACGTGATCGTCGGGAACGCTATTTTCCCCGGTCACAAAAAGCCCGATGCTGCGCAGGAATTCGCGTACGCTCAGCGTTGTAGCGCCCATCAGCAGAGGCTCTTCGTCCAGATACACCGAGGCATAAGGCGGCGCCAATAGCGTTGCAGGGCCGACAAACAGGGCGTTGAAATCATACTCAACCTCTAACGCCTCATCCTGCTGCCAGGTTTCACTTTCCGGGAATAAAGGATGTAACGAAGCGCATCGCGATGTCATGTCCGCCGCGTTAAAGAAATCACGAAACATCAATCCCTTTATTTCAAAGGGGGTTAACGTCTCATATATTGAAGAAGTGGATGTATCTTTGTCATTCATATTAAATATAAATATTTACCGCTATAAAAAACGACAAGATATTATCAGCAGGCTTATTATTTTCTTTGATCGAAGCAGGTAATTAACGCATGAAGGGGTTAATAACGAGGATAATTGAGGGTAAAAAAATCTAAAAAAAAGCCACCTCATAAAGAGGTGGCTACTGCAGGTATGTCTTACTTTCTTTTATTATGCGGTTTTGGTGCGGATCAGGTAGTCAAACGCGCTCAGGGACGCTTTTGCACCTTCGCCAGTCGCGATGATGATCTGCTTGTACGGCACGGTGGTGCAGTCGCCCGCGGCAAACACGCCCTTCACGCTGGTTTCACATTTCGCATCGATGATAATCTCGCCCATGCGGTTGCGCTCAATCGCGCCTTCCAGCCAGGTGGTGTTCGGCAGCAGGCCAATTTGTACGAAGATCCCCGAAAGCTGAACGCTATGAACGTCGCCGCTTACGCGGTCACGGTACTCCAGACCGGTCACTTTGCTGCCGTCGCCCTTCACTTCCGTGGTCTGCGCGTTCAGCACGATGTCGACGTTTTTCAGGCTGCGAACTTTATCCTGCAGCACCTGGTCGGCCTTCATTTCTGGCGCGAACTCCAGCAGCGTCACGTGTTCAACAATCCCCGCCAGGTCGATAGCCGCTTCCACGCCGGAGTTACCGCCGCCGATCACCGCCACCCGTTTGCCTTTAAACAGCGGGCCGTCACAGTGCGGGCAATAGGTCACGCCTTTGGTACGGTATTGATCTTCGCCCGGCACATTCATGTTGCGCCATTTTGCCCCGGTGGCAAGGATCACGCTGCGAGCTTTCAGCACCGCGCCAGAGGCGGTTTCAATCTGGTGTAAGCCCCCTTCCACCGCCGCCGGAATCAGCTTGCTGGCGCTCTGGCTGTCGATTACATCTACCTCGTAATCGCTGACATGAGCCTTCAGCGCACCGGCCAGCTTCTGACCTTCGGTTTTTGGTACGGAAATGTAGTTTTCAATGTCCACGGTATCCAGCACCTGTCCGCCAAAGCGTTCGCCCATAAGACCGGTACGAATACCTTTACGTGCAGAGTAAACCGCTGCCGCCGCGCCCGCAGGGCCGGAACCGACAATCAGCACATCGTACGCATCGCGTTTGTTCAGTTCTTCCGCCGCGCGTTTTTCCGCGCCGGTATCCACTTTGGCAACGATTTCCGTCAGCGTCATGCGGCCCTGGCCGAACTCCTGACCGTTCAGATACACCGCCGGAACACCCATCACGTTGCGATCGGTGATCTCATTCTGGAACGTACCGCCGTCAATCGCCGTATGCTTGATGCGCGGGTTCAGAACCGACATCAGGTTCAGCGCCTGCACCACGTCCGGGCAGTTGTGGCAGGAGAGCGAATAATAGGTTTCAAACTCAAAATCACCGTCGATATCGCGGATCTGCTCCAGCAGCGCCTGCGCTTCTTTTGACGGATGACCGCCGGTCCACAGAAGCGCCAGCACCAGTGAGGTAAATTCATGCCCCAGCGGAGAGCCAGCAAAACGCGGTCCCTTGTCCGAGCCCGGGTTAGTAATCAGGAAAGAGGGTTTACGAACCGCAAGCGAATTGTCTTCTTTGAAGGTCACTTTCGGCGACAGTTCAGCGATCTCTGCCAGCAGCTCTTTGATTTCTGCCGATTTCGCGCTGTCGTCCAGCGTGGCAATCAGCTCAACGGGTTTAGTCAGTTTCTCAAGGTAGGCCTTGAGCTGGGTTTTCATATTGGTGTCGAGCATAGTTCTTCCCTCTCTTAAGACGTCATCATGCAAGCTGCCTTTGCGGGCGGCCTGAATGCAACTTGCATCATGGTGCTGGAATGAAATGGGCGCGGGGGCGCCCATTGATTGCCGGATGGTGAAAACTTAGATTTTACCGACCAGGTCCAGGGATGGAGCCAGGGTCGCTTCGCCTTCTTTCCATTTAGCCGGGCACACTTCACCTGGGTGAGAAGCCACGTACTGAGCCGCTTTCACTTTACGCAGCAGGTCAGAAGCATCACGGCCGATACCTTCAGCGGTAACTTCGATAGCCTGGATAATGCCCTGCGGGTCAACCACAAAGGTTGCACGGTCGGCCAGGCCTTCATCTTCACGCATGTTGTCGAAGTTACGGGTCAGGGCGCCAGTCGGGTCGCCGATCATCGCATATTTGATTTTCGCGATGGTTTCAGAGCTGCTGTGCCACGCTTTGTGGGTGAAGTGGGTATCGGTAGACACAGAGTAAACGTCTACGCCCAGCTTCTGCAGTTCGTCGTAATGGTCAGCCACGTCGCCCAGTTCGGTCGGGCAAACGAAGGTGAAGTCAGCCGGATAGAAGAAGAAGACGCTCCAGCGACCTTCGGTATCTTTCTCGGTTACTTCAATGAACTCACCGTTTTTGAACGCCTGGTTTTTGAAAGGTTTAATTTTAGTGTTAATCAAAGACATCTGTACTTCCTCCGTGTTTTCGTTGAGATGTAAAGTAACCAACTTTGCTCATCGGGGCTAATGCGTATGCTTTATCAAATCAATCAGCCAAACCTTACAACGTCAACAAGACAGCAAGGTGAACCTGCTGCGGTACCCCAGAAAGTATAAAGGCCGCCTCAACGGGCGGCCCTGATACCTGAACTCCCCGCAGGTACATTCAGTGCCAGCCGAAGCTGGCGTTGCGTTGCGCTCTACAACCTTATATCAAGGCAATAACAGCCGAATGATTACAACACCCGTCCAGCGTAAGAGCAATGCACCTGAGCGGCAATCCTATCTATGGCTGTGATAGGTTTTAACGAATAAATGCTGTCGTTTATTTCCTTTGGTACCCAAGCAGGGAGAAATAGATAAGAATGATGATTGTTTTCTATATATAAATGAAAACTATTTCAACGAAAGGAATCGCACTTTTAAAGATAAAAGTATCTTAATACTCATTGAAGATCTATTTCATTAATCTACCTTCGTGATATATTAAGCGAAAATAAATCGTTAATTAAGTAAGTTATTCTCATGGATGATAAATGGTTAACTTACTCCTATAGTTATCAGTTATGTGATAACGCAAACACAACGTAATCAGGATGAAACATGGCAAACCTCTACGATCTAAAAAAATTCGACCTTAACCTGCTGGTCATTTTTGAATGTATCTTTCAACACTTGAGCATCAGCAAGGCAGCAGAAACACTCTACATTACCCCCTCGGCGGTCAGTCAGTCACTCCAGCGCCTGCGTAACCAACTCAACGACCCGCTGTTCATTCGTTCCGGTAAGGGGATCACGCCAACCACGGTGGGCATCAATCTCCACCATCATCTTGAGCAAAATCTTAATCAGCTTGAGCAGACGATAAACATCATGCATGGCTCCGTGCTGAAAAAGAATTTTATTGTTTACTGCCCCCAGATCCTGACGACTGAAAATTTGCTCAACCCGCTTAAGTTCTTGATGAGAAATCACAATTATGAAATAGAGCTTCACGATATGCTGCTGGCAGCTGATTCCGCAGAAGACCTGTTGGCGTACCGTAAAGCGGACCTCATTTTTTCCATGGCGCCCGTCAATAACCGCTCAATCGTCTGCGTATCCTACGCAAGTTACCCCATGATACTGGTGTGCAGCCAGGACCATCCGCGAATGAAAGAGGCCGTCACCCTGGAGGCGCTTCAGGAAGAGAAATTCACCTTCTTTCTCAGCGATGATATAGGCGTCAAAAACTATCAATCCCTGGTGCAGAAAGTTCATGCGGATAAAACCATCGCGTTTCGCTGTGACTCCGTGTTCACCATCATTACTATGATCAGCGCATCCCATCTCCTGGGATATGTACCAGAACCTTTATTTGATAAATATAAAGATGTGCTACGGCTCAAAAAATTAGATGCGCCGTTCACGCTTCCCCCTCTCGATATTTTCATGCTTTATAACCGCTCGGCGTTGAACAGCGCGGTGTTCTCAACGTTTGTTGAACAAATCATCGAGAATTAACGGTAAAGGGCTGCGCTTATCACAGCCCTTTACACCTTGTAATACATAAACCTCATTTATAATTTAGAAAAACATTTTTCTTTTTCATTTACCTGCCACTCTTTTTACCTAATATTACTCTCTCTTGATTATTGACACCCATCCGGTATTTATTTGCAGGGAGGCATTTACCTTGACAATGTATAAGTATCCACTAGACCAAAATGTCCTTGAGGCCGCGGTAGACCGCATCGCATGGACGCTTGAGAATCTCCCGATGGTTTGTGTTTCATTTTCAGGCGGGAAAGATTCGACCATCATGCTGCATTTGACGGCTCAACAAGCCCGAAAAATGGGCAAAAAAATTCATCTGCTCTTTATCGACTGGGAAGCGCAGTTCACTTACACCATTGAGCATGTAAATAGAATGCTCCAGCAGTATGGCGATGTGATTGCAAAATACTGGTGGGTCGCTCTGCCACTCACGACGCAAAATGCCCTGTCGCAATACCAGCCCGAATGGCAATGCTGGGAGCCGGGCAAACCGTGGGTTCGCCAGCCGCCCGAAGAGGCGATAACCGCCCCTGATTACTTCGATTTCTACCAGCCGGGCATGACGTTTGAAGCCTTTGTCCGTGCGTTTTCTGACTGGTTTGCACAGCATCGCCCTGCCGCAATGCTGGTGGGCATACGCGCCGATGAATCCTACAACCGCTTTTTAACCATCGCCAACGCCCGCAAGCAGCGTTTCGCCGATGATAAACCCTGGACAACCATCGCCCCGGGCGGGCACGCTTGGTACATCTACCCGCTTTACGACTGGAAAACCGCGGATATCTGGACGTGGTTCGCCAAAACGGGAGAATGCTATAACCCGCTGTACAATCTCATGTTTCAGGCTGGGGTCCCGCCACGCTATATGCGCATCTGCGAGCCCTTTGGCCCAGAACAACGCCAGGGTTTGTGGTTGTATCACGTTGTCGAGCCTGAACGCTGGGCCGTTATGTGTGAACGCGTCAGCGGTGCGAGCAGCGGCGGAATTTACGCCGGGCACGATAACCATTTCTACGGCCACAGGAAGATCCTGAAACCCGACCACCTGAGCTGGTACGCGTATGCCATGCTGCTGCTCGACAGCATGCCGCAAACGACGGCAGAGCATTACCGCAACAAAATCGCGGTGTATTTGCACTGGTATCAAAAGCGGGGCATGGACGATATTCCCGATACGCAGGAAGGGGACATTGGCTCAAAAGATATCCCCTCCTGGCGCCGAATTTGTAAGGTTTTACTCAATAACGATTACTGGTGCCGGGCGCTCTCTTTCAGCCCTAACAAACCCAAACACTATCAACGCTACAGTGAAAGAGTGAAGGCAAAACGCAAGGAGTGGGGAATTTTATGCGACAAAGAATAATCTCAGAGATCGAAACGTACCTTCAGTCCCTTCCTGAAGAGGATCGCATTAACGCCATCAATGCGTTTCGCCAGGTCATACATCAGCACAGCCCTTTTCGAGAGCAGCCTGTCGACTGCGTGCTCTGGGTTAAACAGGATCGTCTTACGGCCAATGATTACAATCCCAATAACGTTGCCCCACCGGAAAAGCGGCTACTCACGAAGTCGCTGGAACTGGATGGATTCACTCAACCTATCGTTGTGACTGAAAATACCCCTCAGCACTACGAAATCGTGGACGGCTTTCATCGTCATAAAATCGGCAGCACGCGGGCAGCGCTAAAGCGACAGCTGAAAGGGTATCTCCCCGTCACCTGCCTGCGCCGCGAGCGCCAGGATAAACACGATCGAATGGCCGCAACCATTCGCCACAACCGGGCGCGTGGACGACACCAGATCAACGCGATGGCAGAAATCGTCCGTGAACTGGCGCAGCTTGGCTGGAACGAGCAAAAAATTGGCAAAGAGCTCGGTATGGACAGCGATGAGGTGTTGCGCCTCAAGCAAATCAACGGCCTGCTGGAACTGTTCGCAGACCGTCGTTATTCAGAAGCCTGGACGGTGAAATAATCAGAGCGCATTCAGGCGTTCGGCCGCCAACAGCAGTGTCGATTCTTGCTTCGCAAAACAGAGACGGATCAGTTTATGCGGGAAGGGATCGGCACAGAAGACCGACAGCGGTATGGCGGCCACGCCTGCCTCTTTGGTTAGCCACTGGCAGAAATTGACGTCATCCAGATCGGAGATTGCGCTGTAGTCGGCCAGCAGAAAATACGTTCCTTCGCACGGTAAAATCTCCAGACGGCTTTCGCTGAGCGCATTCACAAACAGATCCCGGCGCGCGCGGTAAAAGTCCGGCAGCTCGCGGTAGTGCTCCGGCTCGGCGCGCAGCATATCCGCCAGCGCCAGCTGGGCGGGCGTGTTCACCGCAAAGGTCAGATACTGGTGCACTTTACGCAGCTCGGCGCTGATGGCGGCCGGTGCCACGCAGTAGCCCACTTTCCAGCCGGTCATATGATAGGTTTTGCCGAACGACGAGACGGCGACGGCGCGCTCGCGCAGCTGTGGATGGGCCAGCACGCTGGCGTGTCCTTCTTCTGCAAAACAGATATGCTCGTACACTTCATCGCTCAGCACGTAGATCTCACGTTCCGCAATCGCCTGCCACAGCGCCGCGAAATCGGCTTTCTGCCACACCGTTGCGGATGGATTGTGCGGCGTATTCAGGATCACCAGGCGGGTTTTATCACTCAACAGTGCCGCGAATGCCTGCCAGTCAGGACGGAAATGCGGCGGCTGCAGCGCCACGCGTTTAACCACGCCGCCGGAAAGTTCAACCGCAGGCGCATAGCTGTCGTAGCTCGGGTCAAAGCAGATCACCTCATCACCGGTGCGCACCAGCGCGGTAATGGCCGCATACAGCGCTTCGGTCGCTCCCGCCGTCACCGTAATGTCGCTGTTCGCATCGGGCCTGTGTCCGTACAACTCCGCCGTTTTGTCGGCAATGGCTTCCCGCAGCGCCTGCACGCCCGTCATCGGCGCATACTGGTTCGCCCCCTGCGCCACGTGGTAAGCCAGACGTTCCTGCAAATATTTCGGACCATCGAAATCGGGGAACCCCTGCGAGAGGTTAATGGCATTGTGCTGCTGCGCCAGGGCGCTCATCTGCGTAAAGATGGTGGTACCGAGATCAGGAAGTTTACTCTGCGGGATCAATACGTTATTGCTCATGTTGTCGTGCCTGCTTGTAATACTTATGTTGCTGCCACTATAACACGATGTTAGTCTTTGGCAATCAAGACGCTTAGACGTCTAAACCATATCAATATTCCTGGCCGAGGGGTAAAAGGAAATGACAGACAACCTGCTGCTCACACACCTGGTCGACGCCTGCCGCTGGATAGGCGCCAAAGGCTGGGCACCCGCCACCGGCGGTAATATGTCGGTGCGTCAGGACGAGCACCTCTGCTGGCTCAGCGAATCCGGCAAGGACAAAGGCAGCCTGACCACCGACGATTTTCTACAGGTGGAGATCGCCACCAACCGGGCGCCGTCCGGTCGAAAACCGTCGGCGGAGACTGGGCTACACACCCTTATTTATCGCCTGTTCCCGGAGGCTAACGCCGTCCTGCACGTTCATACCGTTAACGCCACGGTACTGTCGCGTCTGGTCAAAGAAGCCGAACTGAATATCAGCGGTTTCGAGATGCAGAAATCGCTTACCGGGCAGACTACCCATCTGGATACCGTCGCCATCCCGGTATTTGATAACGACCAGGACATCGACGCCCTCGCCTCGCGCATCGCCCATTACGCCCAGGAGCGTCCGCTTAATTGTGGTTTTCTTCTGCGCGGCCATGGCTTAACCTGCTGGGGACGCGACGTGGCCGAAGCCCGCCGTCATCTGGAAGGATTAGAGTTCTTATTTGAATGCGAAATGCGTTTACGACAACTGGAGAGAGTATGATTCGCGCGATTGTGACGGATATTGAAGGAACCACCAGCGATATTCGTTTTGTCCATGACGTTTTGTTCCCCTACGCGCGTGAGCGGCTGGCGGCCTTCGTGACCGCCCAGCAGTACGCCGAGCCGGTCAAATCGATTCTGGAGAACCTGCGCGATGAAATCAGCGATCCGCATGCCGGCGTCGGCGATCTCATCGACGTGCTGTTTAGCTTTATGGATGAAGACCGCAAATCGACGGCGCTCAAAGCCCTGCAAGGCATCATCTGGCAGGAGGGCTACATCAACGGTGACTTTACCGGCCATCTCTACCCTGACGTTCTGCCCGCGCTGGAAAAATGGAAGGCGCAAGGGATTGATCTCTATGTTTATTCCTCTGGCTCCGTTGCTGCGCAGAAACTGTTATTTGGCTACAGCGACGAAGGTGATATTACTCATCTGTTCAGCGGCTATTTTGACACCCACATCGGCGCCAAGCGCGAGGTGCAGTCTTACAAGAACATTGCGGCACACACGGGCATCGCCCCGTCGCAGATCCTGTTCCTCTCCGATATTCATCAGGAGCTGGACGCGGCTGAACAGGCAGGTTTTCGCACCCTGCAGCTGATTCGCGGTGATGATGACGGTGCAAGCCACCACCATCAGGTCCACCAGTTTGACGAGATTAATCCGGAGCAGATCCCTTCATGAGCGCATTGACCATTTATTCCGATAAAGACGCCAGTAAGCCTCTGTGGCACAGCACCGACGCCGCCGAGATCGCTCAACAGCTCAACGCTAAAGGCGTGCGCTTTGAGCGCTGGGCGGCAGACCGTGATTTAGGGCAGGATCCTGCGCCCGAAGCCGTGATCGAAGCGTATCAACACGCGATCGACAAGCTGGTGGCAGAGAAAGGCTATCAGAGCTGGGATGTGATCAGCCTGCGCGCCGACAACCCGCAGAAAGAGGCGCTGCGCGCGAAGTTCCTGAACGAACACACCCACGGCGAGGATGAAGTACGCTTTTTCGTGGAAGGTACGGGGCTGTTCTGCCTGCACATCGGCGATGAGGTGTATCAGGTGCTGTGTGAGAAAAACGACCTGATTTCCGTACCCGCCGGCACACCGCACTGGTTTGATATGGGCTCAGAACCGAACTTTACGGCCATTCGTATTTTCGATAACCCTGAGGGATGGGTGGCCCAGTTTACGGGTGATGGGATTGCGGATGCGTATCCGCGCCTGGCCTGATCTTTTCTCCCTCTCCCTGTGGGAGAGGGTCGGGGTGAGGGCACCAGCGCGCACTAAGCGTTAAGCCCTTTCACATACTCCACCAGCTGATCCAGCACTATCCCCCACCCTTCGTGGAAGCCCATCTGTTCATGCTGCTCGCGGATTTCCTTCGTCGGATGGCGCGCTATCGCCGTATAGCGGGTTTTCCCCTCCCCGACGTCTTCCAGCAACAAAATTGCCGTCATAAACGGCTTCTCGGCCGGTTTCCAGCCTTCGGTATAGCCGTCGGTAAACACCAGCTTTTTCCCCGGGTCGATTTCCAGGAAGACACCCCGGTTATCCATCCGCTGCCCGTCCACCTCAAACACGGTGTTGAACCGCCCCCCACGCGCAGGTCGAGGTCGCATTCGGTCACCTTGTGCGGAGCAGGAATGAAGAAGTTTTTGATGTGCTCGGGCGTGGTCCAGCAGAGCCAGAGCAGGTCGCGCGGTGCGTCCACCACGCGCTCCAGTTTTAAGTCTGTTTCAGGATCGAGCGTCACGATGTTGTCCTCTCAGGGAACCCCCTTAAAGGATAGCCGGACTCAGGCAAATTTCCCTTCCGCCACCTCATCCGGCGTAACCACACCCGTATCCAGCACCCAGCCGCTAATCAGCGAGGCAGGCGTGACGTCGAATGCCGGGTTATAGACCTGCGCGTCTTCCGGTGCCCACTGCACCGCGCCAAAGCTTCCGGCAACGCCCGTCACCTCGCTGGCGTCGCGCTGCTCGATGGGGATCGCATCCCCGTTCGGGCAGGCCGGGTCGAGCGTCGTTTGTGGGGCGGCGACGTAAAATGGAATACCGTGGAATTTCGCCAGCACCGCCAGCGAATAAGTGCCGATCTTGTTCGCCACGTCACCGTTAGCGGCAATGCGATCGGCCCCCACCCACACGGCGTCCACCTGCCCTTTCGCCATCAGGCTGGCGGCCATGGAGTCGGTAATCAACTGATACGGCACCCCCAGCTCGCCCAACTCCCATGCGGTCAGCCTGCCGCCCTGCAACAGCGGACGGGTTTCATCCACCCAGACGCTGCTGACGTTGCCTTCCTGATGCGCCCGTGCAATCACGCCCAGCGCCGTACCGACGCCCGCGGTTGCCAGCCCGCCGGTGTTGCAGTGGGTCAGCAGACGGCTGCCGGGCTTCACCAGCGCGCTGCCCGCTTTTGCAATCGCGTCGCAAAGCCGTTTGTCTTCGTCAATCAGGCGCAGCGCCTCAGCCACCAGCGCCGGAACGAAATCCTCTTCCCACAGCGCAAGCTTCATGCGGTCGAGGTTGTTCATCAGGTTTACCGCCGTCGGGCGGGATGCGCGAAGCGTTTCCAGCGCCACCGCCAGCTCATCGCGGCTTTTGCCGTTTTCCGCCAGCAGCGCCAGCAGCAGGCTTGCAGAGAGACCAATCAACGGCGCGCCACGCACGCGCAGAGCGTGGATATGCCCAACCAGCGCCTCCACCGTTGAGGCATCCAGCCAGCGTTTCTCCTGCGGAAGCGCCTGCTGGTCGAGAATAAAGAGCTGATTATCCGCCACCCGCAGGCTGGTCGTCTGTAATGTCTGCATGTCGTTAATTCCCTGTTGCGTTGTTGTAGCACATTGTGTCAGGATGAAGTCCAGATGTATAGACGTCTACATGTCTTAATTAGTTAACTCGTGAGGAACAGGCCATGTCGCAATACCGTACCTTTACCGCTCAGGACGCCGTGGAGTATGCCAGGCAGTTTGGTGGGCTTGACGATCCGTCATCGCTGGTAGAGGCGCAGGAAGTGGGCGACGGCAACCTCAATCTGGTTTTTAAAATTTACGACAGCGCGGGCGTCAGCCGCATCATCGTCAAACAGGCACTGCCCTACGTGCGCTGCGTCGGCGAGTCCTGGCCGCTGACGCTGGATCGCGCTCGCCTCGAGGCGCAAACCCTGGTCGAGCATTACCAGCACAGCCCGCAGCACACCGTAAAAATCCACCACTATGACCCCGAACTGGCGGTGATGGTAATGGAAGATCTCTCCAGCCATCGCATCTGGCGCGGCGAGCTGATCAAAAACATTTACTACCCGCAGGCGGCGCGCCAGCTGGGTGAATACCTCGCGCAGGCGCTGTTCCACACCAGCGATTTCTACCTGCACCCGCACGAGAAAAAAGCGCAGGTGGCGAAATTCATCAACCCGGAGATGTGCGAGATCACCGAAGATCTGTTCTTCAACGATCCGTACCAGGTTCATGAGCGCAATAACTACCCTGCCGAGCTGGAAAATGACGTCGCCGCCCTGCGCGACGACGCCCAGCTGAAAATTGCCGTGGCCGCCCTCAAGCACCGCTTCTTTTCTCAGGCTGAAGCCCTGCTGCACGGGGATATCCACAGCGGCTCGATTTTTGTGGACGACGGCAGCCTGAAGGCCATCGACGCTGAGTTCGGCTATTTTGGCCCGATTGGATTTGATATCGGCACCGCCATCGGCAACCTGCTGCTCAACTTCTGCGGCCTGCCGGGGCATCTGGGCATTCGTGATGCCGCCGCCGCGCGCGAGCAGCGCCTGACCGATATTCAGGAGCTGTGGAACACCTTTGCGGAACGCTTCCAGGCGCTAGCAAACGAGAAAGCACGCGACGCCGCGCTCAGCGCGCCAGGCTATGCCTCCGCGTTCCTGAAAAAGGTCTGGCATGATGCCATCGGGTTCTGCGGCACCGAACTCATTCGCCGCAGCGTCGGGCTTTCCCACGTCGCGGATATCGACAGCATCCAGGACGAGGCCATGCGCCACGAATGCCTGCGCCACGCGATCGCGCTCGGCAAAGCGCTGATTCTGATTGCCGACCGCATCGACAGCGCGGAAGATCTGGTGGCGCGGGTGCGGCAATACAGTTGATTTTCTCCCTCTCCCTGTCGGAGAGGGCATCAAACCGCACTTACCCCAGATACTCAATCACCGACAGCCCGGCGTTATAGTCCGTGCTGTAGATAATCCCCTGCGCATCCACAAACACGTCACAGGACTGGATCACCTGCGGGCGATTCGGCCGCGTGTCCATCATCCTCTCCGGTGCCGCGGGCACCAGCGCGCCGGTTTCCACTGGGCGATACGGATTAGAAATGTCATACGCGCGCACGCCCGCGTTCTGATACGTCGCGAAAATCAGCGTCGAGCTGACGAAGCTTTCGGGACGGTTCTCGTGCAGATTGTGCGGGCCGAAATGCGCCCCTTTTGCCACGTAGTCGGTTTCATTCGGCTGCGGGAAGGTCGAGATGCTCACCGGGTTCGACGGCTCACGAATATCAAACAGCCAGATCAGCTTCTCGCCGTCCTGCTGGTTATCGAGCACCGCTTCGTCCAGCACCACCAGCAGATCCCGGTCCGGCAGCGGCAGCGCGGTGTGCGTCCCGCCGCCAAACGGCGGGCTCCAGTTACGGTGGCTAATCAGCGTCGGCTGACTGCGGTCCTTCACGTCAAGCAGCGTTAAGCCGCCGTCGCGCCAACTGCCGTACGCCGTATCGCCGGCAATAATCGCGTGATGCAGCGCGTAGCGCTTTCCCTCCGGCCAGTTCGGCTGTTCGCCTTCGGCCTGGTTCATGCCCGGCAGCCACCAGCGCCCCGCCACCTCGGGCTTGCGCGGGTCCGCCAGGTCGATCGTCAGAAAGATGTAGTCGGTAAAACCGTCGATCAGCGCTGACACGTACGCCCAGCGGCCACCGACGTACCAGATGCGGTGAATGCCGATGCCGCTCAGCGAGAGAAAGCTGATTTCGCGCGGCGCGTCCGGCGTGGAGATATCAAAAACGCGAAGCCCGGCGCTCCAGCCCCTGTCCTGCACGTCGCTGACGGTCTCTCCTACCTGACGGGTGTAGTAGACCTTCTCGTCGGCAAAGCGGGCATCGGCAAACAGATCCCGGGCGTTGATCACCAGCAGCAGGTCGTCATGCGCCTGGAGGTGCACGTTCCAGGTGCCCGGCGGCGCAGGTACATAGCCCGCGGGTTTCGGTTTTTTCGGGTCGCGCACGTCTACTATCGAAAAGCCCTGCGACACCATATGGCCAATATAGGCAAAACCGCGGTGCACCATCAGCTGCACGCCGTCCGGGCGACCGCCCTGGTCGCTATGGCCGATCAGCCGCATATTGCGGCTGTATTCTGGCGTGGGGAGGATGCTCATTTATTTTTCGCTTCCAGCGTCGCAAACCACGGGGCGATAAAATCTTCCGTCTGGCCCCAGCCCGGAATGATTTTGCCCAGCGACGCCACGTTCACCGCCCCCGGCTGCGCGGTCAGCAGCGCCTGCGGGATCGCGGCGGCTTTGAAGTCGTAGGTGGCAGGCGTGGCTTCCCCGGCAATCTTGTTGGCGATCAGGCGCACGTTAGTCGCACCAATCAGCTTCGGATCCACCGCCACGCTCACCTTCCACGGGCTGCCCGGCTCGCGCATCAGCTGTAAATCCTGGTTGGAGATGTCAATGCTGTAGAGCTTGATCTCGGTGCGTCCATTCTCCTTCAGCGCTTTATACGCCCCCTGGCTGAAGGCGTCCCAGGTCCCCCAGATGGCGTCGATTTTGCCTTTCGGGTATTTCGCCAGGATCGCGCCCACCTTGTTGGCGGTGTCGCCCTGCACGTCAGAAGAGACCGCGCCGATGGACTCCAGCTCTTTAATCTCCGGGTACTGCTTTTGCAATTCTTTATAGGCTGCCTGACGGCGCTCCATCGGCGGGAAGCCCGCCACCCACAGCTTGACGATGTTGGCCTTGCCGTTGAAATCTTTCGCCAGTTGGCCGAAGGAGAGATTCGTCAGGGAGGCGTCGTCCTGCTGGGTGACGGTCACGCCCGGGATCTCGCCGTTTACGGCGGTATCAAATACGGAGACCTTGATCCCGGCATCCACCGCCTTCTTCACCAGCGCGGTGGAGTACGGATCGCGGCCCTGCGACAGGATGATCCCGTCATATTTCTGGCTGATGGCCTGGTTAACGAAGTCCTGGAATTTAGCGTCATCCCCGTTGCTTAAAAAGGTGCTGACCTTAAAGCCGAGCTTCTTCCCTTCCTGAATGGCCCCGGCAATAAACTGCGTGGTGTTGTCGTCTGAGCCGAGGTTACGGATCACCGCGATGCGGATCGGGCCGTAATGGTTGGCAATGGCAGCCGGAAGCGGCGCGGGCGTGGCCGCGAAGCCAGGCAGAGCGGTGAATAACCCTAATGCCACCAAAGAGAGTGCAATCTTTTTCATTTTTTATCCCGTTGTGTTGTCAGCGTTTTTGTATGTAGGTAATCGCCAGCGCTACCGCGAGCACCAGCCCTTTTATAATGTCCATGGCGTAATACGGCACGGAGAGCATCACCAGCCCGTTCGACAGCACGCCGAGGATCACAGCCCCCACCAGCGTGCCCAGCGCGTTCGGCTTGCCGGACCCGGCCAGCGAGAAGCCGATCCACGCCGCCGCCACCGCATCCATCAGGTATCCGCCGCCCGCATTCACCTGCGACGAACCGATGCGGGAGGCCAGCAAAATCCCGCCCAGGCCCGCCAGCAGGGAGGCAATCACGTAGGCCGCCACCTTGTAGCGGGTGGTGCGAATGCCGGAGAGGCGCGCCGCCTCCGGGTTGCCGCCAATGGCATACATCCGGCGTCCGTGAGTGGTCAGCGACAGCCCCAGCTGCGCCAGAAGGGTCACCGACAGCATGATGATGACGATGGTCGGCACCTGCCCCAGCAGGCTGAACGCCGCCGGAATGGTCCCTTCCGCCATGTCGCCGCTCGGCAGCACCATGTTCTCGGTAATCGACCCGCCGTAGCTGTAGGTCATCGCCACGCCCTGGATCACAAACAGGCTTGCCAGCGTCGCGAGCATGTCCGGAATGCGCAGGATGACGATCAGAAAGGCGTTAAACAGGCCGACCAGCGTGCAGAGCGCGAGGGTGATCAGAATCGACTCGGTGGTGCCGAAGCCGTGCCAGACGAAAAGGGAAATCACCAGCGCGTTCGCCAGCGACGCGGTCGATCCTACGGAGAGATCGAACCCGCCAATGGTCAGCGAGATCGACACGCCGATGGCAATCACCGTCACGATGGCAATCGAACGCAGAATATTGATGATGTTGTTTGGATCGAGGAAGCTGTCCGACGCCAGGCCAAAGACGGCCACCAGCGCGACGACGGTGAGCAGCATGCCCCATTTATAGAGAAAATCAAAAAGTTGCTGACGGCCAGACGCCGCCGCGGTCACTGAAAGGGCCTTGCTCACGACGCCGTTCCTCCGGTTGAATAATAAAGTAGTGTCTCTTCACGGGCCTCGGCCCCGGCGATTTCCGCCACGATGCGCCCGTCCCACAGGACGCAGATGCGGTCGCACAGTCCCACCAGCTCGGCAAACTCGCCGGAGGCGTAAATGACCCCTTTGCCCTCGCGCGCCAGGCCGTCAATCAGCTGGAACAGATCGGTTTTGGCCTTCACGTCCACGCCTTTGGTCGGCTCGTCGAAGATCAGCACGCTGGCGTCATTGCGCAGCCATTTACCGATGGCGATCTTCTGCTGGTTGCCGCCGGATAAGCGGCGCAGCACCTGCCCCGGCCCTCGGGCGCGCACGCCGACGCGAGCAATCACCTCTTCCGCCCAGCGCCACGCCTGACGATGGCCAAACAGGCTCCAGCGCGAAAAGCTGTTATCGGCGCACACGGCAAGGTTCATGCTCACCGGCTCGTCGATAAAAATACCCTCTTTGCGCCGCTCCTCCGGCACCAGCGCCAGCCCACGCAGCACCGAGTCCGCCGGGTCGCGCGGTTTCCAGTCCTGATGGTTCAGCTCGCCGCGTTCGACACGGCTTTTTGTCGCGCCAAACAGCGCCTTGCAGAGTTCGGTTTTGCCCGCCCCCGCCAGCCCGGCAATCCCGAGGATTTCGCCTTTGCGCAGGTGCAGGGAGATATCCTTCAGCAGCGCGTCGTCGTGCAGCCCTTCCACCCGCAGCAGCGTCTCTTCGCCGTGCGGCGGCCGCGCGGGCGGATAGATATCGCTCAGCACGTGGCCGAGCATCTTCTCGACGATCGCTTCGCCGCTGAGATCGGCCATCGGGCCGGACTCGATCAGCTTGCCGTCGCGCAGCACCGTCAGGGTGTCGCAGATGGCCTTCAGCTCGTGAATGCGGTGGGAGATAAACACCACGCCGATGCCCTGCTGCTTTAACCGTCTCACCACGGCAAACAGACGCTCGCTCTCGTGCGCGTCCAGCGGCGCGGTGGGTTCATCAAGAATCAAAAACCGGCAGTGGTGGGACAAGGCGCGCGCCAGCAAAATCTGCTGCTTTTCGGCCAGCGTGCAGCCGTCGATGGAGCGGCGAACGTCCAGAGAAACATCCAACTGCGCCAGCGCCTGCTTCGCCTGCTGGCGGACGGCGCGCCAGCTGAAGCGATGCCCCGGCTGCGCCAGCTGGTCGAGCATGATGTTTTCGGCAATGCTTAACCCCGGGATCAGCGCCACGTCTACCTCCTGCTGCACGAGGTGGATGCCCAGCCGTTTGGCGTCCAGCGGCTCGCGAATGTTTACCGGCTGGTTGTTAATGGAGATTTCGCCTTCATAGTGGTCGTGCGTCCCGCACAGCACCGCCATCAGCGTCGATTTCCCCGCGCCGTTGGCCCCGGTCAGCGCATGCACCGACCCGCCGTTCAGCGTGAAGTCCACGCGCGTCAGCGCCTGAAAGCCGGAAAAGGCCAGGCTGATACCACGCATTTCAAGACGACTGGAAACCATCCGCGTAAATCCTTCATTACTCTTCTGATTTAGCGAATTTTTCACAGCTCCGGTTGACTGACAACGACGGAAAAGGCATAAGATAAAGCGAAATATTATTAGCCATCCGGATGTCCAGACATAACATCGGGTTAGCGCTTGCGAAAAAAGGACAACACCATGAGCAACACCGACATCCGCGTCGTGCCCGGCCCGGCGAACTACTTCTCCCATTCCGGAAGCCTTGCGCGCCTGGATGATTTCTTTACCCCGGAACAGCTTTCCCATGCGGTATGGATTTACGGCGAGCGCGCAATAGAGGGCGCACGCCCGTTCCTGCCGGAGAGTTTTAATGCGACGGGGGCAAAACATCTGCTGTTTAAGGGCCACTGCAGCGAGCGCGACGTCACCCGTCTGGTGAACGAATCCGGCAGCGATGCCAGCGTGGTGATTGGCGTCGGCGGCGGCGCGGTGATGGATACCGTCAAGGCCGTGGCGCGCCGCTTAGGCGTTCCGTTCGTGGGCATTCCCACCATCGCCGCCACCTGCGCGGCGTGGACCCCGCTCTCCGTCTGGTACAACGACGCCGGTCAGGCGCTGCATTTTGAGATCTTCGATGACGCCAACTTCCTGGTGCTGGTGGAGCCACAAATCATTCTTAACGCCCCGGCGGAGTATCTGCTGGCGGGCATCGGCGATACTCTGGCGAAGTGGTACGAAGCGGTGGTGCTGGCACCTGAGCCGGAAACCCTGCCGCTGACCGTGCGGCTGGGCATTAACGGCGCGCTGGCGATCCGCGACGTGCTGCTGGAACACAGTGAGGAAGCGCTGGCCGACCAGCAGCGCGGCGAACAGACCCAGGCGTTCCGGGACGTGGTGGATGCGATTATCGCCGGTGGCGGGATGGTTGGCGGCCTGGGCGAACGCTACACCCGCGTGGCGGCGGCGCACGCGGTGCACAACGGCTTGACCGTGCTGCCGCAGACGGAAAAATACCTGCACGGCACCAAGGTGGCCTACGGCATTCTGGTGCAGAGCGCCCTGCTCGGCCAGGACGACGTGCTGGCGCAGCTGGTGGCGGCATACCGGCGCTTTAACCTGCCGACCACGCTTCGCGAGCTGGACGTCGACATCAATAACCGCGACGATCTCGACAAGGTCATCGCCCACACGCTGCGCCCGGTGGAGTCGATTCACTATCTGCCGGTGACGTTAACGCCTGAGGCTCTGCGCGCCGCGTTTGAGAAAGTGGAATCCTTCCGCCGTTAATTGCGCCGACGGGCTATACCTAATGATGGTTCTCACCACTCTCGTAACGAGGTCATCATGCAGATCGATTTAACAGATAAAAAGGCGCTGGTTACCGGCGCCAGCCGCGGGCTGGGTCGTGCGATTGCCCTGTCGCTGGCGCGCGCCGGTGCCGATGTGGTCATCACCTATGAAAAATCCGCCGATAAAGCCCTGGCGGTCGCCGATGAAATTAAGGCGCTGGGGCGGCACGGCGAGGCCATTCAGGCCGACAGCGCCAGCGCGCAGGCGATTCAGGATGCCGTCACCCATGCGGCACGCTCTCTCGGGGGGCTGGACATCCTGGTCAATAACGCCGGTATCGCGCGTGGCGGCCCGCTGGAGTCCATGACGCTGGCGGACATCGACGCACTGATCAACGTCAACATCCGCGGCGTGGTGATCGCCATTCAGGAAGCGCTGGTGCATATGTCCGACGGCGGGCGCATCATCAACATCGGCAGCTGTCTGGCGAACCGCGTGGCACAGCCGGGGATTGCCGTCTACTCAATGACTAAATCTGCACTGAACTCCCTCACCCGCGGTCTGGCCCGCGATCTTGGCCCGCGCGGCATTACCGTTAACCTGGTGCACCCCGGCCCGACCAACAGCGATATGAACCCGGAGGACGGTGAGCAGGCTGACTCACAGCGTCAGCTTATTGCCCTGGGCCATTACGGCCAGCCGGAAGACGTTGCGGCGGCGGTCACCTTCCTTGCCAGCCCGGCAGCCGGGCAGATCTCCGGCACAGGGCTGGATGTCGACGGCGGGTTGAACGCCTGATCGCAAATTTCCTGAAAGCCTCTGTCGCCCGGCAGAGGCCTTGTCGAGCCGCCTCGATGTTTCACTTTTTACCGCTTACTTCCGTTTTATGTCCGCTCTACAGTACCCCATAAGAAATTCGGAATTTATCTAATAGTCTTATTATTTCCTTATAATTTGTGTGGGCGTACAGTGGAGGTACGGATGAAGATTGTCTGGTCAAAGAATGCAAAGAAAGAGTTTTCCAAAATCGATGGCCGATATCAGCGAAGAATCAAAGCAAAACTTGCTGAGCTGGACGATCGCTCAGCTCCCCGGCCCGATATCAAAAAAATATCGGCAACAGAAAATCATTTTCGGCTACGCGTTGGCGATTACCGCATTCTGATTACACTTCGGGACGATCCCGATAACCATTGTTATGTTTTGGCCGTCAAGCGCAGAACATCAACGACCTACCTTCACGAGGAGAAAGCCCCCTATGGCTGTTCAGCTAATTAAGGACGATGAGGGAAAAGCGCAGTACGTCGTTATTCCCTATGATGAATACTTTCGTATGTGCTTACAGATGGCAGAAATTGACGACGAAAACGATGATGATCTAGAGGATATTGAAGTCGAACACGATTGTTATGATGACGTAGGATTACCTGGTGAAGTGTGCGACATCATGCATAGCGAGAATGTCAGCCTGCAGGCCGCGTGGCGTATCCTGCGCGGGCTATCCCAGCAGGAGGTGGCGGAAAAACTCGGCATCAGCCAGTCCGCCGTATCACAGCTGGAAGCGCTGGACTCCCGTCCGCAAAAGCGCACCCGCGAAAAGCTGGCGGCAATTTATGGCTGCAAGCAGGAGCAAATCAGCCTCTATTTACCGAAAGAGGGTTAACAGCACTTCGCCCCGCCCTTGCCGCCGTAACGGGCGTCCTGGCGGTCGCGGAAAAACTCTTCGTAGGTCATCGGCGTCTGGTCCGGGTGGTTGACGCGCATATGCTCGACGTAGTTATCGTAATCCGGCACGCCAATCATCATTTTGGCGGCCTGGCCCAGGTACTTACCTGCTTTGGAGAGGGTGTCGAACATCATTCTGGTCTCACTGGAAATGTAGGCCGGGTAAGCGCTAGCGCCACCCGGCACACAGGTTAATGCGCCCCTTTCGCCTGGGTCACAATCTCGTCCAGGTTTTCAGGCATCGGCTCGTACGGCGTCTCTTTCGCCGTCGGCGTGTCGACCTTCAGCGCCGCCAGCGCGGTTTTCAGAGAATACAACGCCAGCACCACAACCACCACCATAAAGAAGATGGTCAGTCCGGCATCCAGACGGTTGTTGAACACCAACTGAGACAACTGCGATTCGGTGTACTGCGCCGGGATCTTGCCGCTGTCGATCATCGCCTGGAACTTGTTGGCGATCGCCAGGAAGCCCACCTTATTGTCCGGGCTGAAGGCTTTTTGCCAGCCCGCCGTCAGGGTACAGATTAGCAGCCAGGCGGTTGGCACCAGCGCCACCCACGCGTAACGCTGGCGCTTCATCTTGAAGAGCACCACCGCGCAGAGCATCAGCGCCATGCCCGCCAGCATCTGGTTGGCGATACCGAACAGCGGCCACAAGGTGTTGATCCCGCCCAGCGGATCGACCACGCCCTGATGCAGGAAGTAGCCCCACGCCAGCACGCATAGCGCCGTCGCCAGCAGGTTAGCCGGGAGCGAATCGGTCCGCTTCAGGTTCGGGGAGATCACCCCCAGCAGATCCTGCAGCATAAAGCGCGCCGCACGGGTTCCCGCATCCACCGCCGTCAAAATAAACAGCGCCTCGAACAGGATGGCGAAGTGATACCAGAACGACACGTCCATCAGCCCGCCCAGCGCGCCGTGGAGAATGTAGGCCATGCCCACCGCCAGCGTCGGCGCCCCGCCCGCGCGGGAGATAATTGACTGCTCGCCCACCTCATTAGCGATATGCGTCAGCGTTTCCGGGGTAATGGCAAAACCCCAGCCGCTCACCACCTGCGCGGCGGACGCTACCACGTCAACGGTGCCAGCCGGGGCCAGTACCGCCATCGGGCTGTTCATCGCAAAGTAAACGCCCGGGTCGATAATGCAGGCGGAGACCAGCGCCATAATCGCCACGAAGGACTCCATCAGCATGCCGCCGTAGCCAATCAGGCAGGCCTGATTCTCGTTGGCCAGCATCTTCGGCGTGGTCCCGGAGGCAATCAGCGCGTGGAAGCCCGACACCGCACCGCAGGCGATGGTAATAAACAGGAACGGGAACAGGTTACCAGTCCAGACCGGGCCGGTACCGTCGATGAATTTGGTCAGCGCAGGCATGGTCAGCGTTGGGCGCATAATCAGAATGCCGATGGCCAGCCCGACGATGGTGCCGATTTTCAGGAAGGTTGAGAGATAATCGCGCGGGGCCAGCAGGAGCCACACCGGCAGCACCGCCGCCACAAAGCCGTAGCCCACCAGCATCCAGGTCAGCTGCACGCCGGTAAAGTCGAAGAATGGTGCCCAGGTCGGGCTTTCCGCCACCCAGCCGCCGGAGATAATCGCGAACACCAGAAACACCAGGCCAATCACCGACACTTCACCGATGCGCCCCGGGCGCAGGTAGCGAATGTAAATCCCCATAAACAGCGCCAGCGGAATGGTAAAGGCAACGGTATACGTCCCCCACGGGCTGTGGGTCAGCGCTTTCACCACGATCATCGCAAGCACCGCGAGGATGATCACCATGATCATAAAGGTCGCCACCAGCGCAATCACCCCGGCGGTTGCCCCCATCTCCTCTTTCACCAGCTCACCCAGAGAACGGCCGTCGCGACGGGTGGAGACGAACAGCACCATAAAGTCCTGCACCGCGCCTGCCAGCACCACCCCCGCGAGGATCCAGATCATCCCCGGCAGGTAGCCCATCTGCGCCGCCAGCACCGGCCCCACCAGCGGGCCTGCACCGGCAATCGCCGCGAAATGGTGACCGAACAGCACTTTTTTGTCGGTCGGCACGTAGTCCAGCCCGTCGTTGTGGCGCACGGCAGGCGTCATGCGTGTGCCGTCTACGCCCAGTACCGTCTTTGCGATATAGCGGCCATAAAAACGGTACGCAATGAGATAAATGCAGACGGAGGCGACGACGATCCAGAGCGCATTGATCTGCTCCCCCCGGTTGAGGGCGATATAGCCCAGGGCAAAGGCTCCCACAACGGAGAGCACCGCCCACGTAAGGTATTTCCCTGAGTTGTTCATAGTTGTTGTCCGTTGTTGTGAAACAGTGAGATGTTACATTTTGTTTCTAGAACAACGGATAAAATTTAACAACTTTGAAACGCAATAATGCGTGGTCAAACCAGAGATTTACACCACAGTGTTAAGCCGATCACTTTCAGCTGAATGGCCTACCCCAGCACCATCGTGCTCAACCGACAGGTACAGCACCGCCGCCCCTGCTCGTCGAATACCACGATCTCCCAGCTCTGGCTCGAACGCCCCAGATGCAGCGGCTGACACACGCCGCGCACCTTACCGTGAGAGACCGCGCGGTGGTGCGTGGCGTTCAGCTCAGTGCCGACCACGCTCTGCCCGTCGCGGGTCATCAGAAAACCGGCCATTGAGCCCAGCGTTTCCGCCAGCGCCGCCGAGGCGCCGCCGTGCAGCAGGCCAAACGGCTGATGGGTACGGGCATCCACCGGCATCTCCGCTTCCAGCGTGTCGTCCCCGAGGCGGGTATAGACGATGCCCAGATGCGCCACCAGGGTGTTCACGCTGGTGGCGTTCAATTCTTCAAGCGATAAATGACGTTTCCAGATCATTACGCCCCCAGCGTGGAGCCGCCGTCCACCACGATATCCTGCAGGGTAATATGGCTGGCGGCATCGGACGCAAGGAACAGCACGGTGGCGGCAATTTCCCGCGGACGGGCAATTTTGCCGAGCGGAATGCCGAGCTTGAACTGCTCGCCAAAGCCGCGAATGCGCTGCTGCTCCGCATCGTCGCTTTTCCACAGGGTGCGCTGCATGTCGGTGTCCGTTGAGCCCGGCGACACCAGGTTACAGCGCACGCCGCTGCCCGCCAGCTCCAGCCCGACGGTCAGCGCCAGGCTTTTCAGCGCCGCCTTCGACGCGCCGTAGGCGCTCATCCCGATGCGCGGGGTATGCGCCGCGTCGGAAGCTACGGTCACTATCGCCCCGCCCTGCTGACGGCGGAACTGGCCCATCGTCTGCTGGAACAGGTTGAACGCGCCGCCGACGTTAACCGTAAAGGTTTGCTGCCAGTCCTCCTGCGAAAGCTCGTCCGTCGCGCCCATGCGCAGAATGCCCGCCGCGTTAACCAGCACGTCGAGGCGCTCAAGGGTGCCGAGTAAACGCCCGCAGACGTCGCCCACCTGCGCCGCGTCCGCCACGTCCAGCGTTTCGGTGGCAAACGGATAATCGTCCTGCGGGAAGGCCAGATCGAACCCGGTCACCCGCGCGCCCGCCTCCACAAAGGCCAGCGCGGTCGCATAGCCAATACCTTTACCCGCGCCCGTTACCCAAACCGTTTTACCGGTAAAATCGAGCTCCGCCATCACTTCACCTCACGGGAGAGCAGCGCCCACCAGGCGTCAAGGGTCGGATTTTTCGCCAGCATCACGAAGTCGATGTCGCCGTGCACCTTCCGCCAGCGGGCGGCCAGCGCCATCATGCGCACCGAGTCCAGACCGTAGTCGATCAGGTTTTCGTCATCCATCGGCTCGTCGGACTCGTCCAGCAGCGGCAGGATCAGCGCGCGCAGCGCGGCTTTCGTTGCCGGAACGGACGGCAGCAGCTCATCGGTCATCACCACGCGGCCAGAACGTCCTGCCACGTATTTCAGCGACATCAGGTGCTCGTCGCGGGTGAAGTCCGCCAGCGCATCTGCGATAAAGAACGGCTTGATGTCGCGCATAAAGGCATCTGTGGCGGTGGTCATGCAGCCGATATGGGCATAAACGCCGGTAATCAGCAGCTGGTTTCGGCCCGTCTCTTTCAGCATCTGCTCCAGCGGCGAGCGGTGAAACGCGCTGTAGCGCCACTTCACCAACACGGTGTCCGCTTCGTCCGGTGCCAGTTCAGCCACGATACGCTGCTGCTCCGGCGAGCGGGTCAGGCCCGGCCCCCACATGTCGTTCAGCAGGGCGCGGTCTTCATCGCTCTGCTCTTTCGGCTGCGCGGTGTAGTACACCGGGATATTGTGTTCTTTGCAGTACGCGCGCAGTTTAGCGATGTTCGCCACCACCTGCTGCATCATGTCGCTATTTTCGCCCCAGAAGTTCAGGAAATACTCCTGCATATCGTGGATCAGCAGCGCGGCGCGCTCTGGCTCAAACGCCCAGTTGACCTTGTTGGTCGGCAGCTCTGCGGCGGTTGGCAGCGCGTAAGCGGTTAATTTTGGAATGGCCATACTCTGTTCCTCAGCCCCGGGCGCGTTCAGCAAGCCACAGGCGCAACTGTTTCTTATCAACTTTGCCGACCGGCGTGAGCGGAAGCGCATCTACGCTCTCCACGCGGTCCGGCAGCTTAAATTCGGCAACGCCCTGCTCGCGCAGGAAGCGACGCACCTCAACCGCGCGCAGGGGCTGTTTCACCACCAGATACGCACAGCTTTTTTCGCCCAGCAGGCTGTCCTCCATGCTCACCAGCGCGGCGTGGATCACCGCTTCGTGGCGCAGCAGCAGGTTTTCGATCTCTTCGGCGGCAATCTTTTCGCCACCGCGGTTGATCTGATCTTTCTCGCGCCCCTGCACGGTGATGTAGCCCTGCTCATCGATGGCGATCAGATCGCCGGAGCAGTAGAAACCGTTGGCATCAAAGGCGCTGGCGTTGTGCTCCGGGCTGTTGAAATAGCCGCGGAAGGTGTACGGGCCGCGCGTCATCAGACGTCCGACTTCCCCGCGCGGGAGCGGATTGCCGTCCTCGTCCGCCACCCACACCTCGTCATCAGGGCACATTGGACGGCCCTGAGTGTTGATGATGCGTTCCGGTGCGTCGTCGAGGGCGGTGTAGTTCACCAGCCCTTCCGCCATGCCAAACACCTGTTGCAGCTGGCAGCCGATTTCCGCCGGGATACGCGCCGCGAGCGTGGCGGAGAGGCGTGCGCCGCCCACCTGGAGCAGCTTGAGGGATTTCAGCTGCGCGTTCCCCGCGCCGTCGGCAATCGCCTGCAGCCAGAGGCTCACCGCCGGAGGGACCAGCGACGTCACGTTGATCTGATGCTGCTCAATCAGCGGGAAGCAGAGCGTGGCGCTCGGATCGTTCGCCAGCACCACGCAGCCGCCCGCCGTGAACACGCCTAACGATCCCGGCGAGCTCATGGCGTAGTTATGCGCCGCGGGAAGCGCGTTCAGATAGCGGGTGTGCGCAGTGATACCGCAGATTTCGTTGCTGCGGCGGATGCTGTAGTCGTAGTCGTTGTGCGTACGCGGGATCAGCTTCGGCGTGCCGGTGCTGCCGCCGGAGAGCTGGAAGAACGCCACCTCGTCTGCGGGCGTCGGGTTCGGGATGAAGTTGTCCGCCGGGCGCGCAATCGCCGCTTCCAGCGCATGTTCACCCTTATCGCCGCGCAGCAGCACGGCGCGAACCGAGCGGTGTTCATCCACAAAGGTATTGAGAAAATCATCCACCGCGAACAGGGCATGTTGGCGATCGGCGATCAGCACGGCGGGTTTGATCTGGGTGGCGTAGGCGTTCAGCTCGCTGCGCTGATGGCTAAAGAGCGCGTTAACCGGCGCGACGCCGATCTGCAGCAGCGCGAAAAAGGTGATGTAAAACTCGGCCACGTTGCCGAGCTGCACCAGCGCGGTCTCGCCGCGGTGCAGCCCCTGCGCCTGGAGGGCAGACGCCAGATTCGTCACCGCCTGATGAAACGCGCGGTAGGTGATGTGGCGATCGCCGTCAATAATCGCGACCGCATCGCTTTGCGCATGGTCCGTCAGGATGTGGGTCAGCGGCAGATCCTGCCAGTAGCCTTTTTCACGGTAGCGGCGGGCAAATTCCTCCGGCCAGCGGGTAAAAGGGATGGTCATGTGTATTCCTTAGTGCAAACCAAACACGTTGAGCATGGTGGAGAGCTTCACACCCGTCTCGCGCCACTCGCCCACCGGGGAGGAAGCAGGCACAATGCCCGCGCCGGCAAACAGGCGAACGGTATTTTCGTGAAGACGCGCGCAGCGGATGGTCACCACCCACTCGCCGTTGCCTTCGCTGTCGCACCAGCCGACGATGCCGCCGAACAGCTCGCGGTCGAACGGCTCCAGCTCTGCAATCAGTTCTTTAGCCGCCTGATGCGGGAAGCCGCTCAGGGCCGGGGTCGGATGCAGCAGGCAGGCCAGCGTCAGGGCGTTTTCGTTCTCGCGCGCGTCACCTTCAACCGGCGTCGCCAGATGCCACAGCGTCGGCGTGGTGATGAGCTGCGGGGAAGACGGCATGCTCAGATGATGGCTGCGCGGCGCCAGAATGGCCTTCATCGCCTGGGTCACCAGGTCGTGTTCGTGGCGGTCCTTTTCGGAGGCCAGCAGCTTATTGCCCGCCTCGCGATCCAGCACGTCGTCCGGCTGGCGGCGCGCGGAGCCTGCCAGCGGCAGCGAGCTAAAGTGCCTGCCCTCTTTGCGCAGCAGCAGTTCCGGGCTGGCACCGAGCAGCACGCCGCCGTCTTCCAGCGGCACGTGGAAGTTAAAGCTCGCCGGGTTCTGAGCGATCAGACGCTCCAGCAGCGCGCCGCTGTCCATTTTTTTGTCGGTGGCGATATCAATCAGGCGCGACAGCACTACCTTATTCACCTGCGGCGTGGCGGTGAGCGACGCGGCGCGCGCGACCATCTCTTCAAAAACGGGCTGAGCGGGGATCTCGGTGCGCTGTTCCACCTTCAGCGCCTGCGCGCCGGAGAAATAGCGTGCGGACTGCTGACGCGCGGGACGGGAAAACGTCTCCCAGCGTTGCGGAATAAACAGCGAAGACGGCTTGCGGGTATCGAACGGGATGGCCCCTACCATGACGGGATGGGCGATGCCGCTGGCTTTCGCATCCCGGAAAGCCTGGGCTAATTTCTGCTGGAACTGCCCCGCCGGATCGTCGCCGCCGACGGCAGGTTCAGAGAATCGGGCAAAACAGCCTGAGGTGGTAAAACTGCGGTAAGGCGACATAAAGAAAAAGCTGTCTGATTGCAGCGTGGTCGCGGTGTGCTGAACTTCCTCAGCCAGGGACGTGTCCATATCATCCTCCTTAAAATGATAAAAGAAGCAATAATGATTATCATTTATATTTTCGTCGGCTAACCTAATCCCACAGCGCCCCGCTGTCAACCGTCGGGCCATTAACTTCTGCGACAAACGCTTGCATCCCTTCCCGGCAACCATGAAAATGAGAAGCATTATCTTCAATAAAAACAGGATGCCGCTCTGTGAAAATCGCTGCCGTTTGCCGCAATGCCCTTCTTCTGACAGGACTTTTTGTTTTAGGACTAACCTCAGCCACCGCCGCCGACTGGCCGCGCCAGGTCAACGACAGCCGCGGCGTGCATACGCTTGAGAGCAAACCGACGCGCATTGTCTCCACCAGCGTGACCTTAACCGGATCTCTGCTGGCGATTGACGCGCCGGTCATTGCCAGCGGCGCAACCACGCCGAACAACCGCGTGGCGGACGCGCAGGGTTTCCTGCGTCAGTGGGGGGATATTGCAAAACAGCGTAAGGTTGCACGGCTGTACATCGGCGAGCCAAGCGCCGAAGCGGTGGCCGCCCAGATGCCGGATCTGATTTTGATCAGCGCCACCGGCGGGGATTCCGCGCTGGCGCTGTACGATCAGCTCTCCGCCATCGCCCCGACGCTTATCATCAATTACGACGACAAAAGCTGGCAGGAACTGCTGACCCAGCTGGGCACGATGACCGGGCACGAGAAACAGGCCGCTGAACGCATCGCCGCGTTCGATAAACAGCTCGCGCAGGTGAAACAGCAGATGAAACTGCCGCCGCAGCCGGTGAATGCCATCGTCTACACCGCCGCCGCGCACACGGCGAACCTGTGGACGACAGAATCGGCGCAGGGCAAGCTGTTACACCAGTTGGGCTTTACGCTGGCGGCGTTACCCGATGAGCTGCACACCTCAAAAAGCCAGGGCAAGCGTCACGATATTATTCAGCTGGGTGGAGAAAATCTGGCGACGGGGCTGAACGGCGAAGGGCTGTTCGTGTTTGCCGGTGACGAGAAAGACGTGGCGGCGATTTACGCCAACCCGCTGCTGGCGCATTTACCGTCGGTGAAAAACAAGCGCGTCTGGGCGCTGGGAACGGAGACGTTCCGCCTGGATTATTACAGCGCAATGCTGGTGTTAGACAGATTGAATGCGTTGTTTAAGTAGGCATTTTCCCTCCCTCTCCCCGTGGGAGAGGGCCGGGGTGAGGGCATCAGGCCGCACCGTCGTTCAACACGACCTCCTGCCTGAACCGCCGCAATTCCACCAGCGCCACCAGTAAGATCGCGCCAACCATCGCTAACACAAACCCGCTGCTGCTCGCCGACGCTACCGGGGTCATTATCGCCCCCAGCCCGCCGAGGATCGCCGCGCCAATCGCATCGCCCGTCACGTTCTGCGCGGTCCACAGGCCGTTAATACGCCCCAGCATCCCTTCCGGCGTCTGGGTCTGGATCAGGGTGTACTGTAAAAGTGAGCTGACCGCGCTCAGCCAGCCGAAAATCACCAGACACATCACCCCCAACGCCCAGACCGGCATCAGGCTGAAGAAGCCGATGGCGATAAACGAGGCCAGCGTCGCCACCAGCATAATCAAGCCCGGACGCGCGCTTTGGGCCAGGTTACCGCTGGTCAGCGCCCCGCAGGCCGCACCGAGCGGAATGGCGGCGTACAGCACGCCAATCTCTGAGGCGCTCATCTGCCACTCGCCCGCCAGCGCCGGGTAAAGCACGCGCACGGCGCTCGCCATCGTCAGCAGGCCGCCGAGCAGCGCAATGCCGCCAATCAGCGGGTTGCTGAACAGAAAACGAATCGCGGCCATCAGGGACTTCAGCGGATGCTCGCGCGGCTGCGGCGGCGGTGGCAGGAGCGGCAGACGCAGTAACGTCAGGGTGGTGATAAAGGTGCCCGCCGCGGCAAGGCCGTAGTTCCACGCCACGTTGCCGGTGGCCAGCAGCAGGCCGCCGACCATCGGCGAAATCACCGAGCCGAGGCGAACGGTGAGCATGGTGATCGCCCCCGCCTGCATCAGGTTCTCGCGCCCCACCAGCGCGGGCGTCGCCGCCAGCAGCGCCGTCACGCCGAGCGAGGCGAAAAAACCGTCCCACAGGCCCAGGGCATAAATCGCCATCAGCGACGGCTCCGGCAGCATGGCGTTCAGACACAGCCCGATAAAGCCCACCCCGCAGGTGCCGCGCGCCAGCAGGATCAGCTTCTTACGCTCGTAGCGATCCGCCAGCACGCCGCCGACCATCAGGCCGATAAACATCGCCCCGCCGGTTAAGGTGACGGATAGCCCCACCAGCCAGCTGGAGTGCGTCATAGACTGGATCTGTACCGGCACGGCGACGCCGAGCAGGCCGAGGGACAAAATGGAGATAAAGCGAGCGATAAAAACGGCGCGATACGCCGGGTGCGTTTTCAACAGGCTGAGGTTAAGCAGCCAGGATTTTTGATTCATGACAAAGCCTTGAGTCTATTTCTACCCATTCCATGGGCGCACATGCTAACATAGCCAAATAAGATAGATAACGATAATCACTATCATTATCAAATCATGGATGTTGCTATGTCGTTTTCCTCTTCTGCGGCGCGCGCCATTGCCGTGCCCGTATTATTGCTACTGCTAATCCTTGCGATTGCACTCAGCCTGCTGGTCGGCGCGAAGCCGCTACCCGCCTACGTTATCGTTGATGCGCTCTCCGGCACCTGTCAGAGCGCCGACTGCACCATCGTGCTCGACGCCCGCCTGCCCCGCACTCTTGCCGGACTGCTGGCCGGTGGCGCGCTCGGCCTTGCGGGTGCCCTGATGCAAACCCTTACCCGTAACCCGCTGGCAGACCCCGGTATTCTCGGCGTGAACTCCGGCGCCAGCTTTGCCATCGTGCTCGGCGCAGCGCTGTTCGGGTTGACGTCACCCTCTGAACAGTTGGCGATGGCTTTCTGCGGCGCGCTGGCCGCCTCGCTGGTGGTCGCGTTTACCGGCAGCCAGGGCGGCGGGCAACTGAGCCCGGTTCGCCTGACGCTTGCGGGCGTAGCGCTCGCGGCGGTGCTGGAAGGCATGTCCAGCGGCATCGCCCTGCTCAACCCGGACGTGTATGACCAGCTGCGCTTCTGGCAGGCCGGCTCGCTGGATATCCGCACCCTTGAAACCTTAAACGTGGTGGCAATCCCGGTCATTATCGCCGCCGTCGTGGCGCTGTGTTTAAGCCGGTCGCTGAACAGCCTGAGTCTCGGCAGCGACACCGCGACCGCCCTCGGCAACCGCGTGGCGCGCACGCAGCTGACTGGCCTGCTCGCTATCACCGTGCTAAGCGGCAGCGCAACCGCCGTGGTCGGTCCGATCGCCTTTATCGGCCTGATGATGCCGCATATGGCGCGCTGGCTGGTGGGGTCGGACCACCGCTGGTCGCTGCCGGTCACGCTGCTGGCCACCCCTGCCCTGCTGCTGTTTGCCGACGTGCTGGGCCGCCTGCTGGTGCCCGGCGAGCTGCGCGTCTCGGTGGTGAGCGCGTTTATCGGCGCGCCGGTGCTGATCTTCCTGGTACGTCGCAGACGGGGAGGTGGCGCATGATGGCTCCTTCCCGTCGTTTACTCACCAGCGTCTTCCTGCTGGCTATCACCATTACTCTGCTGGCGGTCTGGAGCCTGCAAAGCGGTGCCGTAACGCTTAATTTCGCGCAGGTCTTTCACGCCCTCACCGGCAGCGCGCCGCGTAACATCATCATGGTGGTCACCGAATGGCGACTGCCGCGCGTGGCGATGGCGATCCTGGTGGGCGCGGCGCTCGGCGTCAGCGGCGCGATTTTCCAGTCGCTGATGCGTAACCCCCTCGGCAGCCCGGACGTGATGGGCCTGAATACCGGCGCGTGGAGCGGCGTGCTGGTGGCGATGGTGCTGTTCGGGCAGCATCTGACGGCCATTACCTTTACGGCGATGGCGGGCGGCATTCTGACCTCGCTGCTTATCTGGGCCCTGGCCTGGCGCAACGGCATTGACACCTTCCGGCTGATCATTATCGGGATCGGCATCCGCGCGATGCTGATGGCGTTTAACACCTGGCTTTTGTTGCAGGCGTCTCTGGAAACCGCGCTCTCCGCCGGGCTGTGGTACGCCGGCTCACTTAACGGCCTGACGTGGGGCAAAACCTGGCCCGCCGCGCCGCTGATTTTGCTGATGTTTATCGGCGCCCTGCTGCTGGTACGCCGGATGCGCCTGCTGGAGATGGGCGACGACAGCGCCTGCGCGCTGGGCGTGAGCGTTGAGCGCTCGCGCCTGATGCTGATGCTGGTGGCGGTATTGCTGACCGCTGCGTCCACCGCGATTGCCGGGCCGATCTCGTTTATTGCCCTTGTCGCGCCGCACATCGCGCGGCGTCTTAGCGGCACCGCGCGCTGGGGCTTGACCCAGGCTGCCCTGTGCGGTGCGATGCTGCTGCTGGCCGCCGATCTCTGCGCCCAGCGGCTGTTTATGCCTTATCAACTTCCGGTGGGCGTGGTGACCGTCAGCCTCGGCGGGATTTACCTCATCGTCTTGCTCGTTCAGGAGTCACGCAAGAAATGACAGATTCAACAACCCGCTTGCGCGGCGAAAACTTGACCCTCGGCTATGGCAAAAAAATCATTGCCCGTGATTTAACCGTCGCCATTCCGGACGGCCACTTCACCGCGATTATCGGTCCGAACGGCTGCGGCAAATCAACCCTGCTGCGCACCCTGAGCCGCCTGATGTCGCCGACAGAGGGCAGCGTATTCCTCGATGGAGAGCAGATCCAGCGTTTCGCCAGCAAAGAGGTGGCCAGGCGCATCGGGCTGCTGGCGCAAAACGCCACCACGCCGGGGGATATAACCGTGCAGGAGCTGGTCTCGCGCGGGCGCTACCCGCACCAGCCGCTGTTTACCCGCTGGCGTAAAGAGGACGACGAGGCGGTCAGTCGCGCAATGCAGGCGACGGGGATTACCGATCTCGCCCAACAAAGCGTCGATACCCTTTCCGGCGGACAGCGCCAGCGGGCGTGGATTGCGATGGTGCTGGCGCAGGAAACGTCCATTATGCTGCTGGACGAGCCGACGACCTGGCTGGATATCAGCCATCAGATTGACCTGCTGGAGCTGCTGAGCGAGCTAAACCGCACGCAAGGGTACACCCTGGCGGCGGTGCTGCATGATTTAAATCAGGCCTGCCGCTACGCCACGCACCTGATTGCCTTACGAGACGGTGAGATTGTGGCGCAGGGCGCGCCGAAAGAGATTGTGACGCCGGATCTGATCGCGCGGATCTACGGCATGCGCTGCATGATTATTGACGATCCGGTGGCGGGTACGCCGCTGGTGGTGCCGTTAGGTCGGCGGTAATTGCCCGGTGGCGCTGTGCTTACCCGGCCTACATTCAGCTCCCGTAGGCCCGGTAAGCACAGCGCCACCGGGCATTTGCACTATCCTAAAATTTCCTTCAGTACCGGCCCAATCTTTTCAAACGCCTGCGGTGAAATGATATCCACGTGGGCGCAGTCCTGGCTGTAGACCTCCAGCTCGCCCACCCACGGCGCCCAGGCCGTATGCGGATCCATCGTTCGCGTGCGTTCGGCAACAAACAGCGTCGCCTTACCGTCAAAGCGTGAACTGTGCGCGGTGGTGAGCAGCCGCACCGCGTCCGCATAGTTGCCTTCAATGGCGTTAAATAACTCGCTGGAGCCCTGCCCCTGCTGGGCGGCGATAAACGCCTGACGCTCGCGCTCGATCTCCGCCAGCACTTCCGGGTCAAGGCCGTTTGCCTCTTTCTCCGCCCAGTTCTGGGTTTCCGGCGGCCAGGTATCCAGCAGGCCAAGGAACGCCACCGCTTCGCCCTGCTCGCGCAGGCGCGCCGCAATGCCCTGCGCCAGCGTGCCGCCGAGCGAATAGCCGAACAGGTAATACGGCCCGTGCGGCTGCTGCTTACGCAGCGTTTTAAGGTGATGTTCGATCACCCCATCGAGATCCGCGCACTGCTGCATCGGGCCGTTTGGCCGCGGCGACTGAATGCCGATGATGGACCAGCGCGGGCTGAGGTAGCGCGCCAGGACGCTGAACTGCCAGGCAAAGCCGGACGCCGGATGGAAGCAGAACAGCGTCGGGCCGTTGCTTTCACGCAGCGGCAAAAGGGTTTCATACCCCAGACGCTGCGCCTGTTCGTCGCTCATCTGCGAGTCCAGCAGCGCGCTGAGCTTGCCGACCGTCGAGGCGACCATAATCTGCCCCGGCGTGACCTTGCGGCTGAACGCACGGCCGAGTTGAGCCGCGAGGCGCATCGCCAGCAGTGAATGGCCGCCGAGGGCAAAGAAATCGGCTTCGATATCGTTCACTTCGCAGCCCAGCAGCGCAGAAAACGCCTGCGCCACGGCGGCTTCGGTTTGCGTCTCGGGTGCGCGACCGGAGGTTTTACTGGTCAGCTCCGGCAGCGGCAGCGCCTTGCGGTCAAGCTTGCCGTTAGCGCTCAGCGGCAGCGCGCTGATTTGCAGCAGCACTACCGGCACCATATGCGGCGGCAGCTGCGCTTTGAGCGATTCCAGCAGCGCGTCGCGATCCAGCGGTAAACCGGATTCGGAAACCACGTACCCCACCAGCTGGCGGGCATCGCCGCCCGTTGCCGCAGCCTGATTAAACACGCACGCATGCGCTACGGCCTGGGCCACGTCAGGCAATGACAGCATCGCCCGGTCGATTTCGCCCAGCTCAATGCGCTGACCGCGAATTTTTAGCTGATCGTCGCTGCGGCCCAGATATTCCACCGCGCCGTTGTCCAGCCAGCGGGCCACATCCCCGGTGCGATACATCCGCTCGCCTGGGGCGAACGGGTCGGCAATAAAGCGGCTGGCGGTGAGATCCGGTCGTCCCAGATACCCCTGCGCCAGCTGAATGCCGGTGAGATACAGATCCCCCGCCACGCCGAACGGCACCGGGCGCATCATCGCGTCCAGAATGCGCAGCCCCGTATTCCACACCGGGAAGCCGATCGGCACGCTGTTGCCCTCCACCGCCGCCAGCTCCGGGCCGTACGCCGGATACCAGCTCACGTCCACCGCCGCTTCGGTTGGGCCGTAGAGGTTGTGCAGCGGTACATGAGTGAGCAGCTCCCACTCGCGGCACAGCGCCGTTGGCAGCGCCTCGCCGCTACAGAACACCTGCTTCAGCGTCCTGCAACAGTCGACGTTTTCCGGCGTCAGCGAGGCAACAAATGCCGCCAGCATCGAGGGCACGAAGTGGGTGGTGGTTACGCCATATTCTGCGAAGAAGCTCTGCATCGCCTGCGGATCGCGGTGCGCGTCCGGCTCGGCCATCACCAGCTTTGCCCCGGCGATAAACGGCCACCAGAACTCCCACACCGACACGTCAAAGCTGCACGGCGTTTTCTGCGCCACGACGTCATGCGCCGCCAGTGGATAATGATCCTGCATCCACTTCAGGCGGTTAACGATGGCGGTATGGCCTACCATCACCCCTTTCGGGCGTCCCGTTGAACCCGAGGTAAAGATGATGTACGCGGTCTGCTCCGGCTTCGCCAGACGCAGAGGTTCAGCGCCAGTGGTTGGCAATAGCATGTTGTAACTAATTGAAGGTATCGGCAGATCGTTAAAGCGCGGAAGCTGCGCGTCGGTGGTAATGAGAAGCGACGGTTTCGCGTCCTCCAGCATCATCCGCAGACGATCGTCCGGGTAGCCGGTATCCAGCGGCAGCCAGGCGGCGCCGGCTTCAACAATGCCGTGCAGCGCCAGGGTCAGGAACACCGAGCGCGGAAGCGCCACCGCCACGCTGTCGCCCGGCTTCACGCCGCGCGCGCGCAGCAGGGTTGCCAGCGCGACCACCTGCTCGCGCATCTGGCGGTAGTTCAGCTCAATATGGGCATCCGCCAGCGCGGGGGCGTCCGGCGTTTTGCTCGCCTGCTCCGCCACCAGATCCGCCAGCGTGGTGGAGGGCAGCGCCAGGCCGGTATCGTTGATGCGCGCCAGCCGGGCGTATTCCTGCTCTGATACGGTTTCCACGTCGCCACAGCGCAGGTCCGGGTTCGCGGCAAACTGCGCCAGCATCGCGTTCAGGCGCGAAACGTGGCGCTTCAGCGTCGCGTCGTCGTAACGCTGCCTGTTGGCGAGGATCTCAATGCTTAATCCGCCCTGCTCGTCCGGGAACAGCGCCAGCTCCAGATCGTTCACCGGGCCGGTCGCCAGCGTGTGGGTGATGGCCTCCACGCCGTCAATATCCAGCTGATAATCAAATACCTTCACGTTCAGCACCGGCCCAAACAAAGGTTCGTCCCCTGCAGCCCGCCCGCTGTCGCGCACGATCTGCTCGGCGTCGTAGCGCTGATGTCGGCGCATCTTTTTCAGCTGGTTCGCCAGGCGCAGCGCCAGCTCCGGCAGGCTCTCAAGCGGATTAATATTCACCGCCAGCGGCAGGATGTTAAGCACCGGGCCGGTTGCGGTCAGCGCGGCGGACCCCATGCGGCGCATAAAGATAAACCCGGCGGCGTAGTCCAGCCGTCCGGTGAGGCGGCCCAGCCACAGCGCCACCAGCGCAAGCGCTAGATCGGTGCGCTGTGCCTGCCCGGCTGCCTGCGCCAACTGGCTAAAGGCGCGAGCGTCCATTGCAATTTTCAGGCGCAGAATGTCGGTAGTGGCGGCGCGTCCCGGCAGCGGCGCGGAGGAGAGCGAGACCGGAGGAGGAAGCTGTTTGCGCTGCCCGGCCCAGAAAGCACCGTCGCGCTGCCAGGCCTCACTGTCGCGATAGCGCTGATACTCGTCAACGACATCAGCGAACGGGGTAAACGGTGAGGCTGGCGTGGGTTCACCTTTCTTCCAGGCGGCGTAAATCGCGGCGATCTGGCGGGTAATCGCCGGGAAACTGAAGCCATCTACCACCAGATGATGATAGCGCTGATACCAGTACCAGCGGTTGTCACCGACCTGAATCAGCTGATGGAAAGCGAGCGGCTGACCGCTGTCCACGCGCAGATCCTGGCTGAGATCGGCCTCCATCAGCGCCACGGCGGCGTCGTGAGAATCAACGCGAACGATGGACGGCTCCGGCAGGATCAGAGTCTCATCGACCCACTGCCAGACCTCGCCGTTATCTTCAGCGAAACGCGTGCGCAGAGTATCGGCCTGCATCATGCCCTCAGCGATGGCTTTAGCCAACAACGGCGCGTCGATATTCCCTTTCAGCTCGGTGTAGTGGGCCACGCTCCAGGCGTTTGGCAGCGAGGAAAGCTGCTCTGCCATCCAGATACCCGGTTGGGCGGCGACGAGAGGAAGACGGTTCATGCGCGCTCCCCCGTAAAAGAGGACGGCTCAAGCGTCTGCCAATGCCCGGCAAGCCACTGCTGGCACGCCTCCTGAGATTGCGGTTCGCAGACCACGCGCCAGCCCGCAGGCAATTCGCACTGCTGCGGCCACAGGCTGTACTGCCCCTGGTCATTTTGCAAAATGGCGAACTGTCCCTGCGGATTATCGAAAGGATTGCTGAATTCCATACAGACTCCGTTATTGAATGAGCGGCTGCCAGAGGGTCATCAGCCCCTGCGTCAGCCCACCGCGCCAGCAAAGCGCATCGTGTCCGCCGTCAACCTGACGCCAGATAACCGGTTGCTGAGTGTGTAGTTCGGCGAGGATCGCCTGGTTTGCGCGCAAGATAAGCGGCTCGTTGCGCCCGGCTTCAAGAAGGATGCGTAGCCCGCGAGGGGATATTTCGCCGGTTTTAAGTTGTTCGATTAACAGCCCGTCCTGCTGCCCGCCGCGGTGCGGCCACCAGTAGGAGCCGGACTGGCTGAGCACGCAGCCAAAACGCTGCGGCCAGTGCAGTGCGGCATAAAGGGAGGAGAGACCGCCAAAGCTTTGCCCTGCGACCACCGTACGGTCGGCGCGGTCGCTAAACGGCGCGCGTTGTTGGACAAGGGGGAGAAGTTCTTCCTGCACCGCCAGCCAGAAGTCGGGATTGCACGGCAACTCGCGGTTACGGTGCTCCATATTAATAACATCGATTAAGACGTAGACCGCAGGTGGCAGGTTGCGCTCGGCGGTGAGCGACGCCAGCGCAGGCCAGACGGGCATGCTTTCGGCCCAGAACTGCCCGTCAAGCAGCACCGCCAGCGGGCGCTCGGGGCTTTCATCCCCGGTAGTAAAAATCCACACGCGGCGACGGTTCTTCATGCGCGCGCTGTCCCACGTAATGCAGACGGGCTTTTTGTAAGGCGTATCAGGATGGTTCCAGCCCGGCTGTACGGGCGCCTCCGGCATCTCCAGCGCCGAGACGGCGTGCCCGCGCCCGCCGCGCCAGCTCTGCGGATTCAGCGGGTCTGAAATTGCGTGCGGCAGCAACTTGCGCCAGCCTTCGCGCAGCGCCATGCGGTCCGGCTGCTCGCCTTCAAATACTGCATCGGCAAAATCGTTTTCGTTATCGGAGGGGATAAAACAGTAGCTGCCGCGCCATTCGGGGGTGAACTCCCCCTGCCACTGCCAGACGTCGGTATCGGGGATACGTTCAAGCGATTGCGGGCGGGCATTCTGATGGTGGTCGGTCACGCCGGTAACGTAGAGCCAGACGCGTTTAACCGTTGAGGTCTGCTGGGTTCCTGCCGGGTCCCGCCACCAGAATGTGACGCGATAGTTTTCCTCATGACGTTGCCATTCCGGCCCGTTTTTCGACTGCCACCACGCTTCACTTCCGGTTGTTAACGCCGTCACCCTTATAACCCCATGTTTGACAATATTTTTTGTTTCAGAGCAAATTTTATTGATAATATTATTGATAACTATTTGCATTTGCAATAGCGTATTGCCCGCGCTGTGGGAAGCGCGTTCATAAATAACCATAAAAGCGGGACGTACAATGAATAAGAAGATTCACTCTCTGGCCTTGCTGGTCAATTTAGGGATTTATGGCGTCGCGCTGCCCGCCATGGCAGACGACAACGCCGCCTCTGCGCAGCACGAAGACACGATGGTGATCACCGCCGCCGAGCAGAATTTGCAGGCGCCTGGCGTGTCGACCATCACCGCCGATGAGATCCGCAAAAACCCGCCCGCGCGCGACGTGGCGGAAATCATCCGCACCATGCCGGGCGTTAACCTGACCGGGAACTCCACCAGCGGCCAGCGCGGGAACAACCGTCAGATCGACATTCGCGGCATGGGCCCGGAAAACACCCTGATCCTGATCGACGGCAAGCCCGTCACCAGCCGCAACTCCATCCGCCTGGGCTGGCGCGGCGAGCGTGATACCCGCGGCGATACCGGCTGGGTACCGCCGGAGATGATCGAGCGCATCGAAGTGATCCGCGGCCCGGCCGCCGCACGCTACGGTAACGGCGCGGCGGGCGGCGTGGTGAACATCATCACCAAAAAATTTGACGACCAGTGGCACGGCTCCTGGAACACCTACCTGAACGCGCCAGAGCATAAAGACGAAGGTTCTACCAAGCGCACCAACTTCAGCCTGAGCGGCCCGCTGGGCGGCGACTTCAGCTTCCGCATGTTCGGTAACCTGGATAAGACTCAGGCCGACGCATGGGACATCAACCAGGGCCATCAGTCTGAGCGTACCGGAGCCTACGCCAACACCCTGCCCGCGGGCCGCGAGGGTGTAGAGAACAAAGACATCAACGGCGTGGTGCGCTGGGACTTCGCGCCGATGCAGTCGCTGGAGTTTGAAGCGGGCTACAGCCGCCAGAACAACCTCTATGCGGGTGACACGCAAAACACCAACAACGACAACGCGCTGGTGAAGAAGAACTACGGCAAAGAGACGAACCGTATCTATCGTCAGAACTTCGCCGTGACCTGGAACGGCGGCTGGGATAACGGCATTACCACCAGCAACTGGGCGCAGTACGAGCACACCCGCAACTCGCGTCTGGGCGAAGGCCTGGCGGGCGGTCTGGAAGGCCTGTTCAACAGCAATAAATTCACCGATACCGACCTGGCCGACGTGATGCTGCACAGCGAAATCAACCTGCCGATTGATTTCATTGTGAACCAGAACCTGACGCTCGGCACCGAGTGGAACCAGCAGCGGATGAAGGATTCGACCTCCTTCTCGCAAACCCAACAGGGTGGCACCATCCCGGGCATGAGCGAAGACCGTAGCCCGTACACGTCAGCGGAGATCTTCTCCCTGTTCGCTGAGAACAACATGGAGCTGACCGACAGCACCATGCTGACCCCTGCCCTGCGCTTCGATCACCACACCATCGTGGGCAATAACTGGAGCCCGTCCCTGAACCTGTCGCAGGGTCTGGGGGATGACTTCACCCTGAAGATGGGCATCGCGCGTGCCTACAAAGCGCCAAGCCTGTACCAGACTAACCCGAACTACCTGTTGTACAGTAAAGGCCAGGGCTGCTACGCCAGTTCCGACGGCGTGGGCTGCTACATGATGGGTAACGACGATCTGAAAGCGGAAACCAGCATCAACAAAGAGATTGGCCTCGAGTGGAAACGCGACGGCTGGCTGGCGGGCGTGACCTGGTTCCGCAACGACTACCGCAACAAGATTGAGGCGGGCTACGCGCCGATTGGCCAGACCTCCACCGGCAAAGTCACCACCGATATCTACCAGTGGGAAAACGTGCCGAAGGCGGTAGTAGAAGGTCTGGAAGGCTCCCTGAACGTGCCGGTCAGCGACACCATCAACTGGACCAACAACATCACCTACATGCTGCAAAGCAAGAACAAGGAGACCGGCGACCGTCTGTCGATCATTCCTGAGTACACGCTGAACTCAACCCTGAGCTGGCAGGTGCATCAGGACGTGTCGCTCCAGTCGACCTTTACCTGGTACGGCAAGCAGCAGCCGAAGAAGTACAACTACAAAGGTCAGCCGGTGACCGGGTCTGAGAAAGACGAAGTCAGCCCGTACAGCATCGTTGGTCTGAGCGCGACCTGGGACGTGACCAAAAACGTCAGCCTGACCGGCGGTGTGGACAACGTCTTCGACAAGCGTCAGTGGCGAGCGGGTAATGCCCAGACCACCGGGAACGCCACCACCGGCGCATATATGTACGGCGCGGGTGCCTACACGTATAATGAACCGGGTCGCACCTGGTACATGAGCGTAAACACAAGATTCTGATACAGGCAGTGACTTCCCCCTCTCCCTGTGGGAGAGGGTTGGGGTGAGGGCATCAGTCCGCACAATTCAGAGGGAAAAACCATGCACACCAACCACAGCACATTTTCTCTCGCCGGCCTCACCCTCCACCGCATCACCTTCGACCCCGCCACCTTCACCGACGCCGATCTCCTCTGGCTCCCCCATCACGCCCAGCTCGCTGACGCCGGACGTAAACGCAAGGCTGACCATCTGGCGGGACGCATCGCCGCCGCGCACGCCTTACCTGACCACACCGTTCCCGCCATCGGCCCCAGCGGGGAACCGCTCTGGCCGGACGGAATTTCCGGCAGCATCACCCACAGCGGCACGGAGGCGATGGCTGTCGTCGCGCCATACCCTGCGCTTATCGGTATCGATAGTGAAGCGATCCTCGCCGAAAATGAAGCAAGGGAAATCAAAGATGGCATTATAGATGCCCAAGAAGAGCATGTGCTTTCCCGCTCGGGTTACCCGTTCGCCCTCGCCCTGACGCTGGTTTTCAGCGCCAAAGAGAGCCTGTTTAAGGCCCTCTTTCCGCAGGTGCAGGCTTACATGGGGTTTGACAGCGCGCGCGTCACAATGCTCGATAAAGAGGCGCTGATGCTGGCGCTGACTCGTCCGCTGACGGGATTTGACGAAGGTTTAGCCTTCACACTTCACTGGCTACTCGACGGCGAACAGGTCATCACCCTGCTGTCACACGTTCCTGCCGACGCGCCTTCACGCTGGTCACCACAAACGTCAAGATAAACACCACCGCGAACAGGACCACAATGGTCGGCGCGGGCGCGCTGTCGAGATAAAACGAGGCATACACGCCGCTGACCGACACCAGTACTGATACCGCCACAGCCACCAGCAGCGCCATGTGGAAGCGTCGGGCGATCAGCACCGCCACCGCGCCGGGGGCAATCAGCAGCGAAATCGACAGAATAATCCCCACCGCCTTCAGCGTCGCCACGATGGTCAGCGAAACCATGCACAGTAAGCCATAGTGCAGCCAGCGGGCGCGCAGGCCGCTCGCCTGCGCCTGCTGATAGTCAAAGCAGAACAGCAGGAAATCGCGCCATTTCAGGCCAATCACCAGCGCAATCAGCCCCGCGACGAGACCGCTTTGCAGAATGTCCATCCCGTTAATGCCCAGCATATCGCCGAACAGAATGTGGTCGAGATGCACCTCAGGTTTGACGGCGATATAAAGGACCAGCCCCGCGCCGAACATCCCGGAAAAGACAATCCCCATAACCGTATCCTGCTTGATCCGGCTATTGTCCTTGAGGTAGCCGGTGGCGACCGCGCAAAACAGACCGGCAACGAACGCGCCCACCGCCAGCGGCAGGCCCATCACCCACGCCAGCACCACGCCGGGAAACACCGCGTGGCTCATGGCGTCGCCCATCAGTGCCCAGCCTTTGAGCACCAGAAAAACCGACAGCAGCGCGCAGGGCACGGCTACCAGAAGTGAAATCAGCAGCGCGTTGTTCATGAACGCAAACTGGAAGGGTTCAAGGAGCAGCGCCATCATGGGTGTGCCTCCTTCGCGCGACCACGGCTGGCGAGCAGCCCGTGCTTCGGCGCAAAAACGAACGCCAGCAGGAACAGCAGCGTCTGGGCGACCACAATAATGCCGCCGGTGGCGCCGTCCAGGTAATAGCTAGCCCACGCGCCGAGGAAGCTGGTGAGGCTGCCAATGGCGACGGCAATCATCAGCAGACGCGGGAAGCGGTCGGTGAGCAGCCACGCGGTTGCGCCGGGCGTAACCACCAGGCAAATCACCAGAAACGCGCCGACGGTTTGCAGCGCCGCCACGGTGGAGACCGCCAGCAGCGTGAAGAACAGTACCTTCAGGCGCTCCGGGCGCAGGCCGATGGCGCGGGCGTGGTTCTCATCAAAAAAGGTCACCATCAGATCTTTCCATTTGAACAGCAGGATAACCATCGACACCACGCCGATAATCGCCAGCTGGACGATATCCTCCGGGGCGATAGCCAGAATATTGCCGAGCACGATGGTCTGAATATTCACCGAGGTTGGGTTGAGCGAGACCATAAACAGCCCCAGCCCGAAAAAGGAGGAGAAGATCAGCCCGATGATGGCGTCCTCCTTCAGGCGGCTGCGCTGGTTGAGAAACAGCATGCTGCCCGCCGCCAGCCCGCCCGACAGGAAAGCCCCCAGCGAGAACGGCAGCCCGAGCATGTAAGCCCCCGCCACGCCCGGCACGATGGAGTGAGAGAGCGCATCGCCGATCAGCGACCAGCCTTTGAGCATCAGGTAGCAGGAGAGAAACGCGCACAGCCCACCCACCATCGCCGAGACCCACATCGCGTTAAGCATGTACTCATAGCTGAAGGGTTCGAGAAGCGCGTTCATTTTGCCTCCTGCCGGTGCGTCACGAAGGGTCGCTCATCGTCGGTAATGATGCGATCTTCCGAGCCGCTGAGTACCACGTGGCGCAGCACGCCGCTGAAGGCGCGCTCAAGGTTTTCGGCGGTGAAGGTGGTTTCCGTCGGACCGCTCGCCAGCACGGTGCCTTTGACCATCACCGTGTAATCGCAAAACTCCGTGACCGAGCCCAAATTGTGGGTCGAGACCAGCATGGCTTTGCCCTCGTCTCGCAACTCGCGCAGCAGGCTGATGATTCTGGCTTCGGTTTTAACGTCCACACCGGTAAACGGCTCGTCGAGCAGGATCACCTCGCCCTGCTGGGCAATCGCCCGCGCCAGGAAGACGCGCTTCTTTTGCCCGCCGGACAGTTCGCCAATCTGCCGATGGCGCAGCTCGAGCATATCCACGCGCTTCAGGGCGTCGGTCACGATCTGCCGATCCTGCGCTTTAGGCCGCCGCAGAAACCCCATATGCCCGTAGCGCCCCATCATCACCACGTCCTCAACCAGCACCGGAAACGACCAGTCGACCTCTTCCGACTGCGGCACGTAGGCGACCAGGTTCTGGCGCAGCGCCCGGTGAGGCGGCAGCCCATGGAGGGTGATAGTGCCGCTCGCCGCCCGCACAAAGCCCATCACCGCCTTAAACAGCGTGGACTTGCCGGAGCCGTTCACCCCCACCAGCGCGGCAATCGATCCGCCGGGCACGCTGAACGACGCATTGCGCAGCGCCGTGTGGCCGTTGCGGTAGGTCACGGTCACGTCCGTGACGACAATCCCCTTTTGCATGGTCACTCCTTCATGCCGTCGCGAATGCCCTGCACCAGCGTGCGGGTGGTCACGTTCAGCAGATCGATATAGGTCGGCACCGGGCCGTTTTCCGCACTCAGGGAGTCAACGTACAGCACGCCGCCGTAGTGGGCGCCGGTTTCCCGCGCCACCTGACGCGCCGGCTTATCGGAGACCGTGCTTTCGCTGAATACCGCCGGGATGCGATGTTTCTTCACCAGATCGATCACCTTGCGCACCTGCTGCGGCGTCCCCTGCCGATCGGCGTTGATCGGCCACAGGTAAAGTTCCTTCATGCCCAGATCCCGCGCAAGATAGGAGAAGGCGCCCTCGCTGGTCACCATCCAGCGTTTGTCTTCCGGGATCGCCGCAACCTGCTTGCGCAGCGGTTCGAGGGTCGCGACGATCTTCTGCTTGTAGGCTTCCGCATTGCGCTGATACGTCTGCGCGTTGGCCGGATCGTACTTCACCAGCGCGTCGCGGATGTTATCGACGTAAATCAGGGCGTTGTCCGGCGACATCCACGCGTGCGGGTTGGGCTTGCCGTTATACGGCCCTTCGCTGATGCCCATCGGGGTGATGCCTTTGGTGACAATGACTTCCGGCACGCCGTTCAGGTGCTGATAAAAGCGCTGGAACCAGAGTTCCAGATTCATACCGTTCGCCAGAATTAGCTGCGCCTTCTGCGCGCGTTTGATATCGCCCGGGGTGGGCTGGTACTCGTGGATTTCAGCGCCCGGCTTAGTGATGGACGTCACGTCTGCGGCGTCACCTGCCACGTTTTTCGCCATATCGGCGATAACGGTAAAGGTAGTGATAACCTGGAACTTTTCAGCTGCCAGCGCGCCGGTCGTGGTCGCAGTCATGAGCAGCGCGCCGAGCAACAGACGCTTCAATCCTTGCAGTGGGTGCATCGCAGAAGTCTCCTGAGGTGGTGAAATTCAAAGCAAAATTAGCCCGTGCTATAAGGTATAGCACAGGCTATATTTAAATGAAAATGGTTATCATTAAAGTTATGTCAATGAAGGGTGGGCCTGACGGCGCTTCGCTTATCAGGCCTACGGAAAAGCAGTTTTGAAGGCCGGGTAAGCGCAGCGCCACCCGGCATAAGGGCGACTCACAGCCCGGCAAGTGCCTTGTAAAATGCAGGATTCTCCCGAATCACATTAAGTACCTTCGCCGCCAGCCCGGTTGGATTGCGGCGTTTGGACTCCCAGCTCTTTATCGTATCGACGCTCGTGCCAAGCGCCTTCGCCATTTCGCTTTGCGTGATATTGAGCTGCTCTCTGATGGCACGCACATCAGCAACTTCATAGCGGGTTACTCGGGAAGCGGCTTTTCTTCCGTTATGGATCTCAACGGCCTCTTCAAGCGAAGATTTTAATTCATTAAAAATACTCATTATTAGCCTCCACCTGCCTGATTAGGGTACATAGTACACCTCTCATTTACGGCACTGGAAGCAGTATTTTTCAGAATGGAAGTCAGCTTTTTAAGTTCTGCTTTCTCTGCCTCTGTCAGGCTGTCCTTTATGCATTTTGGATAGGCCATAATGAAATAGATCACCTCCTCCGTGGCCAGAAAGTAAATCACTCTGATACCCCCTCTCTTTCCCTTTGAGGCTGCCGCCATCCTTATTTTACGTAAACCACCCGTCTGCTGGATCAGGTCACCTTTATCAGGCCACGCAATAAGTTCCTTTTGCAGATCATTTAATTCATCATCCGTAGCAATGCTTTTAATCTGTCGGGTAAAGAGTGATGTTTAGATAAACTCTATCGCATGACTCATCCATAGTTCCTTCCCTAAACGCAGCAAAAGCCCGAATGCTTCAACACCAGGCTCATGCTGCATGGTTACTCTTCCTTGAGTAATGCTGCGCCAAATAACTGTATTTATATACAGCTTAAAGGTATTTTAAGAATCCGTTTAGACATCCGGGAACATCACGCTATTCCCCGGCGCTTCCCTGTGCAGATGGATAAAGTTCAGGTGCCGCTCATACTGGTCCAGAATATCCGTAATCACCTGCTCCTTGCTGTAATCCATCAAATCATTCCCCTGGCTACCTTCCAGCAGGAACGTCTCCAGCCGGTAGTAGGTTGATTTCCCGCTGCGCGCCCGATAGGTAAAGCCAGGTACCGAGTACTGCTGCGGCCAGATCTGATAGACAAAGTTCTGCTCGTCGCCCATGTGCACCAGCAGATCCAGATGTCCCAGATTTTCGCCCTCTTCCGGCGGCAGGTTTTTCAGCTCCACGTAGGCGCCGCGCAGCCTCAGCTCCTGCGCCACCTCTTCCATCGCCGGGTAGCAGATCGTCTCCATCATCTGTTTAGTGTAGCGCGTGCCCGGGTAGTTCATCAGGCGCGACAGGCGTTTCTTCCAGCTCAGCCTGTCCTGAGCGCCCATTGGCCGCGGCGCGGTGTCGCGGCTGGCGCTGACGCGGCGATAGTCTTCCACTTTGAGCGATTTATACAGCCCGGCCATCACGAAGAAGATCACAAAGCTGAACGGCAGGCCCATGATCACCGTGGTGTTCTGCAGCGCCGAAATGCCGTTGGTCATCAGCATGCCGAGCGTCAGCAGTCCGATGGCGACGGACCAGAAGATGCGCAGCCAGTTCGGCGCGTCGCTGTTGATGTCTTTTAGCTTCGAGGTGAAGTTCCCCAGCACCAGCGCGCCGGAATCCGCCGAGGTGACGTAGAACAGCAGGCCGGTAATAGTCGCTACCGAGGCGCTAAAGGTAAACGCCGGGTACTGCGCCAGCAGGCTGTAGAAGCCGCGCTCCGGATGCGCCATCGCTTCCTGCGCGAAGGTCGCATTGCCGTGGATGATCTCATGCAGCGCGCTGTTGCCGAAAATCGACAGCCACAGCAGGGTAAAGGTGAACGGGATGATCAGGGTGCCCATCACAAACTGACGAATGGTGCGGCCACGTGAAATACGCGCCAGGAACAGGCCGACAAACGGCGACCACGCCACCCACCACGCCCAGAAGAACAGCGTCCAGTTGTTCATCCACTCTGTCGGACGGTCAAAGGCGAAGCTGTTCAGCGTCATGCCCATGAAGCGGTTCACGTAGTCACCCACGTTCAGCACCAGGGCGTTGAGCAGGAACGACGTGTCGCCCATAAACAGCACGAACAGGATCAGGCCCAGCGCCAGCGCCACGTTCAGTTCAGAGAGCACGCGGATGCCTTTATCGACGCCCGACGTCACCGAAATGGTGGCGATAATGACGGAGAGCGCAATCAGCGCCGCTTTCGCCGCCATTGAATCCGGAATATCAAACAGCACGCTCAGCCCGTAGTTGAGCTGCACCACGCCAATCCCGAGCGTTGTCGCGATACCAAAGATGGTGCCGATTACCGCCGCAATGTCGACGCTGTGGCCAATCGGTCCGTTAATTTTTTTACCGAAAATCGGATACAGCGCGGAGCGAATGGTGAGGGGCAAATTATAACGATAGCTAAAGTATCCGAGCGCCATGCCCATCAGGGCGTACATTGACCAGCCCGTCAGCCCGTAGTGGAACAGCGTCCAGACCATCGCCTGGCGCGCGGCCTCCATCGTCTGCCCTGTCCCTTCCGGCGGCTGCATATACTGCGAGACCGGTTCCGCCACGGAGAAGAACATCAGGTCGATGCCGATGCCCGCGGCAAACAACATCGCGGCCCAGCTCAGCAGGCTGAACTCGGGCTTCGACTGCTCGGGCCCGAGCTTCACCGAGCCGAAGCGCGAGCAGGCAATGCAGACGACGAAGACGATATAGAGCGTCGCCGCCAGCAGGTAGTACCAGCCGAAGGTCTTCGATACCCAGTTCAGGGTGCGGCCAATCCACTCGGCAGAAAAATCACGAAAGAAGATGGTCGTCAGGGAAAACAACAAAATCAGCCCGGCGGACGTATAAAAAACGACCGGGTTGATTTTGTCTTTTTCTCTGTCCTGTGAAAGGTCTGTCATCCAGTATCCCCACTGTTTTTGTAACTATTAAAATCCAAATCCGCAACAATTAAGACACATTTTATATTGAACGTCCAATCAAAAACCGCTTTAATGTATAACCAACGCTGATGAATGGAGTGGCAACAATGCCCAAAGTGGGGATGCAGCCGATCCGGCGCAGGCAGCTAATCGACGCCACGCTGGAAGCAATAAATGAAGTGGGAATGCATGACGCGACCATCGCGCAGATCGCCCGTCGGGCGGGTGTGTCCACGGGGATCATCAGCCACTATTTCAAAGACAAAAACGGTCTGCTGGAAGCGACCATGCGCGACATCACCGGCCAGCTGCGCGATGCGGTATTAAGCCGCCTGCACGCCCTGCCGGACGGCAGCGCAGAGCAGCGTTTGCAGGCGATTGTCGGCGGCAACTTTGATGAAACGCAAATCAGCAGCGCGGCGATGAAGGCCTGGCTGGCCTTCTGGGCGAGCAGCATGCACCAGCCGATGCTCTACCGTTTACAGCAGGTGAGCAGCCGCCGCCTGCTGTCGAACCTGGTGTACGAGTTCCGCCGTGTGTTGCCGCGCGAACAGGCGCAGGAAGCGGGCTACGGGCTCGCCGCGCTGATTGACGGGCTGTGGCTACGCGCTGCGCTGAGCGGCAAACCGCTGGATAAAACCCTGGCCCAGTCGCTCACCAGCCACTTTATCAGCCAGCATTTACCGACCGACTAACCGAGGAGAATTTATGTCCCGAATGGCAGAACAGCAGCTTTATATCAATGGTGGTTATACATCGGCCACCAGCGGTCGCACCTTCGAGACCATCAACCCGGCCAACGGTGAAGTCCTGGCGAGCGTGCAGGCCGCCGGGCGCGAAGACGTCAATCGCGCCGTGGAAAGCGCAACGCGCGGGCAAAAAATCTGGGCGGCGATGACCGCCATGGAGCGCTCGCGCATCCTGCGTCGTGCCGTCGACATCCTGCGCGAGCGCAACGACGAGCTCGCGAAGCTTGAAACCCTCGACACCGGTAAAGCGTATTCCGAAACCTCAACCGTCGACATCGTCACCGGTGCGGACGTGCTGGAGTACTACGCGGGGCTGATCCCGGCGCTGGAAGGCAGCCAGATCCCGCTGCGCGATACCTCGTTCGTCTACACCCGCCGCGAGCCGCTGGGGGTTGTGGCGGGTATCGGCGCGTGGAACTACCCGATCCAGATCGCCCTGTGGAAATCGGCCCCGGCGCTGGCGGCGGGCAACGCGATGATCTTCAAGCCGAGCGAAGTCACGCCGCTTACCGCCCTGAAGCTTGCGGAGATCTACACCGAAGCGGGCGTTCCGGACGGCGTGTTTAACGTCCTGCCGGGCGTAGGCGCGGAGACCGGCCAGTACCTGACCGAGCACCCGGGCATCGCGAAAGTCTCCTTTACCGGCGGCGTCGCCAGCGGCAAAAAAGTGATGGCCAACTCGGCGGCCTCGTCCCTGAAAGAGGTGACGATGGAGCTGGGCGGCAAATCGCCGCTGATTGTGTTTGACGATGCGGATCTCGATCTCGCGGCGGACATCGCGATGATGGCGAACTTCTTCAGCTCCGGCCAGGTGTGCACCAACGGCACCCGCGTGTTCGTACCCGCGAAATTTAAAACCGCGTTTGAGCAGAAAATCGTCGAGCGCGTGGGCCGCATCCGCGCGGGCGATCTGTTCGATGAACGCACCAACTTTGGCCCGATGGTCAGCTTCCCGCACCGCGACAGCGTGATGCGCTACATCGCCAAAGGCAAAGAAGAAGGCGCGCGGGTGCTGTGCGGCGGCGACGTGCTGAAGGGCGACGGATTTGATAACGGCGCGTGGGTGGCCCCGACCGTGTTCACCGACTGCACCGACGAGATGACCATCGTGCGCGAAGAGATCTTCGGCCCGGTGATGTCCATCCTCACCTATGAAAGCGATGAAGAAGCCATTCGCCGCGCCAACGACACCGACTACGGGCTGGCGGCAGGCATCGTCACGACCGACCTGAACCGCGCCCACGGCGCCATTCATCAGCTTGAAGCGGGCATCTGCTGGATCAACACCTGGGGTGAATCCGCTGCGGAGATGCCGGTTGGCGGCTACAAGCACTCCGGCATTGGCCGCGAGAACGGCGTGATGACGCTGCAGAGTTACACCCAGGTGAAGTCCATCCAGGTTGAGATGGGTAAATTCCAGTCCATATTTTAACCGGGAGGTTTATTTGCAATTTGACTACATCATTATCGGGGCCGGCTCTGCCGGCAACGTACTGGCTACACGACTGACTGAAGATCCGAACACCACCGTCCTGCTGCTTGAGGCGGGCGGGCCGGACTACCGTTTTGATTTCCGCACCCAGATGCCTGCCGCGCTGGCCTTCCCGCTGCAGGGCAAGCGCTACAACTGGGCGTACGAAACCGAGCCAGAACCCTTCATGAACAACCGCCGCATGGAGTGCGGACGCGGCAAAGGGCTGGGCGGCTCGTCATTGATCAACGGCATGTGCTACATCCGCGGTAACGCGATGGACCTCGACCACTGGGCGAAAGAGCCTGGCCTGGAGCACTGGAGCTACCTCAACTGCCTGCCCTACTACCGCAAGGCAGAGACCCGCGACGTGGGGCCGAACGACTACCACGGCGGCGACGGTCCGGTGAGCGTCACCACCTCTAAGCCGGGCGTAAACCCGCTGTTTGAAGCAATGGTGGAAGCAGGCGTGCAGGCGGGCTATCCGCGCACCGACGATCTCAACGGCTACCAGCAGGAAGGCTTCGGCCCGATGGACCGCACGGTTACGCCGCAGGGCCGACGCGCCAGCACCGCGCGCGGCTATCTGGACCAGGCAAAACCGCGTCCGAACCTGACCATCCGCACCCACGCCATGACCGATCGCATCCTCTTTGAGGGCAAGCGCGCGGTGGGCGTCGAGTGGCTGGAGGGCGAAAGCACTATTCCGTCAAAAGCGACGGCGAATAAAGAAGTCCTCCTGTGCGCAGGCGCCATTGCGTCACCGCAGATCCTCCAGCGTTCCGGCGTAGGCAACGCTGAGCTGCTGAAGCAGTTCGATATCCCGCTGGTGCATGATTTACCCGGCGTGGGCGAAAACCTGCAGGATCACCTGGAGATGTACCTCCAGTACGAATGCAAAGAGCCGGTTTCCCTCTACCCTGCCCTGCAGTGGTGGAACCAGCCGAAGATTGGCGCGGAGTGGCTGTTTGGCGGCACCGGCGTGGGCGCGAGCAACCACTTCGAAGCGGGCGGATTTATCCGCAGCCGCGAGGAGTTCGAGTGGCCGAACATTCAGTACCACTTCCTGCCGGTAGCGATTAACTACAACGGCTCAAACGCGGTGAAGGAACACGGCTTCCAGTGCCACGTCGGCTCCATGCGCTCCCCGAGCCGTGGACACGTGCGCATTCAGTCGCGCGATCCGCACCAGCATCCGGCGATCCTGTTCAACTATATGTCTCACGAGCAGGACTGGCAGGAGTTCCGCGACGCGATCCGCATTACCCGCGAGATCATGCACCAGCCGGCGCTGGACAAATACCGCGGTCGTGAAATCAGCCCGGGCGTCGAATGCCAGACCGACGAACAGCTGGATGAGTTCGTGCGCAACCACGCGGAAACGGCGTTCCACCCGTGCGGCACCTGCAAGATGGGTTACGACGAGATGGCGGTGGTCGACGGCGAAGGCCGCGTTCACGGGCTGGAAGGGCTGCGCGTGGTGGATGCGTCGATTATGCCGCAGATCATCACCGGCAACCTGAACGCCACCACCATTATGATCGGCGAGAAGATTGCCGACGCCATTCGTGGACGCGAGCCGCTGGCGAAGAGCACGGCCGCGTATTATGTGGCGAACGGGGCACCGGTCAGGCGCTGAGTTGCCTGACTACGTTTCAACAATGGTTAGGAACTCAGTTTCATAGATTAAATTCCCCGGACGTCGCCACCGGGGATTTGTACCAGTCAGAACGCATTGTCCCTGAGACGAAAAGAACGGGTAATGCGATCCCAAATCGCCACAAGCTCAGCGTCGCTATAGGCTGATGGGGGAGCAGTGTCGCTGCCTTCGGGTGGGATTTCGTTGCTTAACGTCAGATCAAGACTGGGATGCATGAAGTCTGCATTTGTCTCATTCGCTACGGCGGTAAACATGAGCTGCGCTGAGGAATTATCGGATGAACTTTTTGGTGGGGCCTTAATCAGCCATTCACTGGCCGCGAAACCGGCAATCTGCGTTTCACCCTTACGTAATGTGCGTCCATTAATGCTGTTGATATAAGACTGAATTTCCCCGGTTCGCTCCAGCATGGTGGTGCTTTCTTTCAGAGCATTATTGCTCCAGACGATAAAAGAAAATGCCGAACTGTGCGGATAAATAAAAGTGATGTCTTCCTTTGGTTTTCCGTTCCCGTCACGGATAAACCCTTCTGAAATACAGGTGCCCGGGTGTGTCGGGATTTCATCATCTTTTCGCACGCTCAGACGGGACATTAAGTCCTGTAGCTCTGCTAGTTTCTGAGGTTTGTTATTAATATGGCCAGGACTAACACCAGCATTGATAAAATCCTCCTTATCTTGTTGATATTTAGGATCTGATAAATCGATAATATCCTGACTGAGGATAAACGCTACCCCATCTATATACAGGTGCCCTTCCAGAGTGCGGCCATATCCTCCTTCACTCCCATTTCTATTCCGGTCAAATATCACCGCATTCTCATTGATCCGGTACACCTGCTTTAAGAAAGGCTGATCCACTGTCCTCACTGTATGCCCGTTCAGCAACTCCTGCTCTCGTAGCCGGATACGTTGTTCAAATGCCGGGCGATAAAGTCGCTTGCTGCTGATGCTGATCTCATTGATTTTGGCATCTTCGGTCCGGGTGTTTTCAAAAGAGGTCGGAACCTCAAACACATAGCGCCCCACGCACTGGGCTTTTGTGGAGGCAAACAGGGTATCAACCATACGTTTTTCCTTAGCAGTCAATTCTGGTGGCGTATGAACAAACGTCACAAAGTTGTGAATATAGAATCCTGCCGCCAGCAACAGCATCGCCAGCGGAATAAGCAGGGGAAACGGGAATTTTTTCATGGTGCCGGCACCTGCTGCACGATTTTTACCACCGAGCGGACTGTGAACATCAGGGCGTCGGACAGATCGCTGTAAACTGAACGGGAGCGATCTACAGGATCAACGGCATAGGCCCCTTCATGGTCAACATTGGTCGCCAGCACCCCAAGAATTCTGGGGGACCTGGTCCGGATCGCCTTTACTGGCACCGTGCCATCGCCGGGCGTTCCTGCGGAAATCAACTCAAAGGTTGTTCCTGCATCATACCGATATGTCGGTGACGATGGCTCTGGATAGCCCATCACCGGTACAGGCCGCAGAACAGGCCGTTCTTTCCACGTCAGAAAAGCATCAGACTTATTGTCTGCACTCGCGCCATAAAACAGCCAGGTCTGCGGGTGGTATTTTCCATTCAGTTTTTCAATGAATTCTTTAACTGGATTCTTTATCCGGTAAACAAAATCTTGCCACTCACTATTCGTATCCCCCAGCAGCAAATCCTTCTCACACAGCCGCCACCAGTCAGTTTTGTTCAGGTATATTTCCGTGTATGGATCGCTTTTTGGCAGAGATTGTTGCGTACCACCGCTCTCGATTTTCAGCCAGCCAGGACCGTAAGCCTTGCCCGGCAGCAACTGTAACGGACCGGGAGACTGGGCCAGGACAGGCACCAATTTCTCGGCACTGTCCCCGATAATTATCCCGGTAATTCCCCGTTCGCCGGTTTTCATACGTCGATAAGCCGCTGGCGAGCCAAGGTCCGGCATCACCCCGTGGACAATCCCCAGAATATTGCCCTGACCGTTCATGTTTTCTGAATAATGCCGGGCAACCAGGCCTCCCATCGAATGGGTAACCAGAATGACTTTATCCACCGCGAGACGACCGTGATATAACCCCAGAACCTTGCTGATATATTGGCCAAGCAACGCCGCCGAATCAGCATTCGACTGTAGCCAGTTATAGCCAAAAACGTGAAGCGGGTATAAAAAGTGGTGGCCGTGCGCAGTTTCTTCTTCCGTCAGCACTTGCTCTGCAGGTTCGTCACCGATCCTTACACCGGTAAAACGCTGCCGCGCCGTTTGTAATTGCGCTTCACGGAAATAATTATCTAACAGGATATCGTCGTCACTGAGTAGGTACTGCAACCGGTCAAGCGCCTCGCCGTAGCTCATATAAAACGCACTTCCCCACCCCCGTGCACGGCGGGACGGGAATTTTTTGCCATCTGCCCCTTCATTGAAGATATTCCCGCTGTCATCAACGGATGTGGTTTTTGGGTCCAGAAGCTGTTTTCTTTTCTCCGGGCCTGCTAACGGCCATTTTTTAAGCGATTCGACGCTGAACTGCCAGACTTTGTTGTCTTTATTTTTTAAATTTGACCCCATGACTCCAGGAATAAAAATAACCGGAATGATTTTATGCGGCGGCATAAGGCAAACCGCCACGTAATTATTTTCTTTTGGCTGGGAGATCAATTCATAATGAAACCGTCCATTGTCGTCCCAGATGGGCCGATGATAAGCACGATTTTCAGAGTCATCCATGAGTTTAAGTTCCTGATATTGGAGATCCAGAAGGGCATTAGCGCATAAAACCCGCGAACAGAACTTAACCAAAATCAACTTTCAAATTCACTTCCCCCCCTTCCAAAAATATTTTCATCCTCCTGCATCCAGTTTCCACCCGCCCCTCGTATATCAGTCTGAGAGCAACCCCTTTGCTCCCCAATCCGAGGAAAGATGATGAAAAAGCTAACCCGTGTTGCATTCGTAACCAGCGCTTTACTCTTCTGTGCAGGCGCATCAGCCGCCATGACGTCAGGCTCCGTGATGGTGGGCGGAGCGGAAATGTTCCCGAGCAAAAATATTGTTGAAAACGCCATAAACTCGAAAGATCACACCACGCTGGTAGCCGCCGTCAAAGCGGCAGGACTGGTGGACACGCTTCAGAGCAAAGGGCCGTTCACCGTGTTTGCGCCGACCAATGCAGCGTTTGCGAAATTGCCTGCCGGCACGGTCGAGAACCTGGTCAAACCCGAAAACAAAGCCACGCTCACCAGCATCCTGACCTATCACGTGGTCGCCGGTAATTACGATATGAAAGCGCTGGAGCAGAAAATTAAACAGGGCGGCGGCCACGCGGAGCTGAAGACCGTTAACGGTCAGCCGCTGTGGATCATGAGCAACGGCCCGCACAATATTCAGCTTAAGGACGGTAAAGGCAATGTGGCGAACATTAGCACCTATGATGTTCATCAAAAAAACGGTGTGATCGATGTGATTGATACCGTCCTGATGCCTAAGTAGTTGTCTATACTTCGGAAGTGTGACGTTGCCTTCCGGGAAAAACATGGATAACGCGCTGGCTGAACAGCAAATGAAATTAATGCAGGCGGTCGCAAACGGCGATCGCCGTGCATTTGAACAACTTTATCGACTCACGTCGCCACACCTGTTTGCCGTCGCGCTGCGCATGCTGCGTGACCGCGCGTGGGCAGAAGAGATCCTTCACGACTGTTTTATCACCGTCTGGAGTAAAGCCGAAACCTACAACGCTACACTGAGCTCCCCGATGACCTGGCTTACGCACATTGTGCGCAACCGCTGTATTGACTGGCTGCGCAGCGGGCAAACCCGCGCTGCCGACCGCGAGACGGCGTATAACGACGCGATTCTGCCTTGCGAGAACGATGAGCAGAATAACTGGCACGACGATGTGCAGGCAGAACGGCTCAGGCATTGTCTCGAACATTTGAGCAGCGAGCAGCGCCAGAGCATTACGCTCGCCTACTATCAGGGAATGTCTCACAGCGACATTGCCGACTGGCTCCAGCAGCCTGTAGGCTCGGTGAAAAGCTGGATACGTCGGGCAATGGATCATCTTCGGGAGTGCGTGGGGCTATGAATGACGCAGAAAAACGCGACGACATGCTGGCAGCAGAGTATGCCCTCGGCACGCTGCGGGGAGGAGCACGGCTTCAGTTCCAGAAAAGGGTCCTCCGTGAACCGGCTCTGGCCGCCCGCGTGGCGTACTGGCAGGACATGTTCAGCACGCTGGATAGTCATCTTGTGCCCGTCCCTCCACCCGAGACGGTGTGGAAAAGAATCGCCCTCGACCTGCCGCCCAAAAAGCCTTTACGCAAAAGTCGGCCTTATGTCGGCTGGATGGTTGCGGCCTCCCTCGCCGCCCTGTCGGTCGTTGCCTGGTATGCCACCCGTACACCGGAACTCGTTCCGCTGATGGTCCTCAACGATGCCCAACAGCACGGGGAATGGGTCGTCAGCGCGGATGCCAGCCGCCAGCACCTGAGCATTGCCCCTCTTCGGCCGACGGCCGTCGCGGCGCAACACAGCCTCCAGCTTTGGCTGATCCCTGGCGGGCAGGCGCCAGTCTCCATGGGGCTGCTGCATAACGACATACCGACACGCGTCACCCTCAGGAACACAACGCTCCCTCCTGACGCCACGATAGCCATAAGCCTTGAACCAGAGGGCGGATCGCCCACTGGACTCCCCACAGGCCCGGTGCTTTACAGTGGCAAATTGTAATTCTCAGGCCCTGTTCGCAGGGCCGCTATCGTGACCCCATTTCATTTATATACTATTCTCGGTTACCTATAAGAATTAAATATTAAGCCTGTAAATAATTTAATTATTAAAAAACGACATTGACAGACTCTTGCGTACTCCATTAAGTTTTAAACGAACATCATTTTATTTCCGATACACAATATATCAAAAAACCGCATTAATGAATTTGTCATTATTCATTAATGCTTCTCTGCCTTTTATTTTTTGCATCACTCAATAGCGAGATAAGATCATGAATAATAGTGCAAACAAGGTTGTTGTCATTACCGGTGCCAGCAGCGGTATTGGTCAGGCGATTGCCCTCCATTTAGCGAATAACGCGTTTTCGCTGGTGCTGGTGGCGCGCCGTCTGGACAGAATTAATGCCCTGGTGGATCAGATTATTCAGCAAGGCGGCAAGGCGATAGCCGTGAAGGCCGACGTGACTCGTCAGGAAGAGGTTCAGCGCGCCATTGACGCTGCCGTTGCCGCCTACCAGCGCGTGGATGTGCTAATCAACAACGCGGGCTTTATGGCTATCGCTCCCTTGAGCGAGCTGAAAACCGACGAATGGGACAAGATGATTGACACCAATCTGAAAGGGGTGCTGTACGGCATCGCGGCCGCGTGGCCGGTGTTCCAGCGTCAGGGCAGCGGGCATTTTATTAACGTTGCCTCCGTCGCGGGCATCAAGGTGCTGGCACCTGGCGGCGTGGTGTACAGCGCCACAAAATTCGCCGTCCGCGCGCTGAGTGAAGGCTTACGTCAGGAGGCGGGTAAAACCCTCCGCACGACGCTTATTTCGCCCGGTGCCGTCGAAAGCGAGCTGCAATTCGGTAGCTCTGACGAAGAGAGCAAAAAATTTCTCCATGAGTTTTATAAGCAGGCTATTCCGGCTGACGCAATTGCCCGCGCGGTTTTATTTGCTATTGAACAGCCTGGCGACGTTGATATTAATGAAATTGTTGTGCGTCCAACGCAGGAAGAATTTTAGCCTGGGTTAAATAATACTGAATGAGGTGTCAGTATGATTAAATCATTAACGTCCTTATCAGATCTCAATATGCGAACGGGTGCCGATATTCTTCTTGAAGTGCTAGAGAGTGAAGGCGTGGAATATATTTTTGGCAACCCCGGTACCACCGAGCTTCCTCTGATTGATGCCCTGCTTCGCCATGAAAATATTCACTATATTCTGGCGCTTCAGGAGAGCACCGTGGTGGCGATTGCCGACGGCTACGCGAAAGCCTCCGGCAAAACGGGCTTTATCAATTTGCATACCGCGAGCGGCCTGGGGCACGGCATGGGGAATCTGATTAATTCGCGGATCATGAAAACCCCGCTGGTGGTGACCGTTGGACAGCAGGATACGCGACACTACGTCCGCGACCCGCTACTGTATGACGATATTGTGTCCATCGGCTCTCCGGTCATGAAGTGGGCGCAGGAGGTTACCAGCGCCGACCAGCTCCCGGTGCTGGTGCGCCGCGCGTTTCACGCTGCCAGCTATCCTCCGGCCGGTCCGGTGCTGCTCTCCCTGCCGATGAACGTGATGGAAGAGCTGAGCGATGCCGGGATACAGACGGCGTCGAGAGTGAACTACCACACCGTGGCGGGCTCGCTGGACGAGCTGGCGGAGGCGCTCAGCGAGATCGCGCCGGGCAGGATCATGATTGTGGCGGGCGATGAGGTGCACTCCAGCGGCTCGACGCAGGAGATTGTCGAGCTGGCGGAAGCGCTCAGCGCCCACGTCTACGGCTCCTCCTGGCCGCTGAATTTGCCTTTTCCCACTCAGCACGCGCTCTGGCGGGGCAATATGCCCACCACCGCCAGCGAAATCGCCAGCGTCATCAATGCCTACGATGCCGTATTTATCATCGGCGGCAGAAGCCTGATCACCATTTTGTACAGCGAGGGGGAGGCTATTCCGGCGACCTGCGCGGTGTATCAGCTCTCGGCGGATATGCACGAGCTTGGCCGCACCTATGCCACTCGCCTTTCGGTGATGGGGGATATCAAGCTCTCCCTGCACGAACTGTTGCCGAAGCTTGATCAGCGCCTGATCGCCAGCAGGCTGGTCCACAAGCGGCTGCTGGTTACGGCCCGCGACGAACGAGAGAAGGAGTGGCAGCAGCAGGAAGAACGTCTCGCCGCCGAGCGGCTACGCCCGGCCCTTTCGCCGATGGTCGCAGCCTGGGAAGTCATCCGATCCATTCCGGCGGGTACCACCATCGTTGATGAGGCGATAGCGACCGCCAGGCATGTCCGCCGGTTCATCTCTGACCAGCAGCACCAGCGCTACTACTTTATGCGCGGCGGCGGACTGGGCTGGGGGATGCCCGCAGCAGTAGGTCACTCGCTGGGGCTGGGCCGCGAGCCGGTAGTGTGTTTAGTTGGAGACGGAGCCTCCTTCTACTCGCCGCAGGCGCTCTGGACGGCGGCACACGAAAATCTGCCGGTCACCTTTATCGTCATGAATAACAGGGAGTACAACATCCTGAAAAACTTTATGAAGAGCCAGGCTGACTACAGCTCAACGCGGCTGGGGCGTTTTATCGGGATGGACCTGGTGAACCCGCATATCGATTTTCAGTCGCTGGCCACCGCCATGGGCGTCCACTGCTGCCGGGTGACCGAGGCTGCGGATATCGCCGAAGCGGTAACGCGCGGCCTGCAGTCAGGAAAAACCAACCTGATTGAAATCGCGATTTCCGCGGATTAACCGCGCGTTTACGCTGTACCCTACATAAAAAACTTATAACCGAAACGCCTCAAGCCGCTTTATCTGCCGCCCTTCCTCGTCAAAATTCTCTGCCGCCAGCCAGGCGCGCAGCTCCGCGTCTCTTTGCGGCCACTCGCCGTCAATAATAGAAAGCATATCGCTGTCGCGGTTACGCCCTTTGCGCACCAGCTTCTGGCGTAGGCGTCCCTCCCAGATAAACCCCAGCCGCTCCGCCGCATTTCGTGAGGCGGTGTTCATCGAATCGCATTTCCATTCCAGTCGACGGTACTTATGCTCAAAGGCATTTTTCAGCAACAGCCACACCGCTTCGGTACCCAAACGAGTGCCTTTCATTTTACGCGACCAGGTGACGTGACCAATTTCCACCGAGCCCTGAAAACGTTCAATCGCCATATAACTCACCAGCCCGACCGCCTTTTCGGTACGCAGATCGATGACGGCAAAGGGCACCAGGTCGTCATCCAGCACCTTTCCGAGCACCCAGTGCGCCGTGGCCTCAACGCTCATGGGCTGAGTACTGGCAAGCCACGTCCAGTCGCTGTCGTCACCCAGCGCATAGGCTTCAAACAAATCAGCCGAATGGCGGTCAGCATCCAGCGGCTCCAGACGGCAGTACTGGCCGAACAGCGGCGTGCGGGTTAAGACCCGGGCGCATTTCCAGTCCGGGACGATATCGTTAACGGTTTGACCATGTTGATTGATTTCGGGCACGACGGTGACTCCCAGGAAGATAAGCGCCTAATAACCAGCCTGTATGCGTTATATCCGGATGGTATAAGCAAAGCAGAATTTCGACTTTGAGGAAATCCTCAGTCAGCCTAACGTAACGAAGCATATAACAATCACAATATATTTTTTCAGGGATCGCTATGACTAAAAAACTGCTGCCGTTACTGGTGCTGGCTGCGCTCTCAAGCGTTGCCCACGCTGCTACTCCGCCCAACACGCTGGTTGTCGCCCAGGGTCTTGATGATATCGTGAGCCTTGACCCGGCCGAAGCCAACGAGCTTTCCAGCATCCAGACCGTGCCGAGCCTGTACCAGCGTCTGGTACAGCCGGACCGCGATAACCCGGAAAAAATCACCCCGATTCTGGCGGAAAGCTGGGAGGCCGACGCGGCAGCAAAAACCCTGACGATTAAACTTAAGCCGGATGCGAAATTCGCCTCCGGCAACCCGCTGCGCCCGGAAGACGTGATTTTCTCTTATACCCGCGCCGTGACGCTGAACAAATCCCCAGCCTTTATCCTCAACGTGCTGGGCTGGGACGCGAGCAACATCGCCAGCCAGTTGAAAAAGGTGGACGATCACACCCTTACGCTTCACTGGACGGCGGACGTCAGCCCGTCTGTGGCGCTGAATATCCTCTCCACGCCGATAGCCTCCATCGTCGATGAAAAGCAGGTCGCGGCAAACGTCAAAGATAATGACTTCGGCAACGCGTGGCTGAAAATGCACTCGGCGGGCAGCGGCGCGTTCAAAATGCGCGTCTACCAGCCGCATCAGGCCATCGTGCTGGAAGCCAACGACGCCGCGCCCGGCGGCGCGCCGAAGTTGAAAAGCATCATCATTAAGAACGTCCCCGACCCGGCCTCCCGCCGCCTGCTGATCCAGCAGGGTGATGCGGACGTGGCGCGCGATCTGGGTGCAGACCAGATTAGCGCGCTGGACGGCAAGCCGGGCGTGAAGGTGCTGAGCATTCCGTCCGCCGAGCAGAATTACCTGGTGTTTAACACCGGCAACAGCGCCAATCCGCTGCTGAATAACCCGGCGTTCTGGGAAGCGTCGCGCTGGCTGGTCGACTATGACGGCATCACGAAGAACCTGCTGAAAGGCCAGTATTTTGTTCACCAGAGCTTCCTGCCGGTCGGCCTGCCGGGCGCGCTGGAGGACAATCCGTTCCAATTTGACCCGGCAAAAGCGAAGGCCATTCTCGACAAAGCGGGCATTAAAGACGCGCATTTCACGCTGGACGTGGAGAACAAGCCGCCGTTTATCACCATCGCCCAGTCCATGCAGGCGAGCTTTGCCCAGGGCGGCGTGAAGGTCGATCTGCTGCCTGCCGCCGGGAGCCAGGTGTATGCCCGCGTGCGCGCGAAGCAGCATCAGGCGGCGATTCGTCTGTGGATCCCGGACTACTTCGACGCGCACTCTAACGCCAGCGCCTTCGCGTGGAACGACGGGAAGTCCAGCACCGTGGCCGGGCTTAACGGCTGGAAAATTCCGGAGCTGAACAAGGCCACGCTGGCGGCGGTAGCCGAGCCGGATCCGGCGAAGCGACTGGATCTGTATAAGAAGATGCAGGAACAGCTGCAGCATAGCTCGCCGTACGTGTTCGTCGATCAGGGTAAAACCCAGATCGTGGTGCGCGATAACGTGAAGGGGTATCAGCAGGGGCTGAACGCGGATATGGTCTGGTACGATCGCGTCACGAAGTAGCCCTTGTTGCCGGGTGGCGCTGCGCTTACCCGGCCTACGTTCTCGGTTTTTGTAGGCCGGGTAAGGCGAAGCCGCCACCCGGCGTGAAGAGATTTCCCATGCCACATCTTTCCACCCGCGTGCTTCAGGGTCTGCTGACCCTGCTGCTCACGCTCTTCGGGCTGCTGCTCGTCACGTTTGCGCTCTCGGCGTTTTCACCGGTCGATCGCGTGCTGCAGATCGTCGGCGATCACGCCAGCCAGTCAACCTACGATCAGGTTCGCCACCAGCTTGGGCTGGATCGGCCCCTGCCCGTGCAGTTCTGGCACTACCTGCAAAACCTTGCCCACGGGGATTTAGGCATGGCCAGCGCCACCGGGCAGCCGGTGTTGCAGGACCTGCTGCACGCCTTCCCCGCCACGCTGGAGCTGGCGACGTTGGCGTTAATCATCGGGTCCGTGCTCGGCGTGTTTGCCGGGGTGCTGTGCGCCCGCTACGCCGGTTCGCCGCTCGATCTCGCCATCAGAACCCTCACCCTGCTCGGCAACTCGGTGCCGATCTTCTGGCTCGGCCTGCTGATGCTGGCCCTGTTCTATGCGAAGCTGCAGTGGAGCGCTGGCCCCGGCAGGCTGGACGACATCTGGCAGTTCACCGTGGAGCCGCGCACCGGCTTTGCGCTGGTTGATACCTGGCTTTCCGGCGACCGCGAGGCGTTCCGCAACGCCATCAGCCACCTGGTGCTGCCGGTGCTGCTGCTGGCCTATTATTCGCTGGCAAGCATTACCCGCCTGACGCGCTCCGCCTGCCTGAGCGAGATGAACAAAGAGTACATCCTGCTTGCCCGCGCCAAGGGTGCCGGGGAGATGACTATTCTGCTGCGCCACGTGCTGCCGAACATTCGCGGCACCCTGCTGACGGTGATTGCCCTCGCCTACACCAGCATGCTGGAAGGCGCGGTACTGACCGAAACCGTCTTCTCCTGGCCGGGGATCGGGCGCTACCTCACCACCGCCCTGTTCGCCGGAGACACTACCGCCATCATGGGCGGCACGCTGCTGATTGGCGTGAGCTTTGTACTGATCAATAACCTTACCGACCTGCTTGTGCGGGCGACCGATCCCAGGGTGCGCTGATGCCGTTTTATCTTTTCTTACACCGACTGCGCCGCTCTCCTGCCGCATTTTGCGGGCTGGTTGCCATCGCGCTGCTGGTCGTTATCGCCCTGTTCGCGCCGTGGCTTGCGCCGCTTGACCCGAACTGGCAGGACGCCGCCGCGCGCTTACAGGCACCCAATATCCAGCACTGGCTGGGTACCGACAGCTACGGGCGCGACCTGCTTTCGCGCCTGATTTACGGCACGCGTCCGGCGCTCGGGCTGGTGGCGTTAGTCACCGTTATCACCCTGCCCGCCGGGCTGCTGGTGGGGATTTTGTCCGGCTACTACGGCGGCTGGATGGAGCGCATCCTGATGCGTTTTACCGACGTGGTGATGTCGATGCCGCGCCTGATCCTCGCCTTCGCGTTTGTGGCGATGCTCGGCCCCGGGCTGGTCAACGGCGCGCTGGCGCTGGCCTTAACCACCTGGCCTGCCTACGCGCGTCAGGCGCGGAGTGAAATTCAGCGTCTGCGCCACAGCGACTATCTCGCCGCCGCCGAGATGATGGGCATTCGCGGGCTGCGCCTGCTGGTCGGCCATATTCTGCCCCTGTGCCTGCCGTCCGCGATTGTGCGGCTGGCGCTGGATCTGGCGGGGATTATTCTGGCGGCCGCCGGGCTGGGCTTCCTCGGTCTTGGCGCGCGTCCGCCGATGGCCGAATGGGGCGCAATGATCGCCGACGGTATGCAGGTCATTTTCGACCAGTGGTGGATTGCCGCCATTCCGGGCGGAGCGATTCTGTTTGCCAGCCTGGCCTTTAACCTGCTGGGCGACGGCCTGCGCGACGTACTGGAGCCACAGCATGACTGAACAACGCGTTATCGTCGATGCGCTGAATATCGACTACCCCGCCGCGCGCGTGGTCAACAACCTGAGCTTCTCGCTTGGCAACGAGCGGCTGGCGCTGGTGGGGGAATCCGGCTCGGGCAAGTCGATGTCCGCCCGCGCGCTTATGGGGCTGGTGCGCAAGCCCGGCATCGTAAGCGCGAACCGGCTTAACGTGCTCGGCAACGACCTGCTGACCCTGAACAGCCGACGCTGGCAGGCGCTGCGCGGCAACGGAATTGCGATGGTCCTGCAGGACCCGCGCTACGCGCTGAATCCGGCGAAAAACGTCGCCGCTCAGCTTGATGAGGCGCTGACCCTGCATCAGCGCCTGCCCCGCGCTGAACGCCTGGCGCGCATTCACGACATCATCCGCGCCGTCGGGCTGGGCGAGAACGTGCTGTCACGCTATCCCGGCGAACTCTCCGGAGGCATGGGCCAGCGGGTGATGATCGCCATTGCGCTGATCAACAACCCGCAGGTGCTGATTGCCGACGAACCGACCTCCGCGCTGGACGCCCGCCTGCGTAACCAGATCCTTGAGCTGCTGGTGCAGCAGAGCGAAGAACGCCAGATGGCGATGCTGTTAATCAGCCACGATTTGCCGCTCGTCGCGGAACACTGCGACCGCGTGCTGGTGATGTATCAGGGCGAAAAGGTCGATGAGATGGCGGCGAACCGGCTCCCGCAGGCGACGCATCCGTACACGCGAACCCTGTGGACCTGCCGTCCGAATGCCAGTACCTATGGCCAGTTGCTGCCGACGCTTGACCGCTCGCAGCCTTAGAAGGAGACCGATAATGACGCTCGTTGAAGTTAAGGATCTCCAGGTGAGCTTCGGGGAGAAAACGGCGGTGTCCGCCGCCAGCTTTGCCATCGAAAAAGGCGAAACCTTCAGCCTGATCGGTGAATCCGGCTGCGGGAAATCGACTATTCTGCGCGTGCTGGCGGGGCTGCAGCGCGAGTGGAACGGCCGCATTTCGATCCTGGGAGACGCGCTACGGCCAGGACGGCGTTTTGAAGGCGAGCTTCGCCGCAACGTGCAGATGGTGTTTCAGGATCCGTGGGCGTCGCTGCACCCAAACCACACCATTGCGCGCACCCTGTCGGAGCCGTTAAACATTCGCGGCGAAACCCAGGTTGCCGAAAAGGTGGCGGATGCGCTACAGCAGGTAGGGCTTTCAGCCGACGCGGGTAAACGTTATCCGCACCAGCTTTCCGGCGGCCAGCGCCAGCGTGTGGCCATTGCCCGCGCGCTGCTGCTGCGCCCGCAGCTTCTGCTGCTGGACGAGCCGACCTCGGCACTGGATATGTCCGTGCAGGCGGAAATTCTCAATCTTTTGAACCGCCTGAAGGCCGAGCACGGCATGACCTATCTGCTGGTGAGCCATGATGCGGACGTGATTGCGCATATGTCCGACAGGGCAGCGTTTATGGCGCACGGGGAGATCCAGAGGGTGTTTGACCGTGAGGCGATGTTACGGGGCGAGCACAGAATGGGTTAAGTTTTGCAGGCCGGGCAAGGCATCGCCGCCGCCCGGCAAACAATCACTTCAGCAGCTTCACCGTGGCATCAATATCGATCTCATCTTCGGTGAAGATCAGCGTCGTGTTCTGGAAGGTGGTGATCGCCAGCTTCTTCACCGTGCGCATTTCGCCCGGCTTTTTATCAGATTTCGGCTTGATGCTGTTCATCAGCAGCCCCACCGACAGCACCGCGTTCTCTTTGTCGATTTTGGTATCCGCGGGCTCTTCTTCGTTGAACACCACGAAGGATTTGATCGAGGTGAGCTTTACGCGCTCGCCTGCGATATAGAGATGTTTGCTTTCGGGGATCACCTTCACCGCGTAGGCGGAGAGGCCTTTGTTGTTGGTGGTTGGCTCGAAGGTCACCGCAGCGTCTTTTTTAATCAGATCGGGGTTCGCGACCTTAATCACATGAAAATAGCGGTTGTCGCCGTTTTCATCTTTGATAAATCCGAAGCCTTTATCTTTAAACCACGTTGTGATTGTACCGTTCATCGCTGTTACCGCCTGTCAGATCGTAATGACTAAAGTTTTGCAGCGCGCAGTGTAATGCACAATGGCGGAGGAGACAAAAAAAAGCCCCTGCACGGGGGCAGGGGAAAACTCATGTCAGAGCTTATTAGAATTTAGTTGAACACCATCCCACCATCGATGAGGAGAGACTGTCCGGTCATATAGTCAGAGTCTGGCCCGGCAAGATATGAAACGCAGGCGGCAACATCTTCCGGTTCGGACAGGCGGCCAAGCGTAATGCGTTTGGCAAAGGTCTCGGTCCCGTAGCCGAGCGGTTTACCCGCTGTCTCGGAGACCTGACGGTCGATCTCCGCCCACATCGGCGTTTTAACGATGCCCGGGCAGTAGGCGTTAACGGTGATCCCCAGCGGAGCAAGATCCCGTGCGGCGGTCTGGGTTAAGCCGCGCACCGCAAATTTACTGGAACTGTAGACGGCCAGCTCCGGGTTGCCGGTATGCCCCGCCTGGGAGCAGGCGTTGATGATTTTGCCGCCGTGTCCCTCTTTGCGGAACGCGTCAATCGCGGCCTGAATGCCCCAGATCACCCCTTTCACGTTGATGTTGTAGACCTTGTCGACAATCTCCGGCGTGATGGATTCGATCGGCGTGGACGGCGCCACCCCGGCGTTGTTGACGATAACGTTGAAGCCGCCCAGTTCGGTGCGGGCTTTCTCCACCGCCGCAAACACCTGCTCGCGGTCAGAGACGTCCACCTTCACGGCGACAGCCTTCCCGCCGCTGCGGGTGATTTCATCGGCAACCGCTTTCGCCGTCTCTTCGTTGTAATCGGCGATAGCGACGGCAAAACCATCCTTCACCAGACGAAGCGCGATCGCTTTGCCAATCCCCTGGCCTGAGCCTGTTACGAGAGCCACTTTTTGCATTTCTCTGTCCTTATGTTGATTCACAAAATCTGGCTGAGATGGAGCTGGCCCATCAGCAGCGGGTTATCGCTGTAGTCGACGGGAATGGCCACCACGGCCGGGCCATCGACATCCATTGCGGCACGCAGCGTCGGTTCGAGCGCGTCGGCACTCTCGACGGCAAAACCTTTTGCGCCGAACGCATCGGCATAGGCTTTGAAATCGACGGGGCCGAACTCGACGCCGGAAAGACGCTGGTATTTTTTCTCTTCCTGAATGGCAACCATGTTGTAGGCGTTATCCACCCAGATGATATGCAGCACGTTGGCGTTGAGGCGCACGGCGGTTTCCAGCTCCATGCTCGACTGCAAAAAGCCCCCGTCCCCGGAGACCGACACCACTTTGCGGCCCGGGTTGACCAACCACGCGCCAATCGCCCACGGCAGCGCCACGCCCATGGTCTGCTGACCGTTGGAGATCATCACCTGACGCGCACGGAAGCTGTAGAGGTAGCGGGCGATCCAGATGTGGAAGCTGCCCATATCGACGGTAAGCGTCACGTCGTTATTCACGATGTCCTGCATGGCGCGCACAATGCGCAGCGGATGCAGGGCAAACTGGTTAAGCGATGCGCCGCGGCGGTCGAGGAGGTCCCGCTGATGCTGGCGATCGACCAGAATTTCCGAGGCGCGCTGGCTCAGTTCAAGCTTGTGCTCAATGCGGCTGGCGAGCAGGTTCAGCGTGGCGGCGATATCCCCCACCAGCTCCAGATCGGGAACATACTTGCGCTCCTCATAGGCGGGCAGCACGTCAATGTGCACCAGCGTGGCGTCGCCGCTGTTCCACATAGAAGGCTCGTACTCCACCGGGCTGTAGCCGATGCAGATAATCAGATCCGCCAGATGCAGCAGCCGGTCGCCCGCCTGGTTGTTAAACAGGCCGACGCGCCCGGCAAAGCGGGTGAAGTGCTCCTGATTCACCGCCCCGGCGGCCTGATAGGTGCTGGTGACCGGAATGCGGCTTTTTTCCAGCAGCTTGCGCAGCGCGGCGCTGTTGGCGGGCTGGCTGGCCATCAGGCCGAGTAAGATGACCGGGTTTTTGGCCTTTTCAATAAGCTTCGCCACGTCGTTAATGGCGGATTCCGGTGCCGGCCCCATCAGCGCGGGACCGCTGGCGGGCAAAATCGCCCCCGTGGTGGGCTGGTCGACAATATCCTGCGGCAGGCTGACAAACGCCCCGCCCGGCCTGCCGTGCTCGGCGGCGCGAAACGCGTTGGACACCACCTCGGCAATCGCGTCCGGGGAGTTCACTTCTACGGCGTATTTCGTCACCGGGCTGAACATCGCGACGGTGTCCATGCTCTGATGCACCAGCTTCGCTTTATCTGCCCGCTTCACCGCCCCACCCAGCGCGACCACCGGGTCGCCTTCGCTGTTGGCGGTGGCAATACCGGTGATCAGGTTCGAACAGCCCGGTCCGGAGGTGACCAGCGCCACCCCGGCTTTGCCGGTCAGACGCCCCACTGCCGCCGCCATAAACGCCGCGTTGGCCTCGTGGCGTACCGGAATGATCTTGATGGAGGAGTCCAGCAGGGAGTCAAAGACCTTGTCGATCTTCGCGCCCGGTATGCCGAATACCTGCTTCACGCCCTGCGCTTCCAGCTGGCCGACAACCAAATCGGCGCCGTGCGCCCACTGACGTGACTGTTTCTCACTGTTCACGGTAGTTCTCCTGTTAGTTTTCGACGGCGCGGATAGCCGCATCAAGGTTGCTGGGGTGCAGGTTGGCCTGTAAGAACGCGCTGTCGGCGGGCAGGTCAATCATCAGCTTGTGGATTTCGCCGAAGGTGAGCACACCGCTCTCCAGCTGGTAGTCGAGCAGGTGACCCCCGCCCTGACGGTCATCGGTGATGAAATGCTCGTGATAGCCCGCCACGTTGATGCCCTGCATGTGCTGCGGCGTGCGGAACCCAACCAGTACGCCCTCGCGCTGGTTAAAGCGGAACACCGGCTGGTCGTCCAGCACGTCGGTCATCGCCCGGTACGGCGGCGTCTGGCGCGGTACGGTGCGGGTGTGGGCGTGGCGGAACTTACCGTCGATGCGCAGCGCGCAGAACAGGTTATCGGAGGGGATCTGCTGGTCGATCACGTCGTGGATCTGCTGACGGCTGACCGGCCCGTCGAAGGTTTTGCGGTACTGCGGCTGGAACCAGGTCATCACCGCGAACGGCGTCTTTTGCTCCGGCTTCGCGGCGCGGGCGCTGCCGTCGGCGCGCAGCTGGTACACCTGGCTGCTGAAGGCAATCATTTCGCCGTCCAGCTCGTTAAAGGTGCCGAGGCCAAAATCGCCGTGTGCCAGCAGGTCGGCGATGGTGGTCTCCCCTTCGTAGACGCCGCTTAGCAGGGCGCTCATTAGCGATGTCTGATAGATCACGCTGTCAGGATGTTGAGCCGAGAACCCGCGCAGGGTCTCGCATAAACTCGCCTCACAGTCGCATGCAGATGAATGCATCATCATGCTCGTCCTCTTCAACTTTATTTAGAAAGGTTAAATAAATGTTGACCCGATTCAGCAGAGAGTTCCAATATAGAAACCATGCTGGTTTGAGACGTTTTAGATATGGAACTTCGTTATCTGCGCTATTTTGTCGCGGTTGCACGCGAGCGACACTTCACCAGGGCGGCCGAAGCGCTGGGTATTTCACAACCTCCTCTGAGCCAGCAGATCAAAAGGCTTGAGGAGGAAGTGGGCACGCCGCTGTTCAGACGCCTGACGCGGGGCGTGGAGCTGACCGAGGCGGGAGAAGCGTTCTATGAGGATGCCTGCAAGATCCTGGCGCTGAGCGACGCGGCGCTGGAAAAGGCCCGCGGCATTGCGCGCGGGCTGAACGGCAATCTGTCGATTGGCATCACCAGCTCCGACGCTTTTCATCCCAAAATTTTCGCGCTGATCCGCCAGTTTCAAATGCAGAACATGGCGGTACAGGTTCACCAGGTGGAAGCCAATATGTCGTCGCTGACGACGATGCTGGCGGAGGGTGAGCTGGATATCGCCTTCGTGCGCCTGCCGTGCGAGAGCAGCAAGGTGTTTGAGTTAAAAATCCTCGACCGGGAGCCGATGGTGGTGGCACTGCACCGCGATCATCCGCTGGCGGCGTGCGATTCGCTGGCGTTAGAACAACTGCGGGATACGCCGGTGGTGCTGTTCCCGCAGGAGGTCGCGCCGGGCCTGTATGACCGGGTTTACGGCTGCTGCGAGCGGGCCGGGATTGACGTGCAGCGCGCGCTGCAGTCGTCGCAGCTTTCATCCTCCCTGAGCATGGTTTCCGCAGGCGGCGGGTTCGCGCTGGTACCGAAATCCATGGCGGCCATTTCTCCGCCGAATGTGACCTACCACGCGCTGAGTTCACCGGCGCTCTATACCGATATCGCGCTCTGCTGGCGGCGCTTTGAACGTTCGCGGACGGTGAAGCGGTTTCTGGCAATGATGAGCGAGGGGTAGCGGCCAGTTTGGTTGGTGGTTTTTGTAGGCCGGGTAAGGCGTAGCCGCCACCCGGCAATGCCGTTCTGGAAGCCGCCTCGCAAACCTGCAAGCAACCTTATGTAATCCAGGGTTATCTCTTTTCATCCCTTCTTCGCGGACGTAAAGTGCCTGCGTTGCGGCACATCCGTAACCGGGCGTAGGAACCCGTTAGCATAAAGCGATATTTTTTGTCGCGACAGCGCATATCCCGTTAGAATCACGGTGGCGCTGACGGAGCAGTCGAAAGGCTGGCCGTTTTTCTTTATGCACGGTATTCCTACCTCCGTCAGCGCTACCCCCTCTGAGCGTAGGAACTCATCGGGCGGTTAATATTTTTTGCATAAAGAGGATGCCTTATGGCTACTATCCCTGGATTTACTTACGCGCTTACTGAAGAAAGCGCTGTTTATCACCTTCTCCACCTGCAACTTCCCGATTCTGCGGATCTCTTCGAGCTGGCCGATGCCTGCACCGCGTATGTTAGCGTGCTGGTGGAAACTGACGACGCGGTGACGTTTGCCACGCTCTGCAAGCGATTGCTGGCTGTGCTGAAGCGGCTGCGTGAGTGCTGCGATGCCGAACTGCCTTCGTATCTGGTTGAACAATTGATCGCAGGGGAAAAGATTACCTCCTGCGTGCCGGACTGCTGGCAGGAGACGACGCTGCAAGTGGACTATGCCGTGGCGTTAACGCTGGCGGTGATGGACGGGACACTGCCTGCGAGCGTGGCGAAAGAACTCGTCGGGCTACTGCATGATATGGTTTGGCTGTTAGCGGAGTATGTGAAGGAGCCGTATATAACGGCGCACTGAGGCGGGTGATTGGGGCCGGGGTTCTGCTGGATAAAAAGCGGGATTTCGGCCTTATGCAAAATGCAACGGTGTTTGTTGAATGTTCATTAGGAGCGAGGAGCAGACATTAGAAGCTATCATCTATAGTCGAAGTGCTACAGAAGATCATAAATTGTACACTTTGTTCTCAACATCCCATTATTGCTTTATGATCAATTGTAATTTTTTATGATGGAATCAAACGGATGAATCAGAAAGCATGGTCTTTTAAAGCAGTAGGTAATGATGATCTCCGTTACTTTGGGAATAATGGTTATCACGATGACTCAACTAGTTTTTACCAATATGACAATTTTGTACCAAACCATAAGCAAGTCAAAAAAGGAGATATTGTCATAATAACTGATAGGAATAACGTTCTGGGTATATCAGTTATAGATAATTTATCATCTTCCCCATATTTAAAAGCTCGTAACCGATGCCCATATGAGAATTGCACACCAGCAAAATTGACCCTTCGAAAATCAAGAAACCCAAAGTGGCGATGTAGCAATAATCATGAATTTGAGCAGCCCAAAGTAGAAAACGTGCCGGCACTCAAATTTAAAGCTGAGTATAAGCAAAACTATATACCCATTAACTCTATCTCCATGATGGATCTAATATCTCATACCCCGCGTTACAACGTTCAAAGTTCAATTCAAGAAATTGATTTTGAATGGGCAAGTAGCCTATTTATTAGCCACCATCAGCTGAAGCCTTCTGAAGCTGACATTGATCATACTCCTCTCGATGCAGATGATCAGCGTAAGGCGGTTTTACGGCAAATTAAGCAAAGGCGTGGGCAAAAAACTTTCCGTGACACTTTGTTATCTCAAGAAGCTAAATGTGCAGTTAGTGGCTGTGAAATCATTGATATCCTCGAAGCGGCACATATCACTGCATACAAAAACGATACACATAATCATATAAGCAATGGAGTTTTATTGCGTTGTGATATGCATACCCTTTACGATCTAGACCTATTTGCAATCGAACCGGATTCATTGATAATTTACTTCTCTCCACAGATCAAAGACAAAGAGTACGTAAGATATCATGGTAAAAAGCTGCATGTAACGTATAAAGTTAACCACGGTGCACTTGTCGAAAGATGGAAAAGGTTTACTAAAAAATATAATTTGGATGAAGTTAACTCGCTAAATCTTATCATGCATAGTTAATCAATACTCTCAATAAAGCTTAGAATTAATTTAGCGATTAACATGTTTATAGTCCACTCTTAACCAAGAGTGGACGTGATTTAATTTTATCAATTCCGCTAGGAGCGAGGAAGGGAGGTAGGTGAATTAAGTGCATGAACCGTCATCATGTTTATCACTCCAATATTGCCGATGATTTAGCAAATGAGTGATTAACGGCCAATCTTTCTTATTTTTTGGTAACCTTAGGTTTCTACCATCTAACTCTGCATATTCTGTCCCAGCTAGCTGTTCAGATATCCTTATTTTCAGTTCGACATCAATCCAGAGCAAACCACGATCAAATAAAGTATGAATATCTGTTTTCAATAGTAAACCATGCTGGGCGCGGGTATGCCAGGAACCGGCATAAGGTATTATATGAGCAGCCTCTAGTAACACCTGGATAGAACAACCTGTTACCGCACATCTGCCGTCATAAGCTTCGATGAGTTTTCGTCTAAATACGGGTTGCCCTTCCCGAACAATAACTTCACGTAGAGCTTTTAGACGGATGTCACCTCCATCCTCCGGGGATTCCGTGAATAATTCATCCCTTGCTTCAAGTACTAACCGATCATATGGCCTTGGGATAGCAATTTGAACTGGCGTTCTCCCATCGTCGCCAATATCCCATATACCGTGCAGTTCTTGAACATACAGTTCATACCGTGTATTTCGTAGGTTTCCTGTACGAAACAACACGTCGTATGGGTTGCCCTGGTCAGTACGAGCGCTTTTACGGCTACCAAGATATCGATACCGTGAATTGCTATTAACAGTTAATGCATCCAGTTGTATGCGAATCTCGCTTTCTTTCAGGGTGGCGTTGCTGTTACGGATCCACTTAACAATATTTGCAGCAGAGGCGGAACCGAGTTGTGTAACGGCATACCATACACGTAGGTATAGTGGATAATGCATTTCTTCAGGGATGATACCTGGCTCACTAGCAACATATGTTGAGAAATTATGATGACGCATCCACTCTCCCCATTGGCGAGAATGTGTACTAATACCTATACGATGTGGTTCGCGTTTACCAATTTCGTCATTAAATTCCTGTCGGGAGGGGGCTCGGCCTAGTTTATCATAAAGTTCATCACAACACTCCCATACAGCCCGTACCAACGGCCCTTGTGGATATCCATCTTTGCGCAGATTCATAAGTATTCTCCGTCAACGAGCTTATCCTGAGATGAGTGATATGCAACTCTGGCATAAAATGCGCCATAATTCATCAGGCTTTTATGAGCGATAAGCGGAAGTTCGCAGTCTTGCCGCTGTATCCTGTTCGAATAGCCAATCACTAGTGTAGTGGTTTAAATCGACGAGGTACTCGCGACAAGAGATTTCTTGTTTGTCAGTAATGCTATTGTTCTTTATCAGGGAGGTGATGAGTGGAAGATATACTTTTTGTGATGAGCTGGATTAAGGATCATCATGTGGTGTCATTAACTTTTGGAGTCTTATCTGCAATTTTATGGATTAAATCTGCCACAGCAAAAGTAGAGCTAGGCAAAAAAATTGTCATGGTCACATATGAAGAGCCCGAACTTAATGTAAACCTCCATGATTTCTTCGCCACTGCGCGGCTTCAATCTAAGTACAATTCATTTGCGGCATTGTCTGCGGCTGCAACAGCGCTATCCCAGATTCTTGGTTTGTAATGCAGGCCTGCCCCCATTGATTAATATCCAGTGGTATTGGCCCTGTCCGCTCCTGGCACGGAGCGGACAGGGTAACTGGGTTGGAGGTCCGCTCTGAGCGATCTGCGGACACTACTAACAGCGTTCTGTGTGAATCAACGCGGAGCAGGTCAAGGCAAGAAGTCTCTGGTAAGTCGGGTCCTTAACGGAAAGCGCACGCTAACGCTGGATCATATGCGCGCGCTGGCGAAGCGTTTTGGCGTGCCGGTGGGTGCATTTATGGGGAATTGATTTGGATGGAATTCTACTAGGTATTAAGAAAAAAGTGACGCAGCCATCCTATTTGACGTTAAACGTTGGCTCAACATTTGCGCCATCTGCTCGAAATGGCTCGCCTACATTATCAGAGTAGTAACGAGGATAAATATATAGCGGCTATAACCTTACGGTAATGCAACGTGCTTGTCGGTCACCTACCGCGGCGCACAGTTCAGGTCGGTGTTGAACCAGTAAATGTTACAGCTGTTCTGGTCACCAAGATGTTCCCCTGCGCCAGCGGGATCCAGGTTTCATTCAGGTCGTAAATGTAAGTACGACATAGGCCAGCATCCTGCAGCAGGCGGTAATCCTGCCACAGGAATGGGTCTAACCGATCGGATAGACATAATTAAATTTTATAAAAATGCTGTTTCGCCACTACCAATTTTCTTCACTTCAAGCCCTTTAAATTTGATGCCAATCCCATGTTCCTCATCTAAGTTGGTCGAGAACATGAACCCAAATTCATTGTCCTCATCTGGGGATAGATAAACTTTCAGCAAAATCAAGTCTTTTGCATCCGCACCATAAATACGCTTGCTATATGCTTGGGTTTCAGTTGCGATTTTCTCGAAAAAATCTTTCTGTTTCTTAATAAGAAAATCGATGTCTTTTTTCATTTTTTCATCGACCGAATCAGATTCAAGGTTTATGCACTGGACGAGAGAAGGACCAAATACCGATAATACTAAATCTACTGAAATACCTTCATCGTCTTCATAAAAATCCAGTTCAAGTGACATTGCGCCCCCTATTTTATTTGCAACTCAATGAGTTGGCTGTTTTCTTAGTTTCAAAAGACTCGTACTTAACCCCGTGATATTTTCAAATTGACCTATAGAACCTCAATGCGAGAAAGACACAACGAAGTACAGTAATTTTTTCTCTAATGAAACATTAACCATCAGGGGATAAAAAAAGAGCCGGTAAGGATTATTTCCCAACCGACCATTTACAATACATAAGTTACTTTCTTGAGAACGGGAAAAGACATTCCCTAAAAGAAGCTTCCTTCACTTCACTTTGAAATTCTCGACCATTTTCAAGTTCTAATTTATCTAATTTAGCCAAAACAAACCTTTCGTTCTCAGCATGACCTTTATTATAAAAATCAATAGATTGCTGCCCTAAATCATCAATCTCTATTAGTTTAGAAAAAATAGAGTTAATCAGAGGACTACCTGCATACATTACAGACTCGGTTTCCTCACATGAAAATTTTAAATACATTATCGCTTTTTTTAAGGCGACTACTTCACTTTGACTTAAAGTCAATTTTTTTTCTCGGTTATCAGCCACATCTACCTCCTCTAGACTTTATTTGTTCCTGATTCATCTTCAGTCGTTGCTCATAAGGTAAATGGGATACAATATCATAAGGATTTTTACCTGCATGAAGTACCTCACCTAATTTCAACCGGCCTGAATGAATGTATTCTAATTCGGAACTCTGGATAATGTTACCCATTTGGGAATTATCAGCTTTGAATATAATTGAATAGTCGCCACGTCCTGCATGTAATGGATCGTTAATGAAAATATCTCTCATTGCATCCTGAGGTGACATTAATATATCAGTAACATAAACCTTACCTTTTGAGTTAGGTTCAATAACTCCGGTATTCATGATGCGATCTAAGCCAGCCTTATCCGTATAATGGATAAATACATCTTCCCCGCTTAAGCCCCAAGGATCGATCCAAGATAGCGGATTCGGCGCATACTGATAAAGGTTCCACCCACCATTCAGCCCAATCGGATCCTGCACAATAAACCGCCCGACCTGCGGGTCGTAGTAGCGGAACAGGTTATAGTGCAGCCCCGTTTCACCGTCAGCGTACTGCCCGGCATAGCGAAGCGGCTGGTGCGCCATCGACGTGCGATTCACAACCCGAGAGAACCCTTCGCTCTGATGGCGCACCTCGCCAAAGCTGCCGTACTGGCCGCTCCAGCGCACCGCGCCGCGTTCGTCGGTCACTTCCAGCGGCGCGCCGTTCAGGTCGGTGTTGAACCAGTAAATCTCACCGCTGCTCTGGTCACGAAGATGATCCACCCGCGCCAGTGGGCTCCAGGCCTCATTCGGATCGTATACATAGGTGCTGCACAGCCCGCTCTCCTGCTGCTCCTGCAGCAGGCGGTAGCCCTGCCACAGGAAGCGGGTGTCGGTGGTGCCGTGCGTCGTGGTGACGATTTTGCGCGTGCGGCGGCCCAGCGCGTCGTAGTGATAGCGCGCCTCAAACCGCCCTTCCGGCCCGGTTCCCCGGGCGGACACCAGACGGTTCTCGGCGTCATACGCATAATGCTGTTCATACAGCCCGTTGCGGCGGCTGACCAGGTTGCCCCAGTGGTCGTATTTCATAAACAGCGCCTGCCAGTGCTGCAGGCGGTTATCCGTGACCGGTACCGGATCGTCATTGGCGGCGAGGTTATCCGCGGCGTCATAGCTGAACTGCGCGCGGCTGTGCCCCTGTCGGGCCTCGTAGTGCTTCAGCAGGCGCCCTTCGGCGTCGTAGCCGTAGTCCACCTCACCGCGCAGGGTGTCGCTGACGCCGGAAAGCTCACCGCGCGCGGTATAGCGATACAGGCGTTCCAGTATCGCCTGCTCCGGCAGGGTCACGTCCGTGCTCAATTCGCTGCGCTGCAGGGTGCGTCTGCCGAGGCTGTCATACTGGCGGAGCTGTTCGCGCGCGCCCTGGGTGCGGCGCACCTCGCGGTGCAGGCGGTCGCGGGTGAACTCGGTCACCAGCTGCTGCCCGAAGCGGATGGCGCTGACGTGGCCGGAGCCGTAGTGCAGCCAGGCCAGCTTTTGCTCGCCGGGCAGCGTCAGGCCGGTCAGGTTGCTCAGGGCATCCCATTCGTAGCCCACCGCGCCGTTAATGCCGGACTCGCTCAGCACTCGCCCGGCGGCGTCGTGCCGGTAAGCGATCTCATCGCTTTCGATACCCAGGGCAACGCCTTCAGCGGTTGGTGTGCGGCGGATGCGGGCGATCTGGCCGCTCAGGTCGCGGAAGTAGCGGTACTCCGCGTGGCGCTGAGTGCGACCGATCAGCAGGCCGCTGTCGTCATAGCTGAACTGCTGGACGCGACGGGCGATGCCGCCGTCGGCGGCAGGCCGGCCGTTTTCTTCGAGCGCGCAGAGGAACCCTCGCGCGTCCCATTCCATATGGCGCACGGTCTCGTCCGGGCGCGTTTCGCTGAGCGGGCGGCCCACGGCGTCGTAGGTGAAGCGGTATTCCGCCCCGTTGCCGTTATCGAGTCGCAGAAGGTTACCGCGCGGGTCGTAGCGCCACTGGCGCACGCGGCCAATACGGTCGGTAAGGCTGACCGGGAGGCCGAGCGCGTTATAGGTCCAGCTCACCTCGCTTTCCAGCGGGTCGCGCCAGCCCGTGAGCTGGCCGCGTTCGTTCCACACCAGCGACTCGCGGCTGCCGTCCGGGTGGATCACGGCGCTCAGCAGCCCGGCGTTGTTCCACTCCCGGCGCGTGATGTTCCCTTCCGCATCCTCGCTGGTAATCAGCTGCCCGAAGCGGTCGTAGGTGAAGCGGGTCACGCTGCCGGAGCAGTCGGTGCGCTGCGTCAGCAGCCCCTGGTGGTTCCAGACCAGGCGCACCACGCCGCCCGTGGCGTCGGTGATGCTCTCCGGCAGGTTTTCTTCATCATCGGGATAGCGATACGCGGTGGCGCTACCGGCCGGATCCGTCTCCGAGAGCAGGCGACCGCGAAGGTCGTACCTGGCCTGCGATGAGGTGCCGTCCGGGTACACCGTGCGGGTGATGCGGTCGGTCAGACGATACCAGTGATACTCCGTGCGACGGCCCGCCGGGTCCGTCTCGCTGGTCATGCGGCCGTATTTGTCCCACGTGCTGCGGCGCATCGCCCCGCCGGGCAGGATGACGTCGCAGAGCTCGCCGTCGCGGTAGACAAAGGTCGTCTGGCGACCGTCGTAATCCGTGAAGCGCGCGACGTTGTCATCGTCATCCACCAGCCAGTGCGCCTGCGCGCCGTCTTCGCGGGTCGCACGGCGGGTGCCGTTATCAAAATCGTATTCGAACGTCAGCTGTTCGCCGCCGCTGTGGCGGAAGCCGACCACGCGCGGCAGGCCGTCAATCTCCCGCCAGCGGTATTCGCTCAGCAGGCCGTTGGCATCCTCATGGGCACTCATCAGCCCGTCCTGCCAGCGGAAGCGTCGGCGCACGCTACCGCCCCGGCCGGTCACACTGACCAGCTGGCGCTGTTCATCATAAGCGTAACTGACCAGGCAGATCTCGTCATCCAGCCAGGCGCCGACGAGCCTGTCGCGGTCGTAGCGGCAGACCACGCGCTGGCCCGCGCTGTCGGTCAGGGCATGCAGGGTATTATCCGCATTCCACTCGAAGAGGATAGCGTTGCCGCAGGGTTCAGAGATGCGCTGAAGCAGCGACGGAGCATCATCCCGCAGCGGCGCATAGTGCCAGCGCTCGCCGCTGACGTCATACACCGACCAGCTGTCGTCCTGGTGGTGTTCAAGCCAGTTCTTTTCGCTTTCACAGTAGGTGCGCATCCCTTTCGGGACCTTCGGGAAGGCGACGTAATCGCCGGACGGCGCGCGCCACACCAGGCCGTCCTGATAAGGCTCCAGGCGGCTTTCCCAGAACAGGCTCCAGCCGCGGCCCAGCACGCTGTCGCCGGGGTTGCCGCTGCGCCAGTAGCGCTGCCAGCGCACAGGAAGACGGGAAGGCAGGATGAAGTCCAGCTCATCATCCCCGCTGAGAAACTTCTGTCCGCTGACGATATCCACCGGGCGGGCGATGATCCCCGCGGCCGCCACGCCGGTCATCAGCGTGCCGGCGCGGCAGGCGATACGGGCCAGCTTGTTGATCCCGGGAATTTTCCCCAGCAGCTTAGACAACGCCCCGACTTTGCCGGCGGCACCGCCCCAGCCGCCAATCAACCCGGCGAACAGCAGGGTAAGATCGGAGACTTTATAGAGCCACTCGGGCACTTCAGACTGAATGGGCAGGGTTTGCTGCGGATCGCCGCCGATAATGACGTTGTCCGAACCGGTCATCACCTTCGCATCGCAGGTGGTGCGATCCCCGATGCGGGCCGCAGGCAGGCCGTTAATGGAAACACGCGAGGAGCCTTCGGCCATCTGCTGCGAGCCGTCGTCAGAGCACTTCACCGCGCTGTCCGTGGCCATGGCGGCGGGTTTACCGTTGATAAACACATTGGGCGAGCCGGAGGTGATGACGCCTTTCTTCGTCATGCTGGATGCCCCGGCGTCCGCGATGCTGTCCCGGGCGGCGGTTGCCAGCTCCCCGGTGTAGTATCCCACGGCCAGGCTGGCGCCGACGAGCAGGACGCCCACGCCAAGGCAGGATGCGCCGAGTCCCGCAATAAACATCGCCCCCGCCAGAATGCCCCCGGCGGCGGCAATCAGGCCCCCGACAATCGTTCCGGCAATCATCCCGGCCAGCACACCGGAGTGGCCGATATCATCACCTACGCGTGCAGCCTCAAACATAACAACGGTCCCTGGTGTTAATGGTGGAAGCGGAAGCTCCTGAGAAGATCGCCAAACAGCGCGCCGTCGGCATCGCCCGGCGCGCGAGTGCAGGTCATGGTGAACACCAGAATTTTATCGTTCTCGACGTTAAATACGGCCTGCTGCTGCCAGATGCGTTTCCCGTCGCGCAGGTAGCTTGCATGGACGGTTTCACCCTGCAAAAGGCCGTCGCCCAGCGTCGCGGCGCTGCGCTCATCCTGCTTCCAGCCCTTGATGTGTTTTGCCATCAGGGCGAGCTGGCGATCGATATACGCGGCAAGCGCTTCGCCGGGGTTGAGGGCATCGCGGGAGATGTTGAACGCTGGCGCATCCGCAGCGGGCGGCGCGAATACGTTGACGGTACGATCCTGATAACCTTCAGGAAAAGCGATCAGTCCTTCACTGAAAAGGCACTGCGAAGTTGGTTCTGACATTGAGCGGGTCCCACCACATTTTTTCAGAAGCGGTAAGTTTCGCATATGTGTTTAAGGCTGACTATCCCCAGATTATTGCTCCGCGGACACCCTCGCCGAACGGAAAAACAGCGGCCGTTAGCCCGGCCCCTCGCTCCCCGTCGCCAGCAGCGGCACCACCACGTCGCTGATGGGCACCGCAATGCCATGTTTGCGGCCGTAGCGCTGGATGACGCCGTTACGGATATCCCACTCCATCGGGCGATCCGCCTGGCGGTCGGCGAGAATCGACGTACCCAGGTCCTCAGGCGCTTGCTGGAAGTTCGCCAGGATCTCCTGCGCCACGTCATCGTTCAGCTTCGCCCCCTCAGCGCGGGCGACGGTCAGCCCTTCGCGCAGGTAGGCCAGGGCCAGCTCGCTGATATCCTCGCGCCTGAACATCCCGGCGCGGCGGTTGGCCAGCACCATCAGCCCGGCGACCGCGTTTTGCAGCAGCTTGCGCCAGGCGACGGTGGGGAAATCTTCCGAGAGCTCAACCGCGCAGCGCGTATCACGAAGCGCTTCGACCACCCGCTGCGCCTGCGGCACGTCCGGCAGCGTCAGGCGCGGCTTCGCCCGGAGCCAGACGGAGGCATCCGGCTCGCGCTGCGCCGGGAACCAGACCACCGACGGCAGCACCATTGCGCCACTGACCAAAGGCTCAAGCTGCGCCTTCTGCTCTACGCCGTTTTGCAGGGCGCAGACCACGGTATTTTCATCGCACAGCGCGCGCAGCCACCCGGCGCTGTCGGCGTTTTGTGTCGTTTTTACCGCCACAAAAACAAGATCTGCGGGGCGAGTAATGACGGACGGATCGGTGAATACCGGCCCAGGCACCACCGTTTCACCCTCGTCGTAGCGCAAACGCAGCTCAGGATGCGCGGTGCGTCCGCACAGCAGCGGCGTGCGGCCCGCGTCATGCAACACCGCGGCAATGGTGGTGCCAATCGCACCGGGACCAATCAGCGCAATGGTTGGATGGTCAGACATGAGTCACTCCCCTTTTGCTAAGCCTGCTATCAGTTATACCACCCTGAGACGAGCGCGCCACACCCGTTGTCTATACTCAACATTCACAGACAACGGAGTGCGCCATGCCCTTACCCGATTTCAAATCCTCTGAACCGTTCACCCTCGGCATCGAACTCGAACTGCAGGTGGTTAACCCGCCGGGCTACGATCTGAGCCAGGACTCCTCTGCCCTCATCGCCGCCGTCAAAGACGACATCAAAGGCGGCGAAGTCAAACACGACATCACCGAAAGCATGCTCGAAATCGCCACCGGCGTGTGCCAGAACATTGACCAGGCGGCGGCGCAGTTCTCGGTGATGCAGCAGAGCATCCTGCGCGCGGCGGCGGAGCAGCACATCCAGATCTGCGGCGGCGGGACGCATCCGTTCCAGAAATGGCAGCGTCAGGAGGTGTGCGACGACGAGCGCTATAACGTCACGCTGGAGCGCTTTGGCTACCTGATTTTGCAGGCAACGGTGTTCGGACAGCACGTGCACGTCGGCTGCCGGACCGGGGATGACGCCATTTATCTCCTGCACGGCCTGTCGCGCTTCGTGCCGCACTTTATCGCCCTGGCGGCCGCCTCGCCGTACATGCAGGGCACCGATACGAAGTTCTCCTCGTCGCGGCTCAACATCTTCTCCGGGTTCCCGGATAACGGCCAGATGCCGTGGGTTAACAGCTGGCAGGAGTTCGAAGGGCTGTTTCGCCGCCTGAGCGCTACCAGCATGATCGACAGCATTAAAGATCTGCACTGGGACATCCGCCCCAGCCCGCACTTCGGTACCGTCGAGGTACGGGTGATGGATACCCCGCTGACGCTCGGCCACGCGATTAATATCGCCGGGCTGATCCAGGCGACGTCCCACTGGCTGCTGACCACGCGGCCGTATAAGCATCAGGAGCGGGATTTTCTGCTGTACCGCTTTAACCGTTTTCAGGCGTGTCGCTACGGGCTGGAGGGGGTTCTGACGGACGTGCATACCGGCGAGCACAAAACCGTGGCGGAGGATATCGCCTGGCTGCTGGAGCAGGTGGCGCCGTCGGCCGAGAAGCTCGGCGCAACGAGCGCCATCAAGGAAATTACCCTGCTGTTAAAGCAGGGCAAGAGCGAGGCGCAGCGCATGCGGGACTTCATCGCCGACGGCGGCTCGCTTATTTCTCTGGTTCAGAAGCACTGCGAGCTGTGGGCGACGAGTCCGTAAGGCCGTGGCCCCACTCGCGCAGGCGCTGGAACAGCACGAACAGCGCGGGGATAAACACAATCCCTACCACGGTTGCCACCAGCATGCCGCTGAACACCGTGGTGCCAATGATGCGGCGGCTCTGGGCACCCGCCCCGGTCGCCAGCATCATCGGCAGGACGCCGATGATGAACGACACGGCGGTCATCATCACCGCGCGGAAGCGGCGCGATGCCCCTTCCCGCGCGGCATCGACAATCGCCATCCCGTCCATCCGCCGCGCGCGGGCGAACTCCACGATAAGAATCGCGTTTTTCGCCGCTAACGCGATCAGCAAGACCAGACCGATCTGCACGTAGACGTCGTTGGCGTAGCCCGCCAGCCATAGCCACACCAGCGCCCCGCCGATGGCGAACAGCACCGAGAGCATCACGCTCGCCGGGAGCGTCCAGCTCTCATACTGGGCGACGAGGAACAGCCACGCCATCACCACCGCCGCCAGCACAATCCAGATCGCCTGGTTGCCGGTCTGCTGCTCCTGATACGACATGCCGCTCCAGGCGTAGTCGTACCCGGCTGGCAGGTTTTCCGCCAGAATCTCGCCCATCGCCGCCATGGCTGTGCTGCTGCTCACCCCAGCCGCTGCCGAGCCGCTCACCGATACCGACGGGAACTGGTTGTACTGCTGAATAAATGGCGCGCCGACGGTCGGCGTGATGGTGACGAGGTTGCTCAGACGCACCCGCTCGCCGCCGTTGCTGCGCACGAACAGCTCGCTGATCTGCTCTGCGCGCTCGCGCCACTGCATCTCGTTCTGCATCACCACGTGGTAGACGCGGTTGTTGACGCTGAAATCCCCGGCGCGCGTGCCGCCAAAGGCGGTTTGCAGGCTGCTGAAGATGCGCGACACCGGCACGTCGAGCCGGGCCGCACGCTCGCGGTCAACGGTCAGCGTCAGCTGCGGCACGTTGCTGCTCCAGGTGGTGAACACGCGGCTCAGCTGCGGATGCTGGTTGGCTTTCATCAGCACCTCGCGGGTGACGCGCTCCAGCTCCGCCGGGCTCTGCCCCGCCTGCGCCTGAATGCGCAGGTCGAAGCCAGAGGCGTTGCCCAGCCCCGGCAGCGTCGGCGGCGCGAAGGTCATAATGGTCGCTTCCGGCAGGGCCAGCAGCTGGCGCTGAAGGGTGCCCATCACCTCGTCCAGCGGCGGGCGCTCGCTCCAGTCCTTCAGCATGATGGAGATAAACCCGCCGTTGGAGGCGCTGGTGCCGTTGAGGATGTTAAACCCGGAGACCTGAATGACGTCTTCCACCGCCGGGTTTTTAGCGATCAGCGCGCGCGCGGTGGTCATCACCGCTTCGGTGCGCTCCAGCGAGGCCGCCTCCGGCAGCTGGACGCTGGCGAAGAAGTAGCCCTGATCTTCCTGGGGCAGGAAGCCCTTTGGCATCGACATAAAGCTGAACGCCACCACCGCCGCCGCGCCTGCGGTGGCCAGCAGCGCCAGCCACGGACGTCGGTTGAACACGCTCACTATCCGGGTGTAAAGCGTGCGCGTGGCGTCCAGCCCACGGTTGAACCCACGGAAAATGGCGGCAGGCTTCGCCGGACGCGGGCGCAGCAGCATGGCACAGAGCGCGGGCGTCAGGGTCAGCGCCACCAGGCTTGAGAGCGTGACGGCGGTCGAAAGCGTCACCGCGAACTGGCGGTACAGCTCGCCCACAATTCCCGGCAGGAGCGCCACCGGCACAAACACCGCCAGCAGCACCAGCGTGGTAGCAATCACCGGCCCGGCAATCTGGCGCAGCGCCAGCGCGGTCGCTGCCGTGCGGCTCTGCCCTTCCGCCATCAGGGTTTCGACGCTCTCAACCACCACGATGGCATCATCCACCACCATGGTCAGCGCCAGAATAATGGCGAACAGGCTCAGCGTGTTGGCGGAGTAGCCGAGCGCGTAGAGCACCGCAAAGGTGCCCACCAGCGACACCGGAATGGCGAGGGCGACAATCAGCGTCGCGCGCCAGCTTTGCAGAAACAGGGAAACGACCACCACAACCGCCAGCATGGTCAGCGCCAGCGAGACGCCAATCTCTTTAATGGTGGCGGCAACGAAGGTGGTGGTGTCGAATTTTACCTCGTAGACCAGGTCGTCCGGGAAGCGCGTCGAGAGACGCTCCAGCTCCGCGCGCACCGCGTCGGCCACGCGCAGGGCGTTAGCGGACGGCGTTGGGTAGATGCCAAGGTAAGCAGAGTCATGCCCGTTCAGCTGGGCGCCCGAGCTGTAGCTGCGCGAACCGAGCTCGATGGTGGCGACGTCCTTCAGGCGCACCAGCTGGCCCATCTCCCCGGCGCGAATAATGATGTCGGCAAAGTCTTCGGCCTGGCTTAAGCGCCCCAGCCCGTTGATGGTCAGCGTCTGCTGCTGGCCGTTGAATACCGGTGGCGTACCGATCTGGCCCGCCGCTCCCTGCACGTTCTGCTCGCGCAGCGCCTGCGCCACGTCATCGGTGGTCACGTTCAGGGCGTTCATGCGGTCCGGCCGCAGCCAGATGCGCATGCTGTAGTCCCGCGCGCCAAACATCTGCACCTGTCCCACGCCCGGCAGACGCGACAGCGCCTCGCGCACCTGCGTGCTGGCGTAGTTGCTGACGAACAGCGGCGTGTGGGTGTTGTTCGGTGAGTAAAGGCTTACACCCATCATCAGGTTGGTGGCGCGCTTGCGCACCTGCACGCCGTTTTGCTGTGCCTCGGTCGGCAGCTGCGCCACGGCCTGCGCCACGCGGTTTTGCACGTCGATGGCGGCGAGGTCCGGATCGGTCCCTGCCGCAAAGGTGATGTTCAGGCTGTAGCTACCTTCATCCGAACTGGTGGACTCCATATAGAGCATGTGATCCACCCCGTTAAGCTGCGTCTCCAGCGGCGTGGCGATGGCCTCCGCCACATCAGCCGAGCTGGCGCCCGGCCAGCTGGCAGAAACATTCACCACCGGCGGGGTGATCTGCGGGTACTGCTCCACCGGAATGATCCTCAGCGCGATGGCCCCCAGCAGGGTGATGACCAGCGCAATCACCATCGCGAAGCGCGGGCGTTTGATGAAAAACGTCAGCATGATGGCTCCTTAATTGAGTATCTGGACGGCAGCGCCGGGCTGCACGCGCTGCGCGCCGTCGGTAATCGCTCGCTCACCGGGCTTCACGCCGGAGGCAATCTGAAACTGCTGGCCGGTCTGTCCGGCCACGTTCAGCGGGCGCCTTTCGGCGTTGCCGTCGGCGTTAACCACCCAGGCGAAGAACCCGTCGCCGTTCTGCTGGACCGCGGCGGCAGGCAGCGTCAGCACCGGCTGCTCGCTCGCCGGACGCAAATAGACGTTCACGTTGCCGCCGGGCAGCAGCTGGTGGCGCGGGTTAGCAAACTCGGCGCGCAGCATCACGCTGGCGGTGCGCGGGTCGATCCGGTTGTCCACGGAGGTAAGTTCCCCGCCGACGCGCTGGCCGTTGCTGTCGATCAGCGCCTGCCAGGCCTGCTTCATGGCGCTGATATCCGCGTGCTGTCCGACTTTGGTGGCAAACGCCCCCTCTTCCAGCGCAAAGGCGATGCGGATGGGATCGAGCTGCACCACCTCCACCAGCACGCCGCTGGCAGGATTCACCAGGCTGCCCACGTGGAACTGGCTGTGGCCCACGCGACCGTCAATCGGCGAGGTGATGCGGGTGTAGTTCAGGGTGACGCTGCGGGTGTCGAGCCGGGCTTTCGCCTGCTCCAGCGCGGCGCTCGCCACATCGCGCTGCATGCGGGCATTATCCACGTCGTGACGGCTGATGGCGTTGCTGCTGCCCAGGCTTTCGAAGCGGGAAAGCTGCTGCTGCGCCTGACGCAACGTGGCTTCAGCGCTTCTCACTTCAGCCTGCGCCAGACGCAGGGCAGCGCGCGGCTCGGCGTCGTCCAGCTCGAACAGCACGTCGCCTTTTTTCACGTACTGCCCGTCGCGGAAGTTGATTTTCGTTATCACGCCTTCCGTACGCGCGCGCAGCTCGACGGTGTGAATGGCTTCGATGCGGCCCGGGATCTGGCGCTCGGCGGCATGGGCGGTCTGCTCCACGGTGGCGACGCGAACGGGGATCGCGGCGGCGAAGACGGGTTGCAGGGTACTGACAAGAAGGGCGAACAGGAGTGGAAGTTTCATGGGAGTACCTCAGCGTTGTTTCTCCCCTCACCCCGGCCCTCTCCCCAAAGGGGCGAGGGTTAGGGTGAGGGGTAAGATTTTCGTTATGCAGCCTTACGGAACCTGCGGGTCAGTCGCTTCTCGATTTCGACGACGAAGAACATCACCCCAGCCACCGCCAGCGTCACGAACCAGTAGCGCAGCGGCAGCGCTTCGGTGCCGAACAGCATCTGCATAAACGGCAGGTAGATAATCGCCGCCTGGAGCAGGAACAGGACGCCCGTTACCAGCCAGATCCCTTTGTTCGCCAGCAGGCCGCGGTTGAGGGAGAACCCTTCGGTGTTGCGGCAGTTAATCATGTACACCCACTGGGCGCAGACCAGCATCTGCAGCAGCACGGTGCGGATGAACTCCGCGCTGTGGCCGCGCGGGGCCAGCCAGGCTTCCAGCGCAAAGGCGGCGATGGCAATCATGGTGCCGACGAAGGCCACGCGCCACACGGCGTAGGCGTCCATTACGTGCTGGCCGGTCTGGCGCGGCGGGCGGCGCATGATGTTGCGCTCGGCGGCTTCAAAGGCCAGGCCGAAGGAGAGCGTGGCGGAGGTGGCCATGTTCATCCACAAAATCAGCACCGGCGTCAGCGGAATGATGTTCCCCGCCAGCAGCGCAATCACAATCAGCAGCCCCTGCGCCAGGTTGGTCGGCATGATGAACAGGATGGTTTTCTTCAGGTTGTCGTAAACGCGACGCCCCTCTTTCACCGCGCTGGCGATGGTGGCGAAGTTATCGTCCGTCAGGACCATGTCCGCCGCCTCTTTGGTGACTTCCGTGCCCTTAATGCCCATCGCGATGCCGACGTCCGCCTGGCGCAGCGCCGGGGCATCGTTTACGCCGTCACCGGTCATGCCGACGATTTCACCTTTGTCCTGCAGCGCTTTCACCAGGCGCAGCTTATGCTCCGGGCTGGTACGGGCAAAGATGTCATATTTCACCGCCGCTTCCGCCAGCTCGGCATCGTCCATTTTCTCCAGCTGATAGCCGGTGACCGCCTGCTCGCTGTTGCTGATCCCCAGCATCTGGCCGATGCTCATCGCCGTCTGCGGGTGATCGCCGGTGATCATCTTGACCCGGATCCCCGCCTGCTGGCAGGCGTTAATCGCATCAATCGCTTCCGGGCGCGGCGGATCCATCATTCCGGCAATGCCGAGGAAAATCAGGCCGTGGCTCAGGTCGTCGTGCGTTAACGCCTGCTCGCCGTTCGCCGGCTTGAACGCCGCGGCAACCATGCGCAGCCCCTGACGCGCATAGCGCTCCATCTCCGTTTCCCAGTACGCGCGGTTGAAGGCTTCCGCACCGTTGCGCGTCTGCTGCTGGTTGCACAGGGCGAAAATGACGTCCGGCGCGCCGGTAATCAAAATCTGCTCCTCACCGCCAATCTGGTAGTGGGTGCTCATGTACTTGTACTGCGAGTCGAACGGGATCTTGTTAACCAGCGTGGTCACGACCGGCTCGAGGTGGGCCTTGGCCGCCAGCACCTTCAGCGCGCCCTCGGTCGGCCCACCGGTAATGCCCCACAGGCCGCGCTCGTCCTGAATCAGCTGGCTGTCGTTGCACAGGTCAACGGTGCGCAGATACTGCTCCAGGACGGTGCCCGGCTGGATCTGCACCGGCTCGTCGCTGCCTTCCAGGTAGATATTGCCTACCGGCTCGTAGCTGTTGCCGTCCACGCGGTAGCAGACGTCGGCGGTGATGATGGCTTTTACCGTCATCTCGTTCATGGTCAGGGTCCCGGTTTTATCCGAGCAGACCACGGTCATCGCGCCCAGCGTTTCAACCGTCGGCAGCTTGCGGATAATCGCCCGCTTGCGTGCCATCGCCTGTACGCCCAGGGAGAGGATGATGGAGATAATCGCCGGCAGGCCTTCCGGTACGGAGGCGACCGCCAGGCTGATCAGGGAGAGCAGCAGCTCGCCCATCGGGATCTCGCGGAACATCAGGCTGAAGACGAACAGCGCGGCCATCATCGCCAGAATAATGACGAAGATGGCTTTACCGAGCTTGTCCATCTGCACCAGCAGCGGGGTACGGTGCTTTTCAATGCCCGCCATCATCTGGTTGATGTGGCCGAGTTCCGTATCCTTACCGGTCGCGGTGACCACGCCGACGCCGCCGCCTGCGCTCACGGTCGTCCCGGAAAAAACCATATTGGTGCGGTCGCCCAGCGGTAATTCGCCGCTCAGCGAATTCGTGTGTTTATCCACCACGGTGGACTCACCGGTCAGAATCGCCTCCTCCACGCGTAAATTATGCGCTTCGATTAAACGCATATCCGCCGGAATACGATCCCCCGCGCGCAATACAATAATATCGCCCGGAACTATTTCCGTCGTTGGTATGGTTTCATGGTTGCCGTTGCGAATAACGCGCGCCTCACTGGAAAGCATATTGCGAATACTCTTCAGCGATTTTTCTGCGTTGCTTTCCTGAATATGGCCAATTAGCGCATTGATGACCGCCACGCCCAAAATTACCAGCGTATCGACCCAGTGACCCATTACCGCCGTTAATACCGCGGCGGCCAGCAGAACGTAAATCAGCACATCGTTAAAATGGGCCAAAAAACGCAGCCAGGCGGGTTTACCTTTTTTCTCCGGCAGCGCGTTCGGCCCTGTTTTTTGCAGACGCGCCTGCGCCTCTGCACGATCCAGACCGCTGGCCTGGCTCTGCACGTGGGTAAGCACCTGCTCTGCGGTCTGCTGGTATGCCAGCCCGCCGGAAGGCGGCACGTTTGGGGAGTATTTTTTTTCGGTCATCATATTTTTCCTTCAATATCCGGTGAACAGAAGCCTGAATTCCTTTCTGGCTTAAATAAATTGATTTTAAAGTCTTGCGGGTAAAATTGATCTACCGCAATATATTTACCACTGGGTTATTCAAAATTGATTAAAATTATTTCGACGAGCTGATTTTTACAAAATATTTCTAAACCAATCCTAAACGAGGGGGAACCATGTTTGGTATTTATCGCGGACGGCGCCTGGCGTTATACATTGTCGCAGCCATTGTTATTGCGACGTTAATTGGATATAGCACCTATATGTTTGTAAAATTATTTTCGTGATGCAGACATTTATTTACATAGCGCGATATTAATTTAATCATCAGGATTAAATTATTCTCCTTCCGCGCATTATTCTTCGGGGGAAGGAATTATTTAATTAAAAAAGGGCCGACGGGTTGATATTGCTTTACGTTAAAGGATGCCGGACAATGACATTTTTAACTGACGATTAACATTACGATGAAACACCCGTTGGAATCGCTGCTGACTGCGGGGGGCATTTTATTGATGGCCCTGATCTCTTGCTTACTGCTACCCGCGCCGTCGCTGGGTCTGGTGCTGGCGCAGAAGCTGGTTCAAACCTTTCATATGGTCGACCTGAACCAGCTCTACACCATTTTGTTCTGCGTGTGGTTTTTACTGCTCGGCGCTATCGAATTCTTCATCCTGCGTTTCGTCTGGCGCCGCTGGTTTTCACTGGCGTCGTAGGCCAATAAAAAAGCCGGGTAGCAGCGATGCCTTACCCGGCCTATGTTTCGTCAATTTCAATGCGCCCGACTATGGTTCTCTTTGCGGTAAGCCCCGGGCGGCTGATGGAAGGTGCGGGTAAAGATGCGCGTAAACGTCTGCTGCGATTCAAAGCCGTAGCGCAGGCAGATTTCGTACACGCGCTCGTCAGATTCACGCAGATCCCGCGCCGCCAGCAGCAGCTTGCGCTCGCGGATGTAGCGCCCCAGGCTTTCGCCTTTGTACTGCATAAACAGCCGCTGTAAATGCCACTTGGAGTAACCCGCGTGGCGGGCGATCTCTTCGATGCGTAGCGGCTGGTGTAGGTTGTCATCGATCCATTCGACAATCGTATCAATGACCTGAGCGGAAATCGTCATGCTGCTCTCCCCCTCTGTTTCTTGGTTCAACATTATTCCCACCACTCACGAAATTGTTGCGTGCTATCGCTCACCCGGACCGGCTCACCCAGCTCCGGCGTCAGCAGCCGATAATTTTTGTCCTTGCTGGCCCGCGCCAGCTGGATCAGCGGATCGTTCCAGGTGTGTTTCGCCAGCACGAAGCGTCCGTTATGCCCCGGCACCACCGCTTTCGCATTGAGGTCCGCCGAGGCCTGCGCCGTTTCAACCGGCAGCATGTGGATGTACTTCCAGTCCTGGTCGTACTGGCCGTTTTCCATGATGGCTAAATCCACTTCGCCAAACTGCTCGCCGATGGCCTTAAAGTGCGGGCCATAACCGGAATCGCCGCTGTAGTAGACCTTCTGCTCTCGCGTGACAAACATGAAGCTGCCCCACAGGGTCTGGTCACGCTTAATGCCGCGCCCCGAGAAGTGGCGCGCGGGCAGGACGTGAACCGTCAGCGCATCGCTGATGTGCACCGACTGGTTCCAGTCCCGTTCGTCGATAATCTCAGGCTTCATTCCCCAGTAGCGCAGGTGGGATCCCACGCCGAGCGGCGTGACGACGCGCTTCACCTTCGGCAGTAGCGCCCGGATGGTGGCGTAGTCCAGATGGTCGTAGTGATCGTGCGAGATAATCAGCAGGTCGATTTCCGGCATGCTCTCCGCGCGCCACGGATACTCTCCCGCAAACGCTTTATTGAGGAACGAGAACGGCGCGGCGTAGTTGCCGAGGACCGGGTCGATCAGAATGCGTTTTCCCGCCAGCTGCATATACCACGAGGAGTGGCCGAGCCACACCAGCGTATCCTCCTCCAGAGGCAGGCTCGCCAGATCGGTTTTCACCAGCGGCAGCGGCTGCGCCGGACGAGCGTTTTCGGTTTTACGGGTCAGGAACTGCCACCACGCCACCAGCATGTTTTGCTGCCCGGTAAAGCCAGGCGTCGGGAGCGCGTTGTGGAACTTCCCGTCGCGATAGTGCGGAGAAGCCTCCACTTCCGTAAGCTGCGCACCCTGCGGCGGCTGGCCAAATCCGGCATTCAGAACAAACGGTAAACTCGCAGCTGAAGCAATAATCATGAGGAACACCACGCAGATGAAGAGAGGCTTTTTCATATCCTGACCCGAAAACGCGCGCCATCCGATGGTTTACGCGAGGGAAACTTGATTATGAGTGAGTAAGCACTCATTATAGATATGATGATAAAGTCGTCAAGACGTTTTCGATCTTTGACATTCCGCGTTGCAGCGTGTCAAAGCACGTGTTTCAATCAGGGTTTTTATAATTGAAAGGGGGAAAAATTTCGTGGCACGTCCGAAGAGTGAAGATAAAAAACAGGCCTTACTGGAAGCCGCGACGGTGGCATTTGCACAGTCAGGTATTGCCGCCTCAACGGCGTTAATTGCCCGTAATGCGGGCGTCGCTGAAGGCACGCTGTTTCGCTACTTTGCTACTAAAGACGATCTGCTGAATGCCCTTTACCTGCACCTCAAGCAGGATCTCTGCCAGACCATGCTGGCGAACCTCGATCGCACCCTCACGCTTCCTAAAGAGCATACCCGCAATATCTGGAACAGCTACGTGGACTGGGGGATTCGTAACCCCGTGGCGCATGCGGCGATCCGCCAGATTGGCGTGAGTGAAAAGCTAAGCGCTGAAACGGAACAGGCGGTGAAAGAGATGTTTCCGGAACTTCACGAGCTATGCCGTCGTTCGGTGCGCCCGGTGTTTATGTCCGATGAATTCAAAACGTTTGGCGATGCGCTTTTCTTATCGCTGGCGGAAACCACCATGGAGTTTGCCACCCGCGATCCGTCCCGCGCTACCGATTTTAAAGCGCTGGGTTTCGAAGCCATGTGGCGCGGGCTGGCTCAGGAGGATAACGATGGACAGTAAATCCCTGCAGGCGCACGCAAAACGCGTCGCGCTGGAGATGCCTTTCACCGAACACTGCTGGCCGTTTGGCCCCGAGTACGACGTGTTTAAGGTGGGCGGGAAAATTTTTATGCTGATGGCCACCGCGCACGGACGCCCCCACGTTAGCCTGAAATCCGACCCGGAAAAATCCCTGTTAAATCAGCAGATTTACCGTGGCGTTGAGCCGGGTTACCACCTCAATAAAAAACACTGGATTTCGCTCTACGGCACCGAGGACATCACGCCAGAACTGGTCGCCGACCTGATCGCGGATTCGTGGAACCTGGTCGTCGATAAGCTGCCGAAAAAAGACCAGAAATGGATACGCCCTGCCTGATTGTTCGTCTGTGCCGAACAGTATAACCGCTCGAATCGCACTTATCTTTTGCCGCTTCGCGCGGTAATCTGCTCTCCTTTCGCGCCCGCGCACGGGCGAATTTCATTACCAGGAGTAGTTATGGATATCATTTCTGTCGCCCTGAAACGCCACTCTACCAAGGCGTTCGACCCAACCAAAAAACTGACCGCTGAAGAAGCAGAGAAAATCAAAACCCTGCTGCAGTACAGCCCGTCCAGCACCAACTCCCAGCCGTGGCACTTCATTGTGGCCAGCACCGAGGAAGGTAAAGCCCGCGTGGCGAAATCCGCCGCGGGCACTTACGTGTTCAACGAACGCAAAATGCTGGACGCCTCTCACGTGGTGGTGTTCTGCGCGAAAACCGCGATGGACGACGCCTGGCTTGAACGCGTTGTCGACCAGGAAGAGGCCGATGGCCGTTTCAACACGCCGGAAGCCAAAGCCGCGAACCATAAGGGCCGCACCTATTTCGCCGATATGCACCGCGTGGATCTGAAAGATGACGACCAGTGGATGGCGAAACAGGTTTACCTGAACGTCGGTAACTTCCTGCTGGGCGTGGCCGCGATGGGCCTGGACGCGGTGCCGATTGAAGGCTTTGACGCGGCGATTCTGGATGAAGAGTTTGGTCTGAAAGAGAAAGGCTTCACCAGCCTGGTGGTGGTCCCGGTCGGGCATCACAGCGTGGAAGATTTTAACGCCACGCTGCCGAAGTCTCGTCTGCCGCTGAGCACGATTGTGACTGAGTGCTGATTCAAACGGGTCGCTGCACGCGGCCCGTTACGTTTTACTGATGACCAGCCTGCGGTGTGGATGCACATCGCGATCGCTTCCCCAGGCAAAGGCAATCCAGCGCTCTTCCAGCTCGGCGTAAGAGTTTACGGGCGTTAACGTCCATTCTTCTCCCACTGTACCGTCTGCCACGCTAATGCGATAGTTCATGGTGAACGCCCAGTCGATCATGCGCAGCCAGAACCGTTGCCCGTCCCCCGTTTGCTCGCTGTCGGAGACTACGATGTCGTATTCGCTGAGCACCCACTGGAAAAATAATTGCGGTAATCCGCTTATTACGCGCTGGTGGACGGCGCGCGGGGTGCGCCATACCATCACCTGCGTGGCGGCTCCGTGGGGAAAGGTAATTTCTTTATGAAATGTAAGCTTCACGGCATACGCCGTATAAGGCTTACCGTCATCGGTAGTCACGAGACGATATTCATCACCATAACGCGATTTTAAAAGCCGGTATCCGACAGGCAGCAAGAACCCCGGCAGATGAAAATCCGCAGTACCCCGCGCCAGAAATGCTTCGGTATGTTCGACGTTTCGGGAGATAAGCCCGAGTTTTTGGCTGAACTCTGCGGAATCAATCATTAGTGGCGACATTAGTTGTTTCTCATCGCATAAGTATAGTCAACTTAACTTCCAATAGAAATCGCGTAAATTCAGCAAGTTGATTAAGCATCAATAGAGCGTAATCTGCGGATGCTTTATCCCGCACACCAGCGCATAACGCGTTAATGTATCGAGACTCGCCCGGGTAATATTCGCTTCCATTCTTGATACCGTTGGTGCGCTGACGCCCATCCGCTCCGCCACCTGGGCGCGCGTCAGGCCAGCATGATTGCGCCATTGCGCCAGCATCTCCCGCAAACGCTCCTTGCGCTCTTCTGCATCAAAGGAAGCCTGAACCTCTGAATCGCTTAACAGTTCAGCCCTGAGTTCATCCCAGTCAATAATCTTCTTGCTCATCCAACATCTCCTGTTGTCGCTTCAGTGCCAGACGAAGTTCAGCAGAGGGCGTTTTTTGCGTCTTCTTAACAAACACGCGCAAAAGAAAAATCGTCTTTTCCCGCTGGTAAACATAGATACCTCGGGTATGGATCAGCCCAACGGTCCTTATTTCAAACAGGCCATGCGGCAATGGTTTGCTGTCAGGTTCCTGAAGAGCCGTCGGGTTTAAACGCAATTTATCAAGCTGGCGAATCAGCTTCGCCTTCACCCCAGCAGGTAGTAAGAGAATCTCTTCCCTTACCGCCTCATGAACGATAAGTCTGAACACGATATTTCATCCCTGATGATATTAGCATATAAGGCAATTTGCATTAAAGGCTAATTTAGCTTTTCGTGTCCCACCTTACCCATTTTTAACAGGAAGAACCGGAGCCGCTTTAATTACCTGAAAGCGCCTCGCAAAAAACTTACTTCCCCTGCGCCGCCAGCCATTCCATCGCCCTTTCCCCCGCCTCATCCACCGGGAGATACACCAGTAGCCGCGATCCGTTTCGCGGCGCGGAGTACCAGTACATCTGCTGCAGCGTAAAATCTCCCAGTTCTGGATGGGTAAACAGCTTGAGCTGGTTCTCTACGCCGCGCACGTCGTTGCGCTGGTGCCACAGGGTTTTGAACTCTTCGGACACCGCGAAGAAGCGCGCCAGTTTGGCTTCCCACCGCGGGTCGCCCCGGTGCTCGGCCATCGCCGCGCGGAAATAGGAAACGAAAATCGGCAGCACGTCGTCGCGTCTGCCGAGACGCGCACGCCACGCCGGATGGGTAAGGAACAGGTAAATACAGTTGCGGTCTTCCGGCGGGATGGCGTTGAAATCGACGCCCATGAGATGCCCGAAGCTGTCATTCCACGCGACGATGTCGAAGTTGGGCTTCTGAATGCTGGCGGGTTTAGGCAGCAGGGTATCGAGCAGTCGGCGCGTGCCTTCGCTGATGCCCTCGCAGCAGACCGCCTGCGGGGCTTCACCCGGCGGCAAGCCGGCGAGCACGAAAAGATGCCGGGCCTCGGTCGGGGTGCACTGCAGCGCTTTTGCGATGGCGGCCATCACTGCGCTGGAGGGGTTGACGTCCCTGCCCTGCTCAAGCCAGGTGTACCAGGTCACGCCCACGTCAGCGAGCATCGCCACCTCTTCCCGGCGCAGGCCCGGCGTGCGCCGCCGACCGCTGCGCGGCAGGCCGAGACGCTGGGGATCGAGGCTTTCCCGCCGGGCGCGTAAAAATGCCCCCAGCTGTTTTCGGGTGTCATCCTGAAGTGAGGTGACGGGTTCAGACATCAAGGCCATAAATCCCCCTGCATGGTAGTGCCAGTACCAGTATAAGCAAGAACTGGTACCCGTTTATCAGATGGTTGATGCTACGACCATCTGATGAATGACGCAATGGAGTTACCATGAATACGTCAGTTGTTTCACCGGGTCGCGCAGGCCTGATATTGCTGTTAACCGGCCAGATGCTGCCGATGATTGATACCTCAATCACCAACGTGGCGCTGGACGCCATCACCCACTCGCTGCACGCCACCGCCACCGAGCTGGAGCTCATTGTCGCTCTCTACGGCGTGGCCTTTGCCGTCTGCCTTGCGCTCGGCAGCAAGCTGGGGGATAACCGTGGCCGCCGTCGCCTGTTTATGTGGGGCGTGGCCGTTTTTGGGCTGGCCTCGCTGCTGTGCGGGATGGCGGGAAATATTGAACTACTGCTGGCCGCACGCATCGTTCAGGGCGCGGGGGCAGCGCTCATCATGCCGCAGATCCTCGCCACGCTGCACGTCACGCTAAAAGGGAGCGCCCACGCGAAAGCCATTAGCCTGTTTGGCGGCATTGGCGGGATTGCGTTTATCGTCGGGCAGATGGGCGGCGGCTGGCTGGTGTCGGCGGATATCGCCGGGCTGGGCTGGCGTAACGCCTTCTTTATCAACGTGCCGATTTGTCTGGTGGTGCTGGCGTTAAGCCGCCGCTACGTGCCGGAAACCCGACGTGAAACGCCGTCGCGCATCGACTGGACAGGCACCGTGCTGCTGGCCCTCATTCTTTGCTGCCTGCTGTTCCCGATGGCGCTCGGTCCGCAGTGGCACTGGCCGTGGTCGCTGAAGGTTATGCTTCTTGCCATTATTCCGCTGGCCTGGCTGATGGCGCAGAACGCACGCAAAAAGGAGCGAGAGAATGCCCATCCGCTGATCCCTCCACGCCTGCTTCAGCTTCGCAGCGTTCGCTTTGGCATCGTGATTGCGCTGCTCTTTTTCAGCGTCTGGTCCGGGTTTATGTTCTGTATGGCGCTGACCATGCAGACCGGTCTGGGGATGGCGCCGTGGCAGTCCGGAAACAGCTTTATCGCCCTGGGCGTGACCTATTTTATCTCTGCCTGGTTCGCGCCACGGTTAATTGCCCGCTACAGTACCAGCACGATTCTGCTGACGGGTCTGGCAATTCAGATAATCGGCCTGCTGGCGCTCATCGCGACGTTCCGGCTTTGGGGCGTGAACAATACCGCGCTGACGCTGGCCCCTGCCACCGGGCTGGTGGGCTACGGTCAGGCGCTGATTGTAAACAGCTTCTACCGCATCGGGATGCGCGACATCCAGCCTGACGACGCAGGGGCCGCAAGCGCCATTCTCAGCACGCTGCAGCAGGCCGCGCTGGGTCTGGGACCGGCCATTTTCGGGGCGATTTTGCTGCACGGGCTGCAGCATTACTACGGGGATTACGCGCAGGCGATTAACCTTTTCCTGGCGGTGGAAACCGGCCTGATGGTTATCCTGGCGCTGGCGACGCTGCGCATGCGTCATCGTCTCTGCCTGCCGGTAGTGAAGGTCTGTGAGGCCGCCAAATAACCCTGTGAATTTGCATAATAGATCCGCAGCCGCCATTATGGGGCTGCAACAATACAGGAGACGTTATGCAGGAATTAATTGCTCAGGTTGAAGAGTTAGGGATTGAAATTAATCACACCACCTCTTTAGTGATTATCTTTGGTATTATTTTTCTCACCGCCATCATTGTTCATTTTATTTTGCACAAACTGGTGCTGCGCGCATTCGAGAAACGCGCGCAGGCCAGTAGCCATTTATGGCTGCAAATCATTACCCAGAATAAATTATTTCACCGTCTGGCCTTTACCCTGCAGGGGATAATCGTCAACGTTCAGGCGGTACTGTGGCTGCAAAAAGGCAGCGAAGCGGCGGAAATACTCACCACCTGCGCGAAGCTGTGGGTGATGGTGTATGCCCTGCTCTCCTTCTTCTCGCTGCTGGACGTGATATTTAATCTGTCGCAAAAGATGGCGACCGCCTCGCAGCTGCCGCTGAAGGGGATCTTCCAGGGCATCAAGCTGGTGAGCGCTATCCTGGTGGGGATATTGATTATCTCCCTGCTGATCGGCCAGTCCCCGGCGATTCTGATCAGCGGTCTGGGTGCGATGGCCGCCGTCCTGATGCTGGTGTTTAAAGACCCGATACTCGGCCTTGTGGCGGGTATTCAGCTTTCCGCCAACGATATGCTCAAGCTCGGCGACTGGCTGGAGATGCCGAAGTACGGCGCTAATGGTACGGTGACGGACATCGGCCTGACGACCGTTAAAGTACGCAACTTCGATAACACCATCACCACCATTCCGACGTGGGCGCTGGTCTCCGACGCCTTTATCAACTGGAGCGGGATGTCCGCCTCCGGCGGGCGACGCATCAAGCGCAGCCTGAATATCGATACCACCAGCATTCATTTTCTCGACGAGCAGGAGCAGCAGAAGCTGATTCAGGCAAAACTGCTGAAGCCTTATCTGGCCGCGCGCCATGAGGAAATCAGCCTGTGGAATCAGCAGAACGGCGAAGGGGAATCGGTATTAAACCTGCGCAAGATGACCAATATCGGCACCTTCCGCGCCTACCTGAATGAATATCTGCGTAACCATCCGCGTATTCGTAAAGATATGACGCTGATGGTGCGTCAGCTGGCGCCGGATGCCAACGGGCTGCCGATTGAAATATATGCCTTTACCAATACGGTAATCTGGGCGGAATACGAAGATATTCAGGCCGATATCTTCGACCATATTTTCGCGGTAGTGGATGAGTTTGGCCTGCGTATTCACCAGTCGCCGACCGGGAACGATATTCGCTCCCTGGCAGGCGTTATTGCCAGATAATCAGGTGCTGGCGCGGGAAATAAAGCGCCAGTCCATCATCACCCTTTCCGTGGGCGCATCCGGGTTGTCGATTTTGTTTAAGAGAAGATTGACCGCCTTGCGCCCGATATCCCGCGACGGCTGTTCGATGGTGGTGAGTGAAATCATGTCCGCCAGCTCCGTACCGTCAAAGCCGACCACGGCAATATCCTCTGGTACCCGCAGACCTGCCTGCTGAATGGCGCGCAACGCGCCCGCCGCCAGCGTATCGGAAACGGCAAATACCGCATCCGGCGGATTATCTTTTAACAGGTTTTGCATCGCCGCCATGCCCGCCCCGGAGCTGAGATCGCTGGCATACTCCACCGCCTGATAGTCCAGATCCCGCAGGTGGATCACGCTCTTGTAGCCGCGTTCGCGCAGGCGGGCATACTTGTAGCTGAGATCGTGGTTGATCATCGCGATACGCTTGCGGCCGCCGTCGGCCAGCTGGCTGACGGCATGCTGTGAAGCGTCCACATCATTGATGCCGACGCAGGAGACCGCGCCCGCATCGGCATATTCGGCGCACTGCACCCACGGTGCAGAACCAATCAGCGCGGCAAGTTCCGGCAGCTTCGAGAAGGCGTCCATGGTGATAATGCCGTCGACGATTTTGCCGGAGAGCAGGCTCAAGCCCGAGCGGGAGCGCTCGATGTCCGAGCCGGAGTTGCACAGCAGAATGCGGTAGCCGTTTTTCTCCGCCTCGGCTTCGATGCCCTTCACCACTTCGGCGCAGAACGGGTTGGCGATGTTGGACACCATCACCAGGATCATATAGCTGCGGGCGGTGCGCAGCTGACGGGCGAGCAGGTTTGGCTGGTAGTTGCTCTCCTGAATCGCCTGCAGAACGCGCTCGCGGTTTTTCGCCTTCACGGTGTCGCTGTTATTCAGCACGCGGGAGACCGTCGCCACGGAAACCCCGGCCAGCTGAGCGATTTTCTGAATTGACATAGCGACGATACATCCTGCGGTTAGCGTTTTGTGCAGGCTACCATAAATTTGTTGCCCGGCGAACCGGGCAATGCGTCAGCATTCCACGCGCACCCAGCGCTGCTGCTGATGGCTTTTCACTATGGCATCAATGATATACATCACGTTTGCGCCATCGTGAAACGTCGCAAACTGCGGCGTCTCTGGCATTGCGCCCGCCTGCACGGCGCGGTAGAACTGCGCCATCATATTTTTGAAGGCATCCGGCCAGCCTTCAATATGCCCGCCAGGGAAATGGGCGCTGTCGGCCACGTCAGGGTTCATCAGCCCCGGATCGTCAGTGAGCGTCTGGTTGGCCTGCGCGCGATGGCCGATCCACAGCTGCTGCGGGATCTCCTGATCCCATGCCACCGACCGCTCGCTGCCGTTGATCTCAAAGGTCAGACGGTTTTTTCGCCCGGCGCTTACCTGCGAGACGCTAAAGCTGCCTTTGCTGCCGTCGTCAAAGCGGAACAGCACCGAGCCAAAGTCTTCGGTCGTGACTGGTTTGTCTTCATACTCCGCCTGTTCGTCATGAGAGAAGGTTTGATTCCCGCCCTTGCTGGCCCTGCGCGTCGGCCAGACGATGGATAAATCAGCCATCACCTCGGTAATGCGCCGCCCGGTGACGAACTGCACCGTGTCGCACCAGTGGGAGCCGATATCCGCCACCGCGCGCGATGCGCCGCCGAGCGCGGCATCCACCCGCCAGTTGTAGTCGGTTTCCAGCAGCATCCAGTCCTGTAGGTAGCTGCCGTGTGAGGCAAAAATCCGCCCGAGGCTGCCCGCGCGCAGCATGCTCGCCGCCTGACGCACCATCGCAAACTGGCGATAGACGAAGCTCACGCCATGCACCACGCCCGCCTGCTCCGCCAGCGCCACCAGCTCGCGCGCCTCCTCAGGCGTCATGCACAGCGGCTTTTCGGAAAACACGTGCTTGCCCGCACGCAGGATCTGGCGGTTAATCTGTGCGTGCAGGTGGTTCGGCGTGCAGTTGTGCACCACGTGCAAATCAGGGTGCGCGAGCAGCTCCTCAACGCTGCCGTACGCGTGCGGTACGTTTAGCAGGCGCGCCTTTTCCTGCGCCTTAACGAGCGAGCCGTCGCACAGCGCGACCACCTGAACAAACCCGAGGCGCCTGAGCGTCTCGATATGTGCCGGGCCAATAAACCCGCTGCCGACGATCCCGACGTTAATCATGACTGCCCCCTGCGGCGAAATCATCAAACGCCCGTCCGGAAACGGGAATGATGTGGCGGCGGATAAATTCGCTGCCTTCACTCGCCCCGGTATCGCCGTCCTTCAGGCAGCACTCCCACTCCAGCACCGCCCAGCCGTCGTAGTCGTACTGGGTCAGCTTGCTGAAAATGCCCTTAAAGTCGATCTGCCCGTCACCGGGCGAACGGAAGCGACCGGCGCGGTTGATCCACGGCTGGTAGCCGCCGTACACGCCGCTGCGCCCGCTGGGGCGAAACTCGGCATCCTTCACGTGGAACGCTTTAATACGCGCATGGAAGATGTCGATAAAGGCCAGATAGTCCATCTGCTGGAGCAGCATATGGCTCGGATCAAAGAGGATGTTGCAGCGAGGATGGTTATCCACCAGCGCCAGAAAACGCTCGAAGGTCACGCCGTCGTGCAGATCTTCCCCGGGATGCAGTTCAAAGCAGACGTCCACCCCCTGCTCGCCAAAGGTATCCAGAATTGGCCGCCAGCGGGTTGCCAGCTCCTCGAACGCTTCCTGAAAACGCTGCTCGTTATGCGGCGGCCACGGATAGAAAAACGGCCACGCCAGCGAGCCGGAGAAGGTGGCGTGCGCTTTCAGACCTAATCTTGCCGAGGCGACCGCCGCCTGCTTCAGCTTCTCCGTGGCCCACGCCCGACGGGCAGCATCGTTACCGCGCACTGATGCGGGCGCGAAGTGGTCAAACGCGTCGCTGTAGGCGGGGTTCACCGCCACGAGCTGCCCTTCCAGGTGGGTAGACAGCTCGCTGATAACCAGCCCGTGCGCGGCCAGCGTAGCGGCGATGTCATCGCAGTAGGCCTGGCTCTCTGCGGCTTTCTCGACGTCAAAGATGTGCGGATGGTTGCAGGGGATCTGCACCGCCTTATAACCTTTACCTGCCGCCCATTCAGCCAGCCCGTCGAGCGAATTAAACGGCGCTTCTGCGCCAATAAACTGCGACAGAAAAATGCCGGGTCCTTTCATCGTCCTCATACCACCTCCTGAACGTTACGCCTTGTCATCGTCATACTTAAACGTGAGAAGGAAAATCAGCGCGATCGCCGCGGCCGCCACCGCCGGGATCCACCAGAATGTCACCCACGCCTGCGGCACGGTTTGCCCTGCCACCAGGCGGTTATAGAGCGCGCCGGAAATTTGCGAGCCGAGGAGCATGCCGATGCCGTAGGTGAACATCACGATCATGCTCTGCGCCTGGCCTTTGACCTTTTCGCCTGCCACCCGGTCGGTGTAGATAAAGCCGACGACAAAGAAGAAATCGTAGCAGACGCCGTGGAGCAGAATGCCGAGATACAGCAGAATGCGCCCCTCCTCGCTGACGCCCAGCGCGAACATGGCGTAGCGCACGAACCACGCCAGCATGCCGATCAGCAGCATGATTTTCACCCCCAGGCGGCGGAACAGCAGCGGAATGACCAGCATGAAGAAGATCTCGGACATCTGCCCGAAGGACATGGCGGTGCTGACGTCGGCAATTCCTGCATCCGCCAGATACGAGGCGGTGTAGGCGTAATAGGTGCCGAGCGGGACGGAGATCAGCATCGCGCAGACGGAGAAGACGAAAAAGTGGCGAGTTTTGAGCAGCGCGAACGCATCCGCGCAGAAAAGATCGCGCACCTTCACCGGCAGGCCTTTCGCGGGCGCAGGCGTGTGCGGCAGCGTCAGGCTGTAAAGCGCCAGCAGCACGGAGCTGGCCGCCGCTACCTTAAAGATGGTAACGCTGGACGCCACGCCGGTGACGCCGATGAAAATGCCCGCCACGATCCAGCCGATGGTGCCGAACACGCGCACCACCGGGAAGGTTTTATCCACGTTCGCCAGGCTATGGAACGCGATGTTGTTGGTCAGCGCCAGCGTCGGCATGTAGCAGAGCGTGTAGCCAAACAGCAGGCCAATCAGCAGCGCGCCGTTCTCGGCAATCAGCGCCCCCGGCACGAACCAGAGGATCGCCGCGCCCGCGAGGTGCATCACCGCCATCACCTTCTGCGAGGCGAAGAAGCGGTCCACCAGCATCCCGAGCACGAACGGCGAGAGAATGGAGGCGATGGGCCCGGCGGAGAACGCATCGCCAATCAGCAGAGACATGTTGTGCCGGGTCATCACCAGGCCAAGAGTTACCGACCAGCTACCCCAGATAAAAAATTGCAGAAACATCATTAGCGACAGCCGCGGCACCAGTAGCCGGTGCTGTGTTATCGCCTTTTCACTACTTTCAGTTGACACCATGATAAGCCTCACCCGGAAAAAGTAATCGATTACAAAATCACTCAAATGAAAAGTAATCGATTACAAATAAAAGATCCTGTGGATCGAAACAGAATTGGGAGGGGAGTCACGATAAAGGTGAAGGGGAGGTGCCGGGTGACGGCTGCGCCTTACCCGACCTGCGAAATAATAACGGCCCCGAACATGTAGGCCCGGTAAGCGCAGCGCCACCGGGCGTGAAGGCGGGTGCGGTCTGGTGCCCTCACCTCGGCCTTCTCCCACATAAAAAAATGTCAAAATAATTGAAAAAAAGCGTGGTAATTCAAGTTAAAAGACATTGATTTTATTGATTTTTTATCCGTAGCTTGAGTTAGCCTTGCTTATTACCGCATAGTTTAAGAAACAGTTTATTTTGCACTAGTTTATGAGCTTGAACTGCGAATATGTATGCGCTCATTATGCAAAGGATATGAATAAAGCAAATAAACTTTACTGCTAAAGCTCTTGATAGCCTTCCCCCAAAAGCCGCCGCTTACATAGCTTATCAAGCAAGCGGCGAGCGCGGGACGGGTCGTGTGGATGTACGTGTTTACCCTTCTGGACGCAAGACTTTCGTGTACCGTCATTTTGTGGGCAAAGCAGCAAAATTTCAGACACTGGGTGACTACCCGGCTATGTCAATCAGTAGCGCTGTTGAGAAGTTCGAAAGCCTTTCTTCATGTCAGGACGTTATCAAAGTCTCTTCAAAATACGGGACGCTTGCTGATCTCTTCGAAGCGCATAAAACAGATCCTATTGCTTCAGGCAAACGTAGCTATCATCACTATGAAACCCTGCGATCTGTGATTTCTGACAGCGGAATGCTACCGGAGACCATTATTGCAAAGAAAATCACAACAAATGATATACGCGCGATCCTAAATTACGTTCATAAACGCACTCAAAAGCGTCCCTGGGTAAACCAGATTCGTTCTTACATGCACACTCTCTTTTCATGGGGAGTGAAGTGCGGCAAATTACATTTACTGGATTAACCGAACGTTATGTTTGATATTCCCTTCAATCCGGTTTCTGCTATACCAGTGCTCGAAGTTTCAGAAGATGAATCATATATCGGTGAAATATTCCTTAGCTTTGATGATCTTTCTTTGTTGCTTAAACAAACACAGGTTGATTTCTTTAATCCCGATATTACTGTTCTCATACAGTTAATTTTTTCTGTGGAGGCCAGCGCCCGTATGAGATTATGGCTTTACCGAAGAAATATTACGACAAAACAAACATGGTTTTATCTATTCCACCTTCATTTTACAAAACAAAAAATGGTATCATTTTATCCTTTGTGATACGGCAATTAAGTTACTAGATATAATGATTTCACGTTATCCAGAACATGAGTATATTTTCCCCAATCATAACCATGAAAAGAAATTAACTAACCTGGAGAGGAAAGTAACTCTTGGAAAACAGGGTAAGTTTTCAAACGGATATACAATGTTTATGTCCAGTGACTTGCTGTTAGATAACATTAAGCGATACTGTATGAATAATAATATTGATGAATTCAGTCCCCCGCGATTTTAGAAGGACGTTCAAAACTTTGGCCGGGCAAATTAAAATTACAAAAGAGATTCGTGATAGAATACAGCATCATGCTTTACATGACGTATCATCAGTCCATTATGATAGATATGATTATAGTGAAGAAAAGTTGGAAGCTCTTGTGAAATGGGAATATAAGCTAAAATAGATAATGAACAACAATTAATTAAGCATTACATTCATCAGGTTAATTATTTCAAGCCACCTATTTATCCGGGCAATATAAAGGTGGCTTTTTTTATATACATCCTGGAATTGAGATCGTGATCACTATAAGCAATGCGTTATGTATAAGATGATCAATGTATCGAATCCAAGGGGTATACTATGTATTACAGTGAAGATATTATAAACAAAATAGGAACCGACAAAGAATTAGCCGTGAGATTAGATAAGGCTATGGCTGGTGTGAAAGATGGTTTTATCGAATATGTAAATAATCTCGGTGATGGTGCAACAAGAGCACTTTATTACACTTCCTGCTTTACAGAAAATTATAAAGATGTTTGTAAACAGCTTGGAAATGAGGATAAGCGTTTTTTACTAGGTTTGTATGAACTTGTTAAGCATAGAAATATAATTTTTAGGATGATATTAATTTATGTGCAAACGTTGCTTAAAAGTAAAAATGAAAGTGAAAAAGACATTATTCTTAGAAAAGTTGTGCCGCCTACAACACACTATTCAGTTATGCAAGCTTCAAGGTTTGCACTAGTCTATTCAGTTGTTAAATACATTTGCTACGGGAGTAAAATCAATGGAGTTATACAAAGTGCAATGATGAAAAAAATTGGAGGCCTTACATCAGGGGGATTAATAGCATTAAGTACATACGGTACGGTTCAACATGCTGCTGATAGTGCACACAATTTAAAATATTTTCTGCCACTGTTCTATAATGCTCTTTACTCGGAAAACCTTGAAATGATGTACTTTCTAATAGAGCCAGTAGTTTTAGATGTTGGTTATTTAAATATAAGCACAGCATCTAATGCTGATATAATTAATGCATTAAAACGAATGGCTGGCCTATGAAAAAGATATTAAAAGAAATATTTAGGCTTATCTTTGATGATTTAACCCTCCAATTGAAAACGTACTTAACTATTTTAGTTATAATTTTATTATCATATATACCTGTAAAGTATATTGATAATCCTGCTATTACAACTTCCGTAGTCGGGATTATAATTGTTATTGTCCTATATTTTTCATTTTTTTATGAGAGAAAAAAATAAATGTCTATACCAGCACATATTTGGCTTACCGATGAAAATGATTCACCTTTAATCGGTGAATGTTTAATGCCTACACGATTGGGTTCCACAGAACTCAAATCTTTCAATCATTCTATATGGATTCCCACAGATCATAACACTGGAAAACTTACAGGAACACGTCTACATGTCCCGATTACTTTTGAAAAAGAAATTGACCGACTCACCCCCTACTTATTCAGAGGAGTATGCCAGGGTAGAATATTTAAGTCAGCCCTGATTAAAATGTACAAGATTAATGAGGCAGGAATAGAGGTAGAATATTTTAATATAATATTGGAAAATGTAAAGATAACAAGGATTTCTCCAGTATTATTTCCACTTGGTGTAGCAGGTAAACATATGGAAGAAGTTGAGATTCGCTATGAATCTATCGAATGGAAATATTGTGATGGGAATATAATGTTTAAAGATTCATGGAATGAACGGGCTATAGCATAAAATAAGGGACTCATTAGAGTCCCTTTTCTTATTTACTTCAGTGCGCCGTATATCTGATCAACTATCCAGCCGTATGTGGCTGCGGATAATCATCCACTTACAAATACATTAGGATTTTTTGTGGGGTCAGCTACCGGGGAATGCGGTCTATTGCCAAGAATAACGATAGCCATATGATTTACAGGATCGATAGCCGTTAGCGTTCCTGTCCATCCTGTGTGCCCATACGTTTCTTTGCTGGCTAAGACATTGAATGTCGGTGTCGTGGATGCATTTGGCACAGGCAACAAGGAGCATGAACAGATTATTGAACAGGCCACCGCCTTTTTGATGGTAAACAGCATCAGCCGCTTTATTCCCGTTGATTTTGACGAACTGAGCCAGCTTAACGTTCACAGCCTTGCCGGATATAAGGACAAGGGCGCCAGACCGTGGAGCCTGTAACGTTCTACGTGCTCCCCGCGCCGTTTAAGGATGAACTGGCGAACGGGTTTGACGTGAACCAGGCCGCCCGTGTGCTGTATGAAGCCGGGATGCTCAAAATGCCCGCCAGCGGCAGAAGCTGGCAGAGCCGTACGCCCCGCATCCAGCATATGAACAACCGACAGCTACGGGCCTATGCCGTGCTGCTGGTGGATGACAGCAAGCCAGAATAGCGCATTCACATTAGCAGCCCCGTTTTTATGTTGGTTCAGAGAAGAGATAAAATAAATAATTCCTTATTATTAATTATTTATCTTTTTTATTGAGACAACACTGAGACAACATCAGGTGTTTTTGAGACAACAAAGGGCTATTCTGAACCAACATAAAAATCTGTTTTCCGTTTTTCTGTTTCTGGCTGGCTTTTTTTTTAAGCAACAAGGTCCCCCACACCGCAGCTGTCTCAGAAATGTTAACGTGTTGTCTCAAAACCGGGCTGTGTTGTCTCAGAAAGTTCCCGTAACAGGCTGATTTAAAATGCAAAGATGCTTTTTGAGACAACTGAGACAACCCTTTGAGAGGGCCTATAGAGGAAAAAATCCGGTTGCCTGATATCGGGTCAGAAAAGATACCTTTTCGCGACCAGTGGGAGAGGGGCGGGTTAATCTCTGCGTCTGCGGATGATAAGGCCGGGAGTGCCCCACCCGGATACCGTGGCGCATCAGCCACAGCTCCAGCGCCGTCCAGGTGCCGGTGGTGTCGCCCCACGGTGAGCCGTTGTCCATCGTCATCCTGTCCGGCAGGCCGTAGCGTTCAAACACGCTGACCAGCTGCTGCTGCACGGTCTCGCGCCGTTCATCGGTACAGTGCGCCAGGCACAGGGAAAAACGGGAGTGGTCATCCAGCAGGGTGAGCGGATGGCAGCGGCCACCGCCAAAGGGAAAGTGGCCCTTAAAATCCATCTGCCAGAGGCGATTCGGCGCGTCGTGTTCGAACCGTCCCGTGGCGGGAATGCCCGGTGTTGCGCCCGGCAGCAGGCCGTGACGGGCCATCAGGCTATGGACGGTGCTGAAGGCGGGCATACGGTGCCCCTGGTCTTCGAGCCAGCGCTTAATCTTGCGTGCGCCCCAGCGTTCATGGCGTTCATGGGCCATGCGCAGCAGGGCGGTGATGTCGTCAGATGA
>NZ_LNHM01000050.1:0-517 GCF_001462935.1 Enterobacter sp. 50588862
AATCTCGGTTGATTTCTTTTCCTCGGGGTACTTAGATGTTTCAGTTCCCCCGGTTCGCCTCGTTAACCTATGTATTCAGTTAACGATAGTGCAACGAATTGCACTGGGTTTCCCCATTCGGACATCGACGGGTCAAAGGTTCATATCACCTCGCCGTCGCTTTTCGCAGATTAGCACGTCCTTCATCGCCTCTGACTGCCAGGGCATCCACCGTGTACGCTTAGTCGCTTAACCTCACAACCCGAAGATGTTTCACTTCTGATTGCGAAAATTTGAGAGACTCGAACACACCTTAAAGATGTGTCGTTTCAATTTTCAGCTTGATCCAGATTTTTAAAGAGCAAAACTTCGCAGTGCACCTTTTCAGGTTCACTCTGAAGTTTTCTTGTGTTCGCAGTAAAAGATGGTGGAGCTATGCGGGATCGAACCGCAGACCTCCTGCGTGCAAAGCAGGCGCTCTCCCAGCTGAGCTATAGCCCCATCGTTTTGCAATCTCTGTACCGCTCATCCTTTAAAA
>NZ_LNHM01000051.1:0-255 GCF_001462935.1 Enterobacter sp. 50588862
TTATGGACGGTGCTGAAGGCGGGCATACGGTGCCCCTGGTCTTCGAGCCAGCGCTTAATCTTGCGTGCGCCCCAGCGTTCATGGCGCTCATGGGCCATGCGCAGCAGGGCGGTGATGTCGTCAGATGAGCGGTTCGGGGAATGGTGCGGTATGCGCGGGCGGTCCTGAAGGCCGGCGGCACCTTCCTGAGCCCAGCGGCGAAGCCACTTGTAGGCGGTGGCAGGAGAAATGCCGAACTGACGGCAGAGGGAACGC